>NZ_CAUUKN010000008.1:0-59829 GCF_963545685.1 uncultured Streptococcus sp. | reverse complement strand
GAGTTTTTTTGTTATGACGGTATAACCTTCGATGCGCACCCGCATAGCGGGTGGTATATTTGTTTCGCACCTTCGGAGCGAAACGGACTTAAAGTCACCAAATAATAAAGATCCGAAGTCTCTACCTCGGATCTTTTTAGGCTTAAGCTTTAAAGCTGACACCATTTTCTTTTAATTTTTTAACTGTCGCTGGTCCTACCCCTTTAAGTGCTAGGACTTCTTCTTCAGTCACAGTAGAAAAAGCCGCTACTGACGTCAAACCTTCATTGTAAAGGGTCTCTACAAGGTTTGAACGAAGGCCTTCAACTTCTGGAAGCTCTGCAAAAGCTTCAAGACTAAGATCTGTAGTTGCCACTTCTTCCTTAGCAACTGTCTTAGGTTCAGCAACAGGTTGTGGTGCTACTGGTGGCACTGGTGGAACAGGCGCAACTGGTGGAACAGGGGCTTTAAGATTATTGAAAAGTCCTTTTTTTTCAAACGGTGTTTAAAAGCTTTCTTTTTATTTTTTACTTTAGCCATTTCTAGTTTTCTCCTATTTTAACGACGACTTTTTCCTATAAAATGCGGTCGTTATTTTCTTTTTCATTTTCTATTAATAGTGACGTTCCCCGAACAGGCCGTCTGGCATATCGTGGAAACTTTTACCTGCACGATAGTTGGCGAACTTGCTAATTAGGAAATTGTAAGCATCCAATTTAGATTCATAACGAAAACTTGCATCACGTGCACGCTCATCGCCATCTTCTTCCCAAATTTTCTTGCTAGCAGCCAAAGCCGTTTCGTTTACTTTAACTTGGGTAACAACCCATTCTTCAAAGTCTTTTAGAAATTCTTGTTCGTAGGTCATGTTTTCCTCTTCATTTTAAAAACCAGCTTAACGCTGGCTTTATTTTCTACTAATAGTGTGTAGAGCTAATAGCCTTACAACCTCTTATTATAACAAATAATTAAAAATTTGACTAGGCTCTAAACTCTTGATATAAGGCTTTAATATCATTTGGACGTGTTCGACAGCAACCACCCAAAATTTTCACGCCAAAATGAGCATGCCAATCCTTGCTATGTTCAACTAGGGTTAGAGCATCCTTATCTTTGGGTTTCCAAGTCTGACTGTTGCCATCATAAACTTCACCTGAATTGGGATAGGTAATGAGCGCCTTGCCAGCATTCTTAAGAATAGCTAGAGCTTGGTTATAAAGAAGAGGTGAACTACAGTTGATTCCTACAGCCAAGATTTGATTTGACTGGGAAACAAGCTTGGCAATTTCAGCTAGAGAAGTCCCATCACTGATAGCATTTGGAATCTGGACTGTAAAACTCATATAAGCTTCTGCTTCTGGAAACTCTTCAGCTAGAAGTTCAATCAAGGCTTGTGCTTCCAAACGATTTGGAATGGTTTCCAAAGCCAACAAATCCACACCTTGATCTAGGAGAATTTGAATCCTAGGGCGATGAAAATCCTTAAGCTCCTCGATAGTCATTTGACCATAATCACCACTATACTCAGAACCATTAGCCAAATAAGCTGCGTAGGGACCGACATCCCCAGAAATCAAAGGATATGGTCGTTTTGCTTTCTCAGTCTCATCTAATGCTGCCCATACCTTATCACGTGCTGCCTTTGCTAACTGGACCGTTAGGGCAATAATCTGCTCCGCTGCCTTCTCAGTAAGTCCTGACTCTACCAAGCCAGGTAAGGTCGCCTGATAAGATGACGTGGTAATCAAGTCAGCCCCAGCAGCTACATAGGTTTCGTGAATTTCTTGAATAACTTCTGGCTTTTCAAGAAGGTACTTGGCTGACCAGAGCTTACCTGAAATATCATACCCCAGAGCTTCCATCTCTGTGCCTAGAGCCCCATGAAGAATGAGGGAAGAATTATTTTCCAAATAATCTTTAAATGTTGCCATAAAAAGCCTCCTTACCATTTTTTAAAGCGAAGGTAGTGATAAAGGTAACAGAAAATCATGAAAGGAATACCGAAGTAGAGTCCCGCACGTTGTGAACTATCCCAAGCAATCCCAAGCACAGAAATAGCCAACAGAACAATTGTGACAAGAGGTAGGATTGGATTAAACGGTGTCTTGTAGTCCAGTTCTTCTTCGGAATGTTCTAGCTTCCACTGTTTTCGGAAATTAATCTGTGCGATAGGAATAGAAAGCCAAACAACAACAACTGCAAAACCGGCGATTGATACCAGGGCTAGATAAACCGTATCCGCTGCATAGATACTTGAAAAGAGCGATAAAACTGCTCCGGCCATGGAAATCAACAGGGCTGTCATCGGAACACCGTGCTTATTGATTTTCACTAATTTTTTATTAAGCATTCCCTCATTGGCCAAAGACCAAAGCATACGGCTTGAAGCATAGAGACCTGAATTCCCAGCAGAAAGGATAGCAGTTAAAATAACAAAGTTCATAATGTCCGCCGCAAATGGAATCCCCATCTTGTCAAAGACATCAACGAAAGGAGCTGAGGATACCCCTGCTTCTTTCATGGGAAGAAGCGAAGCTAAGACCACAATAGTTAAGACGAAGAAGATAACCAAACGTCCAATAGTTGTTTTAATAGCACGTGGAACAGCTTCCTTAGGATTATCTGTCTCACCAGCAGCAATACCGATTAACTCTGTTCCTGAAAAGGCATAATTAACCGCCAACATGACTGACACAATGGCAAGACCACCATTTGGAAAGAGACCATTAGCCGTCAAGTGCTTAAACATAATAGCCTCATGGTGACCATCAAAACTCACCAAACCAAACATCGCCCCTAGGCCTAGAATGATGAAAACCAAAATAGCAATGACTTTTATTGACGAGAAGAAGGATTCCGCTTCTGCAAAAGATCTCACACTCAAAGCATTAATCCCAAAAATCACTAAGGCAAAGAAGGCTGCGAAAATCCAAGCCGGAACTGATGGGAACCAACGTTGCATCAACATAGCAGCACCCAGAAATTCTGTTCCCAAGGCATCCGTCCAACAAATCCAATAAAGCCAGGCTACCGTAAAGCCGGTTCCCGGACTAATAAACTTAGTCGCATAGGTATGAAAGGATCCCGTTACTGGCATAGCTACTGCTAACTCTCCCAAAGAAAGCATAACCAAGTAAACGACAACAGCCCCCACAAGATAAGAGAGGATCGCACCAAGGGGACCAGCTTGTGCAATCGTATAGCCTGAACTCAAGAAGAGACCAGTACCGATAACACCACCTAGCGAGAGCATAAAGAGGTGGCGTGAGGTCATCTTCCGTTGGAACTGACCCTCATTTTTATAATTATGGTTTTCCATAGATTCCTCCAATAGATATGATAAAACAAGCTTATCACAATAAAATCCCTTTGGATAATAGGTTGAAACTATCAAAGAGATAGACAAAAACTATCGCATGAAAAAAACTCGGATTTCTCCGAGTTCTTCTTACAATTCAGATAAAATAGTATCCCATGCCTCGTCATAACCGTCACGTGTGACAGATGAAAAAACGATGAAATGGTCATTTTTGTCGAAATTGAGTTTTTTCTTAATAATCGATTCGTGCTTATTCCATTTTCCACGAGGAATCTTATCAGCCTTAGTCGCTACAACAATAACTGGAATCTCATAGTACTTTAGAAATTCATACATTTG
This sequence comes from uncultured Streptococcus sp., assembly GCF_963545685.1. Classification (GTDB taxonomy): domain Bacteria; phylum Bacillota; class Bacilli; order Lactobacillales; family Streptococcaceae; genus Streptococcus. Next base: position 56,192 of record NZ_CAUUKN010000008.1, on the reverse strand, counting down.
AATATCGTCCTGAGTTGGCTCATGTCGGAGGTCAACCAAGCTAACAACGACACGAAGATTATCTCGAGTCACAAGGTACTCCTCAATCATTTTCCCCCATTTGGCACGTTCTTTTTTGGAAACACGGGCATAACCATAACCTGGAACATCCACAAAGCGTAACTTGTTGTCAATATTGTAGAAATTGAGCAACTGTGTTTTTCCTGGTTTCCCAGAAGTACGTGCTAGGTTTTTACGGCCAAGAAGTGTATTAATAAAGCTTGACTTACCGACATTTGATCGTCCTGCTAGGGCAACTTCAGGGAGGTCATCTTGTGGGTAGTGACTCTTATTTGCCGCACTGAGTAAAATCTCAGCATTGTGCGTATTTAGGACTTGTTCTTCAGCCATAGGTCCTCCTTATGCTGTTTCCAATACTGGAGCAGCTTTCCCATCAACGGCTTCTTTAGTGATACGAACCTTAGTGACATCTTCCTGACTAGGAATTTCAAACATAACATCCATCATGACTTCTTCAATGATAGAGCGAAGCCCACGCGCACCAGTCTTACGTTCAATAGCCTTACTTGCAATAGCCTCAAGGGCCTCCTGGTCAAACTCAAGTTCAACCCCATCATAAGACAAGAGGGTTTGATACTGCTTCACCAAGGCATTCTTAGGTTCTGTCAAGATACGCACCAAGTCATCAACAGTTAACTGTTCAAGGGCCGCAAGAACTGGCAAACGTCCGATAAATTCAGGGATAAGACCAAATTTTTGGATATCTTCAGCCACAATTTCTTGCATGTATGATGACTCATCATCAATTGCCTTATTATTTTGACCAAATCCAATGATTTTCTCACCAAGACGTTGCTTAACGATATCTTCAATACCATCAAAAGCACCACCCACGATAAAGAGAATATTCTTAGTATCAATTTGAATCATCTCTTGGTTAGGGTGTTTACGACCACCTTGAGGTGGAACGCTAGCCACTGTTCCCTCAATAATCTTCAAGAGAGCTTGTTGAACCCCTTCACCTGAAACATCACGAGTGATTGAAACATTCTCACCTTTTTTGGCAATCTTATCAATCTCATCCACGTAAATAATCCCACGTTCCGCACGTTCAATATTGAAGTCTGCCGCTTGTATGAGTTTGAGGAGGATATTTTCCACATCCTCACCCACATAACCTGCCTCTGTCAATGATGTCGCATCCGCAATCGCGAAAGGAACATTCAAACTACGAGCCAAAGTTTGAGCCAAGAAAGTTTTCCCTGAACCTGTTGGTCCAATCATAAGAATATTTGATTTTTGCAAATCCACATCATTGTCTTCACGACTTTCTGTGAAGTTAATACGTTTATAATGGTTGTAAACAGCTACTGCCAAGGCACGTTTGGCACGATCTTGCCCTACGACATAGTTGTTCAAAATATCTAAAAGTTCTTTTGGCTTTGGTGTTTCAGCCAAGTCGGCCAAAACTTCTTCAGCCATTTCCTCACGAATGATTTCTTGTGACAAGGCCACACATTCGTTACAGATAAAGACGCCATTGCCGGCGATAATTTTCTTTACTTCTTCTTGGTTTTTGCCACAAAATGAACAATAAACCATTTCTTCATTACGATTTCCAGCCATTTATTCCTCACTCTTTTCTAAAATAGGGTGCCATAGAAGGCGTGAATGGTATTGACAAGGTTAGTAAAAGCATTTAAAAAGAGAAAAACTGCTAACCCATAACGTTTCTTTCGAAAGGCAGGAATCGCGGAAAGCACACAAAGTACTCCCAATAATGCAGTAAATAATCCAAAAACACTACGTTGCATGAACCTAGTCTCCTTCTTTTTCATAGCGACTTATACTAAAGTCATAGGCATTTTTATCATCCTTGGCCACGCGGTCACGTGATACCTCTTTAAATGCCGTCATATCTAGTTGTGGAAAATACGTGTCTCCCTCTAAATCAGCCTCAATGGTTGTCTTGATGAGCGCATCATAATGTCCATCAAAAGCCTTGTAGACACCAGCACCACCAGCAATATAGAGATCCTTGTCTTGCTGTTCAAACCAAGCTAGAGCTTCCTCAACACTCGTAACGGTCCTTACACCCTCACAGTCGAAGTCCTTGTCTCGTGTTAGAATCAAGGTTTCACGTCCCGGGAGGCAACGACGGTTCATGCCATCAAAGGTCACACGTCCCATAAGAATTGCTGAACCCATGGTCTTTTTCTTGAAATGTGCCAACTCAGCAGGCAAGTGCCAGGGCATGGTGTGATTCTTCCCAATAACATGGTTACGAGCTTCCGCCCAAATAGCAATGATTTGTTTAGACACGGTATTTCCTTTTCTTTTTAAGTTTACAATCCATTCTAACAAAAAAAGACAAAAAGAGCTTGGAAAAACTTTGCCAGCTCTTTATGGGCTTAAATCATAAGCATTTATTAAATTGCTAAGTCAAATTTGAGTTGAGGTTTAACAGGATCATAGTCCACCAATTCAAAATCTTCTGGTTTGATATCAAAGAAATTAGTTCCATCAGGAACATTGAGGACCAAGCGTGGTTGGCAATCAGACGGCTGACGCTTGAGAAGTTCCTCAGCTTGCTCAAATTGATTGTCATAGATATGGAGGTTGTTAATGAAATAAAAGAATTTACCAACTTTCCAACCAAAGTGCTTGGCAATCATCATCTGAAGAGCCACATACTGCATAGCATTGATGTGATGGGCTACCAACATATCGTTAGAGCGCTGCGTCAAAGTGGCATCCAAATAAATGTCCTCACCCACACGACGAACATCAAACATGGTCTGGAAGGCACATGGCTGAAGTCCAGCTGTCTCCTCGAAGGCCTCGTAATCCCAAAGAGAAATCACATTACGGCGATTCCAAGGATTGGCCTCTAACTGCGCCAGCAAACGATTAATAATATCGTGCTTCTTAACGACTGCCCCATAACGCTGACCGATGGAACGCTTGTCCCCATTATTAGCAGGGACGCCTTCAACTTCCCAGTCATTCCAATAATGAACATTATACTTGTCTTCAAGAACATCTAGGCTATTTGACTGGTCTTGGTAAATCCAGAGGACTTCTTTGATGGCAGATTTGATAGCAATGGGACGAAGAGTCGTAATTGGAAACTCTCCCTTGCTCAAATCATATTCTGCAAAAGACCCTGTAATGTATTTGGAATTGGCTGTTGTGCCATCCTTGTATTTGGGACGTGCTTGTTCTGACCAAACGCCTTCTTCCATGATTTTAGTGATATTTTCTTTAAAAATAGTGTCTGCTTTTGTCATGATTTTCCTCTTTATTCCATTGAAAACAAAGTCTCACTTAATACTCGCAACATATTAATAGAAATAATTTTGCTTATCTAATTATAGCTGTAAATAACGTTGCTTATCACTTCAATTTTACCCTATTCTGATGCAAATGAGAACTAAAAGCTATGTGATTACCAAACTAAGTCTTGTGGAATTCTCTAGTTCGTATCAAATTCATATCAAAAATAATATATTACTAACTATCAAAGTTTTTTCAAGGCGAAAGCACTCTTTTATGGTAAAATCACTATAGATTGGTATCCTTCTGGATACTTTACAATGAAGAATAAAAGGAAACATCATATGTCTATTGGAATTGACAAGATTGGTTTTGCGACCAGTCAATATGTTCTAAACATGGCGGATCTTGCTCTTGCCCGAGGGGCGGAGCCTGAAAAATTCAGCAAGGGGCTGATGCTTGATGCAACCAGCATTACACCGATTACAGAAGATATCGTGACACTTGCCTCTGACGCAGCCGCTGACATTTTAACTGACGACGACAAGAAGGCCATTGATATGGTCATCGTGGCTACTGAGTCTTCCATTGACCAATCAAAGGCTGCTGCAGTTTATGTCCATAGTCTTCTCAACATTCAACCATTTGCCCGTTCTTTTGAAATGAAGGAGGCTTGCTATGCAGCAACTGCTGGTCTTAACTACGCTAAATTGCACGTAGCAGCTCACCCAGATAGCAAGGTTCTAGTTATCGCAAGTGACATTGCTCGCTATGGTGTAGGGTCTTCAGGTGAATCTACTCAGGGAGCTGGTGCTGTTGCCATGCTAGTCAGCCAGAATCCACGTATTTTAGAGCTTGCTGATGACAATGTGGCACAAACCCGCGATGTCATGGACTTCTGGCGTCCAAACTATAGTTCAACGCCTTTTGTTCAAGGCATCTATTCAACCAAACAATACCTAGATAGTTTGAAGACAACTTGGGCAGCTTATCAAGAACGTCATCAAGCCAATTTTGCTAATTTTGCAGCTTTTTGTCTTCACCTCCCCTATCCTAAGTTAGCTCTTAAGGGACTTAATAAGATTATTCCCAAAGATTTAAATGTAGAGGATAAAGAGCGACTCATTAACAACTTTGATGCATCCATTACTTATAGTCGACAAATTGGAAATATCTACACAGGATCACTTTATCTTGGACTTATTTCTCTATTAGAACAGTCACAAAATCTTAAAGCTGGAGATAAAATTGGGTTCTTTTCTTATGGTTCTGGGGCTGTCTCTGAAATTTTCTCAGGTCGTCTGGTTGAGGGTTACAAAGACATGCTTCGTTCTGATCGTCTAGATACCTTTGCCCAACGTCATAACCTGAGCGTCGCTGACTATGAGGAACTTTTCTATGAAGAGACTCAATTGGATGACACTGGCTCAACCCAATTCGCTACTTATCAAACTGGACCTTTCCATTTGACTGAAATCTCTGAACATCAACGTATCTATAAAGGAAATCAAAATGACTAAACTCTCTTGGACTGGTTTTTCCAAGAAGACACCGCAAGAACGCAAAGAGCATTTGAAAAATAATGCTCTTTTGTCTCAGGAAAATCAAGACCTTCTGGATAATGACCAACAACTTACTCTTGAAACAGCCAATCAAATGGCTGAAAATGTCATTGGTCGATTTACACTTCCCTTTGCCATTTGCCCAGATGTATTAGTAGATGGCGTTACCTATCAGGTTCCCATGGTTACCGAGGAACCTTCAGTTGTGGCTGCTGCTTCCTATGCTAGCAAGCTCATCAAGCGCTCTGGTGGCTTTTCAACCAAGATTCATGACCGTCAGATGATTGGGCAAGTAGCCCTCTTTGATGTCCCTGATAAAGCCGTTGCGGCAAGTAAGATTCAAGCAGCTAGTCAGGAACTTATAGAAATCGCCAAAGAAGCTCACCCTTCTATTGTTAAGCGTGGGGGTGGTCCTCGCAAGCTCTGGACTGAGACCAAGGGAAACTTCCTCATTGTCTATTTGGCGGTTGATACCCAAGAAGCCATGGGTGCCAATATGGTCAATACCATGATGGAAGCTCTGGTACCAGAATTGGAACATCTCTCCCAAGGTCAAAGCCTCATGGCCATTCTCTCAAACCTAGCTACCGAAAGCCTTGTGACAGCGACTTGTCGTCTTAGCACACGCTTCCTTAGTCGAAATAAAGAGGAAGCTCATGACCTAGCCAAGAAGATGGAACTGGCTAGTCAGCTGGCTCAAGTCGACCCTTACCGAGCAGCTACCCATAATAAGGGTATTTTCAATGGTATCGATGCCCTAGTTATCGCAACTGGAAATGATTGGCGGGCAGTTGAGGCTGGGTGCCACGCCTATGCTAGCAAGGATGGTAGCTATCGTGGCCTGTCTACATGGACCTATGATCAAGAGACCAAGGAACTAGTGGGAAAATTAACCCTCCCAATGCCAATCGCGACCCGAGGTGGTTCTATTGGACTTAATCCAAGTGCGTCTATCGCCCATGACTTGCTTAACCATCCAGATGCTAAAACACTAGCTAGTATCATCGTCTCTCTTGGTTTGGCACAAAATCTTGCTGCTCTTAAAGCACTTACCTCAACAGGCATCCAAGCAGGACATATGAAACTTCAGGCCAAATCTCTAGCCCTACTAGCCGGTGCGAGTCCCAAAGAGATGCCTTACGTTTTGGCTGAGCTTCTCAAGGCCAAACATATGAATCAGGAAACTGCCCAAGCGATTTTGGAAAAACTCAGAAATCCTTAAAAAGATTACCATAGAAGTTTAAAATATCACTTCCGCTTTTAAGGCTAAAAGAAAAATGAAGATGTTGGAAACCCTTATTTCATCATCTTTTTTCTTGTCTTTTAAGTTCTGACTTGACTTGGATTTCTATAATGTTATAATCTAGTTATGAAAACTAGGTGAAGGGGTTTTTATAATTTGACAACACAACAATACCCTCTCTGGGAGGAATTACCAGAGATAGAACTCTATTTGGATCAGGTTTTGCTCTATGTCAATCAGGTCACCCAGAGCACTTTGGGACCAAACGACAAGGGGCTAACCGCCTCAATGGTCAATAATTATGTCAAACATGGCCATGTCGCAAAACCCATCAAGAAAAAATATAATGCAGCTCAATTAGCCAGACTCATTGTCATTACCAGTCTGAAGACCGTCTTTGAGATTTCTGAGATTGCTAAAACCCTTGAAATCCTACGGACAGATGCTGAAAGTCAAAGGACCTACTACAATGACTTTGTGGCCTGCATGAATGGTCAAGTCCCTGAAGAGGCTCCACAAGTCATACTTTCAGCCTGCCAGACACTTCAATGCTACCGAGCTACCCATCAACTTTTGAACGACCTTGAAGGAGGAAATAATGTCTAATACTGCTACTTTTAACACTTCTCTCAACCTCAAACTCAGTAAAAAACTTAGCTTTGGTGAGGAAGTGGCAAACAGTGTGACACACGCTGTCGGTGCCATGGCCATGTTGGTCTTATTGCCAATTACTGCCGTTCATGCCAACAATGGCTACGGCATGACTGCTGCTGTCGGAATGTCCGTTTTTGTCATTAGCCTCTTCCTCATGTTTTTGAGCTCAGCCATCTATCATGCCATGGATTACAATTCACCTCACAAGATGGTCCTAAGAATTATTGACCACAGCATGATTTATATCGCCATCGCTGGAAGTTACACCCCTGTTGCCCTATCGCTAGTTGGCGGTTGGCTAGGTTACAGCATCATCATTCTTCAATGGGGAACAACGATTTTTGGTATTCTCTACAAAATCTTTGCTAAAAAAATCAATGAAAAATTCTCCCTCTTCCTCTATCTAATGATGGGTTGGTTGGTTATCTTCATTATTCCAGCTATCGTCACAAAGACAGGTCCAGCTTTTTGGGGACTTATGCTTGCTGGAGGATTATCATACACGGTTGGCGCAGCCTTCTATGCTAAGAAAAAACCATACTTCCACATGATTTGGCACCTCTTCATCATGTTGGCTTCAGCTCTCCAGTATATGGGTATCGTCTATTTCATGCTTTCTTAAAACTAGTACCAGCCTTCAAATAGTTATGATATAATAAGGCCACATGGAGGTAAATCATATGAAAAAAGAACTCAGACGAGATCCTAACAACAAAATCATCGCCGGTGTTTGTTCTGGTATCGCCAACTATCTTGATATTGACCCTATCATTATTCGCCTCATCTGGGCCGCAGCGATTTTCTTATTCGGAACAGGTTTTCTTTTCTACATCGTTTGCTGGATTATTATCCCAGAAGAAAGCAAGTGGTAAGTTAAAATTGAACATAAAAAATAAGCCAGACCTGAATTTCTTACAGGTCTGGCTTATTTTTTTATTTTTTCAAGCGGAAAATCAAATAGCTGACATTAATAAGGAGTAAAACACTCCAAAGAATAAGGAAAGGGATATTTCCTCGGACAGCATTGTGCCAAATACCTAGGGCATATAAGGCCATAAAGACGAGCGATCCTAGAACCGCTGTTCCTTTATTGTTTTTTGGTTGATTAGACATAGAAACCTCCTTTGATTGCTTTGTATAAAACGTTCTGAAACCATAAACCATGGCGAAAAAAGATCTGGCTTGGCGTTTGACATCATTAGCCAAAGATCTATGGGACTGGGCATAGATACCATTTGGATTGTAAAAAGACTTGTCAAAATGCTCAGGCTCTTTCTGGCCCCACTTCTTCCTCAATTTGTTGGGTGATCGAAAACCCTTAGTCATCCGATTACGAAAGGCCGGATCGTGTGGTTGGACTGGCTCCACATCCAGTTGCCAGTGGCGCTTGAATTTACCATAGTTGAAACTAGCTCCATTTACCACACCACTCTCAGTTACCTTTTCCGCATCGGCCTCATTGAGAAAATTTCCCTGACTATCTAGAATAAACTCTATGCGATTATAGAGGAGAATCTTGAGATTAACACTAGGAATCCCATCTGGATAAATCACCTTGCCATCACAGAAAGAAATCTTTTGGTGCAGACGTCCCTGATCAAACATGGTGAAAGGTTTCCATCTGAGATAGACAGCTAAAGCTTCCTTGTCTGTCATCCCTGTTTTTTTATAATGTGTCCTCACATACTGGGCCTGTTGACTCGAAATCAGGTAACGTAGCTGATGGATTTGTCGCTCTACAAGGCCTTCCTGAGACAAGCTATCATCAGGAAAAGCCAAATTTACCAACCTGACAATATCCTTCCAGAAGGCATCATGAGGCGCCAAGTCAGGGGCAAAATAGGATAATAAACGCTGAGTTTCCTCAAGCTCCCCAGATAGATCCTCTGGCATCTCTATATAAGCAAGCAATAACTTCAGTACCTGCAATGGCTGGTATTCCTTTTGCCATCCCTTCCATAAGCTAGAAAAGCTTTTTGAGCCTATGAGCATCTCATCTCTCCTCAATAACATCAGTTAGTTTAATCAGTGGTCTCCTTTATGAAGTCCTCTATCTTAGCAACTACCTCTTTGGTGTGATAGTGATAAAGATAATGTGGAGCATCATAAAAAGTCAGTTCGATATTTTCCTGGTCCTTTGCAAATCTAGTCGCATAATGTCGCCACTCCTCCTGGCTAAAACCCGTGCCTTCTCCATTAGAAACTAGAAGTAAGGTTGGGATTTGCGAATTTATCCTAGTATCAACCTTTTTAGCATTTTCCTTAACAGATAGGCTCTCATTTAACATGGCTTGCGACAGTATTTGACGATAGGCTATTCGTTGATAGAGGCGTCGGTCACTACTATTAAGATTTTCATTAGGCATATATAAGCGACTTGGTAAATACCTTAATAGGCCTAATTGACTTCCCCAACGAGCCAGACGCAACATCTGGGGATGCGTTTTCAATTGAGAATAACTCTCTGGTAGAGCCCAATCTAAGCCAATGACTGCCTGGATTTCACTTGGGTATTTTTCTTGCCACAAAAGGGTTTCTAAGGAGGCCATCGAATGAGAGATTACTATATAGGGACCTGACACATGAGCTTTGGCTAGAGCTTGACGTGTCTCTGAAAGGATCACAGATACATCTCTTGACTTAGACGTGTCCTCACTGTAACCATAGCCAGCTCTTTCAACAACGACTACCTTGTACTCCTTTGAAAGCCCATTATATAGCTCTTTAAAATCTAGAATTGGCGAAGCCGTTCCTGCACCAGAGAGAAAAACTAAGGTTTGCGGACCGTTTCCTTTTACATAGACGCTCATTTTGTGTCCATTGACAGCTACCATTTGACCTATAGGGTTTAGAGATGCCTTCTCTCTTTGTAAGGCTAATCTATGGTAAGTAAAGCTAGCCAGTAACAAGACCAGAACGACTCCTAGCAGAAATAAAAGTCTTTTTATAAAAACATGCATGGTTTATCCTACAAAAAGTCAGCTAGCTTAGCTAACCGACTTTCTGATTTATTCGGCATCTGGGCGTGATTTGCGAGCGATATCAGCAAGGATATTTTCTACAAATTCTGACACAGTTTCAGTGTGTGTCTGTTTTTGTCCATAGCGACGAACGTTAACAGACTTGTCTTCCATTTCCTTATCACCAACAATCAATTGGTAAGGAACTTTTTGGGTTTGAGAAGCACGGATTTTGAACTGCATTTTTTCGTTGCGCTCATCAACCTCGGCACGGACACCACGGTCACGAAGTTGTTTAGCAACTTCCCATGCGTAATCTGTGTGAGCTTCGTTAGAAACAGGGATTACTGTCACTTGTTGTGGTGCCAACCAAGTTGGGAAGGCTCCTTTATAGTTCTCGATGAGGATGGCTGTGAAGCGTTCCATTGTTGAGATAACCCCACGGTGAATCATAACTGGACGGTGCTCTTCCCCATCCGCTCCGATATATTTAAGGTCGAAGCGTTCTGGAAGTAAGAAGTCAAGCTGGATAGTAGAAAGAGTTTCTTCTTTCCCAAGGGCAGTTTTAACCTGTATATCCAATTTTGGTCCGTAGAAGGCTGCTTCCCCTTCTGCTTCGTAGTAGTCTACGCCCATTTCGTCAAGTGCAGCACGAAGCATGGTTTGGGCATTTTCCCACATTTCATCGTTATCGAAGTACTTGTGAGTATCTTCTGGATCACGAAGAGAGAGACGGAAACGGTACTCAGTCAAGTTGAAGTCTTCATATACGTCGATAATCAACTGAAGGGCACGTTGGAATTCTTCTTGGATTTGTTCTGGCGTAACGAAGAGGTGACCATCATTAAGAGACATTTCACGTACACGTTGAAGTCCTGTAAGAGATCCAGATTTTTCGTAACGGTGCATCATACCGATTTCAGCGATACGGATTGGCAATTCACGATAAGAGTGAACATGGTGTTTGAAGACTTGGATGTGGTGTGGACAGTTCATTGGGCGAAGGACAAATTCTTCACCGTCTCCCATATCCATTGGAGGGAACATGTCTTCACGGTAATGATCCCAGTGACCAGAAGTCTTGTAAAGTTCTACAGAAGCAAGTGGCGGAGTGTAAACGTGTTGGTAGCCAGAAGCCAACTCTTTATCGACAATGTAGCGTTCCAACTCACGACGGATTGTCGCACCATTTGGCAACCAGAATGGAAGACCTTGACCAACTTCTTGAGAAATCATGAACAAATCAAGTTCTTTACCAAGTTTACGGTGGTCACGTTCTTTAGCTTCTTCAAGGCGTTTAAGGTAAGCCTTGAGATCTTTTTTATCGAACCAGGCTGTACCATAGATACGTTGCATCATGGCATTATCACTATTACCACGCCAGTAAGCACCAGCAACATTCAAAAGATGGAAGATTTGGATGCGACCAGTTGATGGCACGTGTGGACCACGGCAAAGGTCAACGTATTCACCTTGACGATAGATAGTCAAACCACCTTCATCTTCTGAGTGTTCTTCAATCAATTCCAATTTATATGGATCGTTCTTGAAGATTTCGCGAGCCTCGTCTTTAGTCACTTCTTCACGGATTGAAGGGAAGTTTTCTTTAACGATTTTCTTCATTTCTTCTTCGATGCGAGGAAGATCTTCGTTAGAAATTTGACCAGCTTGATTGTCTGTATCGTAGTAGAATCCGTCTTCAATAGCTGGACCTACACCCAAGTGGATATCTGGGAAGAGACGACGAGCTGCTTGAGCAAACAAGTGGGCCGCTGAGTGACGCAGGATTGGAAGGGCATCTTCGTGATCTGGTGTCACGATTTCAATGCTTCCATCTTCAGTGATCGCACGAGTTGTGTCAATCAATTTACCGTTAAATTTACCAGCAAGAGCTTTTTTTGCCAAAGAATTACTGATAGATTGTGCAATTTCAAAAGTTGTCACGCCAGATTCGAATTCACGAACAGCGCCATCTGGGAAAGTAATCTTAATCATGATGTTCTCCTTATATTAGTTATCAATTATTTCTAAAGCAGAAGTGTTTTTCTTATTTTACAGTCTTAAATCAAGAAAATTAAAAAACGACCTCCTCGAAAGGACGTCGCAACGTGGTTCCACCTTAGTTCGTGTACGACAAAAAATGAGTCTGTCCTACACCTCTGATTGGCTCTAACGTGGCCACCGTTTTATGTTTGCATAAAAAGTTAATCGAGTAGTCCCAACCATGTCCTCTGCGTGATTTCCAGCACCACACGCTCTCTGAAAGATTTCCCATGACTGATATGTCTCTATGCGTTATTATAGCATGAAACTGTAATTTTTCAAGCTAATTATCTTTTTTATTACTCAATCCTAAGATTTTATCTGACTAGGAAAATGTGATAGCTTTCCTAATCCAAAAGTTTTGTGATATTTCTGATTTTCTTGACCTGTTTGGCAGATCCTTTGATAATACGAACAGAGCCATTGACAGGCAAGCTAATAGCCTTAGTTGGCAAATAAGTCACCATACGGGTCAAGCGTTTCATAGTACTATCTTCACCATTAAGATCATTATGGAAATCCTTAGAAATCGTAAGGTCCAAGTAATACTCATAGACACGTTTTCCAAAGTTTTCCGCAGAAATTTCATAGAGCTTCTCAGCCCACTTAGTCTCATCTTTTTCCGGCGTTGCTATAGCCGCTTCTAAAATCGCCCCAGCTAAATCATTATCATGATAATACAGCGTTCCAAACATCTGGTCTGTGATGACATTGTCCAAATAAGGATTTCCATGAGCAATGATAGGTGTACCGCTTGCCAAGGCCTCCAAATAAGTCAAACCTTGCGTCTCACTGGTTGATGCTGAAATAAAGAAGTCAGCAGCCTTATAATAAAGTGCCGTCTCACTAGGTGCAATCATACCTGTGAAAACCACCTTATCCTCAATACCAAGTTTCTTGGTTTGGGACTTCAAATCTGGTAGGTAAGGGCCATCGCCAGCAACAACTAACCTAACCTTATCATCTTCCTCTAAAACCGAAGGCAGAGCCGCCAAAACGGCTTGGATATTTTTCTCATAAGAGACACGAGACAAGCTCAACAACATGGTTTCATCTGAAGCAATACCAAGCTTGGCTCTCAAGTCCGCCACATCTTCCTCAGTAATCTCTGGACGCTGGAATTTCTCAAGTTCAATACCTGTTGGAATGACCCGTTTTTCAGCAGCAATCTTATACTTGAGCAAAAGGTCATAAACAATCTCACTCGGACAGATAACCCCATCCAAGTCACTCATAAAACCACGAACAATGTACTTAACCATGCTGGGTCGAATAACCATACCTTTGGCAATATAGCGGACATAGTCTTCATACTGGGTATGATAGGTGTGTACAACAGGAATCCTAAGTTCACGCGCAATGGCAATCCCTAGAAGCCCCAAGGAGAACTCGGTCTGCGTATGAATAATATCAAGCTTGTACTGTTTGGCAATCTCTAGAGCCTTAGAAAAGCCACGATAAGCCACTCGGCGATCCTTAAAAGCAAAGAAAGGCACACTAGGAATACGGACAATCTGCCAGTCTTCATAGCGGTCAACATCTCTATCAGTCGTAGTAAAGATAAAGACATTATGCCCCATTTTTTCCAACTGCGTCTTCAGTGTGCGAATACTAGTCGCAACACCTGATACCTGTGGAAAATAGGTATCTGTAAACAATCCGATACGCATTTAAATCTCCAATACTTCTTTGTAGGCTTCAACAAGTTTTTGGGCAACATCATCAATCGAGCGACTCTCTGCCACCTTATAACCTTCTTTACGTTTGTCCACTTTACCATCAATGATATCTTGTAAGGCTACTACAAATTCGTCCACGTTGTGCCCAAATGAGGCAGATTTCTCATCAACCCAGCCCTCATAAACAGGAATATCACGCAAGACCACATGTTGGTGACTCGCAAAGGCTTCCAGCACCACAATCCCTTCTGTCTCTTCGTAAGATGGGAAAAAGAAGGTACTAGCACCACTCATAGCTCCCTGGAAGACAGCTCCCTTGAAATAACCTGGGAAGCTAACATTATCAGGATGCTTGCCATTGACAATGTCTCGAATCTTTTTAGGAATTAACCATTTACTGATACTGCCTAGCCAAATGAAACGAACATGGGGCATTTTCTCAGCCACCTTGACAAAATCTTCAATTCCCTTACGTTGGAAGTAAAGACCCGCACAAATAACCACTGGCTGTCCTTCCTCGATACCAAAGTAATCTCGGAAAACTTCTTCCTTACGTGGGTCCTTGCCGTATTTTTTAAGATCAATTCCGTTTGAAACAGCAATGATTGGTGTGGTCACCCCATAAGATTGAATCAATTTTTTGGAATACTCAGATGGCGTAATCACGTAATCAGCCTTTTGATACATGTGGGCCAAATATTTCCCAAAAAGTGGAGCCATGAGGTTAGAGCCGATGAATGAGTTTTCAAAGTCCTCACGTGTTGAATGACCATGCATGATGACCTTCTTACCACGACGTTTTGCGGCATGCAACAACATCAAGCTGCGTGGTCCGTAAGTATTAATATGAACGACATCGTAATCACCCAAGATGTCAGTTGTATAGGGAATCCCCGCCAAGTCCAAGGCATGCATCTGATGGTGGAGAGCCCGTCCGATTCCAGATTTTTCAAGAACCGATTTTCCTTCAAGATAAAGTAGAACTTTCATACTCATCATTATAGCTTAATTTGGACGAAATTTCATCTTGCAGTTGACTTTATCTTGATTTCTCATTTAATGAGATAGGGTAGAAAAACACAAAAAAGATCGAGTATTCTCAATCTTTTAGGTCATCACCTTAAATGTCTTTACGACGACGATGGCTATATGCTACACCCATGACTGCTGCCACTTCTGCTGCCACTCCTAGAGCAAGCAAGGCAGTATCATTAGCTTGACCAGTCTCTGGAAGTTGAGGTCCTGATTTCTCAGAGGATACAACTGGCTTAGCTGGTTTTGGTGTCATCGGTGGAGTAGGCAGAGTTGGTGGTGTTGGTGGTGTAGGAGGTTTTGGTGGAATGAAACTATTGTTGAATTCCGTATCCAAAGGAAGTAGAACCGCTGCTACAAGCAGATTTTCCTTTTCACCCACAGTCTTAGTAACAGTCACTTGGAATTTGGCCACCATGTTATCGTAAACCACGTCGGCTTCATTGCCCTTGACTTCTTCAACAGTGTAGTAGTAAACACCTGGTTTATCATAGACAATGTTATCGAAACTAATGTTTCCTTGTGCATTATTGGTTACTGTTTGGATAACATTACCCTTGTCATCCTTGAGGACGAAACTAAACTCACCATCTTTTAGATTGCGACCAGTAAGAACCTTGGTCAATTCGAATTTAGCCTTGGCTGGTTGCACTTCTTTCACATAGTTATTGAAAACAGTGTCCGTTGGATTAGCAACAGTTGATACCAAAGCATCACCGTCTCGGGTTACTGTAATCCAAACAGTTGCTTTCATACCATCATAGATGATATCTTCGTTAGTTCCCTTAACTTCTTCAACCGTATAAGTGTAAGTTCCTGCCTTATCAAAGTGAAGTTCACTAAATGCCACACGACCATCAGCTGTATTTCCAACAGTTTCGACAATATGGCCTGCACTATCTTTGAGGACAAATTGGAACTCATTAGCAGTCAAAGTTTGGTTAACACCTGCCTTAGTCAATTCCTTACTGAACTGAATAGCAGCTTTAGCTGGAGTCACAAACTTGTTGTTAAAGATGGTGTCTTTTGGATTAACTACGGTTGAAACAAGAGCATCACCATCACGTGTTACCGTGATAGAAACAGCAGCTTTCATCGTATCATAGACAATTGCATCATCCTTATCTGCAAGTTCTTCAACAGTGTAGTTGTAGGTACCTACCTTGTTAAAGGTCAACTCACTAAAGGCAACCTGACCGTCAGCTGTATTTCCAACAGTCTCAAGGACTTTTCCAAAACGGTCTTTAAGGACAAATTGGAATTGATCTGCTTTTAGATCTTGCTTAACACCTGCCTTGGTCAATTCCTTACCAAATGCAATTTTGGCCTTGGCTGGTGTTACCAATTTATTGTTAAAGATAACGTCATCTGGATAAACCACTTTGGCCACTAATTTTTCTCGGCCATCTGTGGTTTCTCTAGCTACTTGGACAGTCACATCAGCTTGGAGCTTATCATAAACGACGTCACTATCATTACCAGGAACTTCTGTCACACGATAATGATAGATGCCTGGCTTACTGAGTGAGAGATCTGAAAAGACAATTTTACCCTTGGCATCATTAGTGGTTTCCCCTAACTCAACAGGATTGGCACCATCAGTCACATCAACCAATTTGAAGGTAAACTCTTTGTCCTTGAGGTCTCTACCCGCCAAGTCCTTCTCAAGCTCAAGATTGAAATACGTTTGTTGTTCACCACCTGCATTTCCACGACCTCCAACTAAACGTACTTCAGAAGTATATGTTTTTGACTCAACATCTGCATGAAGGTCAACTTTATTCGTAGGATTATTAGAATCTGATGCTGGGTTGGTCAATCGTGTCTGATACCAAACATAAACCATACGGTCCAAACGACCAAGATTTAACTCAAATTTAGTATCGTCATGAGAGAAACTCTTAATCAATTCCATAGCTGAACCCTTATCAACCCATGGCTCAGCAGAATCAATGTAACGTAACTCTAAAGAATTATCAACAAATCTTTGATTATCAGACCAAGTATCGATCAATTGAAGATTATTCAAGACACGTCTTGCGTAATTAAGACGCATTCCCCAGTTAATTAGGGTTGAATCATTCTTGTCCTGACTACCCCATTTAGCAATGACTTCGTCACCAGGAATAGGATTTGCAGAACCAACTGTCACATTAACGACATGACCATTGAAATTGAGGTGCAATTTTTCGCCACCTTTGAGAGCTTCAGAATAAAGCGTATCTAACTCTAAATTCATATATTTCCCAATAGGGTGATCTTCGAAATAATGATTAAATGTGGTTACAACACTGTTATTCTTAGGATCTACCTGAGCAATACCAACAACTTCGTTATTAGGGTTGTAAACATTAACACTATAGCTTGTCTTAAATTGCAATTCACTTGGAAGAGTGAAGATAACTTTGTCACCTGAATTAATAGCTATATCGTTAGGGAATGAAATATCATGATAAACAACCTTACTTCTTGAGTAAATACTATTTCCGTCTGGAAATTGAAGCTCAACGTTAGGGTTTTGAACATGAATTTCAGTTCCTGTCTTAGTCACCTTGACATCCGCTGGAATTGGACGACTTAGATTGGTAATCTTAAGTCCAAAATTATCAGATGAAGTTGAACTACTATTACTAGCTGCAGCAAGTTCGCTAGCACTGGCTTCTCGTGTTTCACTAACAGTAACAGGTTTCTCACTAAGAGCTTCACTAGTCTTATCTTGTGATGAACTAGTTTGTTCAGAGCTTGCAACCGTTTGCTCTTGAACCGTAGCTTCACTAGTAACAGCAGTCACTGAAATAGCACTGGTACTTTCTGCATGAACGGTAGGTTCAACTGTCGCTTCATAACTTGAGACACTAGTGCTTGTCCTTTGGCCCCCGCCATCAGACTCACTAGCTTCCTCAAGTACACTCGTCGCTGGTTGCCCTTTAGGCTCCTCAGCTTGCTCTGCTTTGGCGGTACTCACACCAAAAACTGCAAACGAAAGTAAGACCGATGCAACGCCCACCGTAAACTTACGAATGGAGAAACGTTGCCTCGAATCACCGAATAGGTTATTCATGATTCTATCCTCCCATTATTACAAATCTTAACATTTTTGTAACCCTTTTCATTTTGGATTATACACTATTTTCAGAACTTTGCAAGAACATTATTTACCTATTTGGAGGTTTTGTAAATCTTTCTAAGATATCAATAGATAGTGAAATCTGTAAAACCTTATATTATAGGCTTTATGCTAAGTGCCCTCATTTAACATTGTTTCACTTTCTCATTTTTTTATCATAATTTTAATTCTTATTCTATTTTAAAAATGCCGAAATTCAAGTTATTTCTTCCAAAGATTAGAAGATTATCTAAATTTAAAGAAGAAAAAACTGCCATTCTCTTAAGAATGACAGTTAGCTTTTAAATTTATTAAGAAGGCGAACTTTAACACTCATTTATACTACTCAAGCAAGTTCTTTGAGAAACTCCACTAAGATAGCAGCTGATTGTTTACCCGCTTGAATAATGAATTCGTCAAAGGTAATATTAGCGTCATGGGCTGCTGTATCACTCATAGCACGGACAACGATGAAAGGTTTCTTGACACTGTGCGCAGCTTGAGCAATGGCTGCTCCTTCCATTTCCACCGCTAAGACTTCTGGAAAGTGCCCTTTAATAGCATCAATCTTATCCTGACCTGCAATAAAGCTATCACCAGTCGCAATAAGACCAATTTTAGAGTCGATAGAGGCTTGCGCCAAAACCTTTTCAAAAGTCTCTACAAAGCCAAGGTCACTTTCAAAGTAAAGTGGTTGCATAGACATTTGACCAAAATCATAGCCAAAGGCTGTCAAATCAACATCGTGGTAGGCTAATCTTGATGCCACAACCACGTCCCCAATCTTAAGTCCAGGCGCTACAGCTCCTGCAGATCCAGTGTTAATTAGGGCCTCAACCTCAAAGTGGTCTGCCAGAACAGCCACAGACATGGCTGACATGACCTTCCCTACACCTGATTGCACCAAAACAACATCATGTTTACCTAATCGTCCCGTATAGTAGGTATTGCCTAAAACAATTTCTTCAACCTTATTTTCCAATTGCTCCACTAGAAGCACTAATTCCTGCTCCATGGCAGCGATAATTCCGATTTTCATATAGTTCCTTTTCAACTTGTAATCTTATCAGAGGTCAGCAGAGACATCTATCCAACTCACAGACTTTTTAGAAATAAAAGACAGCAATGAAGAGAATAATCAAGAGGACGACAACCCAAAAGAGGATGCGATTAAGCTTGTGCTGAAATTGATTGCGTTTAGCATTCTCAATTCGACGGCTCTTATATGCAGAAGGCTGATAATTAGCCTCATAGTCCTCATCATAGAAATCTTCCTCGTAGTCCTGATAATAAGGATGATCCTCTAAGTCAATTTCCCCACGCTTGGCCTGCTCAATGACATCGTCAGTCAAAAGTGGCTTACTCATAACTTATTTTCCTCCAAAATGAAGTGCATAGTACTGGAGAGCAATGATGGTTTTAGCATCCTGAATAGCACCTGATGCTACGAGTTCCATACACTCCTCATAAGTCAATTCATAGATTTCAAGAAACTCATCTTCGTCAAGTGGGCGTGGATTTTCAACAGGCTTGAGGTTTGTAGCCACATAGAGCTTAATTTTTTCATTACAGAAACCAATAGCTGTGTAAAACTCATGAATCAATTTAAGTTCGCCCTTATACTGAGTTTCCTCTTCAAGTTCACGCGCTGCTGCAGCCATCTCATCGCCAGCCTCACCGACTTCCAGTTTACCCGCAGGAATCTCGTAGGAAACCGCCTCAATAGCCTTACGGTATTGCTTGACGATAATAATTTTCCCTTCAGGGGTAACAGCTAAAACGGCCACTGCTCCCTTGTGGAAAATCAGTTCGCGGCCAGCTGTCTTACCGTCTGGCAAGAGAACTTCGTCCACTGCAACTTCAAAAATATGTCCCTTAAATTTTGACTCACGTTTGAGTGTTTTTTCTTCAAACTCCATGACTTGACTCCTTTAATCTATGACCTCAATCTAAGTCTTCTCTCCAATAGAAGTAAGACTAGATAGGCTTAGGCCTACTTTTGTTGGCTTGGGTGGTGAGGTTTCTTAATAGCGTAGCCTTCTTTATTGACCTGACGGCCGCGTCCAATGGCTACACTGTCAGCTGGAACATTTTCCGTAATGGTTGAACCAGCTGCTGTAAGTGCATTGTCCCCGATTTCAAGCGGTGCAATCAAGGTTGAATTGCTTCCGATAAAGACGTTGTTAGCAATTTGGGTCTTGAATTTATGTTGACCATCATAGTTGACAGTGATTGTCCCTGCACCAAAATTAACATCAGAACCGACTTCCGCATTACCAATGTAGGTCAAGTGACCAGCCTTAGTATTTTCACCGATAGTAGAACCCTTGACCTCGACAAAGTTACCGATATGAACGCCTTCTTTGAGAATTGAATCCGGACGAATATGGGCAAATGGACCAACGGTAACTCCTTTTTCAACCACTGAATGCTCAATCATAGAGTTAGTGATAACAGTATTGGCACCGATAGTTGAATCAACAATATAAGTCCCATTTGTCAGTACTGACTCTGCACCGACTTTAGTTTGCCCTTTAAGCGTAACGTTAGCCTCAATGACAACATCTGGCTCAATTTCCACATCCACATCGATATAAGTAGCGTTTGGATTTTGGAAAGTCACACCATTAACCATGTGAGTCTTGTTAATGCGACGACGCATAACATCTTCTGCCGTAGCTAGGGCCACACGGTCGTTAACTCCAAGACTTTCTTCAAAGTCACGAAGGGTAAAGGCACCTACCTTTTCACCATTTTCACGGAAAATAGAGATAACGTCTGTCAAGTAGTATTCCCCTTGAGCATTGTTGGTGTTAATATTTTTAAGCGCTTCGAAGAGACGTTTATTGTCAAAGACATAAGTCCCTGTATTAATTTCTTTAACCTGTTGTTCAAACTCGTTGGCATCTTTTTGCTCAACAATCTTAGTGACTTCACCATTTTCATTACGGATGATACGGCCGTAACCAAATGGATTGTCGGCAGTTGCAGTCAAGATAGTGGCAACATTTTTGTGATTAACATGGAAATCAATAAGGTTTTTAAGGCTTTCACCGGTAATCAAAGGTGTGTCCCCAGCGATAACAAGCGTTTGTCCTTCAAGTCCAGCCAACTCTTCTTCAGCCATCATTACTGCGTGACCAGTCCCCAACTGCTCTGTTTGCATAGTGAAGGCAGATTGACCATCCAAAACCTCACGAACAAGCTCAGCCTTGTGACCAATAACAGTAACATTTTTAGCTGGTTCGATAGCTGAAACTGCACGGAAAACATGCTCAAGCATAGTGATGCCTGAAACCTTGTGCAATACTTTTGGAAGATCTGACTTCATGCGAGTTCCTTTACCCGCAGCAAGGATAATAGCGTAATTACTCATTTTCTTTTTCCTTCTTAATATTTTTTTGTGATGATTTCTTTCGTGACGGTTTTAGCCTTGAGCCCCAAATATCAGGGCCTCAACCTCCCACTGGATGGCCAACGAAAGAATGGAGACCTAGAAAAAGTACAGTTTCTCATTTATGAGAAAACATGTCTTTCAGAACAACCGTTTTTAAAGGCCTCTGATTATCTATAATCGCTCTATTATACCATAAATGAGAAAGTTTTGGCAGAATGGACGGTAATGAAAAAAGAGCTGACGCTCTTTTTTCAAAACTATCTTTTTTGTGAACATTTTTGAGACTTTCCTTAAGTGAGTGCGGACGTCAGCGATCTTCTTCGAAGCTCCATGACTAATTTTTGAGCCCCTTCACTTTTTAATTTCTAGGCTCAGGCTAAAACAGTTCCCCAAAGTGTTTTACTCTCAAAAATCCCGAGTTCTTGAAACACTAGTGTTTCAAGAACTTTTCTCACAGCGGAAAGTCTCGTTAAATGCTCGTTTAAATCAAGTCTAAACAAGATTAAAGTTATTTATCCTTTACCGGGGTTAAAGTAATGTCACCTTTATGACTTCTCTTGTTTGACATAAGTCCCTTGTAGCTTACCGTGTAGAATGTAATCAACAGATTTGAGCTCATCAACAGTCCGACAATCAAGGGCACACATGATGAGACGAAGGTCGTCCTTCCAGCCATTAACGATAGCCACAACCTTATTCACAGGGTAACGTTCCACCAATTCAAGGACAGTTCGTGAGAGGCCTACACCTTTTGCTCCTAGAACCAGACATTTAACCATATCAAGTGGGTTCCGCACGCCACCAGAGGCTAGGATTTCCACATTATCACGAAGGTCTTGGGCTTGCAAGAGGGTCTGGACGGTGCTTTGTCCCCAGTCATTGAGGTAATCACGGTTGCCGCCTCGACTATTTTCAATATAGGCAAAGCTAGTTCCCCCACGACCTGAGATATCCACAGTCTTGATGCCCTGAGACAAGGCGTAACGAATGGTTTCCACATCCATACCAAAGCCAACTTCCTTAAGCACAAGAGGAACCTCTATTTTCTGTGCATAAGCCGTCACATTTTCCTTCCAAGTGTGGAAAATACGCTCCCCCTCAGGCATGAGAAGCTCCTGCATAAGATTAACATGGAGCTGTAAAAAGACTGGATCCATAGCTTCCACCGTCTTAATCCCCAGGTCCACAGACTTATCAACACCGATATTGGTCGCAAGGTCTAAGTCTGGAAACTCTTGACGATAGTCAAAGGATTCCGGTGCCTCTCCCTTTAGAGCAGCACTGTAGGAACCCGTTACCATGAGAATACCTGTTCGGCTGGCCACCTCAGCTAGTTTTCGATTGACAGCGCCACCTTTGGCAGAACCACCCGTCATGGCATTAATATAAAAGGGAAATTCCCAATCTCGACCCGCAAAATGAGTGGATAAGTCAATCTGATCTAAATCATAAGTCGGTAGAGACTTGTGGATAAGTTCCATATCGTCAAAACTATTGTAGGGCGACTGGTACTTGAGGGCATAACGGATGTGATCGTCTTTACGATTTGTCATAGGTTATTTCTTTACTTTCTTGCGTGATTATATCTACTAAGCTGACCCTAAATCTCATACAAGAGCTCTATGCCTGCCTGTTGCCAGCGCTCAACTAGAATATCTCTGCTAGCTTGGTCAAATACAAAGGCGATACCGCAATCACCACCTCCAGCTCCAGAGGATTTAGCGATAGCATCAAGTCCTTGTTCAGCTTCTTTGAGTTTTTTTAGCTTGGCAACATAAATATCTGGACTCAATGATGTCAACTGGTCACTTACAGTTTGAAGACTGCTCTTAAGCAAATTCTTATTTCCTGTTTCCAGTGCCTTGATGGCGTCCTGGACGGCAAGTTCTGTTTCACTTAAATACTTGCTTGATATGCGAGATTTGGCCATTTTAACCATGTCTTTTGAAATAGCAGCTTGTTTGGTCCAACCCACCAAGAAGTGAGCCTTTAGTACTGAGACTACAGGACTGATACGATAACCCCAGTCGATTTCCAAAAGTTCGGATAGAGTCATTTGGTCTATAAGCCCTGCTATTTTTGCACGGTCAAAGGAGCGATAGGAAACCAAATCCTCGTATACGATACAAGCTAAATCTCCCATCGAACCCTTGTCTCCTCGTTTGAGGAGGGTGTAGCTAGCTAGCTTAAAGAGACTGTCTTTGGATAAATCTTTCTGAAGCGTAGCTGCCAAGGCCTTAAGGGTCAATACCACAACTGAACCAGATGAGCCAATACCAAATTTAACCCCATCTCGTTCTAACTTTCCAGTGATTGAAAGGTCCAGAGCGGGCAACTTCTCACCACAATAGCTCTCAAAAGTATTCAAAGCCTCTTGAATGAGGGCGTAATTTACGTCTGGCTCACGGCCCACACTGTAGTCAAACATGTCTGAGGTTAACTGGGTAGTTTGGGCTTCCTTGACCTCTGCTGACATAAAAATAGGAATAAATTGAATTAGGGCTGTCTGACCAGGTGTTAAGACTGAGTATTCTCCAGCAATGTAGAGTTTCCCACCTGTTTTTACTGTGACCTGATTGACCGACTGCTTAAGCATCTGGCAACTCCTTGGTACGTGAAACGATGACCTGATAGTCCTTACGGAAGTGGTCTGCTAGGCGGTCCAAGTCTTCTTCCAGACAAAGCACCTTAACATTTGGTCCTGCATCCATAGTGAAATAACATTGCTCACCAGAGGCACGGAGGGCCTTAACCTTGTCCATAGCCTGATAAGAGGCTTCCGTTAGATATGAAAATGGAGGGTTAGCCGTACGTGTTGTTTGGTGCATACGAAGGGCATTAGCTTCAGTGAGCTCACCGACCGCTTGGAAATCATTTGCTTTGAGATAGGCCAACATATCCTTATAATCAAGCTCAGACTGTTTAATCCACTCTGGGAAAGAAGTCGATGTTTCGGTACACAATTTCATACCGTCTCGACTTGATACGGGTTTCTTTTGATCTGTCAAGACCAACATAATCATGGCTAATTTGAGATCTGTTTCAACCGGGTAAACCTCACCACTATCCTTGTCCCAGGCTGCCAATGGGCCAAAGAAAGAACGTGATGAAGAGCCTGAAGCAAACTTGGCAATCTGAGCCAATTCAGACTGCGTTTTTCCTACTTGGAAGAGCTCGTTAGCGGCCTTGACCAAAGCTGAAAGACCTGAGGAACTTGATGATAGACCCGCTGCTGTTGGCATATTGTTCCACGTTTCGATTTTGACATACTGATTTGGATTAGTACGGAAGAGATCTAAAACCTTGCTGGCCTTAGTTGTCTCTTTTTCCCCTTGGAGCTCGTCATCGATATACATGACATCACTGGTCGCATCCTTGGGCAGAAAAGATAACTTGGTTTCCGTATACATATTTTCCAAAGTCAGTGAGATACTACTGGTTGAAGGAATCATACGCTCGGCATCCGCCTTACCCCAGTATTTGACAATAGCAATATTTGCGTACGATTGGACGCTTACAGGCTTTCTATCCACGT
Source organism: uncultured Streptococcus sp. (assembly GCF_963545685.1). Classification (GTDB taxonomy): domain Bacteria; phylum Bacillota; class Bacilli; order Lactobacillales; family Streptococcaceae; genus Streptococcus. The sequence goes on along the minus strand of NZ_CAUUKN010000008.1, from coordinate 31,705 downwards.
GTTTACGGCTCCTTTTTCTTGAAGTTTTTTTGCAATCGTTTGTGCTTGATCCTTGGTACTTGTTAGGGCAATAATACAGCCACCCAGTCCTCCACCTGACATCTTTGCTCCCAGTGCACCATGATTCAGGGCAGTTGCTACCAGAAGGTCCGACAAGTCACAAGACACGCCTAAAGATTTAAGATGATTATGGGCTTGAGACATGAGCTGTCCAAGGGTATGTTGGTCCTTAGCTTCGAGGGCTAGTTCCGCCTTCTGGCTTAATTCACCCAATTGGTTGAGGTCTGATAAGGCATCTAAACCAATGGCTTCAACCTTTTCCACAGCTTCACGGGTGTTTCCATGGATGCCCGTATCAGCAATAACCAGATAGGCACCTAGATTGACCTCAATTTCCTTGAAACCAATATTACGAGTAAAACTAATAGCTTGGTCACTCAAGCAGGTCTTAGCATCCAGACCACTCGGTTTACTATGGGCTATGGTCTCCGCCTGATGAACCAACATTTCCAAGGTCTCCCGGCTAAGCTCTTGATCGAAATAATCAAAGACCGCTCGAATTGCTGCAATGGCTACAGCCGCAGACGACCCCATGCCACGCTTTTCAGGGACGCTAGACTTAATAGCATAGCTAATAGGCTGATTCTTGATTTCCAGATAATTAAGGGCTGAAAATATAGCCGTCGTCAAGGGGTCTTGAGCCTTGAGCGTCAAAGGAGTCTCAGCCGCCTGAATCTGACAGACGACCTCAATATCCTTAAGAGGGAGAGCAAGGGCAGGATGACCATAAACGACCGAGTGCTCCCCCATCAAAATAATCTTACTGTGAGCCTTGCCCACTCCTACTTTCTTAGTCATAAGTTACACACACTCACAGACGCATTTGCAGGCGAGTGTCTTTCTAGATTTTTCATACAGATTATAGTGGTGTCTCAAGGTCAATCAACCTCCCTGTGTGGATTAAGAGCACCAATCTAAGGAATTTTCCTATGTCACTTCTATCTTATCATCAAAGCGCAAAAAAAGCGACATCTAACCCAGAGTGTCGCTTGTTTGATGACTTTAATCCACCAAGAATTTTTGATCTGGTGTTTTTGAAAGGTATTTACGCTTTTGAGGTGTTGACCAGATGGCATCAAAATCAATATCATCCGCAAAACGTGAGTTGAAATCCACAAAGAGTTTTTCTTTCTTGGTATCCCAACCACGGGCAATATCATGAAAATAAGTGTTATTTCTAAAGGCTGGGATTTCGTAAAGATCACGCGCATAGCCCCAGATATTTTCATACTCAGAGATACGTTTCTTAATCGGACCAAGGTTACGGTAATAATGTGTATCAAAACGTGCCAAGGTTACGAATAAACGGACATCGCTGTCTGTCACATAGTCACCAAAGAGGAAACGATTGGTAGCTAGGCGTTTTTCAAGTACATCCAAAGTAGTAAAGAAATCGTCAAAAGCCTCCTCATAAGCCACAATAGATTGGGCAAACATCATACGGTAAACCCCATTATTGATGTATGGGAAGAGAACATTATCATTAAGGTTATCAATATCCTCACGAAGTTCTTCAGGATAAAGGTTTGGTGCCCCTTCTTTATGGAAAGGTTTGAAGGCTGTCTCGAAATAGTTGGTCAAACGGTGGTAATCATTATTGGCAACCGTGTAGGTATCAAGATCAACCAAGGCTGGAACGGTAGAACGTCCTGTGTAATCGGGATCTGCACGGTAATAAAATTCTGCCAAAAATTCTGCTCCTGTTTCAGGATCCTTAAGGTCTTCATCATAGACAAATTCCCAACCATATTTACGACGTTCAGGATCTTCAGTGTGACCTACCTGATTGACTGAGATGACATCCTCCAATCCAAGCAATTCACGTACGATGGAAGCACGGTTAGACCAGTGGCAACCTCGCGCCCAAAAGAGTCGGTACTTGCCTTTTTCTGCCTTGAGTTGTCCTTTCCCATCTCCAAATGGTGTTGTGAAGCGATTTGGTTGGCGTTGAAAGGCACCACGTTCATCAATCTCCGTCTTAGTTTCAACGGGACGTATTTTAAGTGTAACTGGTTTAATATCTTTTTTGGTCATAACATTCTCCTTGTTCTATTTCTTTTACTGATACTGGCGACTAGTCCTATCCTGAGGTTCTAGCCACTCCTTTTCATCTGGACCCTTAGGTAAAATCTGATGTGGGTTGTCAATGGCACTTAGATGATAGTGTTTCTTAATATGATCAAACTTGGTGGTCTCACGGAAGGCTGGCAACTGGTAGAGGTCACGAGCATAAGCCCAGAGATTTGGAAAATCCACCAGGCGATTACGGTTACAACGAAAACCATTATAGTAAGCCGCATCAAAACGAGCCAAGGTCACATAAAGACGAATATCTGAATCTGTCACTTGATTTCCGAATAAATAACGAGAGTGTGACAAGCGTTCTTCTAACTCATCCAGACGAGTAAAGAGACTATCATAAGCCTCCTCATAGGCTTCCTGACTCGTAGCAAATCCAGCCTTATAAACACCATTATTGATATCATTGAAAATAACTTCATTAAGGGCATCAATATCTTTTCGCAATGACTCTGGGTACAAATCAGGAGCATCATCCTTATGCAAATCTTTCCAGTCTGTCTCCCAAAACTTGAGAAGATTATAAAAATCGTTATTAACGACTTGACCGGTCTCCACATCAACAAGGGCAGGCACTGTATATCGCCCTTGATAATCAGGGGCTGTCTTCAGATAAAGCTCACTGAGATAGGCTACTCCTAGCACAGGGTCCTTACCATTAGGATCTATACTAAAAGCCCAATCGGTACGTCCAATACCAGTCGGTCTGACAGGATCCACAATACCTATGGTCAAAGCATCCTCAAGTCCTAAGAGTTTCAGTGCAATTAATTGACGATGAGCCCAAGGACAGGCATAAGAAACGATGAGACGATAACGATCCTTTGCCACAGGCAGCTGCCCTTGCTCACTGCCAAAGGGAGTTAGGAATTGTGTTTTCTGTCGTTGAAAACGCCCCGAGGCATCTACCTCACCTTTCACAAAATCTGTTGCCATTAGCGAGTCCTCCATGCATTCTCATAAGAGAGAAAAGTCATATCTTCTGCTAGATAACCGCTAATTTGCAAAGACTTCAAGTGTTTCAACTCTAGATGAGTATCACTCTCTTGTTTAAATAAGACTGTCCAAATTCTCTTCATCCTAATACCTCCCAATCTCACTCTCAAAACGATAACCTGTTGGTAAAAAGAAACCTTCGTCTTCCATCCATTTTAAGCCCTCCTCTGAACCATGGCTAAAATGCGAGAAGGCTGTTTTATTGCGTCTAAAACCATATTTTTCATAGAGAGTCAAGGTCTGTGGATGGGTATAGAGAATAATGTTAGTCCCTTTTAACTTTTCTAGCAATAAAGTGATAATGGTATGACCCACATGCTGACCCTGGTAAGCACTATCCACAGCGACATTATAAATAGCAGACTGAGACACAAAGTCGGTCAAAGCACGACCAACGCCGATTACACGATCACCGTCCTTGATAAAGATAGTCACATCACTATTACGGAAGGCTTTTTCAGTGTTAGGAACATCTGTCTCCTTAGCTAGTCCAGCTGAATGAAGGACCTCAGCTACCTCCTGAAAATTCACCTTATTCACATCCGTCTCAATCTGATATGCAAATGTCATCTCATCCTCCTATTTGTCGTAGCTTGGCGAATAGTCCGTGCCAAAGTATTTCTCATTGATTTTCTTAGAGGTACCGTCTTCAATCACTTCTTTAAGTGCCTTATTAACATCCTTGGTCAATTGTGTTTCTTCTTTACCAAGCACGAAGTAGCTATAAGGCTCTGCCATAAGATCAGTTGAAAGACTGCCTGAAATATCCTTACCTACCAAGTCAAGGTCATATTCCTTTTGATAATAGGCAAACATTGGCTTGTCCATAACCAAGAAGTCATACTTACCGCTCTCAACGCTTTGCAACTGAGATTTGAGATCTTCTGAGCTGTAGTTAAGGGCGATTTCCTTGTCTGGATTGGACTTGTTGTACTCTTCGATGGCTGTTGTTGAGTTTACCCCAGCTGATCCTACTGTCGAAAGTCCAGCTAAATCAGCCCATGTGCTAGCTTCTTTGGCCTTGCTATTACCTTTTTTAAAGATCACAACATAGGAATTTTTAAAAATCGGATCTGAAAATTGATAATTCTTCTCACGTTCCTCATTTTTAGCGAGATTATTCACCGCAATCTGGTAACGCCCTGAGCTAAGACCTGAAAACATTGAGGCAAATTCAACTTTTGTAATTTCCAATTTATATTGTGGCAGTCTGTCAAAAACAGCCTTGAGCAATTCGATATTGTGTCCTGTCAACTTGCCATCTTCTTCAAAAGTAAAAGGTTTAGGATTTCCTCCAGTTGCTGCAATAACTGTTGTTTGTTTTTGAGCCTTCTCTGTCTTAGTTGCCGAAGAATGATTACCACAAGCAACAAGCAAACCTGTTATTGCTAGTCCTAATAGACCAAATAAAACTTTCTTTTGTATTTTCATTAGCCGTCTCCTAATTTGTAATATAACTATCTTATCACTCGCTACAAGACTTGCATAATCTTAATTATTTATCGCCCGCCATAAATAATTTTTATATAGCCTTCTCTAGAGTTTTACACTGATATAGAGTAGTATAAAGGTAAGAATACGGAGGTAACTTATGACAAACTGGGAAACCATCATTGCTCCCTATAAAGAAGCTTTACTAGCTGATTTACAAGGTCTCTTAAAAATCCCTTCAGTAAAAGACCCTGAAACAGCATCCCCTAGTGCTCCATTTGGAGAAGGGATTCAAAAAGCACTTGAGTACATGCTAGCTTTGGGGCAAAGGGACGGCTTTAGCACAAAAGATATTGACCATTATGCTGGACATCTTGAAATAGGACATGGTGAAAAGCTTCTAGGTATTTTAAGCCATTTAGATGTTGTACCGGCTGATGCGACTAAATGGCAAACGGATCCTTTTACACCCATCCTAAAAGATGGAAAACTGTTTGCAAGAGGTGCTCTCGATGATAAAGGTCCTACGCTTATGGCCTATTATGCTGTTAAGATTCTGAAAGAACAAGGCTACCACTTCAACCAACGTATTCGGCTGATTTATGGTACAGATGAAGAAAATGATTGGCGAGGGGTGGCTCATTATTTCAAAAAGGAAGATATGCCTGATTTTGGAATTGTTCCAGACGGTATCTTTCCTATGATTTATGCTGAAAAAGGGGTTGCCTCTTTGTCTTTTAAAAAAGTTGTCAACTCTCAGCAGCTCCTTAAGTTTCATGCTGGACAGGCCTACAATGTTGTTGCTGATTTGGCGTCGGCTGAACTTGATTTTCCAGAAAATCTACAAGATGCTTTTGAGACCTACTTAAACGAAAACAACTTAAAAGGACAATGGGAAAAGGACGAGAGCAAACAAATACTCACTCTTTATGGAAAATCAGCGCACGCTGCCGATCCTTCACAAGGTATCAATGCAGGCTTATATCTGGTTCATTTCCTAAATCAGTTGGCACTAGATCAAAATGCCAAAGAGTTTTTAGCAATCGTTGACAACTATTTTTGGCAGGATACCAGCGGTAAAAAACTAGGAATCTTTCATCAAGATAAAGAATTAGGAGATACTACTCTTAATACAGCTTTTATCACCTTAGAAAATAAACAAGCTTCAATAGGAATCAATTGGCGTTACCCAGCTAGCCTTAGCTTTGACAAGACTTGGTCCATTTTTAAAACATGGGCAAATCAAACCAAACTAGATGTAAGCCTTATATCCCACCAAAAACCAAGCCATGCTAAGACCGATAGTCCTGAGGTCCAAACCTTGCTAAATACCTACCGTAAACTCACCAAAGACCAAACACCACCACTAGCTATAGGGGGGATTACCTATGGACGCGTCTTTGATAGAGGAATCACCTTTGGACCAGCTTTTTTAGGAAAAAAAGCCACCCTTCACCAACCCAATGAATATATTGAATTAGATGATTTGTGGAAGGCTTTAGTCATCTACCTAGAAGCCCTTTATCTACTAGCAACCGAAGAGGGTAGCGCTTCTCTAAAATCAGAATAAAAACGAAAATGAGTCTAGACAAAAGCTAGCACTCATTTTCGTTTTTTTGGTTTTTAAATCGCAAATAAATCTTCAAATCCTCAGCCAGCGTTGGGTGAGTAAATATCTGTTTAGACAAATCCGTATAAAGAATACGACGAGTTACAGCTAGAGTGATCAGAGTGATTAGCTCGTATGCCTCTTCTGAAAAGAGCGTTCTTTTATCACGAAAGAATAAGACTTGCATAGATGTGCTAGGTAACTTAAAGAGACACAAAAAGTCTAGCCAATTGGCTAGACTTGATAGTTTTAAAAGACAATCAAACAAACGTGGCCTTTGCTTGATAAGAGTAATCATTTTGTTTAGTTATTCTTATTTTTCAATATCCTCTTTTTTAGGAGCATAATCAGCACCAAAGAATTTCTTTGTCAATTTAGAAATGGTTCCATCTGCATAAAGTTCTTTAATACGTTTATTCACAAAACTTTGTAGGTCTTCGTTATCTTTAGTAAAGATGTAGTAAATATAAGGAACATCATCAGAAGCAATATCAATCGTTTTCAAGTTATCAAGACCTTGATCTTTGATAATCGAATTGACAGATGGGGCATCAAAAATTTTGAAATCATATTTTCCATCATTAACATTGTGAAGGATTTTAGTGATATCTTCATTCGTATAATCAATGGTTACTTTGTCTGCATGCTCTTTATTGTAATCTTCTAAAAATTGAGCTGTTGTTGTTCCTGATACCGCTTGTGATGAGTGTCCTCCAATATCATCGATACTCTTGATATCAGATTTCTTATCAACAGCTAAGACTGATGGTGTTGAGGCTGTTGGAAGAGAGTAAAGGTATTTTTCGGCACGTTCTTTTGTATAGCTGGTATTATTTCCAAGCATATCGAATTTTCCTGCATCAAGACCTGGGTATTGCGCAGTTCCTTCAACCTTTTGGAATTTGAGGGTGTATTTATCAGAATCCTTGAAAATCGCACGCGCTAATTCGATGTCATAACCTGTCAATTCTCCCTTACTATCTGCATAAGAAAAAGGTCTTGTCGTTCCTACTGTCGCCATGGTAATCTCTTTTTTAGCTGTTTCTTTTTTTGATGAGCAACCGACCAAGAAAAGCCCTGCCAAGAAAAGCGTTCCTGATACTAGTGCGATTTTTCTCCTTTTAGTTCCTAATTCCTAATTAAAACGATTTAACAAAATAGTCAAACAACCCTTGATCTGCCAGCTCCTTATGACCTAGCAAGAATTCTGGGTGCCATTGAACACCAATGAACTTGTGGCCGGATTGACTTTCGACACCTTCAATCACATCATCATTTTGACTCCTTGCAGTCACCTTCAAATGAGAAGCCACATCTTTTAGACTCTGACGGTGAACCGAATTAACGATTTGTGTTTTTCCGTAGATTTTTCGTAGCTGACTTTCTTCATCCGTCGTAATCTTATGCGCTAGTTCAAAAGGTGGCAGATCTCCATGTCCTTTGATGTCTTGATTTAAGGTACCACCTGTCACTACATTGTAAAGTTGCATCCCACGACAAACACCGAGTATCGGTTTATTCTGGGCTAAAGCTTCCTTAATGAGAGCTTCTTCCCAAATGTCTCTCGCTAAGAAGTAATCTTTACTATCAGTCTTTTTCTCTTCACCGTAAAAACTGGGATCTACATTTTGGCCGCCAGATAAAATTAACTTATCAATCTTTTTTACATAGTCATGTGCCAATTCTGGATTGCTAATAGGCAAGTAAACGGGAATACCCCCAGCTCGTTTGACTCCATCAGCAAACAAGGTACTAACTGATAAATGAATAATAGGACTACCTTCGGTAAATGGTCTTTCATTACTTGTAATCCCTACTAAAGGAATGGTCATTGATTCTTCTCCTTATAATAATCAAGCAAGAGCAAGGCATTTTCAACATAATAATGAACTGCTACAGATAAAGCCTCATCTTTGACAATAAAGTCATCATGATGCCAATCTGGTGCATCTGGTTCTCCATCAGAGCCAACAAAAGCAAAGACGCCTGGAACTTTTCTTGATAGTCCGCAAAGTCTTCTCCTCCTGTTGATGGCGTATCTTTCACAAACTTTCATAAAAGACTTTTGTCATCTACTACCTTACTTTCACAGTTTTAAATCAAGCTTTAGTTAAATTGTTTTTATCATACCATTCTGCTCCTTACCTGAAAAATCAAAAAAACTTATGGTCTGCCATAAATTTTTCTTATATATCTCAAAAATAGCGTAGGTATCGGGTTTTAAACATAATATGGGGTGATAAAAGAAAGCTATCAAGTCTTTGAAATCATTAATCACCGATAAAAAAGCTGTGATAGGTCTAAATCCTCTTTAAAGCTAGTTTAAGCAACCTTTTAAAATCTCTTTTTCATCATCTGTCAAACTGCGATAAGTGCCAGACCTTCTGTATCACGGTCAAGTCCCCCAACTGGATAAAGTTCTAATCGCTTTTCCTTAGCAAGAAGTAAACCAATCACTGTTTGGTCTTCCTTGTCTCTGTGAACCTTGCCCACTCGTACTTTCTTGGTCATATGAACATTCACAGTCCTAATACTGAAAAGTATATCAGCTCTACAGATGCTGTTTCAAAATTTCCCGAAAAATGTACTGCCATAGCTGCTAGACTAAATGACAATCAGGAACTAGAGGTATTTATTCCTTTCGGAACAGACGATTTGACTAACTTCAGAGTCTCACCCACACCACATTACTTTTCAGATAAAGAACGACAAACGGTCTATAACGAGAGAGTGAAAAAGAAAAATTGGAACACAATCTGGCCAAATATTTCTATAGCAATTATCAAATAGATTAACCTATGATTTGAGATTTACTTTTTACAAGACTTTCCGCTGTGAGAAAAGTTCCTGAAACATAATAGTTTCAGGAACTCGGAATTTTTGAGACCTTAGGCTCAAAAATTAGTCATGGAACTTCGAAGAAGGTCGCTGACGACCGGAATCACCTAAGGAAAGTCTTAAAAAATTTTTCTTCTATATTAAAAAAGAGCCTCTCAGCTCTTTTCATGTTATATCGCAAACAAATCGTTTAGGTTCTCAGCCATAGTTGGGTGAGTGAAGATTTGCTTAGCCAAATCTGTGTATGGGATACCATGGTTCATAGCTAGGGTAATCAAATTGATAATTTCATGAGATTCTTGACCAAAGAGGGTCACTCCCAAGATTTCCTTAGTTTCGGGATTTACTACAGCTTTGAAGGCACCACGCAAATCACCGTTCACATGACCACGAGGCATGCCAGCAACTGGAAGTTCCTTGACAGCAACTGGTCCACCTGCTGCTCTGGCTTGATCTTCAGTAAGGCCAACTTGAGCCAAAGGTGGATTGAGGAACATAGCAGTTGGAACAGCTCCACGTGTTTCAAGGTTATAGCTACCATCACCCGTTAAGTAATTAAAGACAATACGGAAATCATCTAATGAGATGTAAGTGAATTGAAGTCCACCATTAACATCACCCACTGCAAAGACACCCGGAACACTTGTTTCCAAATGCTTATTAACCTGGATACCACCACGTTCAGTCAAAGCGATATCGGTATTTTCCAAGTGAAGAGGTTCAATATTAGGCTTGCGTCCTGTCGCATAGAGGAGTGCGTCAAAACGGAAGTCCCCTTTATCAGTAACAACGACAACTTCATCACCATCATTCTTAACTTCGGAAGTTTTAACACCTTGCTCAAAGACAATGCCATCCTCTTCCATGTATTCCTTGGCCAACTTAGCAATAGATGGCTCTACACGTGGCAAGAAGCTAGTCGCTGCATCCAAGACAGTCACTTGGCTTCCCAAACGGTTATAAAGGCCAGCAAATTCAAGCCCGATATTACCACCACCTAGGACACCTAGGCGTTTTGGCAAGGCTTCAAGGGTTTGAATGCCAGTTGAATCGTAGACATGCTCAGCTGTTGTCAACCCAGGAATAGGTAAGACATTAGACACAGCACCTGTATTGATGACAATAGTCTCAGCTGTAAGCTCCTGACGGTCATCACCAGCCACCACTTCGATAACCTTATTTGACACGAAATGTGCCTCTGCATCAATGACATCAACGCCATTGTCTGCCAACATTTTATAATTCTTAGCATTAAGACGACTAGTCACCGCACCACGTTCTTTCATGGTATCGTCAAATGACCAGCCCTTTTCAGCCGCTACAATCATAGTCTTGGTTGGGATACACGCAATATTAATGCAAGTACCACCATACATAGCTTTACTGCGCTCGATGACAGCAACTTTCTTACCAGCCGCATTCATCTTAGCAGCCAACGTTTTACCGGCTTTACCAAAACCGATAACAATCAAATCATAGTTTAACATCTCTGTATCCTCCTATCTACTGCCATTCTATCATTTAATTTTTCAGACTGCACTTATCTGAACCGGAAAATAAAAAGGGGAAGTTTAAGAACCTCCCCCTAGTTCAATATAGCAGCTAAACCGTAAGTCTTCAAAATAGTCTAGCTAGAAATAACCACTTTTTAGACTCATCCAATATCCCTAATCACATAGAGGGAAACGAATCATAAAGCTACTACCAACGTCTTCTTTAGACTGAATATCAAGTTCGGCCCGGTGTAACTCTGCAATGTCTTTGACAAAGGATAACCCTAAGCCAACCCCACTATTAAGTGACTTGTTTCGAGAATCTTCGACCTGATAAAAACGGTCCCAGATTTTATTGAGCTGATCTTCTGAGATACCCATACCATCATCTACCACTTTTAAAAGAACCTGATTGTCCTCCCTTTCAAGAGTAATGGAAATACTAGTACGAGTATATTTCATGGCATTACTAAGTAGGTTATCGAGCATTCGGATGACGAGTAACTTCTCACCCTTTATCCATAAACTGGGTTCGATGGCTACTTTAACATGAATAGCTGATTCTGCCCACTTTCTTTCTTGTGCCTGGCAAAATTCTGATACCAGGTTTGACAGAGATAGTCGGTCTAAATCAGTCCAATTGAGTTGCTGTGTTTTAGATAACTCTAAAATTTGCTCCGTCATGTTTTTCATTAATTTTGCTTGACGATTGACGATAGCAAGCGATTCTTTTGATTCTTCTAAACTATCAGCATATTTTGAACCGAACTCACTTTCTGACAAGATGACAGAAAGGGGTGTCCTAAGTTCATGAGAAACATTTTGATTGAACTGCTTTTCTTTATCAAAAGAATACTGGACCGAAGATATCATGCCATTAAAAACCTTGGTCAATCGCGTCGTTTCAACATAAGACTGTTTATAGGAAGAAGAAACTCGTTTAGTGTAATCTCTACTTTCTGTTATCTCTTCTGCCATCTGAGTGACATCCTTAATTGGCAAAAAGGCTCGTTTTAAAATTCGACGTCCCATCCATGTCATACCAAGAATTGAAATAGGAGCAAGAATGGCTAAGGAAATTAAAAACAAGGTTAATTCCTTACTGAGTCCAGATGCGGTCCTAACACCCCGAATCCACTTCCCTTTTTTAGCATTATAAACATCGTAATAATAATAGTTCGTTTGTGATCCCTTGTAGGTAGATAATTTTCCAGACTCAAATGAAGCATTCACATCAAAACCACTTGGGAGTGACCCTTTTTCAAAGACTTTATTTTGACTGTAAAGGGCGAAATAAATACCATCATCAAAGGACTCAAAGTCTTCAAGGTCCGTGGACAATCCTACCGTTTCTTGTTCCAATTCACTTCGTGACACATAGTCAGACCAAGTTCCCGATATGATAAAAGAGGCCACAAACATGACAATAAATAGTAAGGAGACAAACACTGTATACCAAAGTGTTACCTTCGAAATAATAGAGGGTTGTTTAGTGTGATTCTTCATTTTTGAAAACATAGCCCATCCCCCTCTTTGTCTGAATGATTGATGGATCGCCCAATTTCTTTCGAATATTCTTGACTAGCACATCGATAATATTGGATTCTCCCACATAATCAAAATCCCAAATATGCTCGCGAATCTGCTCCCTACTTAAAACAAGATTCGGATGTCTAACCAAACACTCAAGAAGCGAAAATTCCTTGGCGGTTAAGTCAATCAGCTGGCCATTTTGAGTCAAGGTCTTTTTGACAAAGTCCAGGCAGTAGTCTCCAAAAACGACTCTACTGGTTAGGTTTTCTCTATTATCTCTTCGAAGCATAACACGAATTCTAGCTAATAATTCATCGAATTCAAAAGGCTTTACGAGATAGTCATCCGCACCAGCATCCAAACCAGTCACCTTGTCCTCTAGTGTATCTTTAGCCGTTAACAACAAAAGCGGTGTCTTAATATGATGATTTCTCAAGTAGGACAATACACCCAAACCATCTAATTTAGGCATCATAATATCTGAAATAATCACATCATACTGTGAAACTTTGATGTAATCCAATGCCTCTTGACCATCATAAGCCGAATCAACACTGTATTTTTGTGTCTTTAATAACTTCACTATGCTTCTGTTCAAGTCAACTTCATCTTCAATTACTAATATTTTCATAGACATCTACTCCCATTCACTTATCTCATATTATACCATGTTCGTATAAAAAATCTCGGCTAGTTAAAGGCTAGTCGAGATTTTTGTTTTTATAACAATAATTAATCATTGTCTGTTTCAATGTCTTCTTCTACAAGGTTGCCTGTATTAGCATCAAGTTCAAGATCAATTTCTTTGTTCCCCTCAGTTATACTAACGTCATAGACGAGCGTGTTATCCTCTACATCTAACTGTACTTTTTCAATAGTCGCATTAGGATATTTAGATTTCACTTGGCTTTCAGCTTCAGCTAAATCAATCTTGTAACTAGCATCAATCAATTGCTTATCATCCTCATCCTTGGTCAAATCTTTAGTTTTAGACTTCAAGACATCTCCGGTCTGGCCATCAATTTTGTATTCCTTCTCATTTTGACCATCAAGTATCGTGATTTCAAAAACAGTTTTTCCAGACTTAGCCTCTTGCTCATAACCGATTACCTGACCACTTTTTGATTCATTGAGAGCTTTTTCTTTGGCCTGATCAACCGTCAAACTTGAGTTAGTTCCTGTCTCAGTGTTGTTTGTAGCCTTATCAGTATTGGCAAATACCACTACTGAACTGAAGACAAGACCTGAAAGAGTGAGAGTTGTAAGTGTGATAAATGCTTTTTGTTTAAATGTTTTTTTCATGATATGTTCCAACTTTCTTTTTATTAACTTATCAAGTTTCTCTTGATGATTTTATTTTAGCCAAGAAAGATGAATCTAAAATGAATAAATAACTTTTTTACTATTTTTTTGAGAGAGTGAGTAGTCCAACTTTATTTATATGAGTTTGCTGCCTAAAAATTCTTTCGTAGAAATTCCAGTACGATTCTATTAAATTGCTTACTTTCAACGTAAGCTGCGTGCCCCAGTCCATCAAATTCGTAATAGGAAGCATGGGGAATGCTGTTAGCAAGTTCTCTTGCACCTTCCACACCCAGAACCAGATCTTTTTTAGCTCCTAAAACAAGCGTAGGACAGGTGATTTTATCAAGTGATTTATAGCAATCAAAAGCTAGAATTGACTTGGCTAAACGAACAAAGCGATTGCGTTTTTCTTTACTCACAGACTTTAAAAATAGCTTATTAATCAGATATAACTTTTTTAACAAAGGAGACGAAAATGACTTACTCATGGAATCCTTATTAAGCTTAACCATATCACCCTTTTCTGCCATCTCTATCCACCCGCCAATGGTTTCTCTATAGTGTTATTGCGAGAAAGTGTCAGGGCTAATACTAGACTTTTCACCTTTTGAGGATATTTGATAGCAAATAGCTGAGCAATCATGCCTCCCTGTGATATGCCTATAATAGAGGCATTATCAATATGTAATTCTTGCAAGGACTGATAGAGGTCATCCGCCATATCCTCAATAGTAATACCTTCTTCGATATGGTCCCTTCTATCAAAAAGATAGACCTTGTACTCCCTAGCGTATCGAGAAAATAGTGAGTAAATAGCAAGATTGGACATATCACCTAATCGTTGCAAACTTAATCCCGTAATGATAATGAGAGTTTTGTTTCCCTTACCAAAAGTGATATAGTCAACGCCCTGTTCTGACAGATGATTTCTTTGAATACTAAACATTATCTATACTCTTTCATTGCAACATCTAAGTATTATCGTGATTCCGGTACATCATTTGACGCCAAAATGACAGTGGTCACCAAGACGACAAAAATAAGTTGCCAAATAATAAGGGACACGAAATCCCCACCTTTGAAAATTATGTGGTAAAAAACTAAAAAAATGAAGACCGCAGCATTTTTTCTAAAGAGTTGTTCACAGTTTTTCCAAAAAGCTTTGAAAGAAATAGTTGCTCCTATCTTACGAGCAAGCACCACATGATAAATCATTTCAAACAGGGATGCCACACCTACTGTAAGTAGAAGCTCGGTCAATGATACATCCATTTGAATACCAAAATAAAAGACGACAAGCTGAGAGAAAATAATTGCTGTAAAAACGCGAATATGATTTGCCATGATAAAACCTCCTTATGAGCGCATTTTTTAAGTAAAAATAGAAAGAGTCATAGATACTCATTGCTAATGTTAATATTTCTACTCATTATAGCATAAAATAAGACCTAAATTAGAAAAAATAAACAGTTCTAAGCTTTGTGGACACTTGACAATCAACTACCAAACACACGAGCACCTCTTATCCTAACTAAAAAAGTCACGCCAAATCATGGTGTGACTTCTCTTTCATTCTGATAGAATTATAAACTTATAGCAATTCGTCAATAGCTGTGTAGCTTCTGTTCAATCCTTCTGCAACAGGTTGGCTAGTGATGTGACCTTGGTAAGTCGTTACCCCTTGACGAAGGCCTTCATCATTTTCAACGGCCTGTTTGAAGCCTACTCCTGCAAGAGCTTCGATATAAGGAAGGGTAACATTGGTAAGCGCAATCGTTGATGTACGTGCTACTGCACCTGGGATATTAGCAACAGCATAGTGAAGGACACCATGTGTTTCATAAACAGGCTCATCGTGAGTTGTCACGCGATCTGCAGTCTCAACAACTCCACCTTGGTCAACGGCAACGTCAACAATCACAGAACCTGGACGCATTTGTTTAACCATATGGTCAGTAACAAGTTTTGGCGCTTTAGCACCTGGGATAAGAACTGCACCGATAACCACGTCAGCATCACGGACACTAGCTTCGATGTTGAACGGATTTGACATAAGGGTTTGAATTTGACTACCAAAGACTTCCTCAAGGACAGACAAACGTTTGGCGCTAATATCAAGAATCGTTACTTGGGCTCCAAGTCCAAGGGCAATACGGGCTGCATGTGTCCCTACGACACCACCCCCGATAATAGTAACTTTTCCTTTAGGAACTCCAGGTACACCTCCTAAAAGGACACCAGATCCACCCTCTTGTTTAGTCAAGAAATGAGCACCGATTTGTACGGCCATACGTCCTGCAACCTCACTCATTGGAACCAAAAGTGGTAAATGCCCCTCTTGGCTACGAACAGTTTCGTAGGCAACACCTGTTGTCTTAGCATTGACCATAGCATCTGCCAATTCTGGAGCTGCGGCCATGTGCAAGTAAGTAAAGAGTAATAAATCTTCGCGAAGGAAGCCATATTCAGCAGCAAGTGGTTCCTTAACTTTAACGACAAGCTCTGCCGCCCATGCTTCTGCAGCAGTTGCAACAATTTTAGCACCTTGTTTTGCATAATCTGCATCAGAAAAACCAGAGCCGAGGCCTGCATTTGTTTCGATTAACACTACATGTCCCTTAGCCACAAGACTTTGGACACCTGCAGGTGTCAGGGCTACACGGTTTTCGTTATTTTTGATTTCTTTTGGAATACCAATTAACATATTTTCTCCTCATTCGGAAGTCATAAGGTAAAGGATTATTCGAATCGCTTAACCACTTCCGATCTATCTTTCAGTGATGATAACGCTTTCATTTTATCTAAAATCCCTCAAAAAATCAAGAGAAAAAAATCTCCGCTATTGTATGATCTTAGAATCATACTCCTATAACTATCTAAACAATCCACAAAAGAGCCCAACCAAGCGGCTGGGCTCTTAAGTTGTAAACTAAATGATCAAAAGATTATTTTTCCTTAAGCACATCCTCCTTTTCAGTTTCAAAAGCAGCACCAATTTAAAATCCTTAAGCTTTATGAAAAACTCTTAACAAAATAATCAAGGAGCTTTTGGTCTGCTCATTGCTTATGGCCCAAGAGAAAGTCTGGATGAACGATTTTCCTTCCGCAACAGGTTTTTCATTACTAGTAATTCCAATTAAGGGAGTAGTCATTCGTTTTTCGCCTTAAAATAATCAAGTAGGAAAAGTGCGTTTTCCACATAGTAATTAACGGCTACTGGCAAGGCCTCATCTTTCACAAGGAAATCATCATGATGCCAGTCTGGTGCATCCTCCTCACCATTAGAGCCGATAAAAGCAAAGACACCTGGTATTTCCTTTTGATAAGCCGCAAAGTCTTCTCCACCTGTTGATGGTAGCGTTTCAATCACTTCTGCGAATGCTTTAGAATTTTCAAAGATGAGTGGTGTCAGAGCATGGTCATTGTAGGTCACGTAAGGTGAATTGCCCCAAGTGATGTCAACTTTAGCACCAAACTGGTCTGCTGTTGCCTGAACTACCTTTTCAAAGCGGGCAATGACATCTTCACGAACCTTAGGCTCAAAAGTACGAATCGTTCCTTCGAAAAAGCCCGATGCCGGAAGGACATTCCAGGTATTTCCAACTTCGATATGAGTGACTGACAAGACAGCTGATTCAAAGGGCGATACCGTTCGAGCCACAATTTGCTGTAAATTATTAATGATAGTCGTAGTGACCAAGACCGTATCCACACCCAAGTCAGGACGAGCCGCATGGGACGAAACACCCTTGACATCAACCCTAAACTGCTCCACGCCCGCCATAATAGCACCTGAACGAAGGCCAAGCTGACCAGGTTTTAAGTGAGGATTATTGTGATAACCGATGATAGCTGACACATCCTCAATACCGCCCGCTTCAATGACCTGATAGGCCCCTTGGAAATTTTCCTCGGCCGGTTGGAAAATCAGTCGAACAGTACCCTTAAGCTCTGCTTCTCTTTCTTTTAAAAGCTGAGCAGCTCCAAGCAGAGAGGTCTGGTGAAAATCATGACCACAAGCATGCATGGCACCATTATCGCTGGCATAGGGAAGTCCTGTCTTTTCCTTAATCGGTAGGGCATCAATATCAGCACGCAAAGCAATAATCGGATGACCTGACCCAATCTCAGCGATGAGTCCCGTCTTCAAAGGATAATTTAAAGGCTCAATACCTAAATTTTTCAAATAAGCTTTCAAAAAGACTGTCGTCTCATGCTCCTCCTCAGAAACCTCTGGATGTTGATGAATCTGATGACGCGTCTTTGCTAAATGATCGTAAAATGCTTCTGTCATAATGAACCTCCCTCTCTGATTGGTTTTGAATTGTCAATCCTTTTTTGAAACTCTCAATCGAATTGATTCCATCATACCACCAGAAACGACACTTGAGAAATCAAAAATAGTTATAGTAGTCCATAAGTATTTCTTATACCTCTAAAAAAACACTGTCATTATAGGTATTGTAGTATTAAGACTAGTGATAAGATAGGCTTATCAGGTGATTGAAAGTTTCTATCGCACCTTAACCCACATAGGGCGACTAACCCAAATAAGTACGCAAGATTGCTTTTTCTGCTTCGGTCAAGGTTCGGTAGGAACCTACTGCCATCCCTTCATCAAGCTTAAACTCTCCGAAAGAGATACGCTTGAGATAGGTCACCTTTACCCCATAAGCCAAAAACATCTTTTTGATTTGGTGAAACTTGCCTTCTGAAATCGTGACTCGAGCGCAACTCTTGTTACTTGCAGAACTTAAAACTTCCAGCTGAGCTGATTTACAAACAGTCCCATCCTCAAAGACAACACCAGACTCAAAAAATGCAGGTGCATCAGACCCAAGAACATCATTAACTTCAACATAATAAGTCTTAGCCACATGATAGCGTGGGTGAAGCATGGCAAAGCCCAAGGGACCATTGTTGGTAATCAGCACCAAACCTTCCGTATCCCTATCCAAACGCCCCACAGGATAAAGGCCCTCTCGCTGATCCTCAGGCCTAATCAAATCAATGACTGTCTGGTGTTCCTTGTCCTTTCGAGCTGATACCACCCCTGATGGCTTATTCATAAGGTAGTAAACTTCTGGCGCATGCTCCAGTTCCTTACCAGAAACCGTAATGGTTTGAAGACTAGCATCCACATTAAGATTATCTCTATCCGCCAAGACACCATCCACATAGACTTGCCGACTACGAATGAGCTTCTTGACCTGATTGCGAGAACCATAGCCCGCCTGGCCTAATAATTTATCTAAACGCATAGCCCTATTGTACCATGGATAAGTATGGTCTAGTAGACTAAAAAAAGCCTACCTAAAAGGTAGACTCATATGACTAACAATTACACATTCACATGGAAGACTTGCCCAACCACATAGGTCACGAGCATGGTCAAGAGTCCTACTGTCAAGTTACGCATCATAGCTTGTTTAACAGGCGCTTTCCCAAGTTTGGCACTGATATAACCAGTCAAGATCAAGGTCAGTGCAACCACCACCACCGTTACAGGAATACGGTAAGGCTCTGGGAAAAGCAGGATAGCCAATGTCGGTGGTAAAGAACCCACTGAAAAAGCAAAGAAACTAGAGACAGCAGCATGCCATGGATTTGTGATTTCTTCTAAATCAACTCCATATTTTTCCTCAACCATGACCTTGATAGGATTTTTACTAAAGGCCTGATTGACCTTAACTTCAGCTGCCGTTTCGCAATCTCCTTGGCTGAGGAAGGTTTGATATAAACTTTCTCTAGCTGCCTCAGGTGAGCGATGCAAAAGGGCTTGTTCCTTAGCGATAGCAGCTTCTTCGGTATCCTTTTGCGTTGACACACTGACATATTCACCACCTGCCATTGAAAAGGCACCGGCAAAAATCGCTGACAAGGCTGAAATTAAGATAAACCAAATGTTAGATGTCGCACTGGCCACACCGATAACCACTCCCGCAATAGAAATAATGCCATCATTGGCACCCAACACGCCAGCTCTCAAAATATTTAAACGTTCTGCAAAATTCTTATCTTCCAATTGTTTACTCCTTATTTAGAATCATTCTAAAAACATTATAACAGTTATTTAGAATGATTACAAATAAGAGACTTGAAAAGTAGAATATTTAAAGTTCACTCCAGTCACACGCAAACTCTAAAGCTAATAAAGCTACCTTGTCCTTTTCATCCAAATCTGCATGATTCATCAAGTTACGGGCATCCCAATTACCTTCAGAAAGGTGATCCGCAGCATAGAAGAAATGGCAGATCTCAACACCTCTAAACTTTGCTAAAGCTGCAACTGCAGAACACTCCATATCCACACAAATAGCTCCTGCTGCCTTTCGAGTTTTGAGTTTACCACTCGTTTCACGATAAATGCCATCAGTTGTCCAAACCTTACCTTCCCTATGAGAAATCTTACGCTCATTGAGATAGGAACGAAAACGGTCTAAAACACTCACATTTACCTCAATCTCATCGCTAGCTTCCACATAGTGAAAACTCGTCCCTTCATCTCTCAGGGCATGACTAGGGATAATAATAGAAGTCTCTTTAATATCTTCATCAAGCACCCCACAAGTACCAAAGAGCACAAGTTTATCAGCTCCCAAGGCAAAAATATCCTCTAAAATAGCCACACAGGCAGAGGCACCTACAGGTGCATTAAAAAGAGCCAACTCATGCTCAGCAATAACAAGCTTATAAATCGGAATAGCCACATTCGCCATGGACGTTTCATAGATAAGTTCATGGGGAAACATCTCAAGCATTCGTTGAAAGGTCGAACGAGAAAAACAGGACACAGCTATTTTAGGAAAACCCTCAAGAGGCTCATTCAAGTCCTCGGGATTGATAATCGCTTGTCGATTGGCATCAAATTCAGTTAGTAGCATACGTGACCTCCTTAGTTTTAGGACCCATTATAACATAATAAAATCAGACCCAAAAGTCTGGTCTGATTCTAACACTATTTATTCTTCATTCTCCAAATCATCTAGCTGTTTTTCAAGACGTCTTCTCTCATATCTTCCCAGTGCAGCGAGAGCCCAATTCATAAAAAAAACAAAGGGAGCATACAAAATATAAGTAAGTGGCCAAGTCATGAGATATCTAGGATCCAAGGGATTATTATGATAGACATTGTGGTTGTACTGATAGTTAGTTGTCATAATAATAAGGGTGATAAGCCCTGTCACCAGTAAACAACCTAAGACTGTCATCCTCGAACTTCCAAAAGCATTTACAGCAAGACGTTCAGCTCTATAAATAGACCAAATCCATGCTATCAACATTGGAAAGGCCAAGTAATTAGAGGTAATAACACCCTTGTTAAAGAAGGTACTATAGACTTGGCACGCCAGTGTCCCTGCAATCATTATGTAATAGCATTCGGCAGCAACTTTATTACCTAGAGCTTTTTCGCGTTCATCTGTAACCTCATTATTAAGCAGTTTGAATTTCATCATCTTTACTTCCTTCCTAAATCTCCCAAAACAGTTGATCCAAAGTCCTATCCAGTGTTTTGCAAATAGCAATGCATAAGGCTAGGCTGGGATTGTACTTTCCAGCTTCAATCAATCCGATGGTTTGTCTTGTTGCACCTACCGCTTCAGCCAAGTCACCCTGAGTCATATCATGCTCTGCTCGTGCTGCTTTTAAGCGTAAATTCTTTGCCACATGACCCCTCCTTTTCAGCATATCTGATATTTTCTTCGAAATCAATTGTGATTACCATCTCTTTTCATTTATATTATACACTATATATTTCTATTTGCAATATATATCTGTCATATTTTTAGAAATAATTTGCAAAATAAAAAGCCGAGATTTCTCTCAGCTTCTTAACTCGTTTAACTTAAGCAGGTGTTACATCCAAGCTCTCACCAATAGTAGCAAGACGTTCGACAACATCTTCTTGGCTCAAACCATTTTCAGAGACATAACGGTTGCGTGGGTGAACACGGCATTCGTGTGAGCAACCACGGAGGTATTTATCTTCATTTTCCTCAGAAGCAAGGATACGGCGGTTACAGAATGGGTTACCACAGTTGACATAGCGTTCACAAGGTGTACCATCGAACCAATCCTTACCAACAACGATAGGATCTACATGGTTGATATCAACGGCAATACGCTCGTCAAAGACATACATCTTACCATCCCAAAGCTCACCTTGAACTTCTGGATCTTTTCCATAAGTCGCAATACCACCATGCAATTGGCCAACATCTTTGTAGCCTTCACGGACCATCCACCCTGAGAATTTCTCACAGCGGACACCACCCGTACAGTAAACAACCACGCGCTTGTCCATGAACTCTTCTTTATGGTCGCGGACCCATTGTGGCAATTCACGGAAGTTGCGAATATCAGGACGAATGGCTCCACGGAAGTGACCAAGGTCATATTCATAGTCGTTACGTGTATCAAGGATAACAGTATCCTCATCTAAAAGAGCCTCTTTAAACTCTTTTGGTGACAAGTAAGCGCCTGTCGTTTCAAGTGGATTGATGTCGCTATCAAAGTTATCATCCTCTAAACCAAGGTGAACGATTTCCTTCTTGTAACGAACAAACATCTTCTTGAAAGCTTGCTCTTCTTCCTCATCAATCTTGAACCAAAGGTCCTCCATCCCTGGAAGGCTGTGAACGTAGTCCATGTATTTTTGAGTGGTTTCATAGTCACCAGAAACCGTTCCATTGATCCCCTCGTCAGCAACTAGGATACGGCCTTTGAGACCGATTGATTTACAAAAAGCCAAGTGGTCAGCCGCAAATTGCTCAGCGTTTTCGATGGGAAGGTATTTATAATAAAGCAATACTCGAATAGGTTTTGCCATTGTATTTCCTCTTTCTTTATGAAATATCTATATCTGTTGTTTGAAAATCAAAATCAACTTAACTATTATAGCGCTATCAAAGAGGACTAGGCAATTGATTTGTTTGGAGGAGAATTTTCACAAAAGAAAAAGGCTGAGTGCCAAATGCCTCAACCTGAGTTTCGTGCGATTTTTTCCACAAGATAGTATTACAATTTCGCAGCAGCTGCCTCATCCAAGATAAGAGTCACATCTGGATGATGTTGCAAGACACTGGCTGGGACTTCCTCTGTCACCGGACCCTTGACCATCTTGAAAATGGCATCTGCCTTCTTGTCACCATAGGCAAACAAGATAATCTTCTTAGCAGCCATAATGGAAGCAATCCCCATTGAAATAGCCTTTGTAGGGACTTGGTCTCGGCTGGCAAAGAAACGGCTATTAGCTTCAATGGTGCTGTCAGTCAAGTCGACCACATGGGTTTGACTATCAAAAGGCGTACCTGGCTCATTAAAACCAATATGTCCATTACTTCCAATTCCTAAGATTTGCAAGTCAATGGCATGGTGTAACAAGATGTCATCGTAGTCCTTAGCCGCCTGCTCCAAATCTTCAGCCATGCCATCAGGCAAGAAGCTCTCTTTGAATGGCTTGGCATTAAAAAGATGTTCTTGCATGAAAGCATGGTAACTCTGCTCATGTTCAGGTGCTAGACCAACATATTCATCCAAATTGACACTGTAAAGTTCCGAAAAATCCAAGTCACTTTCAACCATCTCTTGGTAGAGGGCGATAGGTGAACTACCTGTAGCCAACCCCAATGTTTGAGCACCCGCTGCAAGGCTCTCTTTAAGAAGATCGAAGGCAACTTTGCCTCCCTCAACTTGATTTTTAACTAAAATCTTTTTCATTCTATTCACCTCGATATTGGTATATACCATTTTCTTTATTATCTCTTTTTTTACCCCTTTTGTCAAGCGCTTTCACTCAACTCCTTTAATGACTGTCGCCCTATATCGTGCTATAATAAAAAGGCTGAAAATTTTTAAACGAGGAAACAAATGAATACAAACGATTTTGATTTTGAACTACCAGAGGAACTGATTGCCCAAACCCCATTGGAACAACGTGATGCCTCTAAACTCTTGGTCATCGATCCTGTCACCAAGGAAATGACTGATACCCACTTCGACCACATCATTGACCAGCTTAACCCTGGCGATGCCTTGGTTATGAACAATACGCGCGTGCTTCCTGCCCGTCTCTATGGTGAAAAACCTGATACACACGGCCACGTGGAATTTCTCCTTTTGAAAAATACCCAAGGTGATCAATGGGAAGTTTTGGCCAAACCAGCCAAACGCCTTAAAGTAGGTGCTAAAGTCAGCTTTGGTGATGGTCGCTTGACTGCCACTGTCACTGAGGAACTGGATCACGGCGGACGTATCGTAGAATTTAGCTACGACGGTATCTTCCTTGAGGTTTTGGAAAGCTTGGGTGAGATGCCACTGCCACCTTATATCCACGAAAAATTGAAAGACCGCGACCGTTACCAAACGGTCTATGCCAAAGAAAATGGCTCTGCTGCTGCTCCAACAGCTGGCCTCCATTTCACTCCTGAATTGCTTCAAAAAATTGAAGCTAAAGGCGTAAAATTAGTCTACCTCACCCTCCACGTTGGACTGGGAACCTTCCGACCTGTTTCTGTCGATAATGTCGACGAACATGAGATGCACTCAGAATTTTACACCCTCAGCCAAGAAGCGGCCGATACCCTCAATAGTGTCAAAGCTGCTGGAGGTCGCATTGTTGCTGTCGGAACAACCTCAATCCGAACACTGGAAACAATCGGCAATAAGTACGATGGTCAACTCCAAGCCGACTCAGGCTGGACCAATATCTTTATCAAACCAGGCTACCAATTCACAGTCGTAGATGCCTTTTCAACCAACTTCCACCTTCCAAAATCAACCTTGGTGATGTTGGTTTCAGCCTTTGCTGGTCGTGAATTCGTCCTCGATGCCTACAAACACGCCGTCCAAGAACGCTACCGCTTCTTCAGTTTCGGAGATGCCATGTTCGTCACACGACGTGCAGAGAAATAATAGTTATTTTGAGACTTTCCCCTACGGGAGAAGTCTCTCTTATTGCTCGTCACATTCAGAAAAAATCCACCAGTTATGAACTGATGGATTTTCTTGTTTATTTCTCCGCAAATTGACTATTATACAAATCGTAATAAAAGCCTTTATCTGCAAGGAGAGATTCATGGTTACCTTGTTCAATGATTTGTCCATCTTTAAGGACCAAAATCTTGTCTGCTTCTTGGATCGTTGATAAACGGTGAGCAATGACAAAACTTGTTCGACCTTGCATGAGGGTTTTCATGGCTTTTTGAATCAAGAGTTCCAGACGGGTATCAACCGATGAGGTTGCCTCGTCCAAAATTAGGATTTTAGGATCAGCCAAAAGCGCACGGGCTATGGTCAAAAGCTGCTTTTGTCCCAGTGAAATATTACTTGATTCCTGGTTCATTTCCATGTTGTAACCACCAGGCAGCGTACGGATAAAGTGATCCACATTAGCAGCCTTAGCAGCCTCAACAATTTTTTCGTCAGTTGCTTCAAGATTACCAAAACGAAGATTTTGCTTGATAGTTCCTTCAAAGAGCCAAGCATCCTGAAGCACCATACCAAACTGTTTACGATAATCTTGACGCGACAAGTTACGTATATCATGACCATCAACCGAGATAAAACCTGCAGTAACATCATAGAAACGCATGAGAAGATTGATAATCGTTGATTTTCCAGCACCGGTAGGACCGACAATGGCCACCATTTCACCAGGATTAACCTCAAGATTAAAGTCACGAATCAAAGGTTTATCTGCGACATACTGGAAGTCCACATGATTAAAGCTAACTTGACCAGTTAAATCTCCTTCAAGCACCTCAGTAGCATCATTAGCCTCGTCTGGTTCATCCATCAGTTGGAAAATACGGTCCAAGGAAGATTTAGCACTCTGCAATTGTCCAGCCAACTGAGTCAAATTCTGAATAGGTTGATTAATCTGCCAAACGTACTGAACAAAAGCCTGCATATTACCAATCGTCAAGCGACCAGCCAAGACTTGCAAACCACCTAGGACAGCGACAATTAGATAGGTCATGTCAGATAAACCATTAAGGACAGGCATCATGAGACCTGAAATGAAATTGGCCTTAAAACCTACCTTTTGAAGGTCTTCCGTAATTTCTTTAAAGTCTTCTAAAGATCTATCCTCACGCCCAAAAAGTTTAAGCACATTAAAACCTGTCAGATTTTCCTGAACAAAACCGTTAAGAGTACCTAGGGCATCAGCCTGCTGCTTAAAGTAAGGTTGAGACTTACTCATAATGAAGCGAGCGCCAAAGTAAGTAATGGGAATAGTGATAACAACCACAGCTCCCAACTGAAGATTAAGATAAAGCACTGTCCCAATAACCAAGGCTAGAGTAAAGACGGCATTGACAACCTGCAAGAATGACTGCTGCAAGGCATTCGAAACTGTCTCAACGTCACTAGTAAAGCGACCCAAAAGGTCTCCAAATTGATGCTTATCAAAGTATGATACTGAGGTACGATTGAGTTTCTCAGTCATCTCATTTCGCATATCCTGAACCGTTGCTTGCACAGCATTGGTCATAAAATAGTTGGAAAAGTAAGAAGCCAACTCATAGATGAGACCACGCAAGAAGTAAAAGACCAGTACCACACCAACATAGGAAACGTTTATATGGGCACCTTCCACACCCTTGGATATGTCCAGTGTATTTTTAGTCAGTTCCGTAATGGCTAAACCAATGACCACAGGTTCGAGAACACTCATGATGACACTAATAATTTTCAGGAAAATAGCTAGGTAAAGTGGGAAACGATAAACCTGTAAGTATGACCAAAGGCGGCCAAAACTTGAGGAATGAGTTGTTTTCATTTTATTATTCTTCATTTTGACCTCCTTCTAGTCTTCCGTCAGAGTCTTTTGATTCAATTGTGATTTGGCAATTTCACGGTAAATGTCATTACATTCCATAAGCTCTTCGTGACGACCACGACCAACAATTTCACCCTTATCAAGAACGATAATCTGATCAGCATCCATAATGGTTCCCACACGTTGTGCCACAATCAAGACCGTCGCATCCTGGGTCACTTCTTTTAGACGACGGCGCAAGGTCGCATCAGTCTTGTAGTCCAAGGCAGAGAAGGAATCATCAAAGATATAGAGATCAGGACGTTTAACCACCGCACGTGCAATTGACAAACGCTGCTTCTGTCCCCCAGAAAGGTTGCTACCACCCTCAGCCAAGTGAGAATCATAGCGTTCTTCCTTACTTTCAATAAATTCCTTAGCCTGAGCCACTTCTGTAGCCTGATTCAATTCTTCATGACTGGCATTTTCCTTACCATAACGGAGATTCTCCCCGATAGTTCCTGTAAAGAGTAGAGCTTTTTGTGGAATAAAGCCAATCTTGCGACGAAGAGCCTTAAGATTGTAGTCACGGACATCCACACCATCAACAAGAATGCGTCCAAGTGTAACATCATAAAAGCGTGGAATCAACTGCACAAGAGAGGATTTTCCTGAACCCGTAGATCCGATAAAGGCAATGGTTTCACCTGGTTTAGCCTTGAAGGAAATATTGTGTAGGACAGGACTCTCCGTTTCACCAGGATAGGCGAAGGTCACATTATCAAATTCCAAATATCCCTTAGTCTCAGTCTCTGTCACCCCATCTTCATTTGGATTGATAGAAATAGGCATGTCTATAATTTCCTTCAGACGTTCACTAGATACCGCCGTACGAGGATACATGGTAAAGAGGTTGGCTAGGAAGAGGACGGATAGAAGTGCATGGAAACTGTACTCAATAAAGGCAACCAAGTCCCCGATTGCCAAAGTCCCAGAACCTAATGGCTCTAGGGCAAACCAAACAATAGCTACAATCATAGCGATGATGATTTGCACAAAAAGTGGCTCTGTTAAACCAGTCAATTTAAAGAGCTTGTTTGAATTATCCGCATAGACAGCATTTTCAGAGGCAAACTTCTTCTCTTGGAAATCTTCTCTAGCAAAAGCACGGATGACACGAAGTCCAGTCAGATTTTCACGAGCATACTGGTTAATCTTGTCAAGAGTTGCTTGTTGCTTTTCAGAAAGCGGACGTGTTTTTACCGCCACATACCAGACAACTACGGCTAGGAAAGGCAAGGAGATTGCCACAATCCAAGCCAAAGACGGACTTGTCGTCAAAATCAAGAAGACGCTAGAAATCATCATTAAAGGAGTAATCACCCCTAGCTTGAGAAGTTGATCCGCAAACTGCATGAGAACAAAAGCATCCGACGTGATACGAGTCACCAAAGAGGATACCCCTATCTGTTCGTACTCATGGTGCGAATACTCCTGAAGCTTGGCATATATATCATTACGCATAACCTGCACCATCGTGGTCGTCAACTTACCAACCGCATAGGCCAGAAGCACACGGCCAACAATCCCCGTTAAGACCACACCAAACATGACCCAAGCATAGGCATAAAGCTTGTCAGCATCTCCACGGTTAATCCCTTCGTCAATCATTCTGGCAAGAACCGTCGGCAGACCCAGGTTAGCAATAACAAATAAAATGGCCGCCGTAAAATTCATCGCCAGCCACTTAGGATAACGCCTGAGATAAGACCAAATATAAGCCATAAATTTCTCCTTTTCTTTTTAGCATTTACCATGCCTTTAGATCTTTTCTAGTTATGCAAAACCGCTAGAGCCATAAAAAGCACAGAAAAAGGGCGTGACAAGCACGCACATTACCTACATTCTAACAAATGAAAATATTAAAAGCAATAGAAAAAACCAGAGCTTATGCCCTGGTTTCTTTATTAAGCGACTTGAGTCGTTACCTTATTATTTAAGAGTAACTGAAGCAGGTTTATGCTAACTACTGATATTATCTAGTTTATTTAGTTGATTTACATTTTGGCAGTTTTTTTGGCAGGATACTAAAAAATTTTTGATTGTAAAATATTCTGAGTGATTTTGTCAGAAATCCCGATTACATCATTATGATACCAATGACTGTAAACATTTAAAGTCGTTGATTTATCAGCATGACCAAGTCTATGTGAAACATACAGTGGATCCATCTTAAGAACATTAAGAAGATAAGATGCATGACTATGACGCAAGCCCTTACCAGTAATCTTTGGAACATCTACAATCTCAGCCTGTCGCTTAATAATACGACAAATAGTTGATTTACATAAGGGCTTACCAAATCGAGATAAAACATAATCATCTTCGCCATTTTGCACTTGAACTTCACGCCAATCTGTTAATACTTCTAAAGTTACATCGTCTAAATCAATTTTACGCAATCCAGCAACCGTCTTTGTCTGCTGCTTAGCATACCAATTTCCATTTTCATCTTTTTCAAGTGTTGCATGGACATTAAGAAGCTTTTTATCAAAATCAATATCTTTCCATTTCAGTGCCAGCCCTTCGCTCACGCGCACCCCCGTCATATAATACAGCCAAATTGTTGTGTAACGATGTCTATCCTCATACTCCGAACGATCAAAAGCTCTCATCACCTTTT
This sequence comes from uncultured Streptococcus sp., assembly GCF_963545685.1. Taxonomy (GTDB): domain Bacteria; phylum Bacillota; class Bacilli; order Lactobacillales; family Streptococcaceae; genus Streptococcus. The sequence continues at coordinate 2,915 of NZ_CAUUKN010000008.1, read as the reverse complement.
TAAACTCTTCAAATGTCCAAAACTCAGTTACTGGATGTTTACCTTTCGGATTATCTAACCCTAAACATGGATGTTTGGAAATATAACCCAACCGTTCTGCATAACCAAGACATGCTTTAAAACGTGACCACAAATTCTTTGCATAATTTTTAGAATAATCATTAATAAGACGAATTCTAAACAACTCACATTCTTGAGGGGTAATAGCTTTTAGCTGTTTTTTTCCAAAAGAAGCTACAAAAAGGTTATGATGAGCCATCGCCGTCTTATAGGTAGAAAAGTCAACTTTTTGTTTATAGGCAGGTAAATAAATATCTTTCATATAGTCTGCAAATGATATATTGTAATGTTCAAGAGTTAACTTTCTTCCATTTTCGTATTTAATACGAACAACCTCATCATATGCTTCTTTTTGACTTTCGAAAGGTTTTCCTTCCTTAGTTTTACGCGCTTTGTGCTGAACCCTTTTCCCAGAAATTGGGTCTTTTCCAAGCTCAATACTAATATAAATTCTATCTTTTTGATCAATATAAACGCAAGGGTATTTTTTTGTTTTAGATACCATCTGTTTTCTCACTTTCTTTTTTGTTTTCAGAAAGCGAAATCCCTCCAAGGAGCTTCTCCACTATATCCCTTGGAGCTATACCTAATCTTTTATTATCAAAGGGCGATCTTATTAATTGTACACTATTTGAATCATTAATTCTATCTTTTTTAAACTTCTCCACCGCAATAAGTTTTGCATCACGAATAATATTACGAGCTGTCTTCTCCGGAAACCCGAGCTCCATTAATTCTTTATATGTAACAGTTTTTTCCATTTGTTACTCCCTACTTTATTATTAAAAGAAACTTTTCTATTTTAAATCTTATAAATCAATTCATTTCTATTTTATTTAATTTACTCTCATTGCAACAGCAAACCTATTATTCTCTTGACTCTTTTACTTAATTTATTATTTATCTCACCTATTATATAGAAGAAAAATAGTTTTATTTGTAGTTCACAAAATCAAGAAAAATTCCTTCTATTTTTATTATGCTTTTTTTTATTTTATTCTAGACTACTTTTTCTGACCAACTTAAAAAGTTAACGCTCCCTTATTTTATTATTTATCTCACCTACTATATAGAAGAAAAATAGTTTTATTTGTAGTTCACAAAATCAAGAAAAATTCCTTCTATTTTTATTATGCTTTTTTTTATTTTATTCTAGACTACTTTTTCTGACCAACTTAAAAAGTTAACACGTCACTCATTATCGCTTTAAGCTTTTCAAAATTGAAAGAAATATGTGTAAAAAACAACATAATGTCATAAAGGAAAGGAAAATATTTTTTTATGACAAAAAAATATAACGAAAAAGATCTCATTAATAATGAGCAACATATCTATGATTGTTTTTCCAACACGACCGCTTTCTTAGGATTAGATAGAGTTGAAGTTAGCATAAAAGGAGAAATAGAGTTCGACGCAACCAAGTTACAAATTTTCTCAAAAAAAAATAAAAAACTCACTGTTATAAAATATATTGATTCACGATATGAATATATTCGAATTAACAATTCTACTTTTGGTTTGCTAGAAATTAAATTAAATCCGTACGATAATTCTTTGGTTTGTCATGTTCAAATCAATCATGGAGGACTTAATTTTGAAACAAATTCACTGTCCTCGTTCAAAGAGAAATTACACAATTTTCTTAACTTTGTTGAATGTAACGCAGGAATTACTATCTATCCTAGCTCAATTGAATACAGGGAACTTGAACTAGCTTTTACATTCGCAACAAATCGTCAAATTCATATACAAACACGCGCCTTACTCTTAAGATCTTTATCAAATAATGTTAACATTACTATCATAAACGACGAAAATCAGGGAATTCTAAAAGCTGGGAAATACAAAAATGAAAAACATATCTTTTACGATAAAATCAAAAAAGCTAAAAGAAATAAACAAATTCCCGAAGAACTATGTCATGATATTGATGTTTATAGATACGAAATCACATTAAATAAACAAAAGATAAACTATTTGTTCAGTTCTACCAATATTAATAGTATTGATGAAACCGATATTATAAATTATTTTAAGGGTAAGGTTCAAAAAGGAATTGAAAATCTTACTAAGCAAATAAATATATCTATTAAAAAGACTCAAAAAGCACTTGAAGAAGCTAGGACTATACAAAGACACCCCTACAATGCTACAAATACTTTTTTTGCAAGATTAATCAACGACCCTTTGAATAGCTTTCAACCAATGACACTTGATGAAGAAATTTTTTGTTATCTAAAACTGAAACAAAATTTTGTCTCAGCATCAAACATAGCACGTACCAAAAAAAGACTAATTGAACACAGTTTCAAACATTCACGTGGCTTTGGGGAAAATTACTTTTTATCAGAAATGATTACTTGGCAAACTCTACGAATTTTGAAACTAATGCTAGATGCTACTGACTTTTGTAAAACATATGGTTTGGGGTGTCAATTGTCTAAAAATAATTCAAAACCAAAGTGCTTAGTTTTTAATAACTATACTGAAGAAGAAAGAGGTACAATTCTCTATCAAAATATCAAAAGTTTCAAAAAAAATAAAATTATGGATATTCATGAAATTATTTCCAAAAGACTAGCTAATTTACCAACAGAGATTGAAAATAGTAATCATGATGTCAAATATTTTTCAGTAGTTTAATATATATTTTTTTATTACTACACTCATAAATCTTGATTTAACAACATTTTTAAAAAAAATTCTCTTCCGATCTGGAAGAAAATTTTAAACTAAAAATCTATTAATTATATTTGGTTCCCCACTAAATACTCCACCAGAAATAAATTCTGGTGGAGTATTTTCTACCATTTGTCAAGTATAATACGGTTTCTGACTCAACACTATTTCTGAAA
>NZ_CAUUKN010000007.1:0-66744 GCF_963545685.1 uncultured Streptococcus sp. | reverse complement strand
CTCTTTCTTTGGCTTGGCGTTCAGCCTCTATTGCAGCTTTCATTTCCTTAGTACGACGTTCCTTTTGGAACAAATGGGCAACCTTAGTCGGTTCATCTTGCCTTGACTTAGTGATACTTATGAAGAGTAAGTACTGCATGGCGAAAATGAGAGCCGTGTTCCCACCGTATTCTAGGAAAGAACCATTCCAAATACTAGAAACAACTGCAAAAACAATGTAACCTCCAAGTGAAATCAAAACCGTCAAGAGCAAATGAATCCAACGATAGCGATAAGTGTATTTATCCGTTGTATCTCGTCTCAAAAACGTGTCACGTGGGTAAAGATACCAGATAACGAAGATAAGTTCAATGGCCTGAACTGCTGTTAGAAAACCAACATAGTTGAAGCCAAAAATAGCTGCTACCACATTGATGAGATAGGAAATAATAGCCAAAACTCGTAGACTGGTGCGCTTAGACAAAAGTCCAATACTCATCAGAGTGATAGTTGAGAAGGCAGAAAAACCGGCACCCATCTTATCATCAAAGATGAACACGTTAACAAAGGCAAAAATCAAGATTCCTAAAAGCGTCAAGACTTGTCTTTGCATTTCTTTTTTCTTTTCTTTCATATTTTCCCTCCTTATGGAAATGATAACGCTTCCGTACTCCTATTTTAACACAATTATACTATTTTTGTCAGATTAAAAAAGGCATTCGAATATCGGAATGCCTATTTCACTAGTTATCTATTGCTTCAATCTTAAGGAAAACAAAATCCCCATCAAAGCGTTGAATATACTTTTGAAAACCTAGTAAACTAAAGGTTTCAATCTCATAACGAACCCGATCAACACCTTCACTAGTACTTTCCTCTAGCAATTTCAATTTTGGAATATCAGACTCCAAGACATCACGGTAGAGACCTTTATACTCAAAGGTAATTCGAGCCCATTCGTTACCAGAAAGCATTGAGAAAGCTTGGTAGCGCACCTGCTCATCTGTGATGAGACGGGCTTGTTGTTCTGGACTGAGCGTGAAGGCGACATCATTTTCAGATTTATGAATGGTCTGGAAACGATCGACACGGAAATAACGAATTTCAGAGAACTTATAATCACAAGTAAAGTTCTCATCCAATTTGTAAGAAATACAGTAGAAATAGTGGTTGTCAAAAATGACTGAAATCGGAAAGACCTTATATTCCTCCACTTTTTCTCCTGGCTTACGGTAGCTAAATGACAATGGACGTTGGTCCACAATCGCATCGAAAATGGCTGAAATAGCAGGTAAGAGTGACTTATCTTGTTCCTGATAAATCTTAAGCTCTTGATAACTATCTAGTTCTAGCTCGGTCAATCGCTTGATACGTCTGCGTTCCTTATCATCTACCGCTCTCTCAACAAAGATGTTGATTATCTCTGCTACTTCATCCTTTCGAAGAGCACGACTCTCTAAAAGAATCTTAGATAGGATAACTGCCTGATTGTATTTAAGGTTACCATAACCTTGTTCATACTCGGCATGGTAGGAAGCGTATTTTCTGGAATACTTAACTTTCATGTTAGGTCGGAGCTCGGTCAAATTATCCTTGAGCTCACTCACATCCTCTTTAAGAGTACGCTCACTTATGCCAAAGCGAGCAAGGTAGTCCGTTTTTGAAATGTCATTTCCCTTTTCCAATTCGGACATAAAATACAAGAGACGTTTGGTTTTTGATGCTGTCATTATAAAATCCCCCTTTATAATTGAATCTCTTATTACTAAAAAAATTGCTGTCTAGTTATTAATAAGCCTAAATAGTCCCTCACCAAGAGTAACGAGAAGCGGAATTATAGCTCAAATAATAGTCCTTTTTCTTTTCGTTATACTCAAAAGATAGTTTTAAAAATTTTGCTTTCTCAATAGAGCTATTCTGATCAGTATAAGCAAGATCAACTGTCTTATTCATAACTCCTGAAGAATGCACGCTTATGCGCCTCTGAGCACTGTCCGCCTGAGAGTGTTCCCTCACCACCTCAGACAAGGGTGTTGCTGGTCCAAAAATTTCTTGGTCTTTAGTACGCAACCGATTAAGCTGTTCTATTGTCCAGTCACTACTATAATTATCAACCTCAGTAACGCCATCAACTGGATAAGTCGCTGTTCCACCATCATAAACATATTGACCTTCTTTATTTTTTACAAAAGTGAGATTAATATACTCTTTTTCATCTCCTCGACTATATTCTACCTTTAAACCACTGGACTCCATCTCGACATAATTTGCCTTACCATGGCGTTTGATAATTGAGCGCAAGGTATCTTTCTTAGGCTTCAAATTCTCAAAATCTTCTTCCGTCCAGTTATAATCCGCAGATTCATTTTCGTAGTCTTTGGGATCATTACTATCAGGTTTATTCTCTTCAGTGTTTGACTGAGGTCCCTGATGAATCAAGCTGTCTTTTTTCATAACCCCTCGATAGACAGAACCGCCTAAAGTGGCAAAAAAGGATAATCCAATCAAGGCAACCACGATTGCAGCACAGATAAATCTTCCTCGCTTAAGTCCCTTCCCAAGAATTATGATGGATAGGACAAAGCAAGCCACAATCACAGCCAAATACAAGATTACCGGCATATAGTACCAGGATAAAAAGGCTGATATACAGCTCACACTTAAAAGTATCAATAGCAAGGCAAGGGTCAAAAAGAAAGGCCGCTTCTCAGCTTTTTCCTCCTGAAAAGCAGATCCCAACTCTGGACCCTTGTCACTAAAAGCTGAGTCAAAAGAATTTCCCTTACTCTCTAGACTCTCATCACTAAAATGAAAGTCACTCTCCTTGTTAAACATCTAATCCCCCTAATACACTATAGAACAATTTCCCAGTTGTTATTATTGTAACAAATGAAAGCGTCATTTTCTACAGATGATAGTAAAAAAGCAACCCGACCTAGGTTGCTTAAAAGGTTAACGTTAATCATTTTCGATTTTTTCAGCTTCTGTACTGAATTTTTGTGCAATAGCTTCGAGAGCTAATTCGTCTGTATCTGGAAGCGTGATAGCATCATCGGAAATCTCATCAATATTAGCATAAAATTCAATGTGATTTTTAAGATTTTGGAGGTGAATTGGGGCATCGCCACCGTATTCCCCATCCAGATTGATCATCATACGATCTTCACTTAAAGGCTCAATATCTAGCGAACTTGTCTTGATATAAGCAACCCTCTTATCGTAGATGTGTTTGCCACCTTGAAGAATCTGACGAATAAGGTCAACCAATTCAAAGAGATTGGCTGTCTTAATCATAATTAGGGTAAATTTACCATCATCCAATTTGGCATCTGGAGCAATCATTTCAAAGCCACCAACTGAATTGGTCAAGGCAACAAAAATCATAGACAGGCCACCTTCAAAGACGCCTTCATCATGGCTAATGCGGACCGGAACTTTCTTAACTTGAGGAAGTAACTCCGCTCCCTTAACAAGATAAGCCAAATAACCAAGGACTGTCTTAAGTCGACTAGGAACACTGTAGGTTAGTTCCGTAAAAGACCCTGCAGCCGCAATATTGATGAAGTATTTATCGTCATAGGCACGACCAATATCCATCTGAAGGGTTTGGTTTTTAGCAATGACCTTGGCTGCTTCAATAGGATTCCCTCTTGGAATCTTTAAGGCGCGAGCAAAGTCATTTGTTGTTCCTGTTGGAATAACAGCCATTTGAGGACGTTTATCAAGCGGGGCAATCCCAGAAACAACCTCATTAATTGTTCCATCTCCACCAGCCGCAATAACCAAATCAAAGCCTGCTTCTGCTGCACGAGTGGCCTCATTTTTTGCTGAGTTCTCATCCGGGGTGGTTTGAAAAGCAGACGATTCAAAACCAGCACCTTCCAGGATATCCAAGACCTCAGCAACATTTTTCTTCATAATTTCTTGTCCAGATGTTGGATTATAAATTAAGCGGGCACGTTTTTGTTTCATATTGAACTCCTATAAATCCAGCAACCAAGCCTCATCTTTTACTTCAATTCCTAGGCTTTGTGCTTTTTCCAACTTACTTCCGGCATCACTACCAGCAACCACTAAATCTGTTTTCTTAGAGACCGAACCCGTCACCTTAGCACCCAGGGCCTCTAATTTTGCCTTGGCTTCACTACGTTTAAGATGCTCCAATTTTCCTGTCAGAACAACAGTCTTACCAGATAGGATGGCATCATCTGCTACTTTTTGTCCAAGATAGGATAAATTAACGCCATAGGATTCCAGTTCTTTCAGAAGAACTTGAGCCTCCTCCTTGGCAAAATAACGCTGGATTGACTTGGCAATAACCTCTCCCAAACCATCTACCGCAGCAATAGCTTGAACATCTGCATTTGCCAACTCCTGGATAGTTCCAAAAGCTTCTAGCAACTGCTTACTTACTTTGGCACCGACATGACGAATGCCCAAGCCATAGAGCAGTTTCTCTGCAGAATTTTCTTTTGATGCTTGAATAGCGGCATATAGTTTTTCAGCGGATTTTTCCTTGAAACCTTCCAACTGGAGGAAATCCTGGCTAGTCAAGCCATAGATATCTGCCACATCCTTAACCAATTCAGCTATAAAGAGCTTTTCAACCACTGAAGGTCCCATGCCTGCAATATTCATGGCATCACGAGATGCAAAATGAATCAGGCCTTCCTTAATCTGAGCAGGACAAGATGGATTGATACAACGTAGGGCCACTTCATCTTCAAAATGCAAGAGACCACTGCCACAAGAAGGACATTGAGTCGGTACTTCCATCGGCTCCTGTGTCGTACGCTTACTTTCTACCACACGAAGAACAGCAGGGATAATATCACCAGCTTTGTAAACAATAACGGTATCACCGATACGAATGTCTTTTTCAGCAATATAATCCACATTATGAAGAGTAGCTCGGCTAACCGTGGTCCCGGCTAATTGTACTGGCGTCAAATTAGCCGTCGGCGTTACCACACCTGTACGACCCACCTGCCAATCAACAGAGAGAAGTTCTGCTTCCTTTTCCTCAGCTGGAAATTTATAGGCAATGGCCCAACGTGGCGCCTTAACTGTAAAGCCTAGTTCTTCTTGCATGGCCAAGCTATTGACCTTGATGACAACACCATCAATGTCGTAGGCCAAGTGATCACGATCCTGACCGACTGCTTGAATAAAGTCCCAAATCTCATCCATCGATGATGTCACAATACGGCGTGGATTAACGGAAAAGCCAAGTTCTGCCACTTCATTCAAGACATCATTTTGCGTCAATCGTTCCGTTGGACTGGCTTCCTGATAAAGGAAGGTCGCCAAACGACGCTCAGCCACCACTTTAGTATCCAATTGACGAAGGGTCCCTGCAGCAGCGTTACGAGGATTGGCAAATTCCGCCTCACCATTTTCTTGACGTTGGGTATTGATGCGTTCAAACTCAGCTCGTGGCAAATAACACTCCCCACGCACGGTAATATTAAGCGGTTGATCCAACTTCAGTGGAATATCTGAGATACGCTTCACGTTTTCAGTGATATTTTCACCAACTGAACCATCACCACGTGTTGCCCCCACCTGAAGAATACCATCCACATAGGTTAGAGAAATTGAAAGACCATCAATTTTTAGCTCAGCCATGTAGTCAGCGTTAGGAAATTCTGACTTGACCCTCTTATCAAAGGCGTCTAGCTCTTCTCGTGAAAAAGCATCCTGCAAACTATAAAGTGGATACTCATGTTGGTATTTCTCAAAACCATCAAGAACCAGACCTCCCACACGATGAGTCGGGCTATCTGCTTGAACCAGTTCTGGGTGTTCAGCCTCCAAAGCTACGAGCTCACGATAGAGCTTATCATACTCGGCATCTGACACCGAAGGATTATCTTCAGTATAATACTCTTTTGCATACTGGTTGAGTTTGTCAACCAGCTCTTTCATTCGTTTTTCCATAGGAACATTTTAACATAAAAGCAGAAAAAAACGCCTTTACAGACGTTAATTTAAGAAACAAAATCGATTACTTTAGCCAATTTCTTGATAAAGACCGCACCAACTAAGAGTGATGCCAATTCTCCTAAAGCGACAGTGAACCAAGTAGCCCAAAATGGCGCTTGAGTAACCAAGGTCAACTCTGCAGCGATAGTCACCATGAAGAATGAGAAATAAAAAGCAAAATAAACATGAGCCTTATCAAAGAGACCACCCAAAATATCTTGATTCTTAAAGCGGTCAAAGAAATAAACACCTGAACCAACAAAGACTAGCGTTGAGAGACTTCCAACAACCACATCAATCATGTTAAAACTAAAGAAATTAGCAATCACACACCCCAAAGTAACGGCAATAATATACTTGCGATTATAAAATCCCAAAAGATTGAACATTTCCGCAATACGGAACTGGTAGGGACCATACGAAATCAAGTTGAAAGGTGGCACAATAGTCAAGACCACGTAAAGAGCCGCCACAATAGCAATATGTGTTAAATCGCGAACAGTTTTGTTTTTCATTTTTCCTCCATAACTAATATGTTTTTCTACCAACAAAGACTCATTAACCCATCAAAAGAGCCTGGGCTTCGCCAAGCTCTCTTTATGCTCTAAGACTTATCCTCATCATTTTTTTGTTTTTTGCTGTCACTACCATCTCCAGAAAAACGCTGAATTATGGTAAGTACGTCACCCCTTCTACTGTGCAGTTCACCTTGTTTAAGTTCCTGATAGGTCGCATTAAAGACGGCACCCAAAATCAAGATTCTGGCTAGGAAGATGAACCAAAGCATGAAGACGAAAATCATAATCGATCCGAACAACTTGATATCAACCAATCGACTCAAGGTACGAATCACGTAGGTTCCAAACAAATTGCTCAAATACCCAATCACCAAAGTTGTAAAAATAGTCCCTGGCATGATGTATCGGATTTTTCGAATCTTTACATTCGGAAGTACAAAATAAAGCACCATCATTCCCAGGAAGACAACTGCAATACTCAGAGGTTGGATACTGTATAAAATAAGCTGAGTCATATTGGAACCAATAGGATAGGTCTGTGTAATAACTCTAAGAACCGACTGAATAATCGTAGACAGCATTAGAGCAAAGGTGAGTAGGAACAAGATGACGAGACTCATGAAGCCACCGACAATGTGGCTAATAAAAACATCACGGTGTTCTGAAGCACCATATACCTTGTTAATCGCCTTTTGAAGCGAAGATAAGGACTTAATCATGGTCCAAAATCCCGTCAAAGAGGCAACTCCCAACAACTGCCCAGAAGGTGTCGAGAAGATGTCCTGAACAACATTAGCTGCAGGTGCATAAAACTGCTTAGGAAGATGCTCATCCATAAACTTCAAGAGATCAGTCGTATCGATATTCAAATAGGGAAAGACATTGGCAGCAATGACAATGAGCGGAAAGACCGTCAAAATGAGATAGTAAGCCACTGCAATAGTTGAAATATCTATCTCTGCACTACGATAATGACTAAGATAAACCTGCAAAGGGCGCCACTGGAGTTTATCCAGGAAACGGGCCATTAAGCCTTGTCGTTTCATATTAATAAGTTCTTTCTTCGCCTTGAGAAGTCAAAATTACTGGACCATCTTTAGTAATAACAAATTGGTGCTCATATTGGCAAGAAAGACCACCGTCAAGAGTCTTATGAGCCCAACCAGTTTCAAGGTCTGTATCGATTTCCCAAGTTCCTGTATTAATCATTGGTTCAATAGTCAAGACCATTCCTTCTTTAAGGCGAAGACCACGTCCAGCCACCCCATAGTTAGGAACCATTGGTTCTTCGTGCATTGTTGGTCCAACTCCGTGTCCGACCAAATCACGAACAACACCATAGCCTCGGCTTTCAGCATATTCTTGAATAGCAGCACCGATATCACCGATACGATTACCAACTACCGCTTGTTCAATACCAAGATACATGGCTTCACGGGTTACTTCCATAAGGTTTTTAACCTCATCAGAAGGCGTTCCAATCGCATAGGCCCAACATGAATCAGCCAAACCACCAGCATATGATTCTGTATATTTTTTTACCTGGGCAACATTATCAAAATCCAATTTTGATACATCAAGCACTGACTTGTCGATAGGTTCTGACAAAACCATATCAACTTTCAAGAGGTCCCCATCTTTCAAAGTATAATGACGTGGAAAGGCATGTGCTACTTCATCATTAAGACCACAACATGTCGCATAAGGATAGTCCATGATGCTTCCTTCGACCCCAATCTGAAGTGGAAGAACATTTTCTTCTTTACAGCGACGGCGAACATACTCTTCCACTTCCCACATATCCACTCCTGGTTTTAGGAGGTCACGTAGGCCAATGTGGATACTTGCAAGAAAATCTCCCGCTCTATCCATCGCTTCAATTTCACGTGCTGATTTTAGTGTAATCATTATTTTCTCCGTTTTCTTTATCTCTTTAATTTTAAATGGCTTATTAAGTTTTCTTGACCACTACTACTGACTTACAAACTGTATGATTGCCATGAGTAACCATAAGGTCTAAATGAGCTCTGCGTCTGGTTTCAGCAATGATACTGGGTGTAATCGTTACCTTATCATCAATCTGAGCCGCCTGAAGAAAGTAAAACATCATCTCTTCAATCACCAAACCATTTTGTTCTTGATTCTCCATAGTTCGGTAAACGACCTCTTTAACCATTTCTGCAAGAACACCCTGTGTCAGGTTTCCAGAATTATCAATCATGGTCGGCTCTACCCCAAAACTAAAGGTATTCTTCTCATGATTAAGGTTGGCTATCATTTGATCGCTAAAGGTATGGAGATCCCCACGGTTATTATCTTGGAGTTCCTCTAAAACCTGACGACGAGTGATAGTACCTAGGTAATGTTTCTCATCATCTACAACTGGAATCATGTCATAGTCTTCAAAAATCATCTTTTGGGCCACAGTCGCAAGGCTGGTCTCCAAACGAGTCACTGTCGGTTTTGTCATAACAGCCTTAACCATAGTGGTCGGAAGCTGATTAGACACATCTCGCATGGTCACAATCCCAATAACCCTATCATCCTCAGACACAATAGGAAAACGAACAAGATTAGTCCGTTTAACCAAATTTTGAAAATCCTTGACTGTCATTTCTGGAGTCATATAGTTGTAGTCTTCTCGTCTAGTATAGACTTGAGCGACTGTTTTGATATCTGTCTTAATACGAACATTCGAAAGCGCCTGGTTAATCATAGTCGCCACAGTAAATGTGTCGTAAGTAGTGACCATGACTGGAAATTGCTTCAAACGAGAAAGCTCTTTTACCCTATCAGAAACCTGAAAGCCTCCGGTTACCAGAATAGCATTATTGTGTTCTAGGGCTAATAACTGGATATCTTCCCGGTCTCCCACAATGAGAAGGTCGCCTTTTGTTAGATAACGGGTGATATTCTCAATGGTCATGGCTCCAATATAAAACTTACTGAAGACACGTTCCAAACCTTCATGACCCGAAATCACCTCAGACTCTGTAATCTCTGCAATCTCCGCAAAGGTCAGTTTGTCAAGGCGTACCTGGACTTTCTTTTCAATTCGAACTGTTCCACTTCGAGGACGCGTTTCAACCAGTCCGCGATTTTCAGCTTCTTTAATGGCTCGGTAAGCAGTGCCATCAGAAACCTGCAAGTGGTTAGAAATACTACGCACACTAACTCGTTTACCGATGGGTAAAGCCTCTAGATAATCCAGAATTTCTTGATGTTTACTCACAGTTCTCCTCCTTCTCAAAGCGGAGATAATCTCGCATAGTACGGGTGTATCGGTCTGCTCCTTTGAAACGAGACACCAGTTTAAAACCAGATTTTTCTGCCACACGAATCGATGCCTTATTTTCCAAATGAGCAATAAGGATAATGCGTTCCATTCCCATAGCTGTCAAAGCCAAATCTGACAGACAAGTAACTGCCTCAGTCATTAGACCTCTACCCCAATAAGAAGCATTCAAAAAATAACCGAGCTCTGCAGTCCTTTTCTGGACATCTATCTTTTCAAAACGAATGACCCCAACTAACTTATTAGACTCTCGATCTACAATTGCCCAAATACCCAAAGGCTCCTTCATGAAATAATGAACCAAGAGGCAATCTGTTTCATACTGCGTTTGGGTAGCAGGAAAGAAAAATTGTAGATTCTCTGGATTTGACACAATCTCATGTAAGTCAAAACGATCTAAAAAGACGAGTGGTCTAAAAGAAAGGCGCTCCGACTCAAAAAAGGCAAAAGCACCCAGACTAGTCCAAATATCCATGATAGTATTATAACACAGTTTTAGAAATGGAAAAAGGTTCAACCACTAGCGGTTGAACCTTAGACTTAATCTTCAATCAAACGAATATCTGCACCAAGATCAGAAAGTTTCTCAATGATATTTGAATACCCTCGAAGGATAAATTCAATATTTGTTATTTCAGTCTGACCATCTGCCATAAGTCCTGCAGTAACGAGTGCAGCACCCGCACGCAAATCACTGGCTTTCACAGGTGCACCAGAGAGTTGCGTTGGACCATTATAGATAATCTGACCACCAAGTACTTGAATATCAGCACCCATACGAGCTAGTTCAGGAACGTGATTTACACGCTTCTCATAGATAGTATCAATGATTTTTCCTCGGCCACTCGCTTTCAGCAGCAATGGTGTCATTGGTTGTTGTAAATCCGTCGCAAAACCAGGATAAGGTGATGTCTTAATGTCAACAGGTTTTAAATCACCCTGTTCTTCCACAAAGATTGCATCCTCTTCAACGGTCATGCGAACACCCATTGCTTCAAGCTTAGCAATAAAACTTTCAAGGTGTTCATAAAGAACATTTTTAATTTTAATTCCCTTACCAATAGCTGCTGCCATAGCAATGTAGGATCCCGCTTCAATACGGTCTGGAATAACCTGATGGCGAGTCCCATGTAGGCTCTCTACACCATCAATCGTGATGACTTCTGTACCAGCGCCACGTACACGCGCACCCATATTGTTGAGAAGCGTTGCCACATCAATAATTTCAGGTTCACGAGCAGCATTTTCAATAACAGTACGACCGTCAGCCTTAGCCGCTGCCAACATGGTATTGATAGTCGCCCCCACACTAACCGTATCCATATAGATGTGAGCACCCTTGATGCGTTGACCAGCATCCGTAGCAATACGCATAGCTTTCTCTTCATAGAAAATGCTAGCACCCATAGCTTCAAAGGCCTTTAGGTGAAGGTCAATAGGACGTGGTCCTAAATCACAGCCCCCAGGCAAACCTACTGTAGCTTGACCATAACGCCCAAGCAAACTACCATAGAAATAATAAGAAGCACGAAGGCTGTTAATCTTGCCAAATGGCATTGGCATATCTTTAACGCCTCGAGGGTCGATTTCAAGTGTTTCGCCATCACGCTTAACAGAACCACCCATTACTTCAATAATCTCAATTAGATTATCGACGTCGCTGATTGCTGGTACCCCGTCAAGAGTAACCACTCCATCAGATAAAATGATGGCTGGAATCAAAGCAACAACTGAATTTTTAGCTCCTGATACTGTAACTTCTCCTTGAAGTTTCTTACCACCATTGATGATAATTTTACGCATACTGTTCAATCTTTCTTATACTGGAATATTAGCCTTTACATTCTACCATAGATTGAGGTGCATGACAAATTAAGAAATCCAACAATTATCGGACAGTTTCACTAGTTAGTTTGGACCACCCCTTAAACCGAATAGCACCGTCCTGGTCTGTGCGTAAAACTTTAATATGACGTTCTTTGAAACGCTCTAATGTTTCAACATTTGGATGCTTATAACGATTATTTTCACCAGCTGAAACAAGAGCAAGTGATGGTTCTAACTGATCCAAAAATGCTTCTGATGAAGAGCCTTTAGAGCCGTGATGTCCCGCTTTGAGGACACTTACTTTTAAATTTGGATAGCTGGTCATCAATTCTTCCTCTCCTTCTTTTTCCAAATCACCAGTAAACAGAAAACTGGTCCCAAATAACTTTCCATAGAGAACAAGTGAATCATTGTTACCACCATCACCAACTTTATTGGGATAAAGAACCTGTAGCTTACTTCCCATCATAGGCAGTTTATCGCCAGCCTTTAAAGTGCGAACGGGACGTTTAAGAAATCGAAGACGTTTGACAAAACTAGGTTTAGTCAAAGCCCCCTGACTGACACAAATTTCCTTAATCTTAAACCGTTTAGCCACTTCCTCCAAATCACCAATATGGTCTGCATCCGTATGAGTCAGGACCAGATGGTCAATTTGAGACACTCCCCTTGCCTGTAGATAGGGAATCAAGGTTTTCTCCGCATTACTCGTCTGACTTCCCTCTTGCCATTTTTCCTTGGAGCCGAAAGTCACCTTGCCCCCTACATCTATCAGGATAGTCTCACCTTTCATACTCCTTAAAAAAATACTGTCTCCTTGACCAACGTCAACCACTGTTACCTCATTGATCATAGGATGTTTGACCCAGACCATCAAAAGACTAAAAATCATCAAGAGGCATACTCTAAACTGAGGCTTTTTCCAAAAATCAAAGAGCAAAACCAATACAACTATCATCAAGGTGAACTGAAACAAGCTAGGTTTTCCTAAAATCAATGGCTGGCCTCCCCAAGATTGTACCCAAGTCAAAAAGGACTCCATCCATTCAAAAAGTAGGTTAAATTGAGAAAAGATTACCAGTCTTGAAAGTGTAAAAAACACTGTTAAGGCAGGCAAGAGAAAGCTATCAAAAACTAGAGAGAAGATTGCCGTCAGAATCAAACTCAATGGTTGAAAAGTTCCAAAATAGTAGGTCAAAAAAGGCAAAATCCCAAGACTCAATACCAAACTCATATAGATTGACTTTTTAAAGGACGGCATCTCCTCAAAATCAAATAAACACAACAAGAAGGCATAAGAACAACTTAAAACACCTCCTACCGTTAAAAGAAAATGAGGCAAAACTAGAAATAATAGAAGCAACGTTATGCCCATATTGTTAAGTTTTTTAATGCCACACTCAGCCAACAGGCTTTGAATCAAAGAACGTAAGACCGAAGCCGTCCAACCAGTCATTAAGCCATAGAAAATCGAAAAAGGCAATAAGATAGCAAGGAGATAATTTTTGGGAAGACCCAAACGAAGAAGCCCATAGCGAAACCAGCCAAGAAAAAAGCCAACCTGCATACCCGAAAGCGCAAATAGATGAATAATCCCCAAACTGGTGTAGAGTTGACTCTGCTCATCAAACTCCTTATCCAAATATCCAAAGAGCAGTCCTGTCATATAGTGTCTCATCGGATTAGGAAAATGCGTCTGAATATGAACTAAAGCCCTCCTCCTTAGTTGATGGAAAAAAGCTATCGGAGATATAGATTTTGGGCTTACGACATGATCCAGACGCTCAATCTGAGCAATCCTATAGATGCCCTGACTAGCTAGATAAGACTGATAATTAAAGCCTTGAAAATTACGTTGACCAGTTACCGAGGACAACTTTATTTTTCCTTTTAAAACAAGCGTTTGACTAGTAGTCTTAAAAAAATGCTGCTCCTTCTCAGATTTTAACCGGTAAAAGACCTGATAGGTTTGACCATTTGACTTGCCGATTGCTGATAATTGCTCACCATTAACTGAGAGCGTATCTGCAACCAGTGTCACCTGACGAATTTCAGCAGGAGCTTGCTTATCTTGCATGGTGGCTCTATGGTATAAAAATAAAAAGTAGACCAAAAAGAAAGCACCTACAAATCCCACCAACTTTAGAGCTGCTCTATTCTTCCAATGATGCTTCAAAAAACAGACCATCAGAAAGACAAAAGTCCCAATAGCATAGAAATTAGATACAAAAATAGTAAAATAAAGAGCAGCTATTAAAAGCGCTAGGGAAAAGAGATTGATTGGAGCTTTTTTAAGCCACATAGATGGACTCTCTGATTTTATCTAAAGTCTTATCTCCGATTCCTGAGACATTTTTCAAATCATCCACAGATTGAAAGCCACCATGACTTTCACGATAAGCGATAATATCCTCTGCCCTCTTAGCTCCAATTCCAGAAATAGTTTGTAACTCCTCTGAGGTTGCTGTATTTAAGTTAATTTTGCCATCCTTAGATAAAGCCTGCCCTCCTTTCTCAGAGACCTGACCAGTACCTGATTGACCAAGGACAGAAACATTTTCATCTTTATTGGCTACATAAATAACCTCTTCATCTGATAAGCTTGCCGCTAAATTAACACTCTTAGCATCCGCATCCTCTGTCATTCCTCCAGCTTCCTGAATGGCATCTGTCACCCTAGCGCTTGCTTTTAACGTATAGACACCTGGCTTGACCACAGCCCCTTTAACATCTACCGTTACTTTTGACTTATCTTTTTCACTTCTTTCAGTTTGTGACTGAGAAGACGCTTCCGTAAGTGATTTTGAGCTTTGTTTAGATGAGGAGGTAGACAAGGTGGTCACATCTGTATAAGACGTCTCTGCCTCCATGCTGTTTCCTGCACCACAAGTCATCCATAGAAAGAAGCAGAAAATCACCATCAGCACACCAATGATACTCACAAATAGACGATTATCCTTAACATAGGCTAGAATCTTTTCCTTCACGCTATTCTCCTTAATTGATATATTTTCTTTCTTATTCGTAAAAAACTTGAAAAATATATCAAAAAGAAAAAAACTCCATCAGATCTATGTCTGACAGAGTTATTAGCTTATTTCTGTGTTTCTTTGGCACGGTGTTTTTCAGGATTCCAAACAAAGCTAGCTACATATGAGAAAGCCATCGTCAAAATCACTGCAATGATAGCCACAAGACCAAGAGGTACACGATAAATATAAGTCAATGGATTTGGTTTCTTACCTGTTTGATAGCTCAAAGCTTCCTCATCAAGGCGATCAAATTCAGACTGGATACGACGAGCAACCTCTTGAATATTCTCGTCATTCAAACGCTTCAAATCTGAAATATCGATAGGATTACCATAGTTCATATCCACACGTTCACCTGTCAAGAGCCCCTTGAGTTCACGAGGTCCTTGATAGACAACTGGCATAATCTTAACCTTAGCCATCTTAGCGATAACCGCAACCCCACCTTTAACATCAGAAGAATGACGACTACCACTTGGGAACATAATCAAACTACGATTACTCTTCTTAAGCATATTGACAGGATACTTGATAGCCTCCTGACCAGGATTTTCACGGTCAATCGGGAAGGCACCACACATACGTATCCACCAACCAAAGATACGATTCTTGAAAAGTTCTTTCTTAGCCATGAAAATAAACTGCTTAGGACGAGCTGAGAAAGCCATATAAACAGGGTCCCACCAAGTTCGGTGTGGAGCCACCAAGATATAGTTCTCGTCCTTACTCAATAACTTGTCACGATTATGATAATGGGTATTGCCATTAATAATCCAAAGAAGGAAGACAACAAGCCCTCGTAAATAAGCGTAAAACACGTTTTTACCTCTTTTTCTACAATTTTTTAACTATTATACCAAAAAAAGGAGCGCTTTTTCATCAAATTTCTTTGTAAAACAATTGAAAATGTTGTGGCACTTTCTAATAGTTTAAGCTATAATGTAACTATGAAAAGAAGTATCGAGATTAAAGGTAAAAACAGGAAGGCACTTAATCTATTGAAAAGAAGTATCGAAATTAAAAGTAAAAACAGGAAGGCACTTAATCTATGCCTCATTATTGCTAACTTGGCCGTACTGGCTATTCTAGGCCTTGTCTTGTCACAACGTCACAGCTCTAAAGCTGAACAAGTAGCTCAGACTGAAAAAACCGAACAAGTAGCTAACGAAGTAGATTCTTCTTCAGAACAAGCTAACGAAGTAGATTCTTCTTCAGAACAAGCTAAAGAAGTCGATAAAACACAACTCAAAAAAGGTAGTAACCATAGCATTGAAGCCTCTGATTATGCCTACGACGTTACTGCTGTTAATAACACTATCCGAGGTGTCTCTCAAGATGTTGACGATAAGGTTGTCTTTTTAACCTTCGATGACGGGATTGATCCTACATTGACACCAAAAGTCATGGATATCTTGAAAGAATACGGTGTTCATGCCACATTCTTCCACATTGGGAATACTATTAGTCAAGAAAATGCGGACATCCTCAAACGCCAAATTACAGAAGGACACGCTATTGCTAACCATAGCCTTAGCCACAACTTTAACCTACTTTATCCTGGGCGTGTTCCAAATCAAAGTCAAATTATTTCTGAAGTTAACCAAACCAACGCCAATTTCCAAGCCATCCTAGGTAAGGACTTCAAAACAAGAGTTTTCCGTTATCCTGGTGGTCATATGTCATGGCAAGGATTGGAGGCAACTGACCAAGCTCTCGCCAATCAGGGTATCCAGTGGATTGATTGGAACATGCTTAGTGGGGATGCGGAACCACTCTCTGTTCGTCCAACCACATCTGAAAGCATGATGGCTTATATGGATGGTTCACAGAAATATTTCCCTGAAACTACCGTTAAAGTTGTATTAATGCACGATACAGCTGGTAAGGAGCTGACTGTTCAGACCCTTCCACAAATTATCGAATATTTCAAAAATCAAGGATATACCTTCGGTGTCCTAGAGTAATCACTCGCAACAGTTCCTTTGGGAGCTGTTTTTTGTTACAATTAAAACTATGACAAATCCAATTTTAAAAGATGGAGAACGCATTGATCAACTCTTCTCCACAGATGTAAAAATCATTCAAAATAAGGAAGTCTTCAGCTATTCTATTGACAGCGTCCTCCTCTCTCGGTTCCCAAAAATTCCAAAGAAGGGATTAATCGTCGACCTCTGTTCGGGAAATGGTGCCGTTGGTCTCTTTGCCAGCACACGCACCGAGGCACCGATTACCTTGGTTGAGTTGCAAGAACGCCTGGCTGATATGGCCAAGCGTTCCGTAACTCTTAACCAACTAGAGGACCAGGTGACTGTTGTCAATGACGACCTGAAAAATTTGCTTGACCATGCGCCACGATCTCAGGTGGACCTTATCCTCTGTAACCCTCCCTACTTTAAGGCGACAGAAACGTCTAAGAAAAATCTGTCAGAGCACTACCTCTTGGCTCGTCACGAAATCACGACTAATTTGGAAGAAATTTGCCAGGTCGCTCGTCATGCCCTCAAATCTAATGGACGCATTGCCATGGTGCATCGCCCTGACCGCTTTTTGGATATCATCGACACCATGCGCCAGTATAATCTAGCGCCTAAACGCATTCAGTTTATCTATCCTAAGATGGGACGTGAGGCAAATATGCTCCTGATTGAAGCCATTAAAGATGGATCGACAGATGGACTGAAAATCCTTCCTCCCCTCTTTGTTCACAAAGAAAATGGCGACTATACTGACGACATCTTTGAGATTTACTTTGGAAAAAAGGCTGAGGGTGAGTCCTAAACGATGGCAGAAAAGGAAACCAAGGCCTACATGTATGTGGTCGAGTGTGTCGATGGCACCCTCTATACAGGCTACACCACAGACGTCGAACGCCGCCTCAAAACCCATAACTCAGGCAAAGGCGCCAAGTATACCAGAGCCCGCTTACCAGTTAAACTCCTCTACTCAGAAGCCTTTGACAGCAAACCAGAAGCCATGAGCGCCGAAGCACGCTTTAAGAAAAAAAGCCGAGAAAAAAAACTAGCTTATATCAAAGAACACACGGAAAAATAACCGTGTGTTTTTTGACTTTACTTGAGACTACTTCTACTTTCTCATAATAACTATTTTACACTCATAATGTTTGCGCTTTCATAAAAAAAACACTATAATGTAGATGAAAATAGAAATATAAATTGAAAATTTTATGTTTCTTAATGGCATGTTTTCACGAGCCTTGAAAATACTTACTTATCTTCAATAAACTAGAAAAGAGGAAATAATATGAAAAACAAGATTTCTCACAAATTTCTACTTTCCATAATCACCATGTCTTCATTGGTATTACTTGGAGCATGTTCAACTTCTAGTCAGAAACAGGCTAGCAACACAAAATCAACAGCAGAAAGCAGTAAAGTTAGGAGCTCATCTAGTGAGGTTAAGTCGTCGACAAAAGATAGTAGTAAATCTTCAAGTTCAAGTAAACAAGCGAAAGAACCTTCAAATAACGCATCTTCTTACTCAAACTCATCACAAAATAATAATGATACATCTTCCTCAGTTGCTTCAAACAATAATCAGCCATCGTCACCATCAACCTCACAATCTGCAAGTAACTCACCATCCACTCAAGAACAACCTACCAAAGATAGTGCAACAACTACCCCAATAGATAGTGGTATCTCAATATCTGGTAGCTATCAAACAACTCAACAAACTCCGGTGAAAAATTCACCTAGTACAAATGCACCTGTTGAATTCTATCTTGATGCCGGTTCTAATGTTAACTATGATATGAAAGTTGTTCAAGATGGTCATGAATGGTTGTCTTACATTAGTACTAGTGGTATTAGACGCTATGTCCAAGCTGATAACAATTCAGTAACAACTCCAGTAGATAGTGGTATCTCAGTATCCGGTAGTTATCAAACTGTACAACAAACTCCAGTGAAAAATTCACCTAGTGTAAATGCACCTATTGAATTCTACCTCGATCCTGGCTCTAACGTTAACTATGACATGAAAGTCACAGAAGATGGACACGAATGGTTGTCTTACATTAGTTCAAGTGGCATTAGAAGATATGTTCAGGTGAATTGATTTAAATTTTAGACATTTAGACTACCTTATCATCATTTAAACATTGTGCTAATAACCTAAACATAAAGTTGTTCTGTTTTTTCAAGCGCATTGGTAACTAAAAGGGAGACTTACCGCTGTGAGAAAAGTAGCTGACGTCCGCACTCACCTAAGGAAAGTCTAAAAAAATAGGTTTATGAAAAAACGCTCTAAAAAATAGAGCGTTTTAATTCTTACTTATCACCCTTGTTACGGATAACAAAGCCGTTTTTCTTTTCGCTTGAGGTACGGTGTGGGCGTTTGTTGCCACGATTTTCGAAGTCACGGCTGTTTTTCTTAGACTTGCGTTTGAAGTCACGACGGCCACCGTCTCGATCATCACGGTTACGGTCGCCACGGTATCCACCACGACGGTTGTTATCGCGACCACGGTTACCACGGCCACCTTTACCACCAAAGCCACCACCTGATGGTTTAAATGGCAATGGTTTTTCACGCGCAATTTCCACTTCTGGCATTGTCTCTGGATCTTGAACGGTCAAGCTCAAGATGTAAAGCGCCAATTCTTCAGGTGTGAATTCTTGAGCCAATTTAACCGCATCACCCTTAAACTTGTCAAAGTTAGCACGGATAGCTTCATCCGCAAAGTCACGTTCAATTTTCTTAAGGGCAACTTTCTTCTTAGCTTGGAAGGCTTCTTGAGCTGTTGGTGGCTTGAGGCCTTTCATGCGTTTCTTAGTCAAGTTTTCGATGATTCCCAAGTAACCCATTTCGTTTGGCGCTACAAAAGTAATCGATTGACCTGATTGGCCTGCACGGCCTGTACGTCCAATACGGTGAACGTAGCTTTCTGGGTCTTGTGGAATATCGTAGTTGTAGACGTGAGTAACACCTGAGATGTCAAGACCACGCGCCGCAACGTCTGTTGCAACCAAGATATCGATTTGGTCGTTCTTGAAGTCACGGATAACACGAAGACGTTTGTTTTGGTCAAGGTCACCGTGGATACCTTCTGCACGGAAACCACGAAGTTTCAAACCACGTGTCAACTCGTCCACACGACGTTTGGTACGTCCAAAGACGATTGACAATTCAGGTTGGTCAACATCCATAAGACGAGTCATGGTATCAAACTTCTCTTGTTCCTTCACTCGGATAAAGTATTGGTCAACGTTAACATTGGTCAATTCTTTAGCCTTGATTTTCACATGCTCAGGATCTTTCATGAACTGAACACCAATACGTTTGATGGCATCAGGCATAGTTGCTGAGAAGAGAAGGGTTTGACGTTCCTCTGGTACTCGGCTGATGATCGCTTCAATGTCTTCAAGGAAGCCCATGTTAAGCATTTCATCAGCTTCATCCAAAATCAAAGTCTCGATATTGTTGAGTTTAAGAGCTTTACGTTTGATAAGGTCAAGGAGACGACCTGGTGTCCCTACTACAATGTGGGCACCTGAACGGAGGGCCTTGATTTGTTTCTCAATGCTCGAACCCCCGTAGACTGAGCGAACCTTAACGCCCTTATCACGGCCAAAACGGAAAAGCTCTTCTTGAGATTGCACTGCCAACTCACGTGTTGGGGCAATAACAAGGGCTTGAATTGTATTTTCTTCTGTACGAATTTTATCTAGGGTAGGCAAACCAAAGGCAGCTGTTTTACCAGTACCAGTTTGGGCCTGACCGATGACATCCTTACCTTCAAGAGCCAGTGGAATTGTCAACTCTTGGATAGGTGATGGTTGTTCAAAACCGGCAGCTACAACAGCTGATTGGATGTCTTCTGATAGGTTTAAATCTGTAAATTTCAAAGTATTCTTCTTTCTATTGAAGGTAGTGCGAAGCTACCTTATGAGACTTGGGTGAGCAGATAAAGCATCTGCTTGTATTTTACAGTCGTTAATTTAACAACTCATCTAGTCTATCATATTTAAGGATAAAAAGACAGAGAATAACGTTTTAAAACCGCCTCCAATTTGAGAAGACGGTTTCACTCACTGATTATTTTTTATGAACCAACCAACGCAGATAGCGGGCCAAGACCAAACAAAGAATCACACTACCAACAATGATGAAAATCCAGGCTGGACTGGCAGTCATAAAAGGCAGAGGAACATTCATCCCAAAGAAACCGGTAATAACCGCAAGAACCCCCAAGAGTACCTCGATAATAGTCAAATTACTCAAGTTGTTGTTCAGATTGTTGTTTAGGATATTATTATAAGAACCTGATAATTGCTGTAAGACATTTGAAATAAGATCTGTCATGGCAACCAACTGCCTGGCTTCAATCATGGCATCATCAAACTGCTCTTTTTCGACCTCATTGAGACGACGATAAATGGCATGCCCCTTAATGTGTTCCAAAAGGAGACGGTTTTGTGTAGCTGCAGCCACCAAATAGACCATGCCTGTTTCCAAATCTGAAAGCTCGTAAAGATTCTTACTTGTCGTGGTCTGTCTTAGGCGTCGACTAACTTCATCTTTTTGCTGATCCAAGCGTTCAATAACGGGATAATAGGCATTTGAAATCATCTCAAGTCCTGCAAAGAGCAACTTGTAGATGGACAAATCCTCATGGTTATCCACATAGTCTTGCATCTTGCTTATCACATAAGCATTATCCTCGTTACTAATGGTCACCAAACGCGTATCTTGTACAATAAAGGTCAGAGGAATGGTTTCATAGTATTCCTTGTCCTTTTCAAGTGCCAGAACATTATAGATAAAGGTGATTGTCCCATTCTCACGGTTGTAATCCATGTGGGCTCGTTCATTTTTATCCAAGGCGTACTCTATGGTTTCTTGGTCAATATCATACTTGGTATAAAGGTAGGATTGCTCAGAAATAATGTCTGAGTCAATATTAATCCAGTGACGCTTGTAACCTAGTTCCTTTTCAATAAACATTTTTCGTCCTCATTACTCTAGCACTGCTGCTGCCAAGGCTTGTTGGATTTCAAAGACATTATTATCACTCTTAAATTGAAGCACTTCTGCAGGCTCAAGTGCTGATGAAATCCAAATCTTAAGTTCAGCATCTAGGTCAAAGTGGCCCGAGCTTTCTACAGTGAAACGAGAGATTGAGTGATAAGGGATAGATTTGTAAGATGTCTTCTTCCCTGTAACACCTTGCTTGTCAACTAAAATCAAGCGTTTCTCTGTAAAGACAATCAAGTCACGAACAAGGACATAGGCTAACTCCACTTGTTCACCTGGAATCAAGATGCCTTCCAATTGACGCTCAACCTTATCATTATCTTTCTTAGACGCATTGCCAAGCAATCCTGAAAAAATTCCCATAGTTGTTTCTCCTTTTTTTACTTTAAAGATAGTTCTTGCTTTAACTATACCACATTTTAAGATTTGAGACACTTGCAGAAATTAGTTTCTGGTAGTACAATGAAAGAGTCACAAGAGGAGCAATTGCTGAGAATGACTAGCTTGATTTTTTTCAAGACCTGCCTAAACTCTTACCACCTGATCAGGTTAGGACCTGCGTAGGGATGTGTCTCAAAATAGATTGAAATAGAGGAACTTCTATGACGTCGTTTTGATGTGGCAAAAAATAGCCAATCAAGACGATTGGTATAGGAGGTTTTTTTATGTCGAAAACAAATATTCGACCAATGATTGAGGTTGCACTTTTGACGACCATTGCTTATATTCTCGACTTGGTTACTCAACCCATGTCCATAGGCCCTTGGATTTCCCTTTCCTTTAAAATGGTCCCTATCTTTCTCCTTAGTTTTCGCTGGGGAGTTGGAGCTGGTGCTATGGGCGGTCTCATCTGGGGACTGCTTCAAGTGGTGACAGGACAAGCAGCCGGCGGTTGGCTGACCTTAACACAAGGTTTTCTGGAATATTTTGTTGCCTTTACCCTTATTGGGATTAGTGGTGTGGTCAAACCAGCCCTCGATAAAGCCATTAAACAAGGCCATAAACTTAAGTCTCTCATGTATATCACTGGGGGAATTCTGCTTGGTAGCTTTGCTCGTTACCTCATTCACTTTATAGCCGGTGTCATCTTTTGGGGAAGCTATGCTCCTAAAGGACAAAGCCCTTATCTCTACTCATTCATTGTCAATAGCTCATCTTTCCTAGGAGAAACTTTGGCCAGCCTCATCGTTTTCTTCACCCTGCAACGATTCCTAGGCAGATTACTCAATACGGAAAAATAAAAGAAACCATAGGACAGTCTTATTTGGCAGTCCTATGGTTTTTCTTGTTTTTATGAGATGTTACGACACGAAGTCAGACGAATCGATATTATTCGTCTGACGCAGTTAGTGAGACGGCTAGCTAGACACCTAATAGGGGCTAGCGCCAAAAGATGAACGATTTGCATAAACTAGATAGACATAGTGTTACGACATGAGAAAACGGAAACGATGCTTTTTCCGTTTTCGACTTAGTAAGGGACTTAGCCACGGTCCTATAGGACGTGGCGTAGATTGCTTAGGCTATGAAATAGCCAAGCAATCTTAGTACATTACATCTTCTCTTCCAATGTTACATCTGGATATTTGTCCGCAAACCAACGAAGGGCAAAGTCATTTTCAAAGAGGAAGACTGGTTGGTCAAAGCGGTCTTTGGCCAAGATGTTTCGACTTGATGACATACGTTCATCAAGGTCCTCAGGTTGGATCCAACGCACGGTCTTTTTACCCATTGGTGTCATAACGACTTCGGCATTGTATTCATTTTCCATACGGTGCTTGAAG
The DNA here is from genome assembly GCF_963545685.1 of uncultured Streptococcus sp. Lineage (GTDB taxonomy): Bacteria > Bacillota > Bacilli > Lactobacillales > Streptococcaceae > Streptococcus. The sequence continues at coordinate 43,328 of NZ_CAUUKN010000007.1, read as the reverse complement.
ACTTCAAACTGAAGTTGACCAACGGCACCAAGCATGTATTCACCTGTTTGGTAGTTGGTGTAGAGCTGGATGGCTCCTTCTTGCACCAATTGTTCAATTCCCTTGTGGAAGGACTTCTGTTTCATGACGTTTTTAGCAGAAACTTTCATGAACAACTCTGGCGTAAAGGTTGGTAGTGGCTCAAATTCGAATTTGTTTTTACCTACAGTAAGGGTATCACCAACCTGGTAAGTTCCTGTATCGTAAACCCCTATAATATCTCCAGCTACGGCATTTTCGACATTTTCACGGGACTCGGCCATAAACTGAGTGACGTTAGAGAGCTTAGCTCCTTTACCTGTACGGGTTAGGTTAACGCTCATACCACGCTCAAATTCACCAGACACGATACGAACAAAGGCAATACGGTCACGGTGACGTGGATCCATGTTGGCTTGAATTTTGAAAACAAAACCAGAGAAATCCTTGTTAAGAGGATCAATCTCATCACCATCCACTGTCTTGTGGCCATGTGGTTCTGGCGCGAATTTGAGGAAGGTATCGAGGAAGGTTTGAACCCCAAAGTTTGTAAGGGCAGAACCGAAGAAGACAGGTGTTAATTCACCAGCTAAAATAGCTTCTTCAGAGAATTCATTTCCTGCTTCTGTCAAGAGTTCGATATCTTCTTTAGCTTGCTCATAGAATGGGTTGTTAGCAAATAGAGTATCACCATCTTCAATCTTGGCAAAGCGCTCGTCACCCTTGTAAAGCTCTAAGCGTTCATTATAAAGGTCATAAAGTCCTTCGAAGGCTTTACCCATACCGATAGGCCAGTTCATTGGGTAGCTGGCAATACCAAGCACTTCTTCCAACTCTTCCAAGAGGTCAAGTGGCTCACGTCCATCACGGTCCAATTTGTTCATGAAGGTGAAGACAGGAATACCACGGTGTTTGACAACTTCGAAAAGTTTTTTGGTTTGAGCCTCAATACCTTTGGCTGAGTCAACGACCATGACGGCAGCATCAACCGCCATAAGGGTACGGTAGGTATCTTCTGAGAAGTCCTCGTGTCCTGGGGTATCAAGGATATTGACACGTTTGCCGGCATAATCAAACTGCATCACAGATGAGGTTACTGAGATACCACGTTGTTTCTCAATATCCATCCAGTCTGATTTGGCAAAGTTTCCGGTCTTCTTACCTTTTACGGTACCAGCTTCACGGATTTCACCCCCAAAGTAAAGCAATTGTTCAGTGATTGTTGTTTTACCAGCATCGGGGTGAGAGATGATGGCAAAAGTACGGCGTTTTTTGATTTCGTCTTGAATACTCATAGTTTTCTTTCTTCTTTTTAAATAATCTTTTTGATACTTTTCCTTAGTGGTATGGATGTCAGCAGCCTCCTTAGGAAACGCAAAACTTCCACGTTCCATAGCTACTGACAGCAATAGGTTTTAACCAGATTGAAAAGCAAGATAATTGTAGCTCTTCTTTCAGAAAATTTCTATCTTTTTAGGACTGCATTTGTTGTCAAGGCTTGCGATAATTCTCGCAGGCACAGCTCTTTTATTATATCCAAATTACAGTGTGAAAGCAATTCTGAAAGCGTTTTGTGTTAGAATAAAACAAATAAAATCACAAAGCACGCTATCAACTCTCTGATAGCGTGCTTCTTCATTTATTTAATATTTCTCGTCAAAATATTCCAGACCCTTTTTCATAATTATCATAAGAATAATCAGTGTTACTGAAACGGCAAGGTATTTGATAGGTAGCCAGGCATCTGTGATAAAGGGGGTGTGTCTTAATAAGCCATAATTGCCGCTGACAAAATGATTAACAACTACAAGTCCTAGATTCAATAATAGGGTAAGCGTCACAATCATATTCTTCGAGATAGGGTGAGTCTTATAGGTCCTCAAAAGATAATTAAGGCTGTTGACCAATAAGGCATAATGCCCAATGATAAAAGAAATACTGGAGATATGTGGAAAATTATAAGGATCAAATACTGGATAAATAATAGCACAACAGCCTCCAACCAAGCCCATAAGTGCAAAATAAGTTTTGACCTTACTATCTTTTAGGAGCAGGAGGGCGAGCATGGTCATACGACAATGGTAAAGAGGGAGACTACCGTCTAAAGGGAATCCCTGCCAAATATACCAAATGTAAAGGCTAATCAGTTGAATGGCTTGGAGAGTGATAAAGGTCCAACGCCATATATTATTGTTATGCCAAAGCCAACTCAAGTAACTAAAGAGCACCATCCCCAAGAGCATAAGCAAATAATAGGGCAAAGGTATATGGGGTGGATGAGTTTGGGTCGTTGTCAAAAAATCCTTCATTCTCTTCTCCTGATGAAATTGCTATTTTGGGTATTATATCAAATTTCAGGGTAAATCAAAAACCTGCTTTAGAGAGCAGGTTAGATAACTTAATCCTTAGCTTGGAGTTCTTCTACGACCTTGGCTAGGTTCATTGAGTTAGAACCCTTAAGCAAGATTTGATCGTGCTCGCCTAGGCTTTCTTTGATTTGTTTGACCATAGCGTCAAATTGGTCTTCATCAGCTGTTTTCTTGAAATAATAAACATGACCAAGTGGGAACATTTGACTGGCAAGTTGTGACAATTCTGCAATGTCTTCACCGTAGAAAATCACCGTATCAATAGCATCTGGTGTCAGGCTTAAAATCATCTGTGTATGAAGTTGCACAGACTGTTCACCGAGTTCTTTCATATCAGCTAGGACAGCGATTTTCTTGCCTCCTTCATTCTTCGGAATGGCTGAGAAGGTCTCTAAAATGAGCTTCATGGCTGTTGGATTGGCATTGTAGACGTCAGAAAGAATATCCGCACCATTGGCTGCTTTTTTCCATTCGGTACGGTTTTTTGTGAGTTGCAAGTTAGCAAGAGCTGAGAGGATATTTTCCTCAGTTACACCCAAGTGTTTTGCGATATAGGCAGCAACCATGGCATTTGTGGCATTGTATTTTCCAGTGACTGGCAAGGTAACTTGTCCGTCTAGGAAGTTTGCTGAAAAGGTAAGATGATCCTTGTATTCCGTCAACTCAGAGACTGTAAGCTCTGCACCATCTCCAAAGCGTACCACTTCAAGATTGCTTGGCAAGAAAGGATCTACGATAAGATCACTTGGCACAAGCAAGAGACTACCATCAGGCATACCGTCTTGCATTTGCATTTTACCTTGAGCAATCTTATCACGGCTACCGAAGAATTCCAAGTGAGCCTCTCCGATTAAGGTAACAACGGCTGTTTTTGGCTTAGCCAAGGTTGACAAGAGATGAATATCTCCCATGTGGTCTTGCCCCATCTCAAGGACGATTTTCTCCGTATCATCAGGCATGTGGAGGGCTGTATAAGGAAGACCAATCTCATTGTTGTAATTGCCTTGCGTTTTGTAAGTACGATAGGTCGTTGCCAAAATATCATGAATCATGTCCTTGGTGGTTGTCTTACCGTTAGAACCAGTCACAGCAATAACGTCAACACCAGTCTTTTCAAGATAGTAGGCAGCTAGTTTTTGGAAGGCTTCAAGAGCGTCATCGACTAGGATGTGGGCTTGATCAGCCGGTAATTCTTTTTCTGTGAATGTCGCTAGAGCACCGTTGTCAAAGGCTGTTTGGATAAAATCATGCCCATCACGCGCACCTTTGAGCGGTAAAAAGAGGTCCCCTGCTGTAATCTTACGGCTATCAAACTCAATCTGGTTAATGGCGACATCTTCATAGGCAGTGACATCATTTTTAGCGCCAACAACCTTGGCAATTTCATGGAGTGTCAGTTTCATCTTAAAATCCTCTATTTATATTTTTTTACAGGTCCGACAAAAAACGCTTTCTTGTCTCTGAATACTCTCCAATTATATCACAAATCGGACTAGCTTTTGCTTGGGAGATGAATTTGTTACAATGGTTGAAGAAAGGATTAGGCATGACAAAGAAAAAATCAATCAGTCCTTCTAACAAAGCGAAAGACAGAAAAAGTGACTGCCAAAGTATTGAAGAACCCAAAAGCTGGCGCTTTAATTGGAGAAAGATAATTCTACTGGAGCCAACATCTGAATTGATTATCTTATTAATACTAGCACTGCTGTATGGTGGTTCTTATTATTACGATCATTATACAGTCAACAAAGATAACATTTATGGTCTCTGGCAGTCTGATCATCATAAGTTAGCGATTTCCTATAAGCATATTCGGAAACGGGGAAATATCGACTGGGAAGTCGTACAGGATGGTAAGTATATTATCTATGCTGCTAGAACTCGCCCGGTCAAGCGGCTTAATGACGGGACTCTTCACATGGAGCTCTACACTGTGGAAGGCTACCTGACAGACCTCCCCACCAAGGACGGCTTCAGCTATATGGATTTCTATCTTCGTAAAAACAATTACCTTACCTATGATGGCGAGTCCTACAAACGAATAGACTCCAGAAACAAGTCTATCACTTGGAAAGATGGTTCTAGCAGCCCTTATGGTGAACGGAAAACTACTATAGATGAGGTTTTTGAAGCCTTCTATTTGATACTTATGGGTATTTGCTTATTGCTTACCATTATAGAAGCTCGGAAAAAGAGGTTAGAAAAACTCAATGAGACACCAAACAAAAAGAAAATACGCTGACCGAAAGAAACTCAACCGAAAGTATCATTCACAAAAAGCATATCGGAAACAACAGAAACGCAAAACTGGATGGCGAGCACACTGGGAAAAATTTACAGACCGTTTAGCCAACATTTTTGGGATATGTTTCCTAATCCTCTTACCTGTAGTCATTATCTATGGTATTTTCTTTGGTCATGACGTTTATAAAGACGATATCTACGGTCTTTGGCAATCTGAAAGTCATCAGCTTGCCATATCCTACGAAGAAGGTCACAAGTCAAGTAAGCGCAATTGGGAGATTGTTCAAGACGGAAATGTCCTCATCAAAAATGCACGCATTGACGAGATTAAACGCTTTAATGACGGTACTCTCTACATTGAAGTTTATGCCGAGGAAGGCTTGCTTTCAGACCTTCCCGCTAAGAATGGCTACAACTATTTGAATATGTATGTTCGTAAAGACAATTACCTGACCTACAATGGCGAATCATACAAACGGATTGATGATGAAGACAAGAACATTACCTGGAAAGACGGTTCAAAATCCCTTTATGGTCAACGAATAACCTTGTTTGATCGTCTGGAACCCTATATCCTATTTGGAATGTGGGGAGGCATTTTTATATATGTACTTTTCGTTGAATGGAAAATCAAAAGAAAGTATAAAAACAAATAAAACCACTCCTACTTCTAGCTAGACTAGATATAAGCAGGAGTGGTTGTTTATTCTTATTAAGCAAGACTTACCTCTTTAAGAGGATGACAGTCTTATTTCACTTTAGTTTATTTGGATAATATGTATTTTTTATCGAGGTGATAAAGAAAAGATATAAATACAATCTGGATTTCTGTAAAGAAAAAAACACCTCAGTCTCAGAGATTTCTCCGAGACTAAGATGTCTGTCTTATAAATCGTAGTTCTTAAATCAAATGGCTTTCACGTTTGTCGAACATTTCTTGTCCCAAGGCTACCAATTCCTTGATAAGGTCTGAGTAAGAAAGTCCCATATTTTCCCAAAGTAGTGGGTACATTGACCATTGAGTGAAACCTGGCATGGTGTTGAGCTCATTTAGGTAGATGGCTCCATCCTCTGTCAGGAAGAAATCACAGCGAGCAAGACCACAACCACCAAGAGCACGGAAGGCCTTGGCCGCATAGGCACGCATTTGCGTCATGACTTCTGCAGGCACGTGAGCTGGGATGTCCATGGTAATCTTATTGTCAATGTATTTAGCTTGGTAATCATAGAAAGCCACGTCTTTGACCACTTCACCTGGATCTGTCGTTTTGACAGTTGTATTTCCAAGGATACCAACCTCGATTTCTCGGGCAACCACACCTTGCTCAATCAAGATACGGCTATCATATTTGAGAGCCAGATCAATCGCTGCACGAAGCTCCGCTTCGTTTTCAGCTTTCGAAATCCCAACAGATGACCCCATGTTAGCAGGTTTTACGAAAACTGGGAAGGTCAATTTTTCAAGCGTCTCTGCTACTGCTGCTTCCAAATCTTCACCCTCGATGTAGACTGTGTAGGCAACCTGAGGGACACCTGCAACTTCAAGAATATGCTTGGTCATAATCTTGTCCATAGCTACACTTGATGAAAGAACATTGGTACCCACGTATGGCAACTTGAGGGTTTCGAGGAAACCTTGGATAGACCCATCCTCACCCATAGGTCCATGAAGGACTGGGAAGACCACAGCACCTTCTTCGTAGATGTCACTTGGTTTGATAGCCTGACTAGCCTCAACTGTGTCATTAGTCATGAGCTTCTCATCATCACTTGGAGTTTCTGTAAATTCTTGTGTTTTGATAAAATCACCAGACTGAGTGATAAAGTAGGTTTTAACCTCAAATGCGCTGTAATCTACCGCACGCATAACACTCTCAGCTGAGAGCACAGACACTTCACGTTCTGCCGAACGTCCACCATAGAGAAGGATAAGGGTTTGTTTAGACATAGGTATACCGTTTTCTTTTTTTGATTTTCAAGTCTCAGTTTAAAGAGAGACTAGTCTCCTTTTTGAGAACATAATTATTTTAATCATATCACAAAAGGAAGAGTTTTTCAAAAAGATTATGGGCAAAAAAACAGCCTAATAGCTGTTTCATTCCTGTCTTAAATTTCGTCGCCAAGCTCGAACTTAGTACCTTTAAGGGCACGTTTGAGAGACCATTTCCAAGGTTTCCCTTCGATAGTGACTTGTTTGTTTTCAAGGTCAACTTGAACCTTGTCCACACCTTTGACGGCGGAGAGTTTTTCAGTAACGGTGTTAACACAGCCTTGGCATTTCATTCCTGTAACCTTATAAGTTTTTGTCATTTTTCTTTCTTCCTTTTCTTTAATTATTTTTCAATACACAGATTAAGTGGCGGGAGTTGTAAGCAATCGACACTTAGACTTTACGGCGTTTGAGTCGCAGAGCATTAAGGACAACCGAAACAGAGCTAAAGCTCATGGCAAGTCCTGCTATCATTGGGTCAAGAAGGGGACCTCCAAAGAGGTGGAGGACACCCATAGCTACTGGGATAGACAAGATATTGTAGATAAAAGCCCAAAAGAGGTTTTCTTTAATCGTTGTGATAGTCGCCTGACTAATTTTCAAAGCCTTAACCACATCCATAAGGTTGGGTTTCATAAGGACCATATCAGCACTTTCCATGGCAATATCTGTCCCTGATCCCATGGCAATACCGATATCGGCAGTCGCAAGGGCTGGGGCATCATTGATACCATCACCAACCATGATGACTGATTTTCCTTCTGCCTGAAGATCACTAATCACCCTAGATTTTTCTTGCGGAAGCACCTGACTGATAACACGTTTGATGCCAACCTTTTGAGCGATGGCTTGAGCTGTTTGGTCATTATCCCCAGTCAACATGATAACTTCCTTGCCCATTTGATGAAGAGCTGCCACCATATCTGCACTATCTGCTTTAACCTGATCAGCTACACCAAAGAGTCCGATTAAGTTGCCATCTTCAGCCAAGAAAATAGGGGTTTGACCATCAGCCGTCAAGCTTTGGAAATCAGCTTGTGCTGAAGCCAAGTCGACTTTTTCCTCTGTCATAAGTGTTTGATTCCCAGCTATATAAGTCTTACCTGCATAGCTGGCAGTAAGGCCTCGTCCAGTCAAACTTGAGAAATTGTCCATCTCTAACAAGTCCAAGTTAGCATTTTCTGCTGCCACAAGAATTGCTTGACCCAAGGGGTGCTCAGACTTGGCTTCCAAAGATGCCAAAAGCTGCAGGGCTGCTCCATTATTGCCATAGGTATAGCTAGAGACCAACTGAGGTTTACCCTGAGTAATGGTTCCTGTCTTATCAAAAACGAGGACATCAGCCTTGTGAGCTAGCTCGAGCACATCCCCACGCTTGTAGAGAATACCGTGTTCAGCACCAAGTCCTGTACCAACCATGATGGCTGTTGGTGTCGCAAGACCCAAAGCACACGGACAAGCAATGACCAAAACACTAACTGCTACAGTCATGGCAAAAGTAAAGGTTTGTCCCATGACGAAGTACCAGAAGAGGCCTGAAACAAGGGCTATAGCCATGACGATGGGAACAAAGACCGCTGACACCTGATCGGCTATCTTGGCAATAGGGGCCTTGGTTTGTTGGGCATCTTCAACCAGTTTAATGATTTGAGAAAGCAAGGTATCTTTACCAATCTTTTCAGCCTCATAAATCAAGCTACCTTGACCATTAATAGAACCTGCAAATACGGGTTTACCAACAGATTTTTCAATAGGAAGCGACTCACCTGTAAGCATACTCTCATCAATCGCAGAGCTACCTGAAATCACCTGACCATCCACGGCTATCTTTTCCCCAGGTTTGACCACAATATGGTCACCAAGAACAACCTTATCCACAGGAATCTTGACTTCCTTACCATCCCGAAGAACGGTTGCCTCCTTAGCTGACAAGTGCATGAGTTTCTTGATAGCGTCTGAAGTCCGACCTTTAGAGAGGGTTTCAAAGTACTTACCTAGAGTAATCAAGGTCAAGATAACAGCGACTGACTCAAAATAAAGTTGGTGGGCGTGATGGGTATGCCCCAAAGAAATGTGATAAGTACCATAGAGACTATAAAGAAAGGCCGCCGATGTTGCCAAGGCTACCAAGGCATCCATATTTGGGTGACCCTTGGCCAAGGTACGAAAACCGTTACTATAGAAAGAACGGCCCAACCACATGACGGGAACTGTCAAAATCAAAAGCACCAAGGCATAGGTCAAGGCTGCATGGTGAGGAGACAAGAAGTTTGGCACAGGCAAACCGACCATTGGCCCCATAGCTAGATAAAAGAGAGGAATAGTGAAGACCGATGACCAAATAAGACGATCACGCACCTTGTGAATCTTGTCTTCTTCACGTTCTTCCTGACTTTTAGCTGTATCTGGATTGTAGACTTCGGCTTCATAACCAGCGTCAGCCACAGCTTTTTCAATAGCTTCTGGACTAACCTTATCCCCAGCATAATCCACAGACATTTTTTCCGTGGTCAGATTAACCACAGCCTTGTCCACACCATCCAACTTATTAACAGCATTTTCAACATTGGCCACACAAGACGCACAAGTCATCCCATTAACCACAAAAGTTTCTTTTGCCATTCTCTAATTCACCTCCATATGATGCCCACAGGCGCATTGGCCAAGCACACAGTCACAAACCACTTGATCCACAGGTGCTTTTGCTAAAAGCAAGGCCTGCAACTTATCCACATCAGCTTGCGTCATCGGTGTCTTTGCAATGAGTTGACCCAATAAGTCGCTATGTTTGGTCAAACAAATCTTGTCAAAAACAGCCTCTAAAGCCTGAAAATTCGCTTCATCTTCACCCAAGCTAGCTTGATAGATAAACCCTCGTCCTTGACGCTGACTGGTTAGGTAACCCTTGTCCGCCAAACGTCCAAGCAAGGTCTTAACTGTCGAAGCCGACCAGTCTAGCTTCTTAGCTAGAATCGCTATAATCTCTGAAGAAGTCGCCTGCCCCTTAGCCCAGAGCACTCGCATGACTTCCCATTCCGCAGATGAAATTGTCAGCATGATAACTCCTTTCTGAATCTTGTTATTCGTTTACGTTTATAGATTTATTTTAACGCTATGCTGGGGACATGTCAAGAGTTTTGTTTACATTTGTAGATTTATTTTTAAAAAAACAAACACCTCCTAAGAGGTGTCACACTTTACTAAGATAAAATCGGCTCTATAATTTCTGTAGTGGGTAAAACCACTGTAGAGATTATAGAGCTTTTTGAATGCAGACAAAAAGTCCCATAAGAACTATAATGAAAAGCAACCAAACCCTCATTAGAAAGAATCTTATGGAACAATTAAATTTTATCACAAACATACTCGGAATTAAAGACAAGAACATCATAATCTTGGATTATCTGGATGCTGGAACTCATAAAGAAATCATCGCTAAGCTAGATTATCCTGCTCCTAAGTGTCTCGATTGTCAAGGACAAATGGCTAAATATGACTTCCAAAAAGAATCTAAAATTCCCTATCTAGAGTGTGCGGGCTACAAAACTCTTATTCGATTAAGAAAACGCCGTTTTCGCTGTAAAGTATGCGGAAAAATGGCTGTCGCAGAAACTTCCTTAGTCAAAAAGAACCACCAAATCTCAACGATCGTCAACCAGAAAATCACTCAAAAATTAATCGAGAAAGTCCCTATGACTGCTATTGCCGAAAGTTTATCGGTCTCTACTTCGACAGTCATCCGTAAATTGAAAGAGTTCGAGTTCAAATCTGATCTTAACCACCTTCCAGAACACATGAGCTGGGATGAGTACAGCTTCAAGAAAGGTAAGATGAGCTTTATTGCACAGGACTACGATACAAGAAAGATCGTAGCTATCCTAGATGGACGGACTCAAGCAACTATTCGCAATCATTTCCTTCGTTATTCTAGACAGGTGAGAAGTCGTGTGAAAGTCATTACCATGGACATGTTTAGTCCCTACTACGATATTGCTAGAAAACTTTTTCCAAATGCAAAAATCGTTCTCGACCGCTTTCACATTGTCCAGCATCTCAGTCGAGCAATGAATCGCGTACGCATCCAAATTATGAATCAGTTTGATCGGAGATCGCACGAATATAAAGCACTGAAACGTTACTGGAAACTCATCCAACAGGATAGCCGTAAACTCAGTGATAAACGATTTTATCGACCAACTTTTCGGTCACACTTGACCAATAAAGAGGTTCTAGAAAAGCTGCTTTCATACTCTCAAGAACTTAGACAGCACTATAATCTCTATCAACTCCTACTCTTTCATTTTCAAGAGAAACAAACAGAACATTTCTTTAGTCTTATTGAAGAAACAATTTCTTCTGTAAATCCTATTTTTCAAACTGTTTTTAAGACCTTTTTGAAAGATAAGGACAAGATCATGAATGCACTGGAACTTCCCTACTCAAACGCAAAACTAGAGGCTACCAATAACCTCATCAAAGTCATCAAGCGAAATGCTTTTGGCTTCCGGAACTTTGACAACTTTAAAACTAGAATTCTCATTGCTTTGAACATCAAAAAGGAGAGAACCAATTTGGTCCTCTCCAGGTTGTAACTTTTCATCAACCCACTACAGTTGACAAGGAGCCATAAAATCGAGTTAACAAGGCTACAGCCAAAATCTCTTCCTTCAACATACAAAAATTTAAATACGCCAGGGTAAATAAAAGCCAACCAAATAATAATAAAGGTTACTGTAATAGCTTTATTATTTGATACAAAGAATGAAAAAATGTGATCAATCATTTTCAGTGGTGTCCTCTCTTCCTTTCTTTTTATCTCCAGACAAGCTATGAAAATCATTCTAAAACTTTCGAAAGGAAAAAAATAGTGACATAGATGTCACTAAAAAGGCTTATTCCGTCAATAATACTCATATCTGAAAACTGATGACGATGATATAACTTCTCTCTTGCTATTGCCGACAGAGATTTAACCCTCAGCTCAAGCCCTTGTATAGATACAAGGCACCAACCAGAAGGAAAATCAGTGCATAGTGATTCTCTCCACGAAAGAAAAATAGTAATGCTCCTATTAAGAAACAAATCCCTAGTATTACTCTTAATGATACTTTCATTTGTCTGCCTTCTTTCTATAAGTAAGATGAAAATAAGAACAAGAGATAAATGTCATTGCCACTACTCACTCATAGTATAACACTTGAAAATAAGAAAATCAACTTATCCCAAAGAATGATTTTGATGCCAAAATACTCCACATTTCTGGAGAGTATCATCTTCTATTTTTCAAAATGTGAACCGAATGTAACAAATTCAGCGACTTCTTCTTCCTTACCATCGTGAAGGTCACGAACAATTTTTGATCCCACGATAACACCATCTGACACAGCGTTAAAACGTTTAATGTCTTCCTCTGTTGACACACCGAAACCTGTGAGGACTGGAATGTCTGCATGAGCAGTCAAGTTAGCCAAGTGTTTGTCAAGGTCATCACGGTAATTACCAGTCTTACCAGTAACACCATTAATGGCAACAGCGTAGATAAAGCCTTCTGCACCATCAATCAACTGTTTCTGACGGTCAAGTCCTGTGGTCAAGCTGACCAAAGGTACGAGAGCAATGTCACTGTCTTTCAAGTAAGGAGTGATAAAGTCAGCGTGTTCATCTGGCAAATCAGGAATAATGAGCCCCTTGACAGATGTCTCTGCAAGGTCCTTAACGAAGGCTTCAATACCATATTGATAAACTGGGTTGATGTAGGTCATGATAACCAAAGGGACCTCTGTCTTTTTCTCTTGAAGCTTCTTGATGATAGCTGTCAAAGTCACGTCTTTAGCCAAACTACGTTGTCCTGCTAATTCAATAACGGGACCATCGGCCACAGGGTCTGACCATGGAATACCGACCTCAATAGCTGAGACACCACTATTTTCTAAGAGAGCAATCGTCTCAAAAAGTCCGTCTAGGCCTTTAGCGTGATCACCAGCCATGATATAGGGTACGAAAATACCGTGTTTACTGTCTTTGATAGCTTGTAGGTGTTTTGTTAGTGTTTTTGTCATGGTTTATTTCCCTTCTGCTTCAGCTTCAAAACGTTCTTTAACCTGCATAACGTCCTTGTCCCCACGACCTGAGAGGCAGACGATGAGGCTTTGGTCTGGCGACATCTTAGCTGCCACTTTTTGTGCAAGCGCAATGGCATGGCTAGACTCAAGAGCTGGGATAATACCTTCCAAACGTGACAGAAGTTTGAAACCTTCAAGCGCTTCTTCATCTGTGATAGAGTCGTAAGTCGCACGTCCAATTTCGTTGAAATAACAGTGTTCAGGACCAACCCCTGGGTAGTCCAGACCAGCTGAGATAGAGAAGGCTTCCATGATTTGACCATGAGCATCTTGGAGGACATCCATAAGCGCTCCATGAAGGATACCTGGGCGACCTTTGGCAAAGGTTGCGGCGTGTTTTTCAGTATCAAGCCCCAAACCAGAAGCTTCAGCACCATACATAGCTACTGATTTATCATTAACAAATGGGTAGAACATACCGATAGCATTTGAGCCGCCACCGATACAAGCCATTACAGCATCAGGCAGTTTACCACCAGAAATCTCTGCATATTGGCGTTTGGCTTCACGACCGATAACAGATTGGAAGTCACGAACAATTTCTGGGAATGGTGCCGGACCAAGGGCAGACCCCATGATGTAGTGAGTATCCTCGATACCTGCAACCCAAGCACGAAGAGCAGCATTTACAGCGTCCTTAAGCACGCGCGAGCCATCTGTTACGCTAAATACCTTGGCACCAAGCAATTCCATACGGAAAACGTTAAGCGCCTGACGTTTAACGTCTTCCTCACCCATATAGATAGTGCAGTCCATGTCGAAAAGAGCAGCGGCTGTCGCTGTTGCAACACCGTGTTGACCTGCACCAGTTTCGGCGATGATTTTCTTCTTGCCCATACGTTTGGCAAGCAAGACTTGACCAAGGGCATTGTTAATCTTGTGGGCCCCTGTGTGATTAAGGTCTTCACGTTTAAGATAAATTTGCGCTCCACCGATATGATCAGTCAAACGTTTGGCGTGGTAAAGAGGCGTCTCACGGCCCACATAGTTTTTAAGGAGGTCATCCAATTCCGCTTGGAAACTTGGATCTTCCTTGGCTTCACGATAGGCCTTATCCAATTCAATAACGGCTGTCATCAGCGTTTCGGGAACGAACTGACCACCGAATTTTCCGTAAAATCCTTTTGCATCAGGTTGTTGATATGTCATGCTTTCACTCTTTCTATAAATGCTTTAATCTTGTCTAAATCTTTGTGGCCATCTGTCTCTACACCTGAGGACACATCCAAGGCATAGGGATGGAAGGTTTTCTTGGCCTCTGCCACATTGTCCACAGTCAAGCCACCAGCGATAAAGTAGTCTTGCTTAATCTGCTTGTCAGCCAAGAGTTGCCAGTCGAAGGTCTGACCACTGCCGGCAATAGGAGCATCAAAAAGAAGATAATCCGCCTGGCTCTTGACTTGAGAATCACTATCCGAAATCTGAATAGCTCGAATAACTGGTACTGATATCTTTGGAATCAGAACTTCATCAAAAGTTCCATGAATCTGAACAATATCTAAGGGAACCTGATTAATCGCTTCTTCCAGTTCTTCAAGACTTGGTGAGACAAAGACACCGACGATTTTTGTCTGGCCTGTCACCCCTTTAGCCAGCTCGTGAGCTTGTTCAAGACTCACTTGACGCCTGCTTTTGGCGAACACAAAGCCAATGTAGTCAGCACCTGCTTCAACTGCAGTTGCTACCGCTTCTGGTGTTGACAGTCCACAAATTTTAACCTTTGTCAATTTGCAACTCCTTGACCTTTTCAGCCACATTGTCAGCCGTCATAAGGGCAGTTCCTACCAGAATCCCATTAAAATATGGGGCAACTAGGGCAGCATCCTGACCTGTAAAAATAGCCGACTCAGAAATATAAACCTGCTTGTCCTTAAAATGCGTCGATAACTCAAGACTGGTATTGATATCTGTCTCAAATGTCACCAAATTACGGTTGTTAACGCCGATAATTTCAGCACCAATACGATGAGCCACTTCCAATTCTGGCAGATTATGCGTTTCAACCAAGACTTCCAAGCCAAGGCTTGTCGCAAAATCATAGAGCTCCTTAAGACGAGCTTCTGGCAAGGCCGCTACAATCAAGAGAATGACTGTCGCACCCGCATTACGGCTACGCACAATCTGTTTCTCATCAATAATAAAGTCCTTAGCCAAGGTGGGAATAGCTACCTGGGACGAAATTTCTTTCAAATAGGAAATATCACCTTTGAAGAAGACTTCGTCAGTCAAAACAGAAATCATGGCTGCCCCATTTTCCTCATAGGTCTTGGCCTGAGCCACAATATCCACATCTAGGTTAATATCACCCATACTTGGACTGGCTTTTTTCACTTCAGAAATAATCTGCAGCTTGTTTTGATTTGACTTGAGAAAATCATAAAGGCGATAGGTCTGACGCAAAGGCTGCAAATCTTCCATGACCAACTGGGCCACTTCTTTTTCTTTTTGTTCTAAGATTGTTGGGAGAAAGGCTTTACTCATACTTGTACCTCTTGGAGTTGGCGAAGTTTCTCTAGGGCTGAGCCGTCCGCAATTAATTGACGAGCAAGCTCAACACCTTCTTTAATGGTCGCAACCTTACCATTGGCAAAGAAACCAAGACCCGCATTAAGCACTGTTGTTTCAAGATAAGGACTCGCTTCATTTTTCAAGACACTAAGGAGAATCTCTGCATTTTCCTTGGCATCACCACCTGTGATATCAGACAACTCAACCTTTTCCATACCCAAATCTTCATAAGTGAAAGTGTGCTGGCTGATATGACCATCTTCCAAAAGGGTGTAAGTGTTAGTGCCATAGAGAGCAGCTTCGTCCATATTGTCAGGACCAGTGATAATAACCGCACGTTTACGTCCCAACTGTTGAATCGCATTAGCAACAATCTCCTGCAATTCCACACGATAGAGCCCCATGAGTTGTGTCTCAAGGTCAAGCGGATTAGCCAGTGGCCCAACCAAGTTCATAATCGTTGGAATCCCAAGAGCTTGACGAGCTGGACCGATAAAACGCATAGCTGGGTGCATGGTTTGGGCAAAGATAAAGGCCAAACCAACCTCGTCAAGTGCTTTAGATAGGGTTTCTGGTGATGCCGCAACGTTGATTCCAAGGGCTTCAAGGACATCTGCCGAACCAGATTTAGAGGAAATCGAACGGTTACCTGCCTTGGCCATACGAATACCGCCTGCTGCTAGGACAAAGCAAACCGTTGTTGAAATGTTGAAGCTATAAGACTGGTCCCCACCAGTTCCACAGTTACACATAGCATCTGTGAAGGTCTCAGGCAAGACCGTCGCATGTGATTTGAGGGCACGCACGATACCTGTGATTTCATCTGCTGTTTCTCCCTTAGTTTTAAGCCCCATAAGGAAGGCAGCGATTTGGCTTTCTGAGACTTCATTTTTGAGAATGCGGTCAAAGACTGCTTGGACTTGGTCTTGAGACAAGTCTTGTCGGTTTGAGATTTGTAGGAATATTTCTTTCATATTTGTTTTCCTTTTAAAAACGGTTCAATATTTTCCGATGTACGAGGAGATGTTTTGAGTGTAGACCAATCTAGTCAAAAGACCGACCAACTAGCTTGCAACGATTTTCACAAAATTTTCAACCATCTTGAGTCCATCTGGACTTCCGATGCTCTCTGGGTGATATTGCAAACCGTAAATTGGTAGCTCCTTATGCTGGATGGCCATGATTTCTTGGTCATCAGTTGTGATAGCTGTCACATCAAAGCCATCTGGCATTTGGTCAACAACAATGGAATGGTAACGCATGATTGGGACATCATTATCGATGCCCTTGAAAATTGGCGATGGCGTTTCAAAGGTAATATTGCTTTGCTTGCCATGCATGACATTTTTAGCCAAGCCGAGTTTACCACCAAAAGTTTCCGCAATAGCCTGATGCCCCAAGCAAATTCCCATCATCGGTTTTTTACCAGTGAAATCCTTAATCAAGGCTTCCATTTTACCCGCATCAGCTGGCCAACCCGGACCTGGTGAAAAGACAAGCCCGTCAGCTTTTTCCGCCTCTTCATAGAGCTTCTCATCATCGTTACGCAAGACCTTTACCTCTGTAAATGTACCTAGGTATTGTGCCAAATTATAGGTAAAAGAATCATAGTTATCCACTAATAAAATCATTGGGCATCTCCTATTCTTGTCATAGCTTTCGCCTTGTTAATCGTTTCGTAAAATTCATTTTCAGGAACACTGTCATAAACAACACCTGCACCTGCTTGAACATAGGCTTTTTGATTTTTAAGAATCATGGTACGGATAGCAATGGCGAAGTCCATATCTCCTGTCGCAGACAGATAACCAATAGCTCCCGCATAAATACCACGTTTTTCCTTCTCAAGCTCATAGATACGACGCATAGCACGAATCTTAGGTGCCCCTGACACAGTTCCAGCTGGTAGGGTTGATTTTAGAGCATCAAGAGCCGTCAATTCCGGCAAGAGTTGCCCCTTAACCACACTGGTAAGGTGCATGACATAGCGGAAATATTCAACATCCATATACTTGGTCACCTTGACCGTACCATTTTGGGCAATCTTACCGATATCATTACGTCCCAAGTCAACCAACATACGGTGTTCCGCAGTTTCTTTAATATCATGTGAGAGTTCATCCGCAAGAGCAGCGTCCTCAGACTCATTGGCACCACGGGGGCGTGTTCCAGCAATCGGATTAGTTACCACCTCTCCATTTTTCACTGAAACCAAGCTTTCTGGGCTAGCACCAATCACCTGATAATCTCCAAAATCATAGAAATAAAGGTAGTTTGATGGATTGGTCACGCGCAAATTACGGTAGTAATCCAAAGGATCTCCCTCAAAGTCCGCTGAAAAGCGTTGGCTAAGCACACATTGGAACATATCTCCTTCACGGATAAGCTTTTTAGCCTTAGCCACCATATCCATGAAGACCTCTTTTTCGATATGATTTGAAAATTGCAAGGCCTGCAAGGCTTGAGGTGTAAACTCGTTTGGTGCCTGAGTCTGGAGGTTCGTTACCACCTGCCCCAGAGCTTGACGCACCGCATCGTTGTCACGACCAGAGTAGATATTATCCTCAACCACATAAACCTTTTCCTTCTTGTGGTCAAAAATCAAATAAGACTCATAGATGAAGAAATGCATATCAGGTGTCCCAATCGTATCTTCAGGAATCTCCCCGATATTTTCATAGAGACCAATCATGTCATAACCTGCAAACCCGATGGCTCCACCTGCGAAAGGGAGGTCAGACTTGATGCCTTTGACGGTTACTTGGTCCAAGTATTCGAAAGGATCCTGATCTATCGCCTTACCATTTTCATAAAGAACACCATCCTTGAAGGTTACTTCAAAGACAGGATTGTAGGCAACAATAGAAAAACGCGCATTTTCCTTCTCACGAGGAATAGATTCAAGGATAACCTTGTGTTCC
This sequence comes from uncultured Streptococcus sp., assembly GCF_963545685.1. Classification (GTDB taxonomy): domain Bacteria; phylum Bacillota; class Bacilli; order Lactobacillales; family Streptococcaceae; genus Streptococcus. The sequence continues at coordinate 25,156 of NZ_CAUUKN010000007.1, read as the reverse complement.
CCTTGAACACGCATATAAGCCAAGATTGGTGTTAAGGTATCGGCTGGTAAAATTTTTCTCATAATATTTCCTTTCATACTGGTTTATCGAGAGTCATAAGACTGATACAAGACTCCTTTATAGGATGTACCAGCACCATTAGTATTCTTTGTTCACTTTCTCCTCCAAAGCTATAAAGGCTTTAATCATGCTTCGCCAAACACTTTCAGCCACATCTGGCGATAAGCCAAGCTCTAGTGCCTCCTTACGACGGTTAGCTATGACTTGAGCGACACGATCACTAGCCTGGACAGCAACCTTGTCTCCCTTGGGCTTAAGCCGTCCTGCCTTTTCCACAAGTATTTGACGTTGGGCCAGAAGTCGGATTAACTGACTATCAATATGATCAATATCACTTCGAATATCGTTTAATGCATCCATAAATCCCCAACCTCTCATGAATAATGAAATAACACTTCTTTAAGGTAAATAGACCTTTAAAGATAAAAGTAAACAAAAAACCTCACAGAGAAAAACTCTGTGAGGGCATTAAATCTAGTTTAACACGGTACCACCTCAGTTAATGGTCTACGAAATACGACCATCATCTCTATCTCCTCTAACAAGGAGTCGCACGGTAAGGGGTGCCAACCGAGAAGAATATGTGTTACCTTCTCATTATCATCCAATCAGCCCAATGTTCGCTCATCTCGATTACCTACTCACAATCACCGCAGGCTCCCTGAAAATCTAAGACCAGTTACTTTCCGATTTACTAACTATTGTACTCCTTTTTAAAAAGATGTCAAGAATTTTCTGTTAATTTTGACAATTTCGACGACCCAACTGACCTTATTTCTTACATTTATATGGTATTTGCATCTCCTCGGGATATCTTATGAGAATAAATCAAAATAACTCTTGAACTAGGTTCTCAAACAAAAGTGATATTTAAACTAACTAATATCGTCGTTAAAGTTGTTATATCGAATCTTATTTAATCGAATTACTTGATCTGCTTGTTCCCAAATACTTGGATTATGGGTAGCAATAATAATGATACGATTTGGACTTTTTAGTGATCGAATTAAGTCCATAATTTCTTGAGCATTATCGGGATCCAAGGAAGCTGTTGGTTCATCGGCTAGTATGATAGGAGGATTTTTCAAAAAAAGTTTAGCCAGAGCAACACGTTGTGCTTCTCCGCCAGATAATTCATATATTTTTTGATTAATATTTAAATGTTCCAAATGAACATCTTTCATCACTTTTTCTTTGCATTCTTGAATATCATTCTTTCTGAGTTTCTTTCCTACCAACCCCAAATCCAGGTTATAACTTATACTATCATTTTCAATAAGCCCAAAGTTTTGGAACAAATACCCCAAATAATCACGATAATAGACTTGAGATTTAATCTCTTTCAAGTCTGTATCATCATAAGTGACAGAACCACTATCATAAGTCTCTAGTTTTGCCAGAATATTTAAAAGAGTCGTTTTCCCAGAGCCACTTTCTCCGATAAGCGCATAGATCTTTCCTTTATCAAAAGATAAATTTAAATCATCAAAAATAACTCGCTTACCAAAATATTTGCTTAGTTTCTTAATTGCAATCATATTACTTTCCTTTCAAAACACTGACTGAAGTTCTACTCTCAGTAAGCGTCTGTTTGTATAAAATGGTAAACATGTTGATAATAAACAAGGAAACTATAAGTAAACTCATAATCAAATGATGAGTCAAGAAAATCAAAAACACAAGTGCAACACCTAAAACACAGATTTGTGAAAAAAGATAGTTAAAATGCACTTCTTCAAACCTCATACCAGATAATCGTTTGATAAAGATTTCTTTTCTAAATTGCTCAAAGTAAAGGAGGTTCATACTGTCAAATAATAGGATAGAAGTCAACAAACCTAATAAAACACCAATTAATAGAAAAGCAAGGCGACTGCGACTCTCTGAAAGAATCTTATAGTAGCTATTACGGTTATTAGTCAAATAAGAAACCCACTGATAAACACCACCTTGTTTAAGTAAATCAATGCTATCCTTATAGCCTGTCATGTGTAGCCCCGAACCTACTTCTGTCCCCCAAAACAACTGACTACTTGGTGTGTCTCCCATTGCTTCAGGAGTAGTCACAACAATAATAGGATCATTAAGGAATTGCGTAGGTATGTCACCATCTGTATTATACAAAAAACGCTTTTTCTTATCTTTTACGAATTCGGTAGAGACCGATACCTTAAATAAGTGATGACTATGAGGATTTAGACTACGACTTGAGAAACCTGACATATATTCTGAATATATACTCTCTAACTCTTTCCTACTACTCTTCAACTTCTCTGGAATTATTAATCCAAATTCACCACGCTTAAGTTTTTTCATTTGTGCTAAAAATTCATCGGAGACACCAACATTTTGCTTTTCCAAGTAATTAGGTGAAACATAAATGGTATTCCCATTTGGCACATAGTCTGTTATTTTAACCCCATTAGCTATATTTGATACTAAGAACTGACGTAAATTTGTTTTTACAAATAGCCCTTTATCATCCTTTAGAGTACGATTTGCGAAGTCATACCAAGACTTATTCTGCTTTTCTTCTTCCTTACCTTGTGTAAAGGCAGAGCTATAACTATAAGATAGCTGGTAGTAATTTCTATTTATAGACCACTCTTCTTTAGCACTATTTAATTGCACAAAATCTTGATAACTATTCAACAACGTACCTACAGTAATACCAACAACTACAATTGCAACGAATTGTCCTAAGAACATCACTCCTAGAAGTCTTCTTAAGGGGAGGCGCCCTCTCATAACTTCAACTAAAGAAGTTGCTTTTAACCCTAGTAGATATATTAAACTTAACCCAAGAGAAATAAAACATAGCGCAAAAAAATATAAAGTTACTCCTGTAAAATAAAGTAATATAGGCAAAGATTGCAAAATCCGAAAATGCCACAAACCTACTCCCCCAATAAGAATAGATAAACAATATGCAATCAATAACTGCCTAGCATCAACGATAAATGATGATAACATTACTTTCATCATGCTTTGCCCCGAAACAAGCTTGATTCCCGCATCCCTTAAATCCTTTATTCGGTAAATCAACACTAGTGAAGCAAAGGTCAACAGAAATAATGCGAAACTAATAAGTGAAACCTCATTCAATAATATTGTTAAAAGCAAAGACAGTATTGAATAAGAAGAAAAATCAACCGCATTATAGCCAAGCTGACTGAATGTCGAGATAAGTTCTGCTCCCTTTAAATCACCTGAGACAATTAGATAGTTACTAACTATATCACTGCCTTCAGCACTCTCCTGAGAAGCCCTTTTTAAATTAGAGGGTGGAGAAACGTGTCCGTAAAACTGATAACGAAAATCTATTTCACCCTTTTCATTTGGTTGAACAATCCGTCTAGCAATTAAGCTATTATGCTCATTAGCTAAATTAGTTAAAGCATCTGTTACTTCCTTACGATTAGATACCTTATGATCAGTCAAAGCCTGACCAGTCACATCTACAGCATTATAACTCGAAAAAGATATTTGCTGATTTTGTTGAACAATCATTGTGACTAAGTAGCAAGAAAACAGGATAGTCGAGATGAATATAAAAACACGTTTCATACAAACCTCCTAAACGGAACAATTATATATCTTTGTATTGAAATAAAGTTTACGGTCGAAAATGGAACCATTACAAGGAAACAAAAACTAGGTTGACATATTACATCCAACCTAGTCACCGTTACTTAATTAATTATAGTTATAGTAAAAGGCAGCCTGCTCGCCAAAAGACGTTTTTATAAAAGCATACGAAGTCTGACCGGCATAAGCATAGGCCTTACTAGATTTAGAAGTCCAACGACTAACTACAGTTGAGCTATGATATTTCGAACCATGATAGTAATTCGAAAAAGCACCACCGTTAGAAGCCCCGTAAGTCCACACACCGCCACCTGGATACTGCGTAGCTGCAGCAACTCCAGACAAAGTCCCAAAAGAAGTCACAGCAAGAGCCAAAACCATTAACGATTTCATATTTTTTCTCATAAGTATTCTCCTTAAAGTAATTGCGATGAAGGAAATAAAATGAAATAAACTGGCTCTTTGTCAACTGTTCCATTAAGTAAGCGCTTACTTTTAAAGCTATTATATACAGTTTTTTTGTTTTTTGTCAATACACTTTAGATATTTTTGTAAGAATTAATACCTTTCTTTTGCTACACAAAAAAGCCCCCAAAGGGACTTCTTGGTTTGATAAACAACGGCAGGGTGACAGTCCTGCATCTCTTTCAGACCCGAAGGTGCGGCGGCTGCCTCTTCCGCCCTCGTTGTTATTCCTTACCTACATTATATCACATTTTCTTGGCTCTACCAGCATTTAGATAGTTTTTCAGCTTAGAATCTTTAATTACAAACATGGTACGGACATTAAGTTTATCACATAATCTGACCGCTACCAAAACATTACCATCAATCCGTTTGATGTATTCCAAGGACTGGCCATTAGGATGGCGACCGATATAGTCTGGTTGAGCAATAATCTCTGGAATACGTTCATAGGTGGCATCAAAATCACTGAATTCCTGGCGATGTTTTTCCATATGCTTCTTACGTTGTGTAGACAGCGTGATGTCTTCACCAGGCTTGTAGTCCAAATCAAAAGCTTTAATGACTTTTGGCGTCAAGTGCCCTACTATTTTCATGCCTCTATTGTACCATACCTAGCACTCATCAAGGTTTTTCCTACTGTTCAGCCATCAAAAAACTCAAGCCTATTAAGAAGCTTGAGTTCTAGCTTATGCTTTTTGGAAAGCACCTTGTTTATAGCTGATCCAGAAGAAAAGCGGTGTACAGATAGCCATTGCAACCAGATAAATTGGCAAAGTATAGCTATTAAGTGTTGAGATTTCAATCACATCTCGAAGATAGTAGGAGCTGATTAAGAAACCAAAGACTGAGTAGATAATCAAGGCCACGCGCCCCTTATTCAAGGGGATACAAGCACGAATAACGGCAAGAACACCCAGTGATCCCATCATATAATAAGACAGCGTCAGCATGTCCGTATTGCTCATGCCAAGATAGACCTGAGACAGATGGAAAATAAGAACACAGATAACCAGCATCAAGGCATTAGGAATAGACAACTGGAGCGAACGTCTGAGGAAATGTTTCTCAACAGGACGAATATTACGTTCGAAGGTTAGAATAAATGGTGGAAAACCTTCGATAAATTGACCCGCCAAAGTCATCTGAACTTGAATGAAAGGGAAGACCAAGAGGTACTCTGCCTTACCAAAAACAATACTGGCTATACAGATAAGCCCCAAAAGGAAGGAATAAACAGTCTTAATGAGGAAAATCGGTGCAATGTGGGCAATATTATTAACCACACGGCGTCCCTCAAATAGAATTTCAGGAATATCCTTAAACTCAGAATCCATAAGCACCAAGTTAGCAATCTGACGTGTTGCAGGATCTCCCTCTGCCATAACAATCGAACAATCCGCTTCACGCAGTGCCAAGATATCATTGACACCATCACCAGTCATAGCTGTGGTATGCCCATTGGCATTAAGGGTTTGGATTAACAACTTCTTCTGATGTGGAGATACACGACCAAAAATCGCAGTATCCTCAGCCAAAGCCTCCAACTCCTCATCGCTGACCTTAGAACAGTCAATATAGCTTTGATAGTCGGCAAAACCAGCTTGATGAGCAATATGAGAAACCGTCACTGGATTGTCACCAGAGATAATCTTAAGGGTAACCTCCTGCGATCGCAGGTATTCCAGAGTTTCTGCTGCATCCTCACGAATAGGATCGGCAATTTCAAGTAAGGTCAAAGCTTCGACATCATTCGGCAAAATCATGGTCTCTGTAGCAACACCTGACTGACTCCAAGCCAAAATCAAAACACGAGACCCTCGTGCCTGAGCCTTATCGACTGCTTTGGGATTTTCCTTAAGAAGCATCTCAGGTGCTCCCAAAAAGAGAGTTCCAAGCCCATTAATGCTCACAGCACCCCATTTGCGATCACTTGAAAATGGAATAATGTCACCTACCTGATAATGATGTTCCAGACCCTCATAAGCATTTCGAATAGCCTGAGCTGTTGCGTTTTTATCCTTGTTATGTTGCATATAAGCCGCAAGCAAACGCTCCAACTCCTCTTTTGTAAAACGCTCTGACAGTAGTTCCAGACCTTTAACTGTCATCTTTCCTTGTGTAATCGTCCCTGTCTTATCTAAACAAAGCACGTCTACACGGGCCAAGGTTTCAACAGAGTACATCTCTTGCACTAGGATATTTTTCATCCCAAGCTTAACGACAGCTGTCAAAAGAGATGTAATGGTCAAAAGGGCAATTCCCTTAGGCAACATTCCCAGAAGGGCTGTCGAACTGGTAACTACCGACTCTTGAAGAGAGAGCTGTTTAATCAAGTAAGCCTGAAAAAAGAGCGCAAGCCCAAACGGTATGGCAATCTTTCCCGTAAACTTAGCAATCTTGTCCATATTATAAAGGATACGAGACACGATTGGCTTATGAGTCTTGGCCTCTAACATGAGCTTGTTGGCGTAATTATCCTCGGCTACGTTAATGACCTTAGCATAGACCTGACCACTCACAAGATAAGACCCCGAGAGCAACTCCTTCCCATCTTTCTTTAGAATGTGATCACTCTCACCAGTCAGCATAGCCTCGTTAAGCTCAGCCATCCCATCAACAACCACGGCATCACTAGGAACCTGCTCACCCGCAGACAAGAGCATGATATCATCCAAGACAATATCCTTAGGATCGATAGAAACAAGCTGTCCATCACGCACCACACGAATCTGATCCTTATTCATGAGATTGAGCTTATCAATCATGCGACGGGCACGCAACTCCGTCATCATACCCGTAAAGGCATTAAGCACAATAATCCCAAAGAAAAAAAGATTAGACCAAGCCTGAACAGCAATCAAGGCCACAAAGATTGCAAAATTGAGCACATTAAAGGAATTGAAGACGTTACGCCTGAAAATCTCCCAATTGCTGGAGCCAGTTTTTGCTTTAAAATGATTTGTTTTACCCGCATCTATCCGTCGCTTGACCTCCAACTGAGTCAAGCCTTGTAACTGTTTTTTCATAACTTTCATAGTAGCATAAAAACGAGGTGTTTTCAAAGGTTAGCCATCATGAATAATGAGGAAATAAACCTATTAATCCTTATGCTTTTTTCACCCTGTCATCCAGACTGATAAACCCAACAAAAATATTCTCTAATTAAACCTACTTTGATAAATTAAATTAAACAACCATTGAAGATTGATAAAGGGTTTTGTTTGAACCTTCATAATTGGGGAAAAATCTTCCCTAATCTCTCGTTTAATTTTCGATTCATTAACTTGAATTCTTTTTGCTTCTTCTGAAAAATAACTGACGTGATCAAATCTAAACGTACTGTCAAAACCGATAGTCATATTATCCTTATCATATAAAAAGTATCCTAAGGATTTTGTTAGAAAAGATTTACTTTTAGTATTTATAATAGCGTTTGTTCCATCATCATCATATCTAATATTGTCAATTTTAGGAGTATAAATCCATCCCATATTCTCTATCAACATAACTAAATCCGGTTCTGTTCTCTCCTTATGAGGCATATGCTGAGCATAATAGACAGAGTTAAATTTTAAATTACAATAAGTATAAAGACTCATACACAAGACTGTAAATAGTCCCACAAAAATCCCTAAAATAATTCTTTTTTGCATTGTCATCTTCTCTTTCCTCTTCTACGACCAAACAATCTTTTGACTGGATTAACATTTAACCATTGTACACTATTTTTAACAAGTCTTGAAATTTAAGGATTTGTGGCTTCTGTAATTGCTCTAACATTTTTTTGAGTAAGAAAAAATCGTGTCTGTTAATAGTTGAAGCAAGTATAAAGCAAGCCTTAGCAAATTTCTCCAACTCCTCTCCCCGCTTTTTCATTCAAACCAAACGTGGTATAATAGTTAAGATTTTATACTACTCATTTCTGGGCAGAAGTGGGCAGTAAAATTTAAGAAACAAGGGCTAAACCCTTGGTATGAAAGGAATCTAGAAAATATTATGATGAACATGCAAAACATGATGAAGCAAGCGCAAAAGCTTCAGAAACAAATGGAAAAAAGCCAGGCTGAATTGGCTGCTACAACCTTCACTGGAAAATCAGCCCAAGACTTGGTCGTTGCTGAATTAACAGGTGACAAAAAAGTGGTTAACATTACTTTTGCTGATGCTGTTGTGGATCCTGATGATGTGGAAACACTTCAAGATATGACTGTTCAAGCACTTAACGATGCTCTCGGGCAAATCGATGATGCTACTAAAAAATCAATGGGTGCCTTTGCAGGTAAATTGCCATTCTAAAAAATGAAAAGGAATCTCGCGGTTCCTTTTTCTATACACTCATTTTGCCACTCAGCCGTAACATACAAGAAAAGACTTGGACAAGAAATCCAAGTCTTTTTGTGATAGTCCTATAAAGTTTTTAGTCTTCAACCAAAGCAAGTCCTGACTGATCATCCTCTTCGTTTGCTAATTTAGAGCGATTCTTTTGACCTAGATAAATGCTAGCTGAATTCAAGGAGCTTTCTAAAGTAGGATAGTTCACATCCTCATTAACCGTTTTTGAAGGTACAGGTCCTGAGATTAAGAGTTCATTATCATTCTTTACATAAATCTGATATTCACCAACCTCACTAGTCTGTGCCAAAATCTCATTCAACAAGTCTGGAGCAATCGTTTGAGCGTCCCCATCAACAGCCTGATTAGTGTCCTGCTTGTGTTCAGATGAGTCTACAACTTCTGTGATAACAATGTAGTCAGGAGCTTCATCATTTGAGCCCTTATCACCTTCAGTTTCTTGCTGTTTTTGGTCAGATATTTCTGGCTTCTTGGTATCTTGAGCCGACTCCTCATGATCCTTCAATTCCTCGTCGCTAACTGTTCGAATTTTAGCCTGATTGGCATCTAAATCAATTTGGGGAGCTTCTTTAACATCGGCAGATACCCCAGTAGTCCCCATGAATAAAGCCAAAGTTCCAAGCGTAGCAATCACGCTGATTATCGCTTTGCTGATAAAACCATTATCTTTGTTCATAATCATAAATCCCTCACTTTTATTTGGTTAGCTCTAACAGAGCTAACAACGCGTCCAATTTACTGCTGTAGTTAGGTAAAAGATCGGTTGAGCTGTTTGACCAACCCTTCACCCAGGTAACAATCTTAGCATGCAAAATCCTTGATTTCAAGCATTTCTTTAATTTTTAAGCATTTTAAAGAAATGACAACTTCATGTCTTAAAATTGATGGTAATCTATTATCAGATTAGCTTTTTTAAGCTATGCAAATGGTAATTTCTTTAAGCAGTACTTAGCAAAATAATAGTTGTTTTTTAGACAGATTCTTCAGAAAACACTTTTGGTAACTTATCTCCGAAAAAATTTTATCGGATAGCAAAATTGTGTCCAAACACTTTAAAAGCAAATATAAAAAATAATTCTTCAAGTAGGAAGTCAGATTCTCAACATCCTAAGATAGGATTAGAAAACAGACTACCTAAATAACTTTCAAAAAAGCGCACAACAAAAGGATTTTCTAGCTATTTCACAAAACTCTTCCAACAAATACCTAATCCTAAAGATAACTTACCCTCATTTATATATTGAATTTTAAGGTTTTTGCAACTTCTTTAAAAATAACTCAAACACACAAATTCATTACTAAAAATGCGTTATTTCCTCTAAACAAATTAAGTCATATGGAAAATGCATATCTCGATTTCAAAAAAATATCAGCATCCCATATGCTAGAAATTATAAAAAGCTCCTTTATATAGCATCAATTCTGACCAAAAAAACAAACCCACTTTTGCTAGATGATTATGAAGCATTTACCGCCCTAAGCTCTCCGATAAATATGGAAACTTGGAAAAATAACAAATCCACTCAGTAAAAGACTAAAAATAGCCTAACTTTATAATCAAATTACCAAATATTCACCTCACTCAAGACTCATCTGGAAAAGTATTTTCTCATATGTAAACGCTTCATCCACATTTCTGTCACATGTAAGAAATCCTTATCTCCTTTTAAACCTTTTTTGCCCCAAAAGCTAGATATTCCAAGGAAAATCCGTTACAATAGAGTACGGAAAGATAGGTAATTAACAGCATCATTATTTTCATATGAAAGGGAAATTCATGGCTTATATTCAAATGAAGCATAGCTATAAACGCTATAAAACCGGTGATCTGGAAATTATCGCAAACAATGACGTAAGCTTTGACATTGAAAAAGGGGAGCTTGTCGTCATCCTAGGTGCCTCTGGCGCTGGGAAATCAACCGTTCTTAACATCTTAGGTGGTATGGACACCAATGACGAAGGCCGCGTCATTATTGATGGTAAGGATATCTCCGAATACTCAGCTAGGGAACTCACGACTTATCGTCGTGAGGACGTTGGTTTTGTATTCCAATTTTACAACTTAGTTTCAAACCTTACGGCCAGGGAAAACGTCGAACTAGCATCTGAAATCGTTCCAGACGCTAAAGATGCTACCCAAACACTCGTCGAAGTCGGACTAGGTGACCGCTTAGACAACTTCCCATCACAACTCTCTGGTGGGGAACAACAACGTGTTGCCATTGCACGTGCCGTTGCAAAGAATCCAAAGATTCTTCTTTGTGATGAACCCACGGGGGCTCTGGATTATCAAACAGGGAAACAAATCCTAACCCTCCTTCAAGATATGGCTCGCAAACAGGGAACAACTGTTATCATTGTTACCCATAATGCTTCTCTAGCTCCAATTGCCGATCGTGTGATTCGCATGCACGATGCCAAGATTAAGAGTGTGGAACTTAATCCTAATCCACAAAAAATCGAGGACTTGGAATACTAGAAAGGAGCAACGTCATGAAAAAAACAACTTATTGGAAAGACGTTTGGCGAACCTTTGTAGCTTCTAAGGGGCGTATGCTCTCTATTGCCTTGCTTATGGCACTGGGATCCTTTGCCTTGATTGGCCTTAAAGTAACCTCTCCTAATATGAAAAAAACTGGAGAACACTTTTTCAAGACCCATCAAACAGCTGACTTGAGCTTAATCAGCACATACAGCATCAACCAATCCGATCAGGACCTTCTTAATACTATTAAAGATAATAATGTGAGCATCGAGTATGGTTATTTCAAAGATGCTGTTATCAAGGGGACGAATACGACATTTCGTATCTTCTCAAAACCTGAAAAAATCTCCACCTACGACCTTGTTGAGGGAGAACTGCCTAATAAGGAGGGGGAAATTGCTCTTTCTTCAAATTATAAGGAAGAATATAGCATAGGAGAAAAGATTAACTTTTCTGAGCCAGTAGATAGCTCAGGGCAAAAACAGTTAAAGGAACAAACATATACCATTACTGGTTTCGTTAATTCCTCTGAACTCCTATCGAGGAACCGCCTTGGTGATGCTAGCGCAGGTACCGGAAAACTGGATGGTTATGCCATTGTTCCGGAGACAGATTTTACCTCTAATGATTACATGATTGCCCGTATCCGCTACAAGGATTTGGAAAATGTTAGTCCTTTTAGTAAGGAATATGCTGATAAGATCTCAGAGAGAAAGGCAGAGCTCAAGAATCTCTTTAAGGATGAGCCTGAAAAACGTCTAGCTGAAATCAAGAATCAGTCTCAAGCTCAAATCACTCAAGCTAAACAAGAACTTGAAACAGCACTCGCACAGACTCAACAAATGACAACAGCAACCCCTGCTGAAGCTGCTAGTGTAAAAGAAGCTACTACTAAGATTGAAGCCAAACAAAAAGAACTCGAAGAAAGTCAAGCAATGCTTGATAATTTACCAGTACCTAGCTACAAGTTCTACTCTCGTCGAGAGATTCCGGGTTCTGAGGGTTATGTTGCTTATGAAAGTAATATCAACATCATCCACGATGTTAGTAACATCTTCCCTGTCGCTCTCTACTTTATGGCAGCTTTGGTTACCTTTGTAACCATGGGACGCTTTGTGGAGGAAGAACGCGGTAAAGCTGGTATTTTCAATGCCCTCGGATACAGTAATTCACGAATTATCCACAAATTCGTCATTTATGGATTGGTTACGAGTATTACTGGTACAACCGCTGGGGTTATTACGGGTCACACACTACTTCCAATACTCATCCACAACACTTATAAGAGCGATTTGCAGCTTCCTGCTTTCGAATTGCACTTCTACCTTGAACTTACCCTCGTGGCCTTCCTTTTAGGTCTCTTATCTGCTGTACTACCTGCCTTTGCGGTCGCCAAGAAAGAGCTCTGGGAAAAACCTTCCCAACTCCTCCTTCCAAAACCGCCTCGGGCAGGAGCTAAGATTGTCCTAGAACGAATTAGACCTCTTTGGAAACGTCTCAGTTTCACGGAAAAAGTTACCATGCGTAATATTTTCCGCTATAAGCAACGGATGTTTATGACCCTATTTGGTGTCGCAGGTTCTATCGCCCTGCTCTTTGCAGGTTTAGGGATTAGATCTTCTGTATCTAACCTTAATCAGCAACAGTTTGAAGACATCATTCACTATGATATGATTGTTGTCAAACAGCCAAATACGTCAAAAGCTTTAGATGAGGAACTCACTAAGCTTCTCGATAGCAAAGATGTGAAAGAATACTTGAATGTTCATTTTGAAACCTTGCAAAAAACCGCTGGTAGTAATAAGGACACTCAAGAAATCTCAACACTTGTCTTTAATGATCGTGATGAAAAAATCATCGATAGTTATATTAGCTTGCATGACCGAGAAAATAACAAGAACCTCAAGCTATCAAATGACGGAGCTATTATCTCTGAAAAAATGGCAAAACTCCTAAACCTCAAGGTTGGAGATACCATTACTGTGCAAAACAGTCAGGAAGAGCCTGTCAAGATTAAGATTGCTGGTATAACAGAAATGTACATGGGACATTTCCTCTTTATGAATGCTAGCTACTATCAAAAAGCCTTTGGTACACCTTCGGTGAATAATGCCAACCTCGTTAGTCTTACTGAGCCAACCAAGCAAAATGTTGAAAATATGGCGGCCAAATTCATTAACTTGCCAAATGTTTACGGTGTGGTTCAAAACAACAACCTCAAGTTGCAAATCAGCACTATGGTCAATTCATTAACGCAAGTTATCGGAATTTTGATTACGGTTTCCATTCTCCTTGCTGTGGTTGTTCTCTATAACCTAACTAATATCAACGTTTCAGAACGTATCCATGAGCTCTCAACCGTCAAGGTCCTTGGTTTCTACAATAATGAAGTATCCCTCTACATCTATCGTGAAACCATTTACCTTTCTATTATCGGTATCTTCGTCGGATTCGGACTGGGACAGGCACTCCACCAATATATGGTAAGCATCATTCCACCAGATCGTATCATGTTTGATCCATCTATCGGATTGACTACTTACCTTCTACCAGCTGTCCTTATCGGCTTCATTCTTATTATCCTTGGCTTCATTGTCAACAAACGTCTTGCCAAACTAAATATGCTTGAAGCCCTGAGCTCAGTTGAATAAGCTAAAAACGCCTGAGAAATCATTCTCAAGCGTTTTTTATGTTCGAAAACTCATTTTGTTTGACTCTTAGCCAACTGCAGACAGTAGCTCTTCACATGACAATGAGGGCAAGTCAGTTTACGAGTTCTTGGTGTATGACTAGCAAGAAAAGCCTCTTTAAAACTAGGATCAAAGGTCTTATGACAGTTGGGACAGAGGTATTCAAACTGCTTTACATAATGAAATACCCATAGATTTATTACTATAACAAAAGCAGGGCAGACAATAAACAACCCTCTAGGGTCCTTAAAATAATAAATAACAATCAGCAAACCTACCACATAAAGAAGGATGAATAGAACGAGGCTCCCAAACGTTCTCCACTGCAAATGACGCCATGATTTTTGATTTTCCATAAGACGTGAGATGTCTGACAAATCATCTAGAGAAAGTTGACGACGTTTAGCAGTTGCTTTTTGCAAATGACGAGCACGTTTTAGTTTGACCTCTATCTCCTTGGAAGACTTTTCCAAGCTCTCAATTTGGTCTGTTAATAAAAGCTCCAAAACCTGTTCCCTGTTCTCTTCTTGCAAGAGTTTTTGGATTTGATTGAGTGAGAAATCCAAATCCCTTAAGAAACAAATGACTTGCAAACGTTCCAAATCTGATTCGTGGTAGATTCTCCGACCACCCTCTGTGACTTCAGATGGCGTCAAGATACCTCGTTGATCATAGTACTGAACAGTCCTAACAGACACTTCTGCTGCTTTAGCCAACTCTCCCGTTGAAAACTGCGACATCTCAGTCACCTCCTTTTATAATTTTCTATCAAAGGAGGACCTTCGCCACCCTTGATACCTAGATTCTACCTTATAACGCAAGGTAATATGCAAGACATAACCCTAGAGGATTTTCACTTCTTACAGAAAAAAGTTAGCCAGCACTCTTTACAGCCTTTACAGCTCCTGTAAAGCTTTAGTCGAAGAGGCCACCTAAACCTAAGGCAGCAAAAGGATTGTTACTGACTTCTTCCTGTTGCTCCAGAAGCTTGGCATTCTCATCTAATTCGAGAAACTTCTCGTAAATTTGAGCAGTCATCCGTGCATCCTCCAAACTGTTATGACCATGTCCCTTAATTCCAAAGAAATCTGCCACACTAGTCAACTTAAGGTTCACAATACCATTCAAATCAGAAGCACGACGGTTAAAAGCCTCATCAAAAACATCTAAAGCATATTGCTCTTCCAAGTCTAAACCATTTTCAGCTAGAATAGGCAAATCCGACTTAAGTGCATTGTAGCCGATAAGTGGTGTATTCCCAACAAATGCCTTAAACTCTGCTAGAACTGACTCTAACTTTGGAGCCTTGGCAATCTTATCTGCTGTAATCCCCGTCAAACCATTGATAAAGGACTGCAAAGGAACATCCGAATAGACAAAAGAATCAAACTGATCCACTTCCTTATGCTGATCCACCTTAACCGCCGACACTTGGATGATATGGCTAACGTCATCCACTGTATTGAACTCCAAATCAAAGGCAATATATGTTTCTAAATTTTCCATCTTAATCTCCTACAATAGTTAAAGCTGAGACTGAGTCTCAGCTTCTTTTTTATTTTCCAAATAGACGTCCAAAGAAACCTTTTTTAGAAGCTTCTTCTTGTTTAATCTGGATTTCTTCCACTTGGGCTTTGGCTTCATCAGCCTCTACCTTAGCCTCATCAAGCTCCAGTTTAAGCTCTTCTTTGTCCTTCATAGCAGTCAAGGTCAATTGCTGCTGTTGATCGATCTGCTTGTCTTTTTCAGCAATTTGCACGTCTTTGACTCGCAATTGATCATCCATGTTAGACAACTGCTCATCCTTAGCCTTTAACTGGGCATAGAGACGAGCAATCTCAGAGTTTTTCTCGTCTACAAGAATCTCTAACAACTCACGTTGTTTTGTTTCTTCATCAATTGGCTCATCGTCAAAGATGGTTTTCTTGTAGATTTCCTCCAACTTAATCAAGCCACTGCGTTTAACGACAGTAACTCCTTTAGCATTTTTTTCTAGATCTTCTTCTGGAAGTTGTTTGACACGATTATTGACTGCTTGACGACTAACGCCAAGGATTTCAGCAATCTCGCTGACGGTCTTTTCAATACTCATAATAGCCTCATATTCTCTTGAAATGTCTTACTATGAGAATATCACAATCACACCTTTCTGTCAATTTGACAAGTCATTCAGGACATTTGAAGAATTACTTCCGAATCCATTTTTCCTTTCACACTTCAAACAATTTACTTGAAAGGAAGCTAAGCTTTTGATAAACTATTTCTGGGTATAAATACATTATAGAAGGAAAATCTTTGGCTTGACTGATTGGTACTTCCATACTAAGTGTGGTTGTTACCGGATCTGCCTATTCAGGAATGGTGGAACAATTCTACATGGTTTGGGATTTTCATTCTTGCTCCAATTATTAACAGTGTTCGCGTAACTCTCGTTACAGAACTGCTTATTATTGAAGCACATTAGCTTCAACGGTCTTACTGTTGGAGTTTTTTTGTTGTCACTTCAAAGCTCACTATAGCCTCATATTATCAAGCCAGATTGAAAAAAGTCCTAAATTATGCCATAATAAACAAAAGCAAAATAGAAAGAATGAGTCCTATGAAAAACTTCCGTGATGATATCAAAGTCAATGATTTGGCCCAGCCCTTCTTGGAGCAAATCGTTGAACAGATGACTACTGTATTCGACCCTGAAATTGAGCTAGATATCTACAATCTTGGTTTGATTTATGAAATCACCGTCGATGAAAATGGTCACTGCTACTTCCTTATGACCTTTACCGATACTGGCTGTGGCTGTGAAGAGACTATGCCATATGAAATCGCTGAAAAACTAAAAGCAATTGATGGCATTAATTCTGTCAAAGTGGAAACCACTTACTCACCAGTCTGGAAGATGACCCGCATTAGTCGTTATGGACGTATTGCCCTCGGTATCTCACCTCGAGGCGGAAAATAAAACCAAAACCGATTGGACATTTCCAATCGGTTTTTTATTAGGCTGACAATAGATAAACATTACTAGCTCACACTACACCCTAAACTTTAGCATCCTAGATTGTCAAATTAAGTTAGACTTTTCAAGTAACTCAGAAAAACTTGGTATGGTGTTTGATAATTCAAAGACTTCCTAGGAATTCTATTTCTTTTATCAGCTATAGCTGATAAATAATTTTGAGAAATATTCGTAAAATCCATTTGTTTCGGTAGTCCATTTCGTCTTAATAAGCCATTAGAATGTTCATTGAGACCTCGTTGCCCAGGACATCCTGGATCCGCAAAGAAAATATCAATGTCATGTGCATTCGAAATAGATTTCCAATTAGAAAATTCTTTCCCACAATCAAAAGTGATCGACTTAAAGAGATGGCTAGGGACTTGAGATAACCATTGATTAATGGAAACCTCAATATCACTTGCTTTCCGTCCGTTGGTTTTCAGTGTGATGATGGCTTTTGAGAGGCGTTCTACTAAAGTAATAACCGCACTTTTGTGTTTCTCACCAACAATGGTATCTCCTTCTAGGTGTCCGAACTCTGTATGAAAATCAGGATAGATATCAGCTCTCTCACGTAAATCTCTGCGAAACGCTTGTTTTCCTCGTTTTTCGCTATGACCATTTGGTTTTCTTTTGCCTTTCCAAGGGAGATCCTCTTTCTTTAAAATACCACGGTCTGCTAGTCGATAGAGAGTTCTCATAGAACAAGAAACCTTATCTGGATAAGTTCCTTTAATGACATCAAGGCTCCAATTTTGTTCTAAATGAGTTTGGATAAAATCTTTTTCTGATTGCGTAAGACTTGTTTTATTCCGACCACAACGTTTCTTATTGACCTTATAACGGTTATAGTAATCATATGCAGAGTGCCCCTCTTTCAGATAGTTGATGACATTGTAGATTGTCTGTTTTGATCTGCCAAGTGAAGTCACAATATCTGAAACTTTTGTGTTTTCTTGATAGTAAGCCTCTATCATTACGAGTTCGTTTGTGGTAAGATGAGTATAGGTCATTTATGTTAGTTCCTTTCAGACAAATGTGGTGTTTATCTGAGCCTAACATAGATGGCTTTTTCTGTCTAGCTTAATTTTACAAATTGGGCATCATAAAAATCACATCGCACAAATATACGATGTGATTTTGTTTTATATCATATAATTAGGCTTTGCCTGATTTATCCATGTTCCAGAAGTCAGTAACGGCACCACGTGATGCAGATGAAACGATGTGAGCATACTTACCGAGGACACCACGACTATAAAGTGGTGGTAACTCAGTTTCTGCTTTACGTTTCGCCAACTCTTCGTCTGAGACGTGCATAGTGATTTCCTTGGTATCTTGGTCAACTGTAACCATATCACCTGTACGGAGGTAGGCAATCGGTCCACCAACTTGAGCCTCAGGCGCAATATGACCAACGACGAGACCGTAAGTACCACCTGAGAAACGTCCATCTGTCAAGAGGGCAACCTTGTCTCCTTGTCCTTTACCAACGATCATTGATGACAATGACAACATTTCTGGCATACCAGGACCACCCTTAGGACCTACAAAACGTACAACAACTACATCGCCGTCAACGATTTCGTCAGAAAGAACTGCTTCGATGGCATCTTCTTCTGAGTCAAATACTTTAGCAGGACCAGTAATGTTACGCACTTTAACACCTGATACTTTGGCAACAGCACCTTCTGGGGCCAAGTTACCTTTCAAGATAATCAATGGACCATCGGCACGTTTAGGATTTTCAAGTGGCATGATAACTTTTTGACCTGGTGTCAAATCATCGAAAGCTTCCAAGTTTTCTGCAACAGTCTTACCAGTACATGTGATACGATCACCGTGAAGAAAACCATTCTTAAGAAGGTATTTCATAACGGCTGGCACACCACCAACATTGTAAAGGTCTTGGAAGACATATTGACCTGAAGGTTTCAAGTCAGCCAAGTGAGGCACGCGCTCTTGGAAATCGTTGAAGTCTTCAAGAGTCAAGTCAACGTTAGCTGCATGAGCAATAGCAAGCAAGTGAAGAGTGGCATTTGTTGAACCACCAAGCGCCATTGTAACTGTGATGGCATCTTCAAAGGCTTCACGTGTCAAGATATCTGAAGGTTTAAGCCCCATTTCAAGCATCTTGACAACTGCACGACCTGCTTCTTCGATATCAGCCTTTTTATCAGCTGACTCAGCAGGGTGAGATGATGATCCTGGAAGGCTCATCCCCATAACTTCAATTGCTGTTGCCATTGTGTTAGCAGTATACATACCACCACAACCACCAGGGCCAGGGCAGGCATTACATTCAAGATCTTTAACCTCTTCGGCAGTCATATCACCGTGGTTCCATTTACCGATACCTTCGAAAACAGAAACCAAATCGATATCCTTACCGTTAAGATTACCTGGTGCAATCGTACCACCGTAAGCAAAAATAGCTGGGATATCCATGTTGGCAATGGCAATCATTGAACCTGGCATGTTCTTATCACATCCACCAATAGCAACAAAGGCATCGACATTGTGACCACCCATTGCAGCTTCGATTGAGTCAGCAATAATATCACGAGATGTCAATGAGAAACGCATCCCTGGTGTCCCCATGGCAATACCATCCGCAACGGTAATTGTACCAAATTGAACTGGCCAAGCACCCGCGTCTTTGACACCCTCTTTGGCAATTTGACCAAAACCGTGCAAGTGGATATTACATGGCGTGTTCTCAGCCCAAGTTGAGATAACCCCAACAATAGGCTTTTCAAAACTATCATCCGTCATCCCAGTCGCACGAAGCATGGCACGGTTAGGTGATTTAACCATGCTATCGTAGACAGAAGAACGGTGTTTCATGTTATTTTCAGACACGATATTTTCCTCCATAGTTAGTAACTATTCTAATTTAAACTTCTACTCCTATTTTAACATAAATTATCTAAAAAATCTGACCATTTACCAACTATTCTCTCTTTTTAAATTATGCTAAAATAAAGGCATGAAACATTTTGATACTATCGTTATTGGTGGGGGACCTGCTGGCATGATGGCGACCATCGCCTCAGCCTTTTATGGCCAACAAACCCTTCTGATTGAAAAAAATAAACGCCTCGGTAAGAAACTAGCTGGTACTGGTGGTGGACGTTGTAACGTCACAAACAATGGAACTCTTGACGATCTCTTAGCAGGTATTCCAGGTAATGGACGTTTCCTCTATAGCGTCTTTTCTCAATTTGATAATCACGATATCATTGCTTTTTTCGAGGACAATGGTGTCAAACTCAAGGTTGAGGACCACGGACGTGTCTTTCCTAAAACAGATAAATCACGTACTATTATCCAAGCTCTGGAAAATAAAATCCAAGAACTAGGCGCTACTACTCTCACTAATACAGAAGTTGTCTCTGTCAAAAAAGTTGATGACCAATTTCAAGTTAAGTCTGCAGACCAGATTTTTACCAGTGATAAACTCATCGTCACAACTGGGGGAAAATCTTATCCATCAACAGGTTCAACTGGTTTTGGTCACGATATCGCTCGACATTTCAAACTCCATGTTACTGATTTTGAAGCTGCAGAAAGTCCACTCCTAACCGACTTTCCACATAAGGCTTTACAGGGAATTTCTCTTGATGATGTCACGCTGTCTTATGGAAAACACAAGATTACTCATGACCTTCTTTTCACCCATTTTGGCCTATCTGGACCGGCTGCCCTACGCTTATCTAGCTTTGTCAAAGGCGGTGAAATAGCCCATCTAGATTTTCTTCCTAACCAAAGCCAAGAAAATCTCAAAACCTACTTTGAGGAAAATCGCGAGAAATCTGTTAAAAACACCCTCAAAGGTCTAGTGCCTGAGCGTGTCGCTGAATTTCTAGCAGGAGATAAGACAGATAGTAAGATTAAACAACTCCATCCCAAAGATTTGGAAAATCTTATCAGCCAACTCAAGGGGTTGGAAATTCCCATTACGGGCAAAATGTCACTTGCCAAGTCCTTTGTAACCAAAGGCGGCGTAGACCTCAAGGAGATTAATCCTAAGACCCTAGAAAGTAAAAAAGTCCCTCACCTACACTTTGCAGGAGAGGTCCTTGACATCAATGCCCATACCGGTGGCTTTAATATTACTAGCGCCCTCTGTACTGGTTGGGTAGCAGGAATTCAGAGCCCTTGGGACTAAGACACTTTTTCGAATTACTATACCTAAAAAATGTCCCTTCTATGACGGAAGGGACACTTTGTTTATTTCTCAAAGGAGAGGAGGGGATTCGAACCCCCGAGCCCCGTTAAGGACTACACGCTTTCCAAGCGTGCGCACTCGGCCTCTATGCGACCTCTCCATATGAAACGATTAGTCTATTTGTGGCTAATCGCTATTTTTCATCAGATTTACCAAAGAATTAGTCTTTAAACTGAGCCTCTACTCGGTAGATAACCTGACCTTTTTCTGAAAACTTTCGCTCGTACTCAGTCATAACATTACCTTCGTAATCACTAGCATGAAGGTCCAACCAAACTTTATTGAGAACCATTCCATACTGTGAGAAGCTCGCCAAACTGTATTCGAAAAGTCCTCGATTGTCTGTCTTAAAGTGAATCTCTCCATTTTTAGGCAAAATCTGCTTATAAGTATCTAGGAAGGTCTTGTAGGTCAGACGACGTTTCTCGTGACGGCTCTTAGGCCATGGATCTGAGAAGTTGAGATACATCATGTCCACTTCACCATCTTCAAAATAGTTGGTCAAGGCAGATCCATCCACACGCAAGAGTTTGACATTTTCAGCACCAGAGGCCAAAACCTTATCCAAGGCGTAACTCAAAACAGACAACTGGATATCAATACCGATGTAGTTGATATCAGGGTTTTGTTGGGCCATTCCAGTAATGAAGGCTCCCTTACCAGACCCCACCTCAATATGGATAGGATTGTCATTGCCAAAAAGCTGGTGCCACTTACCTTTAGCAGCTTCCGGCTCAAGGATAACATACTGAGGATGGTTGGCTAGGTGTTCCTCTGCACCTTTACGTTTTCTAACTCGCATGTCTACTTTCTAATATCTGTGCAAGGTCTCTCTGAACTTACGCAGCTCATAAATTTCTCGATTGGCATGTTCCATATCACGGCTATCAAAGAATTTTGAAATTTGTGTCAAATATGAAAATTGTCCATACCAGTAAATCTTATCCAAAACAAGATCGTTGTTCTTGTAACCATAATATGACAACCACTGTGGCCAATGGGCCAATGGAATGTAATGGCTAAGAATCTGCGCCACATCATACATACGGTCAGTTAGTCGTACAGAATCCCAATCAACCAAATAAATCAATCCTGAGGTTGTAATAACAAAGTTACTATGACGAGCATCACCATGAACAATGGTCGCAATCTCTGCACGAAACTCTGGAAGATGACGTTTCAAATCTCTAACAACATCTTGAAGGAAACTATTCTCACGTAATTGATAGGCAGCATTTTCCTCCCACTCGTGCAGAAGGTCAAAAGGATTTTCAATATGATAATCCAACTGCAAGAGCTGATTAACCAAGTGTTTAGAGCGGTGCAGATTACCAAGAATTTGGATAATCTGTTTACTGTTCATGTCATGTTTGGTCAAAATACGACCATCAAGCCACTCCTGCGCACTCATCATGTCACCATTTCCCAGACGTTTAGCCCACAAGAGCTGGGGCGCAATTTGTTCCTTGGCAAGAGCTGCCAAGATTGGTGTTGTATTCATCTTCACAAAGACGCGATCTCCGTTTGGGTAAGTCCCCATATAGGCCTTACCACTATTTCCTTTGAGAGGAGTCAGGCTCAAATCTTTATCTGTTGATGTCACCTAGGCATCTCCTTTTTCTTTAGTCATTCGCTTCTATTTTAACTTATTTAATAGGTGTTAGTCAATCATCTTCTTAAGCTTGGCTGGTAGGTAAACAAGGCTCAAAACGAGCATCACTCCAACCAAAATCAGGCTAAATTTAAGGTCGAAGAGACAAAGAGCCTGAACCATTGTCAGTACAAGTACAATCTGGCTAATCAAACGCTTAAGATTGCTCACCTGCATGTCTTTTCCAATCGGCATAAGATTGGCCATACTCTGGTAAGCAAAGTGCGATTTAAGCGCTGTGAGCTGGAAGAGCAAGAGATAGTCAAATACAATCACAAGTACCATAGCCAGCCATTTTTCAGGAACCAAAAAGATAACCAAAAGTGTTAAAGTAAAAAGGCGTAAGCTAAGGGCAAAGTAATCTCCTGAACGCAAGAAGGCCCTTAGGTACAGGTTGTACCACGTATGTTCCTTGTCTTTCTTTGTACGCTTGAGAATGCCATCCAAATAGCCACGGCGTTTAACACTCGACGTAATCCCTTTAACATTGGTAAAGAGTGAAAAGAACTTCAAAATCGATTGTTGACGCTTATTCTCCGACTCAATAGCCTTAGTCCAATTAAGTCCAGACTGCTTATAAAAAGGCTGTGCCTTCTTTTGGAAAATAAAATACTTAAGAACAGCCATAGCCACAGCAATGAGAACAATTCCCCAAACTGGAAGACCCAAGGCTAAGAAAAGGGGGACAACCAAGATAAAAATCAAGGTCTGTATGAGCACCCAAAATCTAAAAGCACGCCCTGTTGCCTTCTTAATATGACCTAGCACCTCTTCTTCCTTAACCAACAAGTAATGCTTGTCCGCAGGCTCTAAATAAGTCGCAATATTGCCCCCAAAAGGCAATAAAAAGCAAAGTACAAGTAAGCCAAGAATAATTGCCCATGGATTTTTTGGAAAATGTCGAAGCAACTGGCTATACTGAACCAGGATAAAACCTAACAAAAATAGGAGAACCAAGATAAAGTGATCATTAAAGACGTAGCGACTATACTTGGCACAACGGGTAGTGAATCGTCTGCTACGCTCCTTAAAAAGCTCAGCTATCATGACAAATCTCCCTTAGTCAACTGCATATAGATATCGTTAAGACTAGCACTAGTGTCACCAAAGGTCTGACGAAGCTCCTGAAGTGTTCCCTGTGCCAAGACCTGGCCATGGTGCAAAATCACAAAGCGATCACACATTTTTTCAGCTGAATCCAAAACGTGGGTAGACATGAGAATAGCCTTACCATTGGCTTTTTCCTCAGCCAAAAGCTGGATTAAATCCGAGATAGCCAAGGGATCCAATCCCAAGAAGGGCTCATCAACAATGAAAAGACTTGGATTCACAATAAAGGCACAGATAATCATGACCTTCTGCTTCATCCCTTTTGAAAACTGAGTCGGGAACCAGTCCAACTTTTCATCTAAGCGAAAAAGCTTAAGATACTTGTCCGCACCTGCCATTCCCTCTGTCACATCAAGGCCATATGCCATAAGCACCGTTTCCAAATGTTCACGAAGCGTCAATTCTTCATAAAGACTTGGCGTTTCTGGAATGTAGCCTATCTTCTGACGATAGCTAGCCGAATCTTGCTGTATGGTCAAACCATCAATAGCAATCTGTCCCCCATAGGGTGTTAAGAGACCAATAATCTCGTTAATTGTTGTTGATTTTCCGGCACCATTCAGACCAATGAGACCAACCAATTCACCATCAGCCACCTCAAAAGCCACATCTTTCAGGACGGGAATATTGGCATAACCACCCGTCACCTTTTCTAATTTAAGCATTATCTTTTCTCTCTTTGGTATGATATAATCTATTATAACAAAAACTCATGGAAAGGTCGTTATTATGGATAATTGTATTTTCTGTAAAATTATAGCTGGGGAAATCCCATCATCAAAAGTCTACGAGGACGACAAGGTCTTAGCCTTCCTCGATATTTCACAAGCCACAAAAGGTCATACCTTGGTCATTCCTAAAGAACACGTCCGCAACATCTTAGAAATGTCTGCCGCTACTGCTGAAACTGTCTTTAGTCGTGTTCCCAAAATTGCTCGTGCCGTGCAAAAAGCAACTGGAGCTATTGGAATGAATATCCTTAATAACAACGAAGAAGTTGCTGGACAGACTGTCTTCCATGCCCATATCCACCTAGTACCTCGTTACGGTACAGACGATGGTATCCATATGAGCTTTGATGAGCATGAGCCTGACTTCGCTGCTCTAGCAAACCTTGCTGACAGCATCGCTAAAGAGGTAACAGAATGAAAATCGGACGCTTCCTAGCTCTTGGAGCCCTCGCCTATGGTGCCTACTACGCATACACACGACGTGAAGACATCAAGGAAGAACTCCTAGACCTTAACCAATCACGAGAAAATATCTCCTACGATTTAGACAATATCAAACGTAACCTTGACATCATTAGGGAACAAAACCTTGTACTTGCTGACATCAAACAAGACCTCAACTATAAAACACGCGTCTTCCAAAAAGACCTCGAACCCCGACTCAGCATCATCCAAGAACGCTTGAAAAAGTATCAAAGTAAAGAATAAAAGGTAGGTAGCTTGTGCTACTTACCTTTCAGATTGAAGACAAAGTCCTTGGAACACAAGTTTCCAAGGGCTTTTCTTTATGT
>NZ_CAUUKN010000006.1:0-66772 GCF_963545685.1 uncultured Streptococcus sp. | reverse complement strand
TAGAGCATCTGATTTGTAATCAGAGGGTCGCGTGTTCAAGTCATGTAGCCGGCATAAACAAGGTCCGTTGGTCAAGGGGTTAAGACACCGCCTTTTCACGGCGGTAACACGGGTTCGAATCCCGTACGGACTATACTTGAGTAACTTAGGTTACTCTTTTTATTTTGTTTCTTTTTCTTATATGTTATAATATTATATGATATTATTTTTGAGGTGAATTTATGTCTAAAGTTTTTGTGTTTGGTCATCAAAATCCTGATTCTGATGCTATTGGTTCTTCTTATGGATATGCTTATTTGAAACGTCAACTTGGTGTTGATGCTGAGGCTGTTGCATTGGGTACTCCAAATGAAGAGACTGCTTTTGTACTTGACTATTTTTCTGTAGAAGCTCCTCGTGTTGTTGAGTCAGCACAGTCAGAAGGTGTAAATCAAGTTATTCTTACTGACCATAATGAGTTTCAACAATCTATTTCAGATATTAAGGATGTCGAAGTTATTGAAGTAGTAGATCACCACCGTGTAGCTAACTTTGAAACAGCTAATCCATTAATGATGCGTTTAGAACCTGTAGGTTCGGCTTCTTCGATTGTTTATCGCATGTATAAAGAAAATAATGTTGAAGTTCCTAAAGATGTTGCTGGTTTGCTTTTGTCAGGCTTAATTTCTGATACTCTTCTTCTTAAATCACCAACAACACATGCTTCAGATTCTGCAGTAGCTGAAGAACTTGCTCAACTTGCTGGAGTTAATTTAGAAGAATATGGACTTGCAATGCTTAAGGCTGGTACTAATCTTTCTTCTAAATCTGCTGAAGAACTCATTGATATTGATGCAAAAACATTTGAGTTGAATGGTAATCAAGTTCGTGTTGCTCAGGTGAATACTGTTGATATTTCTGATGTTCTTTCACGTCAAACGGAAATTGAAGAAGCTATTAATAAATCAATTAAAAGTAATGGTTATTCTGACTTTGTGTTAATGATTACTGATATTCTTAATTCAAATTCAGAAATTCTTGCAATTGGATCAAATACTGATAAAGTTGAAAATGCTTTTAACTTTGTTTTAGAAAATAATCATGCTTTCCTTGAGGGAGCAGTTTCTCGTAAGAAACAAGTTGTCCCTCAATTGACTGAAAGCTTTAATGCGTAAAAAAGGGCCTGTAGGCCTTTTTTTAGTGTTCTGATTAATGGTATAATACTTGTTATGATAATACAATTTAACCCAAACAAATTAAGTAAGCAACCTTTTTTTATGGAATTGGTGAATTATCTATATCACAATCAGCCTGTAACTTTAAGAGATATAAAAAATCAGTTTCCATTGCAAAAGAATATAGATAAATTGATTGAGGAGTTTGTTAAAGCTGGATATATTGAGCGGTCTGAGAAACGTTACCGTTTATTAATTTCTTTAGTTTCAGATCCTTCGACAATTGATCTATATCAGCATTTCTTTATTGATAGTGATTCTCCTTCTTATCAAGAACTATTAAAGCGTAAATTTTTTACTGAGATAACTAATTCTACTAATCAAGTGGTTATTATTGAATACACGAGTATCACAAGAGATGATCTCACAATTTCAAATTATTTTTATAAGTTAAGAGAAAATCTATCATTATCGGAAGAACAAAATAGATTATATAACTTATTAGGTGATCTTAATCCTGAATATTTCTTGAAGCATGTCACAACATTTCTTTTAAAATTTGTAAGAAAGGAGTACGTTCTTCAAAAGAGGAGGAATATTTTTGTTGATGCTTTAGAACTATTAGGATATCTTGTTCAAGTAGAAGATGGGCGTTATATTTTGAATATGGATTTAGACTCTGAAGCATTAGTTTTTCGTGTAAAAAAAGACTAGTTTTATTACTAGTCTTTTTTATGACAACTTTAACGATTCCTTAGTTCAAGATAACGTTTGTACCAGATGTTAACATAAGATTGTGAAAATGGCCCCTTACCATTGTTAATCCAATCTACTAAGATTTTAACATGTTCCTTTAAGATATAGTCAATATCAGGAGAGTAATGCATTTCTTTTTTATGTGTTTCATACTCATCTACATCTAGCAATTTTTTTTCACCATCAGCGAAGACTTTGACATCTAGGTCATAGTCAATATATTTTAGCGCTTCTTGGTCCAAAACATATGGACTGGCTAAATTGCAGTAGTAGGAAATGCCGTTATCCCTAATCATGGCTATAATATTAAACCAGTATTTTTTGTGGAAATAAACAATAGCAGGTTCACGCGTTACCCATCGTCTTCCGTCTGCTTCAGTAACGAGGGTGTGATCGTTAACGCCAATAACAGCATTCTCAGTTGTCTTTAGTACCATAGTATCGCGCCAAGTACGGTGCAATCTACCATCATGCTTATAACTTTGAATTGTGATAAAGTCGCCTTCTTTTGGTAATTTCATGGCGTCCTCTTTCTACAATAAGGGTTATCTTCATTATTGTATCATAATTTTGAGAAAAGAGGGGGAATTCCTAGAAATATTCTCTTAGAGCGGAGGCTATAGCATCAAAGTCATAACCTTTTCGGGCCAAAGATTGTGTTAGGCGTTGCTTAAGTTCATACCCGTCGTATTTTTTACTAAATTTTTGATATTGCTTTTCTATTTCTTTATAAAGGAGAGCTTGTTCATTTTCTTCATCGGCTTCTAGTTCTAGCTGGTCAATAGCTTGCTTACTTTCTTGGAATGAAAAACCTTTATTGATGAGGTTTTGAGTCAATTTATCCTTTAGAGATTTGGTTGGTAATTTTCCCTGATATTTTCGTAATAATTTAGAAGCTACTTTACTGGCTACTTCCGAGAAATCAAACTGGGTTAAGACCTCGTCAATGACTTGTTTATCACAGCCTTTTTGTAGCCATTTTTGCTTCAAGACATAGGCACCTTTATCTCCTGAATTTAAATTCTGTTGAGCTAGGCTTTCTAGGAGTTTATAATCATCAATCCAATGATCTTTCTTTAGATTATCAATGATTTGGGGAATTATATGTGGATTTATTTCATGCTTAAAAAGATAGTCTCTTACTTCTTTTTCAGTACGTTGTTTAAAGGAAATAAAATAGAGGGCCAGATTTTTACCATGTGAGAACTGTGCAAAGGTTTTAATATCCTCTAGCTGATCTTTACTTAGTATCTTTTCTTTTGTTAACATGTACTTGACGACGGTGTCTTCTGTAACATAGAGACTCTCTTTTTTGTCTATCTCAACAAGATAGAGCCTTTTTTTCTTCTCGATTTTTGTGATTTTCATAGTTATTATTATATCAAAATGTTAGAATGGTAGTATGAATTTACAAGTAAAACAACGTATCCCGCTTAAGATTAAACGCATGGGGATCAATGGTGAGGGAATTGGTTTTTATAAAAAGACACTGGTTTTTGTTCCGGGAGCTTTGAAGGGGGAAGAGATATTTTGTCAGATTGTTTCGGTTAGGAGAAACTTTGTTCAGGCAAAGCTATTAAAGATTAATAAAGCTTCCAAGTTTCGTGTTGAGCCTGAATGTGGTGTCTATGAAGAGTGTGGTGGTTGCCAGTTGATGCATCTTCGTTATGATAAACAATTAGAGTTTAAAACGGACCTGTTAGGACAAGCCTTGAAAAAGTTCAAACCGGCTAATTTTGAGTCTTATGAGATTCGTCCAACAATAGGGATGGAGCAACCACAACATTATCGTGCTAAACTACAATTTCAAACACGTTCTTTTGGTGGCTCAGTTAAAGCTGGCTTATTTGCGGAAGGAAGTCATCGACTAATCAATATTGATGATTGCTTGGTTCAAGATGAGTTAACGCAAGCAATTATGAATAAGGTGACAAATTTGCTAGATAAACATAAGTTACCGATTTATAATGAGCGCAAAATTTCCGGGATTCGCACAGTTATGATACGACGTGCTTTAGGGTCTAATCAGGTCCAGCTAATTTTTGTAACGTCTAAGTCTGTTTCCTTGACTAAGTTGGTGAAGGAGTTAACTTTAAGTTATCCTGAAATTGTAACAGTTGCTGTCAATTATAACTATTCGAAATCCAGTGAGATTTATGGTCAAGAGACGGAAATTATCTGGGGTCAAGATACAATCCAAGAAGAGGTGCTGGATTATAACTTTGCCCTTTCTCCTCGTGCCTTCTATCAGTTGAATCCTAAGCAAACTGAAGTGCTCTATGGTCAGGCAGTTGAAGCTTTGGAAGTAGATAAGACTGAACACCTTATTGATGCTTATTGTGGTGTTGGTACTATTGGACTTGCTTTTGCAAAAAAAGTGAGCACCGTTCGAGGTATGGACATTATTCCGGAAGCTATCGATGATGCAAGGAAGAATGCTGAAGCACTTGGGTTGGAGAATGCTCACTATGAGGTGGGGAAAGCTGAAGATATTATTCCTCGTTGGTATAAGGAAGGCTATCGAGCAGATGCACTTATTGTAGATCCACCGAGAACAGGTTTGGATGATAAGTTACTTAAAACTATACTGGAATATACTCCTAAAAAAATGGTGTATGTCTCATGTAATGTGTCTACTTTGGCTAGAGATCTGGTTTCTTTAGCTAAGGTATATGATGTGAACTATATTCAGTCGGTAGATATGTTTCCTCACACTGCCCGGACAGAAGCAGTTGTAAAGCTGACTAAGAAATGTAATAAAACCTAACATAATAAACAAGAAATTTTCACAATTGTTGGAAAATTTCTTTATTTTTCTAAAAAATAGGAGTATAATAGGCTTATCGATTTTTTAAGGAGGAGCGTATGAAGAAGAGCTTCATTCATCAACAAGAGGAAATTTCTTTTGTAAAAAATACTTTCACGCGGTATTTAATTGATAAACTTGACGTCGTTGAAGTGCAAGGGCCTATTTTGAGTAAGGTCGGGGATGGTATGCAGGATAATTTAAGTGGTATTGAAAATCCTGTAACTGTTAATGTACTTCAGATTCCTGACGCGACATACGAAGTTGTTCACTCATTAGCAAAATGGAAACGTCATACTCTGGCTCGTTTTGGTTTTAATGAAGGTGAAGGGCTCGTGGTTAATATGAAGGCTCTTCGTCCAGATGAAGACTCATTGGATGCAACGCACTCTGTTTATGTTGACCAATGGGATTGGGAAAAGGTTATTCCTGATGGACATCGTAATATTGCGTATTTGAAGGAAACCGTCGAGACAATCTACAAAGTCATTCGTTTGACTGAGCTTGCTGTTGAGGCACGTTACGATATTGAAGCCGTTTTACCTAAGAAAATTACCTTCATCCATTCAGAAGAGCTTGTTGAGAAGTACCCTGATTTGACACCAAAAGAGCGAGAAGATGCTATAACTAAAGAATATGGTGCTGTATTCTTGATTGGTATTGGTGGTGTTCTTCCTGACGGGAAGCCCCATGATGGTCGTGCACCTGACTATGATGACTGGACAACTGAGTCTGAGAACGGTTATCATGGTTTGAATGGAGATATCTTGGTTTGGAATGAGCAATTAGGACATGCTTTTGAGTTGTCATCAATGGGGATTCGTGTTGATGAAGATGCCCTTAAACGTCAGGTTGAAATTACTGGCGACCAAGATCGTTTGAAATTGGATTGGCACCAAGCCTTGTTACATGGCCTATTCCCACTAACAATTGGTGGTGGTATTGGTCAATCACGTATGGCTATGTTCTTGCTTCGTAAGAAACATATCGGTGAGGTTCAAACTTCAGTTTGGCCAGATGCCGTTCGTGAAACTTACGAAAATATCTTGTAAAAAGAGTGCTAACGAAAGTTAGTGCTTTTTGATTTGGAATAAATTGTGTATTATTGACCAGAAAATTTGTTATTGGACGAGGTATCGTGAGAGTTGAATATATTTTCATTATAAAGAAAAACCTATCCCTTGTAGGAGATAGGTTATAAAATTAGTCGTTGCTACGGAAAAATGCATCATAGAGCGCTCGAACGGCTGCTTTTTCTTGTTCAGTTTCAATTACAAACATGACAGAAACTTCACTTGATCCCTGAGAGATCATTTCAAGGTTAATGTGTTTTTCAGAAAGTGCTTTGGCTGCTGTCGCTGTAACACCGATGTGGTCTTTCATCTTTTCACCAACAATCACGAGGATAGAAAGGCCATGTTCAATTTCAACTTCATCAACACCAAGTTCACGCGTCAAGTAAGAGAGGATTTCTTGTTCTTTGATTGGGGTAAGTTCACGTTCTCGAATAATGATTGAAAGGTCATCAATTCCAGAAGGCATGTGTTCCCAACGGATGTTTAAATCTTCCAAGATTTGTAGCACCTTACGTCCGAAACCGACCTCGCGGTTCATGAGGTATTTACTCATATTGATGCTGACAAACTTGTCATCGCTAGCAATACCAACAACTGGAACAGTTGCTCCCTGGTGTTCAAGAATAATACGTGTGCCTGGGTGGTCCGGATTATTGGTGTTCTTGATAACTAATGGAATCTTACCACGATATGCTGGGAGGAGAGCTTCATCATGAAGAACCGAGAATCCAGCATATGCCAACTCACGCATTTCTTTGTAAGTCAACTCTGGAATAGAGTGTGGTTGATGTACTACACCTGGGTGGGCTGCGAAAATACCATCTACATCTGTAAAGTTTTCATATAGGTCAGCTTTAACACCTGCTGCTACGATAGAGCCTGTGATATCAGAGCCTCCTCGTGAGAATGTACAAATTTGATTATCAGTGGTGACTCCAAAGAATCCAGGAATAATCAGGACCTCATCTGATTCACGAAGTTCTTCTAACTTATCATATGAACCTGGAAGAATGCGGGCGTTGCCTGGCTCACTTGAGACCAAAATACCAGCTTTGCGAGGATGAACGTAGCGTGCTTCAATATCGTTATTGCGGAAATACTCAGCAATTAATTTTGCATTATTGTCCTCTCCAGCAGCTAGGAAGGTATCATAGAGGAAATCGTTATCCTCGATAGGAAGCGTAGCGAGATCAGTAATAGCTTTGGCAATGTTTACCATTTCTTTTGATTTGAAACCTAGTTCATCAACAATAGCTTGGTAACGGTTAATAATCCATTCTTGGTCAGCTTTAACATCAGCACCCTTTGTATAGTGTTTGTAGTATTTAATTAGGGCGTCTGTAACTTTGGTATCTCCATCGTTACGTTTACCAGGGGCAGATACAACGACAAAGCGGCGTTCAGGGTCAGATTTTACAATGTTTAAGACTTTTTCTAATTGTGTTGCTGAAGCGAGTGAGCTTCCTCCAAATTTGATGACTTTCATAGTTACTCCAAAAAATTATAAATTACTCTACAATTATAGCAAAATTCTGACAATTTGTCACATTGTTTTTAAAAGCGAGTAAGTTTTAGTCTGATTATGGTACAATAAGGGAAGAAAAAGGAGGATATCCCGTGGTAGAGGCAATTATTTTTGATATGGATGGTGTCCTTTTTGACACTGAAAAATATTATTATGATCGACGGGCAAGTTTCTTGGCTCAAAAGGGAATTTCAATAGACCATTTACCCCCGTCTTTCTTTATAGGTGGAAATACCAAGCAAGTTTGGGAAAATATTCTCAGAGATGATTATGATAAGTGGGATGTACCAACTTTACAAAAAGAGTACAATACTTATAAACAAAATAATCCCTTACCCTATAAAGAATTAATTTTTCCTGATGTTCTGAAGGTTTTAAATGAAGTGAAATCTCAAGGGTTGAAAATAGGTTTAGCTTCTAGCTCGGTGAAAGCAGATATCCTTAGGGCTTTGGAGGAAAATCGTTTGCAAGGTTTCTTTGATGTTGTTCTCTCAGGAGAGGAATTCAAAGAGAGTAAACCCCATCCAGAGATTTATCTGACAGCATTAAAGCAATTAGGCGTGCAAGCAAGTCGTGCTCTTATCATTGAAGATAGTGAAAAGGGAATTGCTGCTGGAGTAGCTTCAGGTGTAGAGGTCTGGGCGATTAAAGACAATCGGTTTGGTATGGATCAAAGTGCTGCAAAAGGTTTATTGGATAGTCTTACAGATGTTTTAGACTTAATAAAATAGAAAATAACACCGAGCTTTTCTTCTCGGTGTTTTGATGTATCAAATTAAAAAAATCTAAGTTTATGTTGACCTTTAGGTGGACTATGGTATACTAGGAAATAACGATGAATTATTTGACTGTCAAATTATCTATTCATCAAATAAAATTGTGATAAAAAATCAAATAACATGCGGTTTTGATATAGGAACTAGTTATCGGAAGGAGTGCTAAAATGGCTTACGAAACAATTCTTTATAGCGTTGAAGAGGGAGTGGCAACATTAACTCTCAATCGCCCTGAAGTGCAAAATGGATTTAACATTCCAGTTTGTGATGAGATTATGGCTGCAATCGAAGAAGCAGGTCAAGATGCATCCGTGAAGTTCTTGGTTATCAATGCTAATGGGAAAGTCTTTTCTGTTGGTGGAGACCTTGATCAGATGCAAAAAGCAGTTGCTGTAGATGATGTACAATCTTTGGTTCGTATTGCTGAACAAGTGAACGAAATTTCTTTTGCCCTTAAAAAATTGCCTAAGCCAGTTATCATGGTTGTTGATGGACCTTGTGCAGGTGCTGCCGCTAACTTAGCAGTTGCAGCAGATTTTACAATTGCATCTGAAAAAGCTAAATTTATTCAAGCTTTCGTAGGTGTTGGTTTGGCACCTGATGCTGGTGGTCTTTACCTTTTGACTCGTTCAATTGGTATTAATCGTGCGACACAAATTACCATGACAGGAGAGCCCGTATCAGCTGAGAAAGCTTTGGACTGGGGAATTGCTTACAAGGTAGTCGAGTCAGAAAAACTTGAGAAAACAGTGAGTCAGTTAATTAAGAAATTAAATCGTTCTTCAGTTAATTCATTCAAGGCAATTAAAGAAATGGTTTGGGAATCTGAATTTGCAGGTTGGGAAAATTATGCTAAGCTGGAGCTTGATTTGCAGAAATCACTTGCATTTACAGAGGACTTTAAAGAAGGTGTACGTGCTTATAGTGAGCGTCGCCGTCCTAAATTCCAAGGGAAATAAACTTGTTTTCAGAGATTAAAACTAAAGTTTCAAATTGGAGTTGCTAAATTAGTTTGAGTCTGATATAATTTGATAATCAAAGCTTATTGAAAGGAGTCTGGTGTGAATTACGATAAAATTGATGGCTATCTTGTTGATATTTTTAATAACGTCGTTATTATCGAAGAAGCAAGTTTGAAAAATTCAAAGTTTAATGATGTTTCCCTCAAGGAAATGCATACCATTGATGTCATCGGTACACATCCAGATACGACACCAAGTGCAGTTGCTAGAGAGCTTATGTTAACCCTTGGTACTGTAACAACTTCTCTCAATAAACTTGAAAAGAAAGGATATATTATTCGTACACGTTCATCTGTTGATCGTCGTGTGGTTCATCTATCGCTTTCTAAAAAAGGTCGTCTGGTATATCGTCTTCACCGTCGTTTCCATAAATCAATGGTGATGCGGATTACAGAAGGATTTAACGACGAGGAATTAAAGGTTATGAGCAAGGGATTGGAAAATCTCCACGCCTTTCTTGAGGAGTTGAAATAATGGCATTTGCAAAAATTAGTCAGGTTGCCCATTATGCACCTGCTCAGGTCGTGACCAATGATGACCTATCTAAAATCATGGATACCAGTGATGAGTGGATTCGCTCACGTACAGGGATTCAAGAACGTCGCATCTCATTAAATGAGAATACGAGTGATTTAGCTACCAATGTTGCTTATCAGCTGTTGGAAAAGTCGGGATTATCTCCCGAAGAGTTAGACTTTGTTTTGGTTGCAACGATTTCTCCTGATAGCTCGATGCCTTCAGTGGCAGCGCGTGTTCAAGGAACAATTGGAGCAGTCAACGCATTTGCTTTTGATATTACCGCGGCATGTAGTGGTTTTGTCTTTGCTTTGGCAACCGCAGAAAAATTGATAAAGTCAGGTGCTTACAAAAAAGGTTTAGTCATTGGTGCTGAAGTTCTTTCGAAAACTTTGGACTGGTCTGATCGTACAACAGCAGTTCTATTCGGAGATGGTGCTGGCGGTGTTTTATTAGAAAAATCTGAAGAAGAACATTTTTTTGGTGAATCTTTAAATACCGACGGTAGCAAGGAAGGTCTTGAGTCGGGAGCTTCTGCAGTTATCTCGCCTTATTCTGATGGTACTGAGCAGCTTAATCCCTATATGCAAATGGATGGTAAAGCAATCTTTGATTTTGCTGTGAAGACTGTTTCGAAGAGTATTAAAGCATTGGTTGAAGAAAAAGGTGAACCTGATTACTTCCTTCTTCATCAAGCTAATATTCGTATTTTGGATATTATGGCTAAGAAAATCGATGTCAGTCGTGATAAATTTCTGGCCAACATGATGTCTTATGGTAATACCAGTGCGGCAAGTATCCCAATCTTGCTTTCTGAAAATGTGGCGAATGGGACTCTTAAATTAGGCAGTGATCAAACAATTCTTCTCTCAGGTTTTGGTGGGGGTTTGACATGGGGCAGTCTAATTGTTAAAATCTAGTTATATAAATTATGCACCAGCATAGATTATAAGAAATATATTTATCTTAAAGGAGAAAATAAAATGGCAGTATTTGAAAAAGTACAAGAAATCATCGTTGAAGAACTTGGGAAAGATGCAGAAGAAGTAAAAGTAGAAACTACTTTTGACGAACTTGATGCTGATTCACTTGATGTATTCCAAGTTATCTCAGAAATCGAAGATGAATTCGATATTCAAATCGAAACTGAAGAAGGTCTTAACACTGTTGGTGACCTTGTTGCTTACGTAGAAGAAAAAACTAAATAAGCAGGGCATAGAGAATATTCTTGTTAGGGATATTCTCCTTTGTTTATACAATTACTTTGATTATTAAACTATTTATTTGATTAGAAAATCGAAAAAAGGTGAAAAATGAAATCTCGTATTACAGAACTGTTAGGAATTAAATATCCAATCTTCCAAGGTGGTATGGCCTGGGTTGCTGATGGTGACTTGGCTGGAGCCGTTTCAAATGCTGGTGGACTCGGAATTATTGGTGGGGGTAATGCCCCTAAAGAAGTGGTGAAAGCTAATATTGATAGAGTTAAACAAATCACTGACAAACCATTCGGTGTTAATATTATGCTTTTGTCGCCATTCGCTGATGATATTGTTGACCTTGTCATTGAAGAAGGTGTAAAAGTTGTTACAACTGGTGCAGGAAATCCAGGTAAATATATGGAACGCTTGCACGAAGCCGGTATCACAGTTATTCCAGTTATTCCATCAGTTGCACTTGCTAAACGTATGGAAAAACTTGGAGCGGATGCTGTTGTTGCAGAAGGTATGGAAGCTGGTGGTCACATCGGTAAATTGACAACTATGGCTCTTGTACGTCAAGTTGCAGATGCGGTATCTATCCCAGTTATTGGAGCCGGTGGTGTTGCTGATGGACGTGGTATGGCTGCTGTTCTCATGCTTGGAGCAGAAGCTGTTCAGGTCGGTACGCGTTTCGCTGTTGCCAAGGAATCTAACGCTCACCAAAACTTCAAGGATAAGATTTTGAAGGCTAAAGATATCGATACTGTTATTTCCGCTTCTGTTGTAGGACACCCAGTTCGTGCCATTAAGAATAAATTGGCTACAGACTATAACCAAGCTGAAAAAGATTTCTTGGCTGGTAAGAAGACTCAAGAGGAAATTGAGGAACTTGGTGCGGGTGCTCTTCGCAATGCTGTTGTTGATGGAGATGTGGAATATGGTTCAGTGATGGCTGGACAAATTGCAGGTCTTGTTCGTAAAGAAGAAACGTGTGCAGAAATCTTGGAAGATTTATACACAGGTGCTGCAAAGGTAATTAAAGAAGAAGCTGCTCGTTGGGCAGATGTAAACGTCTAAAAACGTCGAAAGGATTAGGATAGTGACAAAACGTGCGTTCTTATTTGCTGGTCAAGGGGCTCAGAAATTGGGCATGGCGAGCGATTTGTATGCGGCTTATCCCGTTGTCAAAGAGACATTTGATACGGCTAGTCGTATTCTAGGTTATGATTTGCGTGAATTGATTGATTCTGACGAAGAAAAACTTAATCAAACACGCTATACTCAACCAGCTATTTTGACAACGTCAGTAGCCATTTATCGTCTCTTGGCAGAAAATGGGATTACTCCTGATATTGTTGCCGGCTTGTCTTTAGGTGAATATTCTGCCCTAGTTGCGGCTGGAGCACTCTCATTTGAGGATGCAGTAGCTTTGGTTGCTAAACGTGGAGAATTCATGGAAACAGCGGCTCCTGCTGGAAGTGGGAAAATGGTTGCTGTCATGAATACAGATCCAAGTCTGATTGAAGAGATTTGTAAGAAAGCATCTGAAAAGGGTGTAGTAACACCTGCCAACTATAATACCCCAGCACAAATTGTTATTGGTGGTGAAGTTGTGGCTGTTGATTATGCTGTGGAATTGCTTAAAGAAGCTGGTGCAAAACGCTTGATTCCTCTTAATGTATCAGGTCCATTCCATACAGCTCTACTTGAATCAGCTAGTCAAAAATTGGCAGCAGAACTGGAGAAAGTGTCATTCAATGACTTTGCTCTTCCTTTGGTAGGTAATACTGAGGCTCAAATTATGAAGTCAGAAGACGTCAAAGCTCTTTTGGCTCGTCAGGTGATGGAACCTGTACGTTTTTATGATTCGATTGCTACTATCCAAGATTTTGGTGTAGATGAAGTGATTGAGATTGGTCCTGGAAAAGTCTTGTCAGGTTTCTTGAAGAAAATTGATAAAACCCTACCAACTCAAAATGTTGAAGATCAAGCTAGTCTTGATGCCCTTCTTAATGCTTAAAACGAGGTAAACATGGAACTTAAGAATAAAAATGTTTTTGTAACAGGTTCAACACGTGGTATTGGTTTAGCTGTGGCACATAAATTTGCTAGTCTTGGTGCCAACGTTG
Source organism: uncultured Streptococcus sp. (assembly GCF_963545685.1). Classification (GTDB taxonomy): domain Bacteria; phylum Bacillota; class Bacilli; order Lactobacillales; family Streptococcaceae; genus Streptococcus. The sequence continues at coordinate 53,810 of NZ_CAUUKN010000006.1, read as the reverse complement.
TCCTAAATGGACGTTCTGAAATTTCTGAGGACTTGCTTGCGCAATTTGTAAACTATGGTGTAACTGTTGTTGGTATCTCAGGTGATATTTCTAATGGTGAGGATGCTAAACGTATGGTGGCAGAAGCCATTGAAAAACTTGGAAGTGTTGATGTGCTAGTTAATAATGCTGGTATCACCAACGATAAGTTGATGTTGAAGATGACTGAAGAAGATTTTGAACGCGTCTTGAAAATCAACTTGACTGGTGCTTTCAATATGACGCAGGCAGTCTTGAAACCAATGTCTAAGGCTCGTCAAGGTGCCATTATCAATATGTCATCTGTTGTAGGTCTTATGGGAAATGTTGGTCAAGCTAATTATGCGGCTTCAAAAGCTGGTTTGATTGGTTTTACTAAATCAGTAGCTCGTGAAGTTGCAGCTCGAGGTGTTCGTGTTAATGCTATTGCTCCTGGTTTCATTGAGTCTGATATGACTGATGCAATCCCAGAGAAAATGAAAGACGCTATGATTGCTCAAGTCCCAATGAAACGTATTGGTCAGGCAGAAGAAGTGGCAGAAGTTGCGGCTTTCTTGGCAGGGCAAGAGTATCTTACAGGTCAAACAATCGCTATTGATGGTGGTATGACCATGCAATAATTGATTTTCATTATAAAAAATCATATACTAAAATATCCATCCGAAAAAGGAGAATATACATGTCTACAAATCGTGTTGTTGTTACAGGTTACGGTGTAACCTCGCCAATCGGTAATACACCAGAAGAATTTTGGAACAGTCTTCGTGACGGTAAGATTGGTATTAAGCCAATCACTAAGTTTGATGCTTCTGAAATCCCAGTCTTTAATGCTGGTGAAATCCAAGATTTCCCATTCGACAAGTATTTTGTGAAAAAAGATACTAACCGTATGGACACTTATTCACTTTATGCGATTTATGCTGCTATGGAAGCTCTTGAAAATTCAGGACTTAACATGGAAGAAGTAAATCGTGATTGCGTTGGTGTTATCGTGTCATCTGGTATCGGTGGTTTGCAAGAACTTGAAGATCAAATTATCCGTATGCACGAGCGTGGTATGAAACGTATTAAACCAATGTTCATCCCTAAAGCACTTTCAAACATGGGTGCTGGTAACATTGCTCTTAAAATTGGTGCTCAAGGGGTATGTAAATCAGTGACAACTGCCTGTGCCTCTGCTAATGATGCTATCGGTGAAGCCTTCCGCGAAATTAAATTTGGTTTGCACGATGTTGTCTTGGCTGGTGGTGCTGAAGCTTCAATCACTAAGATTGGTATCGGTGGTTTCAATGCCCTCACAGCACTTTCAACAACAGAAGACCCAGAACGTTCATCAATTCCATTTGATAAAGACCGTAATGGTTTTGTTATGGGGGAAGGTGCAGGGGTTCTCGTTATTGAAAGCTTGGAACATGCCCAAAAACGTGGTGCTAATATCTTGGCTGAGATTGTTGGTTACGGATCAAACTGTGATGCTTACCACATGACAACACCAACTCCAGACGGTTCAGGAGCTGCTAAAGCAATTAAATTGGCTATCAATGAAGCTGGTATCAAGCCTGAAGATGTTGACTATGTCAATGCCCACGGTACTTCAACACCTGCCAACGAAAAAGGTGAAAGTGGTGCTATTGTGTCTGTACTTGGTAAAGATGTTCCAGTTTCATCTACTAAATCATTTACAGGTCACTTGCTTGGTGCCGCTGGTGCTGTTGAAGCTATTGCAACAATTGAAGCTATTCGTCACAGTTTTGTACCAAAAACTGCTGGTACAAAAGAATTGTCTGACTACATTGAAGCTAATGTTGTTTATGGTGAAGGTAAGGAAGCTGATATTGAGTATGCAATCTCAAATACCTTCGGTTTTGGTGGACACAACGCTGTTCTTGCCTTTAAACGTTGGGAGGGCTAATTCATGAATATTTCTGAAATTAAAGATTTATTGGCTCAATTTGATGCCTCAACTTTGCGTGAGTTCTCATATAAAAACAATGGAGAAGAGTTGAACTTGAGCAAGAATCAAACAAGTTCAGTAACAGCTGCCCCAGTAGCCCCTACAGTTGAAGTGGTTGCGCCAGCTCCTCAGGCTCCAGTAGCTCCAGCAACACCAGCTGCTGTCGAAACACCAGCAACACCAGATGAAGAAGTCTCTACACCAGCTCAAGCAGCTGAAGGAGAAGTGGTTGAAAGTCCACTTGTCGGTGTGGCTTACTTGTCACCATCGCCTGAAAAACCAGCCTTTGTTTCTGTTGGCGATACTGTTAAGAAAGGCCAAACGCTTCTTATCGTTGAAGCTATGAAGGTCATGAATGAAGTGCCTGCACCTAAAGATGGTGTTATCACTGAGATCTTGGTAGCAAATGAAGAAGTTGTTGACTACGGAAAAGGATTGGTACGCATCAAATGACAATTGATATTAATGCTATTCGTGAGGCTTTGCCACACCGTTATCCAATGCTTTTGGTTGACCGTGTTTTAGAAGTTTCTGAAGACGAAATCACAGCTATTAAAAATGTTACGATCAATGAGCCTTTCTTTAATGGGCATTTCCCACAATACCCAGTTATGCCAGGTGTTCTCATAATGGAAGCTCTTGCGCAAACTGCTGGTGTTCTTGAATTGTCAAAACCTGAAAATAAAGGCAAGTTAGTCTTTTACGCAGGTATGGATAAGGTTAAATTTAAAAAACAAGTTGTCCCAGGAGATCAACTTGTTATGACAGCTAAGTTTGTTAAACGTCGTGGAACAATTGCTGTTGTTGAAGCTAAGGCTGAAGTCGATGGAAAACTTGCTGCATCAGGTACTTTGACTTTTGCTATTGGAAGCTAATGTTTTGTGAAAATCCTTCTGGCGACAGTCGGAAAGGATTTTTCTTTAGACATTGGTCTATCACATAGAAAGGAAATCAACACAGACTACCATAAAAATGTCTGATGTTATCTTGTTTTATGTTTAAAAAATTATTGATTGCCAATCGTGGTGAAATTGCAGTTCGTATTATTCGTGCAGCGCGTGAATTGGGAATCCAAACGGTTGCTATCTATTCTGAAGCAGATAAGGATTCTCTTCATACTATGCTTGCTGATGAAGCAATCTGTATTGGTCCGGCAAAATCAACTGATTCTTATTTGAATATGAACCGTGTCTTGTCAGCGGCTATTATAACTGAGGCTCAAGCTATTCACCCAGGGTTTGGTTTTTTGAGTGAAAACTCTAAATTTGCCACTCTCTGTGAGGAAATGAACATCAAGTTTATTGGTCCTTCAGGCGAAGTTATGGACAAAATGGGTGATAAAATCAATGCTCGTGCTGAAATGATTAGGGCTAATGTCCCTGTAATCCCTGGTTCAGATGGTGAAGTCTTTACGGCCGAAGAGGCCTTAGAAGTTGCCAATCGTCTTGGTTACCCAGTAATGCTTAAGGCTTCTGCAGGTGGTGGTGGTAAAGGAATTCGTAAGGTCAACACTGAAGAAGAGTTGGCTCCTGCCTTCGAATCTGCGTCACAAGAAGCTAAAGCAGCCTTTGGTAATGGGGCAATGTATATCGAGAAAGTTATTTACCCAGCTCGTCATATTGAGGTTCAAATTTTGGGAGATAGCTATGGTAATATTGTCCACCTAGGTGAGCGTGACTGTTCTCTTCAACGTAATAACCAAAAGGTCTTGGAAGAATCGCCTTCTGTTGCCATTGGTAAGACACTTCGTCATGAAATTGGGTCTGCGGCTGTTCGTGCTGCTAAGGCTGTTAATTATGAAAATGCGGGTACTATCGAGTTTCTTCTTGATGAAAAATCAGGTCAGTTTTACTTTATGGAAATGAATACCCGTGTTCAAGTTGAGCACCCAGTTACTGAATTTGTAAGTGGTGTGGATATTGTTAAAGAACAAATCCGTATTGCCGCAGGTGAAAAATTATCTGTGGCTCAAGATGATATTGAAATCAAGGGACATGCCATTGAGTGTCGTATCAATGCGGAAAATCCTAAGTTCAACTTTGCACCAAGCCCAGGGAAAATTAGCAATCTCTATCTACCTAGTGGTGGTGTTGGCCTTCGTGTGGACAGTGCTGTCTATCCAGGCTATACCATTCCACCTTACTATGATTCAATGATCGCTAAAATCATTGTTCATGGAGAAAATCGATTTGAGGCACTCATGAAGATGCAACGTGCTCTTTACGAGCTTGAGATCGATGGCGTTGTGACAAATGCTGACTTCCAGTTGGATTTGATTTCAGACCGTAGCGTTATTGCTGGGGATTATGATACATCATTCTTGATGGAAACTTTCCTACCAGCATACCAGAATCGTGAGGAATAGAGTTTATGGGATTATTTGATCGAAAAGAAAAGTATATCCGTATCAATCCTAACCATTCTGTACGTAATGGGGTGGATCAACAGGTGCCAGAAGTACCAGATGAGCTTTTTGCCAAATGTCCAGGCTGTAAGCAAGCTATTTATCAAAAGGACTTGGGACAAGCTAAAATCTGTCCAAACTGTTCTTATACCTTCCGTATTTCGGCAAAAGAACGTCTTGATTTAACGGTTGATGAGGGATCTTTCCAAGAACTGTTTACAGGTATTAAAACTAAAAATCCATTGAATTTCCCAGGTTACATGGAGAAGCTAGCAGCTACCAAGGAAAAAACAGGTCTTGATGAAGCAGTTGTAACGGGTGTTGCAACTATCAAGGGGCAAAAAACAGCCTTGGCTATCATGGATTCCAACTTTATCATGGCTTCAATGGGAACTGTTGTTGGTGAAAAAATCACAAAACTCTTTGAGCATGCGATTTCAGAAAAACTTCCAGTTGTTATTTTTACAGCTTCTGGTGGTGCCCGTATGCAAGAGGGAATCATGAGTTTGATGCAAATGGCTAAGATATCGGCAGCAGTAAAACGTCATTCGAACGCTGGTTTGTTGTACTTGACTGTTTTGACAGATCCAACCACTGGTGGGGTTACAGCAAGTTTTGCTATGGAAGGCGATATCATCTTGGCTGAGCCACAAACTTTGATTGGTTTTGCAGGTCGTCGTGTCATTGAAAATACAGTTCGTGAAACTTTGCCAGATGATTTCCAAAAGGCCGAGTTCCTTCAGGAACATGGTTTTGTTGATGCCATTGTCAAACGTACAGAGTTGGCTGATACTATTGCCACACTCTTATCATTCCATGGAGGTGTTCAATGAGCGACGTAGCACGTATTTTAAAAGAAGCGCGTGATCAAGGCCGTTTAACTGCTTTGGACTTTGCCCAAGGAATTTTTGATGATTTCATCGAACTTCATGGTGACCGTAATTTCCGTGATGATGGTGCCGTTATCGGTGGTATTGGTCGCTTAAATGGCCAAGCCGTTACAGTAGTGGGTATCCAAAAAGGTAAAAACCTCCAAGATAATCTCAATCGTAACTTTGGGCAACCTCATCCAGAGGGTTATCGTAAGGCACTTCGCCTCATGAAACAGGCTGAAAAGTTTGGTCGTCCAGTTGTTACCTTTATCAATACTGCAGGTGCTTATCCTGGTGTCGGAGCAGAGGAACGTGGACAGGGTGAGGCTATTGCTCGTAACCTTATGGAAATGAGCGATCTTAAGGTGCCAATTATTGCCATTATCATTGGTGAAGGTGGTTCTGGAGGTGCCCTTGCCTTGGCAGTAGCTGATAAGGTTTGGATGCTTGAAAATACCATCTACTCTATTTTGAGTCCTGAAGGTTTTGCAACCATTCTCTGGAAAGATGGTTCACGTTCAGAAGAGGCAGCAGAGTTGATGAAGATTACATCAGGCGAGTTACTCAATATGGGAATCGTTGACAAGGTTATCCCAGAACGTGGTTACTTTACTAGTGAAATTATTGAAGCGATTAAGACAGCCATTGTAGATGAATTGGCAGAGTTAAGCCAATTATCAAAAGAAGACTTGCTTGAAGCGCGTTATCAACGTTTTAGAAAATATTAAAAAACATTGGGGGACGACTCCCAATGTTTTTTTAGACGGTATGACGTTCGAAGGCTTGGTCTGAAATGCCTTGTTCAAGGATAAGTTTAGCCCATTCCTTAGCCGAATGAAGGCTGTGATCCTTATAGTTACCACAAGATTCAATGGTAGTTCCTGGAACATCTTCCCAAGTAATTTCGTTAGCAATAGCTTCAAGACAAGATTTGATAACTTTGGCAATTTCCGTAGGATCTTGTTTTCCCCACATGATCATATGAAAACCTGTACGGCAACCAAATGGTGAGCAATCGATAAGTCCATCGATACGTTGACGAATCAGTTTAGCGAGTAGGTGTTCGATAGTATGAAGACCACCTGTATCGATACTATTTTCGTTAGGTTGGATCAAACGGATATCGAAGTTTGTGATGATATCTCCTTTGGGTCCGACTTCCTCCGAAATAAGACGGACATAAGGTGCTTTTACAATAGTGTGATCAAGTTCAAAACTTTCAACAGTAACGTCCTTTGGCATGATAATACCTCCCTATTCTAATAGAGTTATCATACCATAAAATCAACTTAAAGTTCTAGTATTTATTTGAGATATAGCTACAAATATGATACACTAGAAGACGGTTTTCTTTAGGGAAACCTTAGAAAAGTTGAGGTAAAGACATGATAAACATAATAATTTTAGTTGTCTTTGCACTCATTGGTTTAGTCGTTGGATATTTAGCAATTTCTATCAAACTTAGCAAAGCTAAGGAACAAGCAGAAACTACCTTGCTAAAGGCAGAACAAGACGCTGTGAACCTTCGTAGTCAGGCAGAACATGATGCAGACCACCTGCGTGTAACTGCTGAACGCGAAAGTAAGGCTCAACGTAAAGAGTTCTTGTTAGAGGCAAAAGAGGAAGCTAGAAAATATCGAGAAGATATTGAAAAAGAATTCAAATCTGAACGTCAAGAGCTTAAACAAATGGAGAATCGTTTAACAGAACGTGCAACCAGCCTTGATCGTAAGGATGAAAATCTATCAAGTAAAGAACTCGCCCTCGAGAAAAAAGAGCAGAGTCTTGCTGACAAATCTAAACATCTTAATGAGCGTGAAGAGAATGTGACTCAGTTGGAGGCTGAGAAGCAAGCTGAACTTGAACGTGTTGGTCAAATGACCATTGCAGAGGCGCGTGAGGTAATTTTAACAGAGACTGAGAATAATCTTACTCATGAGATTGCAACACGTATCAAAGATGCAGAAGCACAGGTCAAAGATACTGTTGATAAGAAGGCCAAAAACTTGTTGGCGCAAGCTATGCAACGTTTGTCTGGGGATTATGTTACTGAACAAACCGTAACTACTGTCCACCTCCCAGATGATAATATGAAAGGTCGTATCATTGGGCGTGAGGGGCGTAACATCCGTACCCTTGAAAGCCTGACAGGTATCGATGTTATCATTGACGATACTCCAGAAGTGGTTGTTCTTTCTGGCTTTGATCCAGTCCGTCGTGAGATTGCTCGCATGACTCTCGAAGCCTTGATTAAGGATGGACGTATCCATCCAGCTCGTATTGAGGAGTTGGTTGAGAAGAGTCGTCAGGAAATGGATAACCGTATCCGCGAATATGGTGAAGAGGCAGCTTATGAAATTGGGGCTATGAATCTCCACCCTGATCTAATCAAGATTATGGGACGATTGCAGTTCCGTACTTCATATGGTCAAAACGTCCTTCGTCACTCAGTTGAAGTTGGTAAACTAGCAGGTATTATGGCTGGTGAATTGGGTGAAAATGTGGCTCTCGCTCGTCGTGCTGGTTTCCTTCACGATATGGGGAAAGCTATTGACAAAGAAGTCGAAGGTAGTCACGTTGAGATTGGTACTGAGTTTGCACGTAAGTACAAAGAGCATCCAGTCGTGGTTAATGCCATTGCCAGTCACCATGGAGATGTGGAACCTGAAAGTGTGATTGCAGTTATTGTTGCTGCAGCAGATGCTTTAAGTTCGGCTCGCCCAGGGGCTCGTAATGAATCTGTTGAGAATTATGTCAAACGCCTTCGTGATCTGGAAGAGATTGCATCAAGCTTTGACGGTGTACAATCAAGCTTCGCCCTTCAAGCTGGTCGTGAAATTCGTATTATGGTTCATCCAAATAAAATCTCTGATGACGAAGTTACGATCTTGTCTCACAAGGTACGTGAACAAATTGAGAAAAACTTGGATTATCCAGGAAATATTAAGGTTACAGTCATTCGTGAATTCCGTGCGGTTGACTATGCCAAATAGATAAAAAAGCCGAAAGGCTTTTTTATTTTGCAATAAAATTGAAAAGAATTACCCTGTTAAAAATGTATGAACTTTCTTATCAACCTGCTTCATTTTGATAGATTAGCATTTTGCAATGAAATATTTTGATTTTTTTTGACGGTTTTTGTTGACAGCTATTAAAAATTTAGTATAATAGATTTTGTAAACGATTACAGAAGGAGAGATTATGCTAAAGTCTGAACGTAAGCAGATTATCTTGTCTCAGTTGAAACAAGATGGTTTTGTCACTTTGGAAAACCTGACAGTTTTATTAAGTGATACGTCTGAGTCGACGATTCGTCGTGACTTGGATGAGTTAGCGGCAGATGGCCAACTTAAACGTGTTCATGGTGGTGCTGAAAGTATTCATGGTCTAAAGGAAGAAATTGCCAATAGCCAAAAAGCTATCAGAAATGTTCAAGAAAAGGCTCGATTAGCTGCTTATGCTGCCGATTTGATTAAGGAAGGTGATGTCGTCTTTCTTGAGGCTAGTACAACGAATGAACTTTTGATTCCACATTTGAGCAATCGTCAGGTGACGGTTGTGACTAATTCTATCCATCATGCTGTTAAGCTAGTAGATCTCGGTGTTAGTACTAGGATTATTGGTGGTAAGGTTAAACATTCAACAGATGCCTCTATTGGAATTACTGCTCTGGAACAAATCAGACAACTGAATTTTGATTGTGCTTTCATTGGTGCTAATGGAGTTGATGCCAATTATTTCACAACGCCAGATATGGAAGAGGCTGTCATTAAACGAACAGTGATAGCCAATGCGCAAAAAGCTTATGTTTTAGCAGATGCCTCTAAACTTGGTCAGGTTACCTATGCTAAGGTAGCTGAGGTTGAGAAAGTAACCATAATCACAAATGCTTCGGAAGAAGGGCTCCTTAAAGAATTAAAAGAGAAAACGAGGGTTATTGAAGTATGATTTATACTGTAACGCTAAATCCATCAATTGACTTCATTGTTCGTATCGACAAGGTAGCGATTGGTGAAGTTAACCGTATGGAGAGTGATGATAAATTCGCTGGTGGTAAGGGGATTAATGTCAGTCGTATTCTACAACGTTTAGGAATTGACAATACTGCTACGGGCTTCATCGGTGGTTTTACGGGACGTTTTGTTACAGACGGTTTGGATGCTGAAGGTATTAAAACTAAGTTTGTAGCTGTCGACCAAGATACACGTATCAATGTTAAAATCAAGGCTGACCAAGAAACTGAAATTAACGGTACTGGACCTGTCATCAATGATTATCAGTTAGCTGAGCTTGAAGCTATCCTTTCAAGTGTAAGTGCTGACGATGTGGTTGTTTTTGCTGGCTCTGCACCAAGCAATCTTGGAAACAAGGTCTATAACAAATTGATTCCACTGGTTCGTGAAACTGGGGCACAAGTGGTTTGTGACTTTGAAGGACAAACCTTGCTTGATTCATTGACTTACCAACCGCTCTTGGTTAAGCCAAATAACCATGAACTTGAAGCCATTTTCAATGTTAAACTTAATGGTTTGGCTGATGTTGAAAAATATGCGCGTGAAATCCTTGCTAAGGGGGCGCAAAACGTTATCATCTCAATGGCAGGTGATGGAGCTCTGCTTGTCACACCAGAGGCTGCGTACTTTGCCAAACCAATCAAGGGAACAGTGAAGAACTCTGTTGGTGCAGGGGACTCAATGGTTGCCGGTTTCACTGGTGAGTTCGTTAAATCAGGTGATCCAATTGAGGCTCTCAAGTGGGGAGTAGCCTGTGGAACATCTACGGCTTTCTCAGATGACTTAGCGACAATTGAATTTATTAAAGAAACATACAATAAAGTAGAGGTAGAAAAACTATGAAAATTCAGGACTTACTGAACAAAAAAGTTATGTTGCTTGACCTTCAAGCAACAACAAAGGAAGCTGCTATCGATGAAATGATTAACAGCTTGGTTGACAATGGTGTCGTAACTGACTTTGATGTTTTCAAAGCAGGCATTATGGCTCGTGAAGCACAAACATCAACTGGTTTGGGTGATGGAATTGCTATGCCACACAGTAAAAACGCTGCAGTAAAAGAAGCAACTGTACTTTTTGCTAAATCTAATAAAGGTGTGGATTACGAATCACTTGATGGTCAACCTACCGACCTCTTCTTTATGATTGCAGCTCCAGAGGGAGCAAATGACACTCACTTGGCAGCTCTTGCTGAATTATCAAAATACCTTATGCAAGATGGTTTTGCAGATCGCTTGCGTAAGGTAACATCTGCGGATGAAGTGATTGCAGCGTTTAATACTGGCGAAGAAGAAGCGCAAGCTGAGGAAGCCAAGAAAGCACAAGCTGTTAAAGAAGCAGCTTCAAGCGACAAGCCACTTATCGTAGCAGTAACAGCTTGTACAACTGGTATTGCTCACACTTACATGGCTGAAGAATCACTTATTAAAACAGGTGAAGAAATGGGTGTCAATGTTCGTGTTGAAACTAACGGTGCCTCAGGTGTCGGAACACCATTGACCGCGGAAGAAATCAACAAGGCTGTCGGTGTTATCATTGCAGCAGACAAGGCAGTTGAAACAGCACGTTTTGACGGTAAGAAATTGATTTCTAAACCAGTTGCTGCAGGTATTCGTCAACCTCAAGAATTAATCCAAAACATCTTGGATGGTAAAGCTGAAGTTTTCCACGCTGAAAATGCTGGTGCTGCCCAAGAATCAACAGAGAAATTGAGCCTTGGTGGTGCCTTCTATAAACACTTGATGAGTGGGGTCTCACAAATGCTTCCATTCGTTATCGGTGGTGGTATCATGATTGCACTTGCCTTCTTGCTTGACCAAATCATGGGTGTTCCTAAGGATCAATTGTCACAACTTGGTTCTTACCATGAAATTGCTGCGCAATTCAAAGCAATTGGTGGCGCTGCCTTTGGCTTCATGCTTCCAGTACTTGCAGGTTATATTGCTTACTCTATCGCTGAAAAACCAGGTTTGGTTTCAGGTTTCGTAGCTGGTGCTATCGCTTCAAGTGGTGCAGCCTTTGGTGGAGTTCCATTTGCTGCAGGTGGTAAAGCAACCCTTGCACTTGCCGGTGTATCTTCAGGTTTCCTTGGAGCTCTTGTTGGTGGTTTCCTTGCAGGTGGTGTTATCCTCGTTCTTCGTAAACTCTTGGCAGGTATTCCACGTGCTCTTGAAGGAATCCGTTCTATCTTGCTCTTACCACTTCTTGGTGTATTTGCTACAGGTTTCTTGATGTTGGCAGTCAATATCCCAATGGCAGCAATCAATACTGGTCTTAATAACTTCTTGTCAAGCTTGTCAGGAAGCTCGGCAGTGCTCCTTGGTCTCCTTGTTGGTGGTATGATGGCAGTGGACATGGGTGGACCAGTCAACAAAGCTGCTTATGTCTTTGGTACAGGTACTCTTGCAGCAACAGTAACTTCAGGTGGTTCCGTTGTTATGGCAGCAGTTATGGCGGCTGGTATGGTTCCTCCATTGGCAGTCTTTGTAGCAACACTCTTGTTTAAAGATAAATTCACTGAAGAAGAACGCAACTCTGGTTTGACAAACATCGTTATGGGACTCTCATTCATCACTGAAGGTGCAATCCCATTCGGTGCGGCTGACCCAGCACGCGCTATCCCAAGCTTTATCGTTGGTTCAGCTCTTACAGGTGCTCTTGTAGGTATGGCAGGAATCAAATTGATGGCACCACACGGAGGTATCTTCGTTATTGCCCTCACTTCAAATGCCCTTCTCTACCTTCTCTTCATCTTGATTGGTGCTGTGGTATCAGGTATCCTTTTCGGATTCCTCCGCAAACCACTTGATAAATAAGATATGACCAAACAATCTCGTTGTGACGGGATTGTTTTTTTGTGTCGTAGCAGATTTTTGTCAGGGTATTTAATTTATGATAAAGTATAGGCAGAAATGGCTTACAAGGCTTATATAGAAGCTCATATGCTCCATAAAGAAACATAAGAGGTAAATTATGGTAAAAGAATACGATTATATTGTCATCGGTGGGGGCTCTGGTGGGATTGCTAGTGCCAATCGTGCTGCCATGCATGGCGCTAAAGTTATTCTCTTTGAAGGAAAAGAGGTCGGCGGTACCTGCGTCAATGTGGGTTGTGTGCCTAAAAAGGTCATGTGGTATGGTGCCCAGGTTGCTGAGACCCTTCACCGCTATGCAGGTGAGTATGGTTTTGATGTGACGCTTAATAAATTTGATTTTGCGACGCTTAAGGCCAATCGTCAGGCTTATATCGATCGTATCCATGGTTCTTATGAGCGTGGTTTTGATAGCAATGGTGTTGAACGTGTCTACGAGTATGCAAGATTTGTTGATCCTCATACGGTTGAAGTAGCGGGCGAGCTTTATACAGCACCACATATCCTAATTGCAACAGGTGGTCATGCCCTTTATCCAAATATTCCAGGCAGTGAATACGGAATTACCTCAGATGGTTTCTTTGAGCTAGATGAGGTCCCAAAACGTACAGCTGTTATTGGTGCTGGGTATATCGCAGTAGAAGTTGCCGGTGTTCTCAATGCTCTTGGAAGTGATACTCACCTCTTTGTTCGTAAGGATCGCCCATTGCGTACCTTTGACAAAGACATTGTTGATGTTTTAGTTGATGAGATGGCTAAGTCTGGCCCTAAGCTTCACACGCATGCTAATGCAACAGAGGTAGTGAAAAATGCAGACGATTCTCTGACGATTAGCTTTGACAATGGAGAAAGGATTACAGTTGATTGCCTTATCTGGGCTATCGGGCGTGCAGCAAATACTTCTGGTTTTGGTCTTGAAAAGACAGGCGTTGAGTTGACTGAACGAGGTAACATTTATTCAGATGCCTTTGAAAATACATCTGTTCCTGGTATCTATGCTCTTGGAGATGTAACTGGTAAACTTGATTTGACGCCAGTTGCAGTTAAGGCTGGTCGTCAATTGTCAGAGCGACTTTTCAACAATAAAGCTGATGCTAAGCTTGATTACACAGATGTAGCTACTGTGGTCTTTAGTCATCCAGTCATTGGTGCTATTGGCTTGACTGAGGAAAAGGCAATTGCTAAATATGGTTCGGAGAATATCAAGGTCTATAAATCTAGTTTTACTCCAATGTATACGGCACTGGGAGATAATCGTCAGCCGTCAACCATGAAATTAGTAACGCTAGGTGAGGATGAAAAAATCATCGGTCTTCACGGGATTGGCTACGGTGTCGATGAGATGATTCAAGGTTTCTCTGTGGCTATTAAGATGGGAGCAACTAAGGCTGATTTTGATAATACGGTTGCCATTCATCCAACTGGTTCCGAAGAGTTTGTGACAATGAGATAAAAAGGTAAGGTCTGAATACCGAGAGGTTCAGGCCTGTCTTTGTGACTGAATGGCTTCAATTGAAAGTGATTGCAAGGGAGTTCCTTGCGAATTTCCATAGCCGATTTGGCTATGGAAACCATTCATCCAACCGGTTCCGAAGAGTTTGTGACGATGAGATAAAAAGGTAAGGTCTGAATACCGAGAGGTTCGGGTCTTTCTATGTGGCAGAATGCTAACCTATATCTTGTGTGTCACTTTAGATTGTCTTAACGAAAAAAGGCCCTTAGGCCTTTTTTTCGTTGATTAGGTAGTTCCTGACTTCTGAAATAAAGTAAAGAGATCCAGTGACGACAAATAAATCATCAGGATTTGCAGACTCAGCTTGAGTTAACCAGTCTCTGTAGTCAGTTGAGCGTTCTAAGTGTTGAGGGTAATCATCCAAGGGCAGTGCCTCAAAGAAATTGAAGGAGGTTACTGTTAGATTATAGTCTTTAAGCTCATCAAGTAAGTCCTCTAAAGGTTTTCGTCTAAGTCCTGCGAAGAGGATGTGGATTCGACGGTTGACAAAGTTATCTTTTAATACCTGTTTTAGGCTGGTAATTCCCTGAGGATTGTGGGCACCATCTAGGTAAATGTTATTTCCAATCCACTCACTACGACCAGGCCAGTGTGTGCCACAAATACCATCTTGAATGCTCTGATTGGTAATCTTAGGAAATCTTTGAGACAAGAGATGGGCAGCAGTGACAGCTAGACCAGTATTATTTTCCTGATGTTTTCCTAGCATGGGGAGATTAAGATTTGGGCTCTCCCAATCGCTATAACCAACTCGAAGAGTTTGCCTGTCTGTGGGCAGAAGCTTGATTTCTCGATCAATGATTGCTATAGGCGCCTGAAGTTCCTGGGATTTTTGTTTGAAGAAATGTGAAACCTCTTCAGAAACACGACCAAGTAATATAGGAGTCTTTTCTCGCATGACACCTGCTTTATGTTTAGCAATATCTATTAGGCTATTGCCTAAAGTTTCAGTGTGATCAAAGCTAATTGAAGTGCAGATGACAAGCTCCGGCGAAAGCACATTGGTCGAATCAAGCCGTCCTCCAATTCCTGCTTCAATGATAGCGATATCAACCTCTTTAAGGTCGAAGTAGAGGAACATGAGTAAGGTGACCAACTCAAATTCCGTTGGCCTGCCAAAATCAGTCTTATTTTCTAAATCATTGAGAAGAACTTGAGCTTTCTCAACAATGCTAATCAGGTCCTTATCAGGAATCTCTATACCATTAATACTAATACGCTCGTTAAATCGAGTAATATAGGGGGAGGTAAAGGTCCCGACCTGATAGCCTGATTTTGTTAGGATATGTTGTAAGTAACTGGTTGTTGAGCCTTTACCGTTAGTTCCGACAATGTGGACCGTTGGATAGTGCATTTGAGGATTTCCAGCTTGGTCCAAAAGCCAGCGCATACGCTCAAGTTTGGGGCGACGACCATTACCTTTGAAGGAGTGGATGAAATTTAGAGTTTCTGTATAGTTCATAGGATTATAGAAAAGGCAGGAAACTCCTAGCCTTTCAAATGTCTTAGTTGGAAGCAGCGCCACCAGTTGTTGCGTCACCAGTTGTCGCATTGCCAGTTGTTGTGTCTGCAGTAGCTGCTGATGAAGAAGTAGTCGTATTGCCACCAGTTGTTGTATCTGCTGATGATGAATAGGTGTTAGTTCCTGCTTGGCTACTTGTTGCTGTATCGGAATCAGTCGCATTTCCATAACTAGAAGAAGTGCTTGATTCTTGGGTCTTATTGTTGCTCTCTTTAATGACTACAGTTGACTGATTAGATGATGAATCAGAAGTGTCCTTATTTTTAGATGATGTGAAATTCATGATAGTGATAGAAGCGACAATGATCGACAAGATTGTCCCGACAGCAGTAAGGACTTTTTGGAAGGCAGTGAAGCCTTTTGTAACGTGTTCAGTCACCTTTGGTGCAGATTTTTTTTCTTCTTTTGATGAATGATTACGGCGTGAGTAATTTTCAGACATGATGCTCTCCTTAAAAATATTTCGTACTTTCTATTATATGATTTTCTCGCAAAAATTGCTAAAAAAATTATGCTATAATAAATAGTAAATAAAAATCGAGGAAAAATCATGATTTATTTTGATAATTCAGCCACTACGGTACCTTATCCAGAGGCACTTAGAACCTATCAGGAAGTGTCCACGAAAATTTTTGGGAATCCATCCAGTTTACACCAATTAGGAACATCTGCGACGCGTATTTTGGAGGCTTCTCGTAAGCAAGTTGCGGACCTCATTGGAAAATCAGCCGATGAGATTTTCTTTACGTCTGGTGGAACTGAAGGTGACAACTGGGTTATCAAGGGTGTAGCCTTCGAAAAAGAACCTTATGGCAAACACATCATCGTCTCTGATATTGAACACCCCGCAGTAAAAGAGTCTGCTAAATGGCTTTCAGAACGTGGTTTTGAAGTGTCCTATGCCCCTGTTAATGCACAAGGTTTCGTGGATGTGAATGCTCTTGCTGAACTATTACGCCCTGACACTATCTTGGTTTCGGTTATGGCCGTTAATAACGAAATCGGATCAATCCAACCTATTCAAGCTATCTCGGATATATTGGCTAATGAGCCGACCGTATCTTTCCATGTGGATGCTGTCCAGGCGATTGGGAAGATACCTGTATCAGCTTATTTAACAGACCGTGTTGACTTTGCAACTTTTTCTGGTCACAAGTTCCATGCTGTTCGAGGTGTCGGTTTTGTCTACAAAAAGGCAGGGAAAAAGATTACTCCGCTCTTAACAGGTGGTGGTCAAGAAAAAGACTTTCGTTCAACGACTGAAAATGTAGCTGGGATTGCGAGTATGGCTAAGGCTTTGCGCTTAGTCACTGATAAAGAGGAATTTTCTCTTCCTAAAATTGCTAAGATGAAAAAGATTATCTTTGATGAATTGGCTAAGTATGAGGACATTACTATTTTCTCAGGCGAGGGTGAGGACTTTGCTCCCAATATTTTGACCTTTGGAATTAAGGGAGTTCGTGGTGAAGTGGTTGTCCATGCTTTTGAAGAGCATCAAATCTATATTTCAACGACTTCAGCATGTTCATCTAAGGCAGGTAAGCCAGCGGGAACCCTCATTTCTATGGGTGTTCCAACCAAGTTAGCCCAAACAGCTGTTCGTATTAGTCTTGATGATGACAATGATATGGGACAAGTAGAACAGTTTCTCACGATTTTCAAACAAGTCTATGCTAAGACGCAAAAAGTAAGATAGCAAGATTTAATCGATTGAAAAATAAAATTAAATTCAAGTTTAAAAGGAAAAGGAATGACATTAACGTATTCAGAAATTATGGTTCGCTACGGTGAATTGTCAACTAAGGGCAAAAATCGTATGCGTTTTATCAATAAACTTAGAAATAACATCAAAGATGTGTTATCTATCTATCCAGAAGTTAAAGTGACTTTTGACCGAGACCGTGGACACATCTACCTCAATGGCACAGACTACGAACCAGTCGCAGAGTCTTTGAAGCAGATTTTCGGTATTCAGGCCTTTAGCCCTGTTTACAAATTTGAAAAAGATGTCGAAGTATTGAGAAAGGCTGTTCAAGACATTATGACTGGGCTCTATCGTGACGGTCTTACCTTTAAGGTGACTGCCAAACGTAGTGATCACGACTTTATTTTAGATAGTCGCGAGCTCAACCTTACTTTAGGAAATGCTGTATTTGATGTCTTGCCTGACATTAAAGCACAGATGAAGGGGCCGGATGTTAATCTGAAGGTAGAAATTCGTGCTGAGGCCGCTTATATTTCCCATGAGGAAATTAAGGGAGCAGGTGGATTACCTGTAGGGACTGCTGGTAAAGGAATGCTCATGCTTTCAGGTGGGATTGACTCGCCAGTGGCAGGTTACTTAGCTCTTAAACGTGGTGTAGATATTGAGGCTGTTCACTTTGCAAGCCCTCCATATACAAGTCCAGGTGCACTTAAAAAGGCTCAAGATTTGACTCGTAAGTTGACCAAGTTCGGTGGTAATATCCAGTTCATAGAAGTACCATTTACTGAGATTCAAGAGGAAATCAAAGAAAAAGCACCAGAGGCTTACTTGATGACCTTGACACGCCGCTTTATGATGCGTATTACAGACCGAATTCGTGAAGAACGCCGTGGTCTCGTAATTATCAATGGTGAGAGTCTTGGACAGGTTGCCAGTCAGACTATGGAGTCTATGCAGGCCATCAATGCTGTAACATGCACGCCCGTGATTCGTCCAGTTGTCACTATGGACAAGTTGGAAATCATTGATTTGGCACAAAAAATCGATACCTTCGATATCTCCATCCAACCTTTCGAGGATTGCTGTACCATTTTTGCACCTGACCGTCCAAAAACTAATCCAAAAATCAAGAACGTTGAACAATATGAACGTCGTATGGATGTTGAAGGCTTAGTTGAACGTGCAGTTGCAGGAATCATGGTGACTGAAATCACACCTATTGAAGAAGCGCAAGACGAAGTGGATACACTTATTGAAGACTTACTTTAGTCTAGGAGTATATAGTGACAGTTTGGTATCGCAAAGGTATCATTAGAATTATCTATATCGAAAAAGAGATGTCGATGTTGAACTTTTACCTAGAAAGGAAACTACATGACTGTTTATAACATCAATTTAGGAATCGGTTGGGCATCAAGTGGTGTTGAGTACGCCCAGGCCTACCGTTCTACAATTTTCAAAAACACAGGTATTAAGGCTAAGTTTGTCTTTATGGATATGTTCTTGCAGGACAATCTTTCTGATTTGACCCGTAACATGGGATTTTCAGATGAAGACATCATCTGGCTTTACAGCTATTTTACGGACCTAAAGATTGCCCCAACGACCTATACTGTTAAGGATTTGGAAAAGGAAATCCCTTATGACATCACACGTCGTGAAATTAATGGCAAAGTGGTTAAGCTCTTTTGTGCCAAGGAAGATATTTTCTACGCCGCTTATTTGCGTAAAGAGGGTGAAGATATTGTCCATCGTGTGGAAAAAGTATCACGTGGTTGCCTAATTCGTAAAGACTTTTATTCTTATACTAAGATGTTTACTGAGTACTATACACCGGTAGACAATAAAGCCCACCTCTATCAACGCCGTTTCTTCAATGAAGATGGCAGTATTGCTTATGATGAAATTGTTGATGGTAAGGATAGTGTCTTCCGTTTCCCAGATAAGATATTGTCTTCTAAGCATGAGTTTATTGCCTACTTTATGTCTCAACTAGGTCTAACTAATCAAGACATTGTCATTTTGGACCGCGCAACTGGTACAGGACAGGCCGTTTTCCGTAATACTAAACCTGCTAAGCTTGGAGTTGTTGTCCATGCAGAGCACTTTAGTGAAAATGCTGTGACAGACAAGACTATTCTTTGGAATAACTTCTATGAGTATCAATTCAGCAATGCGGATAAGGTTGATTTCTTCATCACAGCGACAGAGCGTCAACGTAGCATTATGCTAGATCAGTTCAACAAATATACACCATTTACACCTAATATCGTAACGATTCCTGTGGGAAGTGTGGATAAACTGAGAGAGCCTGAGGGAGAGCGTAAACCATTCTCGATTATCACGGCTTCACGTTTGGCCAATGAAAAGCACGTGGATTGGTTGGCTAAGGCTGTTGTTAAGGCTAAAGAAAGTCTGCCACAAGTGAACTTTGATATCTTTGGTACAGGTGCTGAAGAAGCTAAGCTCAAGACAATTATCGAGGAAAATCAAGCTCAGGATTACATCCATCTCAAGGGTCACCAAGATTTAACAGAAGTCTACAAGGATTACGAACTTTACCTATCAGGTTCTAAGAGTGAAGGTTTTGGCTTGACACTTTTAGAAGCTGTTGGATCGGGCCTTGGTATGATTGGTTTTGATGTCCGTTATGGAAACCAAACTTTTATCAAGGATAATGAAAATGGCTACTTAATCCCTCGATTTGAAAAAGATGACGAACCTGCTATTGTGGCTGCCTTGGCAGAGAAAATTGTAGCTTTCTTCAATCGTTCAGATTTAGATCATGTTCATCAAGTCTCTTATGATATTGCCAAAGGCTTTTTGACTGAGGAAATCGAGCAGAAGTGGCTTAACTTAGTAAAGGAGATGACTAATCATGATTAATTTATTTGAAGACTATAGTCAAGGTAGTTGGGATCTCCATTACTCGCTGATTGTCGCTGGCTATGTGAATACAACAGTTTGTCTTTCAGATGATGGCTTTTTACCTAGTGATGTGACCTCACCTTACCTTTATTTCACAGGCTTTGATGAGGTTCAGGGATCTGCACTTTACTTTAATCAGGTACCCGTGCCGGATTACTGGGAAATTTTAGGAACAAATAGCAATGCGGAAATCTTCCGTTTTGATAAGAAACGTGGTCATATTCACTATGCGCATCCTGCTCATCAGCGCCTAGTTAAAGCTGTGGATTGGTATGATGAGTCAGGTCGCTTGCGCGTGACTGATCGCTACAATAACAAGGGATACCGTTTTTCACAAACAACTTACAATGTTAAGCAAGAAGCGACCATTACTAGTTATTTCACTCCAGACAACAAGGAAGTGATCGTCGTTAACCATTTGACCAAAGACGTTATCTTGAATTGGAAAGACAAGGTCTACATTTTCAAAAACAAATCGGAGTTTGTAGTCTTTTATCTTAAAGAAGCTGGCTATGACTTGCGACGTATCCTTTATAATTCCTTGTCAACACCTTTCTTGACAGCTATGAATCTTCCGAATTCTGGTCAAGATGTCCTCTTCTGGCAAGAGCCTATCACTGACACTGTTCCTGGGAATATGCGTCTCCTTCTTGATAGCAATCACCGTCAAACTAAGATTGTTGTGCAAGAATACACAGCCTACACAAATCTTCTAAGACTGATTAGTCCAGAGCAGGCTTCTCGTGTGGCTTTCCTTGGCTTCATGTATCCATTTGCTCGTCAGAATAATTTCCAAAATCAAGCACTTATCTTGACCAACTCAGATCAGATTGAACACTTGGAAAGCATTGTTAGTGAAGTGCCTACCATGCACTACCATATTGGGGCAATCACTGAAATGTCAAGTCGCTTGATGGATTTAGCTAAATATAGTAATGTTAGCCTTTATCCAAATATTACAACGGAGCAGGTTAAGCGTCTCTATCAAGAGGCTGATTTCTATTTAGATATTAACCACCAAAATGAGATCCTGTCAGCGACACGTGCTGCCTTTGAAAACAACTTGCTTATCCTGGCTTTCACGAACACAAGCCATGGTCCAGATTATACTGCACCAAGCAATATTTTCTCACCTATGAATGCTGGGCAATTTAAACAAACCCTTAAAGAAGCCTTGGGCAACCGTGACTTCCTTAGTCACTTGCTTGATCGTCAACGTGAGCATGCTCATGTGGCGACACCAGAAGATTATAAAAAGGTTATTGGTTAGGAAAATGACACTAGAGGTTCGCAACATTTATCCTCTGACACCAACATTCAAGAAGGTCGCTTCGCTTTATGAAGCGGCTTTTCCTGTGGAGGAGAGACTTCCACTCTGGAAATTGTCTTGGAACAGTTTGAAAAATGGGCAATCTTTCTTAGCTTATTTTGATCAGGAAGTTTTTATTGGTTTTACCTATGCAATCTGCACTGATAATCTAGTCTACTTGCTCTTTCTTGCGGTTGAGGAAAGTAAACAGTCGCAGGGTTACGGTAGTCAAATTTTGGCACAAGTTAGGAAAGGAGCAGGAGAACGACCATGTGTGCTTACGATTGAGCCTATGGATGAAGAGGATGCTTCTAACCGTTCTCAACGACTAAAACGCCTGGCTTTTTATGAAAATAATGGCTATCAGTCTTTGAATCACTTCTATTTTGAAGGAAGGGAGCGCTATCAGATTTTAATAACTGATAGGAGTCTTTCTTTAGATACGATTGAGCAAGATTTGGCTAAGACTTTCCTAGGCAAGCATGGTGTAAGAGTGGAGTAGATGGAGTATTAGGTTATTAAACCTAAATTGACGGAATAAGAATAATCAAAAAAACTTTTTCTCTTGTCATTAGCGTGAAAAAATGATAGAATCGTAACGTTGACTAAATGCACGTCCTGTGCAACCGCACGACTACTGTTTTGCAAGTGGGTTCGTCCCCGCAGTACTAGGCGAGTCTTCACAGAGGGAAACCTCAGACACATTAAAAATTTTAATAGGAGGTGCATCATGAGCACATACGCAATCATCAAAACTGGTGGAAAACAAGTTAAAGTTGAAGTAGGTCAAGCGATCTACGTTGAAAAAATCAACGCTGAAGCTGGATCAGAAGTAACTTTTAACGAAGTTGTTCTTGTCGGTGGTGATAAAACTGTAGTAGGTACTCCAGTTGTTGAGGGAGCTACTGTTGTCGGAACTATCGAAAAACAAGGTAAACAAAAGAAAGTTGTTACTTTCAAATACAAACCTAAAAAAGGTAGCCACCGTAAACAAGGTCACCGTCAACCTTATACAAAAGTTGTTATCAACGCTATCAACGCGTAAGTTAGCGACTAATCACTAAGAAAGGACACAATCTTATGTTGAAAACTCTTGAAAACTTGCAACTTTTCGCCCACAAAAAAGGTGGGGGTTCTACTTCCAATGGTCGTGATTCACAAGCTAAACGTCTTGGTGCTAAAGCAGCTGATGGACAAACTGTATCAGGTGGATCAATCCTTTACCGTCAACGCGGTACACACATCTACCCAGGTGTAAACGTAGGCCGTGGTGGTGACGATACACTCTTCGCTAAAGTTGAAGGTGTTGTACGTTTCGAACGTAAAGGTCGCGACAAAAAACAAGTATCTGTATACCCAGTTGCTAAATAATTCAGCTAAAGTCTGCACTTTTGTGTAGGCTTTTCTTATTTATGAAAGGAAGATGCCTATGCCTTTAAATCAGTACCAACAAGAAGTCGGCCCAAGCCTAGTGGATGCCAGCCCTGGGAAGATGCCAGACATCACTCTCTTGGACGGTCGCTATTGTAGTGTTGAACATTTGACGGTAGCAGAACACTATGAGGATATTCTAGACTTCTACTTTACCAATCGGATTCTTTCTGACTGGACCTATATGTATGCGGATCCTTTTGAATCTGAAGAAGCAGTACGCCAGTGTTTGGAAGACTATGAGCAGTCTTCTAACCCTTATTTCTTTGCCATTAGGGATAAGGCTTCAGGAAAGGTTCTGGGCACTTTCTCACTCATGGCTATTACACCCAAAAATCGTAGTGTAGAGATGGGACGAGTGATTTTGGCTCCTGCTCTACAAAAAACTCGGGCAGCCACTGAAGCTCAATATCTAGTTATGAAATATGTCTTTGAAGGCCTTAACTATCGTCGTTATGAGTGGAAATGTGACAGTCTCAACCGTCCTTCTGCCAATGCAGCACAACGATTAGGTTTCACCTACGAAGGGCGTTTCCGTAACCATGCTATCTATAAAGGACGTAGCCGAGATACGGACTGGTTCTCCATTATTGACAGTGAGTGGCCAAGGCTTAAAGAACGATTTGAGAATTGGCTAGCTCCTGAGAATTTTGATGAACAGGGACAACAGAAACGTTCTTTGAGGGACTGTTAGCTATTAATATAAGGGCTCTTTTTCTGATGAAGGAGCCCTGTTTTAGTAGTCTGACGGTCAAGTCAAAGTTTCTAGTTAGCTAGTGCTTATTAGTGCTGTCAAAATCAGTCTAAATACTCATTTTTCTGTCAATAATATTCCCATAATAAAGCATATTTATGCTATAATAAAGAGTAATTGTATCAAGGAGAATAATGACTAATGGATTTAATTCGCGAAAAAGTATTTGTTAACCGTTACCACTATGATGTTCGTAACCATGAGTGGGAAAAAGAGAATGGTGTTCCTAAAACAAATGTTGAAGTAACTTTTCAGTTGCACAATAAAGATGAAGAAGCTAACAATACATCGGTTGTAGCTGTTTTGCAATTTATGATTGTCCGTGATGAGTTTGTTATCTCAGGGATTGTTTCTCAAATGGACCATATTCAAAACCGTATTGTCAATGAACCTAAAGACTTTTCACAAGAAGAAGCAGAGACTTTGGCAGCACCACTATTGGATACACTTCAGCGTTTGACTTATGAAGTAACTGAAATCGCCTTGGATCGTCCAGGAATTAACTTGGAGTTCTAAAATGTCTTTAGCAGTTATTACGGATTCATCGGTTAATCTACCTGCTGAAATTCAGGGACATGCTGATGTATATATTTTAGATATTCCGGTTATCATTGAGGGACAGCCTTTTGTTGAAGGAAAGAACTTGGATGTGAACCAGTTTTACGAACAAATGGCAAATTCTGAGGAACTGCTCAAGACGTCACAACCTAATCTAGCCGACTTGGATAACTTTCTTATGGAGTTGGAGGAGAAAGGCTATACCCATGTCATTGGGCTATTCCTTTCTTCGGGGATTTCTGGTTTCTGGGCTAATAGCCAGTTTTTGATTGAAGATCACGCCAAGTTGAAGGTTGCTTTTCCTGATACTAAAATCACAGCAGCTCCTATGGGTGCTATGGTTAGAAATGTTTTGCATTGGTCAGAGCAAGGGATGTCTTTTGAGAACATTTTGAAGAAGCTTGAGGAGCAGGTAGAGAAAACGACGGCTTATATTCTTGTGGATGATCTTAATCACCTTGTAAAGGGTGGTCGCTTGTCGAATGGCTCAGCGATTTTGGGAAATCTCTTGTCTATCAAACCTATTTTACAGTTTAATGACGAAGGCAAAATCGTTGTTTTTGAAAAGGTACGTACAGAGAAGAAAGCTGTGAAACGCTTAGTTGCCCTAGCTGAGGACAATCGTGAAATGGAGATCAGCATCCTTCATACCAATGCTCCTGAAAAGGCTGAGGCTTTTAAAAATCAGCTGGAAGCTCAAGAGATTACTGTTTCAACAGTGGTATCCTTATGCGCTGTGATTGCGACGCATTTGGGCGAGGGAGCACTAGTGCTAGGTCTAACACCTAAATTTACCAAATAAGTATGATCCATCTGGAATCGGCTTACCTATGAGCGAGATCAATAGAGAGGAAAAAGAACATGTCTATTAAAGTTATTATTGCTGGATTTAAAGGAAGAATGGGTTCAACTGCGGTTGAAATGGTTAAGGGAGATGATGAATTGACCTTAGCTGCCTTGCTTGACCCCTTTGCGACAGAAAAAGAAGTGGACGGTGTTCCTGTCTTCACTGATAAAGCGGATTTGGTTGGCTTCGATGCAGATGTTTGGGTAGATTTCACCATGCCTGCTGTTGCCTATGAAAATACCCGTTTTGCCTTGGAAAATGGCTTTGCACCGGTTGTAGGAACAACAGGTTTTACTGAAGAACAAATTCAGGAATTGACAGACCTTTCTAAAGATAAGTCTATTGGTGGTTTGATTGCTCCTAACTTTGCTATTGGTGCTATCCTTCTTATGAAGTTTGCGGCAGAAGCTAGTAAATATTTCCCAGACCTTGAAATCATTGAGCTTCACCACGATAAAAAGAAAGATGCGCCATCAGGTACAGCAGTGAAAACGGCTGAACTTATTCGTGAGGTTCGCGAGACCAAACGTCAGGGAGCTGAGGATGAAGTGGAGACACTTGCTGGAGCACGTGGTGCAGAGTTTGATGGTTTCCGCATTCACAGTGTTCGTTTGCCAGGTCTTGTGGCTCACCAAGAGGTTATCTTTGGTGCCCAAGGAGAAGGATTGACCTTACGTCACGATTCTTATGACCGTATTTCCTTTATGGGTGGGGTTAACCTCGGTATTAAAGAAGTGGTTAAACGTGATCAGCTTGTTTATGGTTTGGAACATTTACTATGAGATTAAGTTATTTGCCTTCTGAATTTCAGAAGGCTTTACCAATATTAGAGAAAATTAAGGCTGCAGGGTTTGAGGCTTACTTTGTTGGTGGTTCAGTCCGCGATGCCCTTCTCAACCGTCCCATTCACGATGTTGACATTGCTTCGTCTTCTTATCCTGAGGAGACCAAACAGATTTTTGAGCGTACAGTGGATATCGGTATTGAGCATGGGACTGTTTTGGTTTTGGAAAATGGCGGTGAGTATGAGGTGACGACCTTCCGAACAGAGGATGTCTATGTGGATTACCGTCGTCCGTCTAGCGTGTCCTTTGTGCGTTCATTGGAAGAGGATCTTAAGCGTCGTGATTTTACAGTCAATGCTTTTGCTCTTAATGAAAATGCTGAGGTTATTGATAAGTTCAATGGTCTTGCTGATTTGGACAACCGTGTCTTAAGGGCTGTTGGTAAGGCTGAGGAACGCTTTAACGAGGATGCCCTTCGCATCATGCGTGGGCTACGTTTTGCAGCGAGCTTAGACTTCGATATTGAAGAAAAGACTTTTGAGGCCATGACCAGCCATGCTCCTCTTTTGGAAAAGATTTCGATTGAGCGAAGTTTCATCGAGTTTGATAAGTTGCTCTTAGCACCACATTGGAAAAAAGGGATTAAGGCTCTTCTAGCGACTAAGGCCTATCAGTATCTTCCGGATTTTCAAGAGACAGCAGAGGAATGGCAGTCTTTTGTGGCAGATTATGCTGAGGACTTTAGATTTACAAGTTCTGAGCAAGCCTGGGCGGCAACTCTTCTGGCTCTCAAGCACAATAATCCACGCTCTTTTCTTAAAAAATGGAAGACATCTGTCAATTTTCAGAAGACCGTTCAGTCTTTGATTGAGATTTTTAGACTCCGTATGGAGAGGGAAGTGACCAAGCAAGATGTTTATCAGTATGGTAAGGACCTCTTAGAGGAGGCTGAAACCTTGAGACAGGCTCAGGGGTTGGACGTAGATTATGAGCGTATTGCCGAGTTGGATGGTCAGTTGCTCATCCATGATAAGCACGAAATCGTTGTTAATGGTGGTATGCTGATGAAGGAGCTGGGATACAAACCTGGACCAGATCTTGGTCGTACTCTCAGAGCTATCGAGAATGCCATCGTTGATGGTCAACTAGCTAATGATGAGGAAGCCATCATGGCCTTTGTTCAAGCTATGAAATAAGTCTACAGACGTGATAAAAATGACACACCGCTACAGAGCATACGTAGGATCCGTAGCGGTGTTATTTGTAAAAAGGAAGTAAGATGTCAGATTTTATTGTTGAAAAATTAACCAAGTCCGTTGGGGACAAGACGGTTTTTAAAGAGATTTCATTCATTATCCATGATTTGGATCGTATCGGGATCATTGGTGTCAATGGGACAGGTAAGACAACCTTGTTAGATGTTGTATCAGAGCGTATTGGTTTTGATGGAGACGTGTCACCTTTTACCAAGGCTAATGGTTATAAGATTGCTTATTTGACTCAGGAACCTGAATTTGATGATAGCAAGACAGTGCTTGATACGGTCTTGTCATCAGACCTTCGTGAGATGGCCTTGATTCGTGAATATGAGACCCTAATGGCGGATTATTCTGAGGATAATCAATCTCGTTTAGAGAAGGTTATGGCTGAGATGGATAGTCTTGATGCTTGGTCCATTGAGAGCGAGGTTAAGACAGTTTTATCAAAGCTAGGTTTGTCAAACCTCTCTCAAAAGGTTGGAGACCTCTCAGGTGGTCTCAGACGCCGTGTGCAGTTGGCTCAGGTTCTCTTGAATGATGCAGATCTCTTGCTCTTGGATGAGCCAACCAACCATCTGGATATTGACACTATTGCTTGGTTGACCAATTTTCTCAAGTCTTCCAAAAAAACGGTCCTTTTTATTACCCACGATCGTTATTTCTTGGATAATGTGGCAACTCGTATCTTTGAGCTAGACCAGGCTAATTTGATTGAATATCAAGGCAATTACCAGGACTACGTACGTCTCAAGGCTGAACAAGATGAGCGTGATGCAGCAGCTCTTCATAAGAAAAAGCAACTCTATAAGCAGGAGTTGGCATGGATGCGAACGCAACCACAGGCACGTGCGACTAAGCAACAAGCTCGCATCAATCGTTTTAAGGATCTTAAGGGTGAAGTACATCAAGCGGTCAATAATGACGATTTTGAAATTAACTTTGAGACTAGTCGTATTGGGAAGAAGGTAGTTAACTTCGAGCATGTAGATTTTGCTTATGAAGATGGTAAGCCAATTCTCAGTGACTTCAACCTTATCATGCAAAACCGTGATCGCATAGGTATTGTTGGGGATAACGGTGTCGGAAAATCAACCTTGCTCAATCTCATTAATGGCGATCTTGTTCCCACAGCTGGTGTTCTAGATATTGGGGACACGGTACGTATTGGCTATTTCTCGCAGCAGATTAAAGATATGGATGAGAGCAAGCGTGTCATTAACTACTTGCAAGAAGTCGCAGATGAAGTCAAAACAACTGTTGGGACTACCAGTATCACAGAGCTCTTAGAGCAATTCCTCTTTCCTCGTTCTACCCATGGAACACAGATTGCCAAGCTATCTGGTGGAGAAAAGAAACGTCTTTATTTGCTCAAGATTCTGATTGAAAAGCCTAATGTTCTGCTTTTGGATGAGCCGACAAATGATTTGGATATTGCGACTTTGACTGTTTTGGAGAATTTCCTCAATGGTTTTGGTGGCCCTGTTGTTACCGTAAGTCACGACCGCTATTTCTTGGACAAGGTGGCTAACAAGATTCTAGCTTTTGAGGAGGGTGGCGTGCGTGAGTTCTTTGGCAACTACACTGACTACCTTGATGAAAAAGCTTTCTTACAAGAGCAATCAGCCTTCCTAGAGAAAGAAAAAGAGCAAGCTAGCGTTAAGGTTGAGAAGGTCAAAGAAGAAAAAAGACGCATGAGCTATTTTGAAAAACAAGAGTGGGCGACAATCGAGGATGAGATTGCTGACCTTGAAGCTAAAATCGAAGAGATTGAAGCAGCCATGCTTGAAAATGCTAGTGATTATGGACAGCTAGCAAGTCTTCAACGTGATTTAGACTCTGCCAATGAAACCTTGCTTGAAAAATACGAGCGTTATGAGTATTTGAGTGAGCTAGAGGGATAAACTCTTTAACATTCAAAGCATGCTAAAAGCCCTGCAGATGCAAGGCTTTTTTATATGGTTACCTAGTAAAATAACTTTGTTCTACCACAAGCGGAATGAAAAGGTGAGGACAGATACACCCGCAAAGATAATCAAGGAAGCTACCAAGCGACCAATTAGAAAGGCTGAGAAAAATGGTGCGCTAAAGAGCAATAGTCCAAATACTAGACAAATTAAGGCGATTGACAAAGCAGGTTGCCCTGAAAAACCGAACTGACGTTGACGGTAAGCTTGGAAGCCTTGGGTAAAGGCTGAGACAAGGAGCCACCAAGCGATGATGGCCACTGCAACCCCAGAGAGTATCCATGCCGATGTCGATAGCAAAATAATACCAAAAACAATCGAAATGGCGCTCTGGAGTAATTGGAAGAAGGAACGGTTCTCGTTATCACGTTTGAAATAAACCATGAGAGTTGAAACACCAGAAGTGAGCATCACTAGAGCAAAAAGCCAACCAACAATGGCAAGAAGGTTTGTAGGATTAGCGAAGAAAAAGACACCTAAGAGAGTAATGAGAATCCCGCTAACTAATGTAAAACTTTTCATACGATACCTCTTATTAATTTTCCTTAATACTACTATGTAAGGGGCAAATTGTCAAACAAAGACCTACTTTAGACTGGTTGGATGTGATAAGTGTAGGTAGCAGCCTTTTTGGTTCTGGTAGCTACTTGGCGCCCTGTTTTTTGGAAAAGATGCTTAAAGCGCCGTAAGAAATTTGTGGAATCCATCTTAAGGTATGTTTCATTAAAGGTCCCAAACAGCTGACGGTAGGTGGTCAAGGTATTTTCCTCCGGCATAATCTTGAGGATAGTTGGGTAGTATTCGAGTCTTCCCTTAATACGTTCCATAGCAGTCAAAAGGATTTCCCAGTGGTCAAAGGCTAGGTCGTCATGAGACAGCGTCTTGTCACCGTCAGTAAGCTGCAACTTGCCATTGACCATAGCAATATCTAACCAATGCGTAGACGCTGCATCATCGGCAGCCTTATCCACTTGACTATCATTAAAAGTCATGAAACAGAGGTAAGCTACTGTAATGGTCCACATACGGGGATCTCGATAAGGCGTTCCTACTGTAACGAGTTGCTCGATGTGATCAGGGTTCAGTTGAACGGATGTCTCCTCAAGTACTTCACGACAGACAGCCTTATTGAGATCTTCTTGTTTCTGAACGAAACCACCACTAAGAGCATATTTTCCCATGTAGGGATGATTTTTTCGTTTGATAAGCAAGGTTTGGACTCTTCCTTCAAAATATCGGAAGATGACTGAGTCTACAGTTACTGAGGGTTTGACATACTTATCCATTTCTTCTTTACGGTAGATTTCCAGGAAGTCTTTTTCGCTACCAGAGTTTTCGAAGGTTTTAGACATTTTTTAGCCTCCTAGTCTATATTGTTAATTTCGAGTGAAAATGCGTTTGCTGAAGCAATCCATTAGATTTCGATATGTAGACGTTCTTTAATTGCCTTCTTGGCGTAATGGTAGTTGTCAGCAAAAAAACTGTCACTATCACTGTTTTCTCCTAAAATAACGATTTTATCTTTGAATGGTGATAGTAGGTCCAAGAGATGCTTGGTAAACCAATCACGTGTTCGGTTATCAGCCATAGTCATATCACGGAAACCATCATCCACATAGTTTGATTTTGGCAGTATCACAAAAATCAAATCCCACTTTTCACGAGCTTGGGTTACCTGATAGAGTCGATCTAACATATCGAACTCTTCTTGTGAAATGTTTTCTTTTAAATAGTAGTCGATATATACCTTAGTGACCGTTGAGTTGGTGTCTGCAAAAATAAGTCCTGAGTGTTGCCCTTTGTCAATAATCTCAGCTGTCTGGGCATATTGATCGGTTAAGAGGTGGATATAATCATTGGTATCTAACTCGTCATCTCGGACATTATACTTTTCTTGATATTCTCTGGCATATTCAAGTGAACAAGGGGCGTTGTAAGTGCGAGCCAAATCCTTAACAAGGGTTGTTTTTCCTCCGCTGGCGGATCCGACAACTAGGACCTTACGAGTAAAGTGGCGACGGAAAGGTTTGGTGATAAACCGCCAATTTTCCATAGGATTATCGCGAATCTCAGTAGCAGAGATATTGATAATAGAACGTTCGATGAGTTCTACCTGAGCTTGAGGGTAATAGCGATTGAGCTCGGTCACGTACTCTGGCTCTCCAACATAGAAGGTAATCTTTTCAGGGTCATCCGTATTTTTAGTGATAAGCTCTTTGACGTGGTTAACCCATGGTACCCAACCTTCTGGATAGGGAGGCATATCGACTTCGTCCAGTTTATCCACAAGAACTAGTTCATCATCGTAGAAAACTTCACGGACATAACGAAAGCGTCGGTTGAGCGACAGGCCTGCGCGTGTCCCACGATCTTCTTGTGTATTGCTGCCACTTACGATGACAAGGACGTTGTCATTAGCGCGTTTTGCCTTTGTGATGAGGTCGACATGTCCCACATGCATTGGAGCAAAGGTTCCAAAAACAATGCCAATACGCTTTCCTGATAACTGTTTTCTTTTCATAGGCTTATCCTTTATATTTTTGAATATAGTAATTTTACTAAATTAATAGTAGCATAGTTTTGAGGTTCTGTAAATAGATAAAATAGTAAAACAACTAAATTATTTTTCAAACAAATTCAGCTTCAATTTTTAAAAAAAGAAAAAAATTTTGAAAGAAGCACCCAAAAAAGATAATGCGCTTACATTGTTGTCGTGATAGGTTTTTAAAAAATAGTAAGAGTTATATATGTCACAAAATCTAACATGTAAATCAAAAAAATCTCAGAAAATACTTGACAAGAAGATTCTGAAAATTTATACTATTCATGTAATTAAATTACTAAGGTAATTATTTGAAAGGAAACATTGATATGACAACAGGTAAAGAATACGTTGCTAGCGTTTTTGAAAAAGTGAAAGCTCAAAATGGCCACGAGGCTGAGTTCCTTCAAGCAGTTGAAGAAGTTTTCGATTCACTTGTCCCTGTCTTCGATAAATACCCTAAATATATTGAAGAAAACCTTTTGGAACGTTTGGTTGAACCAGAACGTATCGTTTCATTCCGTGTACCATGGGTTGATGATAAAGGTCAAGTACAAGTAAACCGTGGTTTCCGTGTGCAATTCTCATCAGCTATTGGTCCTTACAAAGGTGGTCTTCGTTTCCACCCATCAGTAAACCAATCAATCATTAAATTCCTTGGTTTCGAACAAATCTTTAAAAACTCATTGACTGGTCAACCAATCGGTGGTGGTAAAGGTGGATCAAACTTCGATCCTAAAGGTAAATCAGACAACGAAATCATGCGTTTCTGCCAAAGCTTCATGACTGAGTTGAGCAAACACATCGGTGCAGATACAGACGTACCTGCAGGTGATATCGGTGTTGGTGGACGTGAAATTGGTTACCTCTATGGTCAGTACAAACGTCTTCGTAACGAATACACAGGTGTTCTTACTGGTAAAGGTTTGAACTGGGGTGGATCACTTGCTCGTACAGAAGCAACTGGTTACGGTGCCGTTTACTTTGCAGAACAAATGCTTAAAGCTCGTGGTGAAAACTTTAACGGTAAAACAGCAGTTGTTTCAGGTGCAGGTAACGTTGCGATTTACGCTATTGAAAAATTGCAAAGTCTAGGTGCTAAAGCTGTGACATGTTCTGATTCATCTGGTTTTGTTTATGATCCAGACGGAATCGACGTTGACTTGTTGAAAGAAATCAAAGAAGTTAAACGTGAACGTATCGTGAAATATGCAGAAGCTCGTCCAAATGCAACCTTCACACCTGCTGGTGGTGAAAAGACAGTTTGGTCTATCAAAGCTGACTTGGCTTTCCCATGTGCAACACAAAACGAATTGGATGAAACAGATGCAGAAACACTTGTAGCAAATGGCGTTCTTGCTGTTTCAGAAGGTGCTAACATGCCTTCAACTTTAGGAGCTATTGATGTCTTCCTTAAAGCTGGTGTATCATTTGGTCCTGCCAAAGCTGCTAACGCTGGTGGTGTTGCTGTATCAGCTCTTGAAATGGCACAAAACAGCCAACGTACATCATGGACATTCGAAGAAGTTGATGCTAAACTCTACGATATCATGAAAGGCATCTACGAAAATGCTGCAGCTGCTGCTAAAGAATTTGGTCAAGAAGGTAACCTTGTTGTGGGTGCCAACATCGCTGGATTCCTTAAAGTTGCAGATGCAATGTCAGCACAAGGTATTGTTTAATTAATAGACTATTACCAATCGCCTCTCAATAAAATAAAAAAAGAAGCCTGCGGGTTTCTTTTTATTTGTGTGAAAAGGTATGACAGGTGGGTTAATCTTTAGTGGATCCTCCTTCTGGCTGTCACAGATGTGGGCTTTTAAAGAGGTATAGAGTTTCCTGCTGGATTTTTGGTATAATAAAGGAACAAAGAATCTCTTTCTATAGCTGATTTTTATGACTTATTATGAGAGGAAGAATTGTGACTATTGAACAAGGTCCCTTTGGGAAAAGAGAGAAGAACTGTAGTAGTTGGTCAGTCCTTATGCTGAGTTTTTTGATAAGTTTCGTATCAATATTGCCAATGTTCTTTTTTAGAGATAAGCTTTATGGTGATGATGTGGTTTTTCATATTAACCGTCTTTTGTCTCTAGATACCATTTGGAAGAGTCCTATTAATTTTACAACCAATGGAGGCACTGGCCAGCTAATCAATACCTTTTATCCTTGGTTGATCTACTACCCTATCTTCTTAGTGTATAAGCTGACGCAATCTATTTTTGTAGCTTGGATGACTTTTCAGATATTAGTCAGATTTGCAACCTGTTTGCTTAGTTTTTATGGTTTACGTTTATTAAGGTATTCTGATAAGCAGGTGCTGGTATTTTCTACCTTCTATCTCTTTTCAGGTTACTTCTTACATAATTCCTACTACAGGGCAGCGGTTGGCGAAACGCTGGCTATGATTTTTCTGCCCCTAGTTTTTGTAGGCGTGCGTTTGATAACCTTTGGAGATTACAAAAAATGGTGGGTCTTGACCCTTGGGATGCTTGGTCTTGTTTATTCCCATGTTTTGTCGGTCGTCCTAGCCACTGTTATGATTTTCTTAGCAGTGGTAACCAGTTTTTGGATTTGGGACTCTAGGAAAGAGCGTTTACTGGGGTTTCTAAAGGCTACTCTAGTAACTTTGGGAATGTCTCTGGCCTATTTTGTGCCCATGATAGAGCAATTCCGGTATGTGACTTTGCGGACGACATTTAAACCTTTTCTAGCCAAAACGGCTTTGAGTTTGTCAGATATCTTGGGGTCTATTGTAAAAAGTGATTTAAGGACTCCATCAGTTAATCTTCTTTATCTTATTGGTTTAGTGTTAAGTCTAGCCTTTGCTAAGCGTCTTGTGAAGGATAGGGAAGCTAGAATTTACCTTATTATATCTCTTGCTTTAGCCTTTTTAACCTTGAAGAGTTTTCCTTGGCAGTTATTGCAGGAAAGCCCGGTGTCCAATCTTCAATTTCCTTGGAGATTATGGAGTTTGGCCTTGTTATTTTTCAGCTTAGCCTTGGCTAATATCTTAAAGAGTATTTCTATCAAGGTTACGACGGTACTTGTCCTGATTGGTATTTGTCTGAATATGTTCCAAATTGTTAGGGTTCAAGATAGGATGACTAAAGTCAAGAACATATTGCCGAGCAATACAAAAGTTACGAAAGAAATGCTGGCTAAGGGAACTTACAAAAATATCAACGGCGATTATACCAATAAAGAAGTTTCCTTTCAGTTTGTCTTTGATAAACACCTTTTTCTGGATACTCAGGAAATTGAGTCAGCCATCAAGCAATCTCCTAATGAGCTGTCACTTAAGGTGATCAACAATTCCCAAGTTGAGAAAGTTTTATCACTACCTGTTTTCTACTACAAGGGACAGGAAGTGACGATTGATGGGAAGCCAGCAACAACTTACTTATCTAATGAAAAGAATCCAACTAATTTAGTCTTGCCACCAGGCAAGCATCGAGTTGTAGTGACCTATAGTTATACCCCGCTTGCTAAATTGGCATTGAGTGTTTCAGCTATTAGTTTTTTGGCTTTTATTGGTTATTTGTATAGAGTGAAAAAAGATGATTAAAAAGAAGCCTGTGGGTTTCTTTTTTAGTCATCTTTCTTAGAAATCAGCCATTTTTGATATAATAAGTTGAGGCCATTATGTCTGAAAATAAAAAAACTTTAGTTCAGATAAATGAAGGGCATATGATGTCATAGATTAGAAAAGAAACAATAAGGGAGTAAATAGATGATAAAAAATATTGTAAAGGATGTCTTTTTTCTAGGACAAAAATCGACAGAAGCGACTAAAGAAGACCTCTATTTGGCAAAGGATTTACGTGATACACTGAACTTTCATAAGGAAGCCTGTGTGGGTATGGCAGCCAATATGATTGGGGTCAAAAAGCGTGTTATTATCGTCAATATCGGTTTTGTCAATCTGGTTATGTTTAATCCTGTCTTGGTAAGCAAGTCTTCACCTTTTGAAACGGAGGAGTCTTGTTTGTCTTTAGAAGGAAGTCGTCCAACCAGACGTTATGAATCGATTGAGGTTGCCTATTTAGATGAACAATGGATGCCAAAACAGTTGAGTTTTTCTGGTATGCCAGCCCAAATTATTCAGCATGAATTGGATCATTTGGAGGGTGTTATCATATAGAAGGTACTTGAAATAGATTCTAAGAGAGATAAATTACAGTTGCAGAGTGAGAGTGGAAACTAAAAATTCCTACTCCACTCTTTTTTAGTTCTCATAGGAACTTTTTCCTTGACAATGGTTCTCATAAGAACTAAAATAGTTCTCATAGGAACTATTTAAGGAGGAGCTTGCGATGCATAGAAAAGATCCTTTTGATGACTTCAGAGAATTCATTAATATTATGGAATCTCGCGTGAAAGAGTTAGGAAAAATCCACGGAGTTGAGCATTTAGCCGGTCCACAAGGGTTTGCCGTTAGGTACTTGTTTGAGAACCAAGATAAAGAAATATTTATCAAAGATATTGAGAAAAATCTATTTATTTCCAAGTCAGTGGCTAGTAATTTGGTCAAACGTATGGAGAAAAATGGTTTTGTTGAATTGGTGACATCTGACAAGGATAAACGCTACAAGTATGTTCATCTGACAGACTTGGGTAAAAAGAAGGCCCAAGATGTCGGACATTTCCGAGAGGCTATTCATGAACAGTTGTTAGATGGTATTTCGAAAGAAGATGTTGAAATAGCTTTTCGAGTCTTTCACCAAATTCGTAAGAATTTAGAGAAAAATAAGGAGTAACTTATGTTTAAAATTTTTAAACGTTTGACGGCAAAAGAGTTAAGCATGATTGTATTAGCTGTGATATTTGTTTGTTTGAACGTCTATCTCAACTTGAAAATTCCAGACTATATGGCTGACATTACAACCCTCTTATCAACCAAGGGGACTAAGGCGTCTGATATTTTTGCTTGGAATATGGATGCTCCAGGGATGCGAATGCTTTTAATGTCCTTTGCGGGCTTTATGGCTTCTGTCGTGGTTGGTTTTCTAGCTGCCAGAACAGCAGCTAGTTTTACCACTCGTCTTCGTGATGATATCTTCCATCAGGTTCTAGATTTTTCGGATGCCGAGATTAAGAAATTCTCTATTCCGAGTCTTTTAACCCGTACGACAAACGATATTACACAATTACAGATGGTACTGACCATGGGGTTACAGGTTATTACACAGGGACCTATTATGGCAATCTGGGCTATTACAAAGATTGCTGATAAAAATGGGAATTGGCTTCTTGCCTTGCTTGTCGCTGTGGCAGTAATTGCCATTCTCATGCTCTTCCTCTTGATTATGGTCATGCCTAAGCAACGCTTGATTCAAACTCTGACAGATAAATTCAATAGTGTGACGCGTGAATCTCTAACTGGGATTCGTGTGGTGCGTGCCTATAACGCTGAGAGTTATCAAGAGGATAAATTTGAAAAGGCCAATACTGATCTGACCCAAAACAATCTTTTCATCGGTCGTTCTTTTGCCTTACTGACACCGGTAATGACTGCTGTATCTAGTGGTTTGACGCTAGCTATTTATTGGATTGGTGCGCATCTGATTGAAGATGTTAAGATTCCAACAGATCCAACTAAGATTGCTAGTGCCATGGAAAATAAAATCCATCTCTTCTCAGATATGGTGGTTTACTCATCTTATGCTATGCAGGTTGTTATGGGATTCATGATGATGATTGTTGTCTTCTTCCTTCTTCCACGAGCAGTTGTAGCAGCTGGACGTATCAATGAAGTTTTAGATACTCAATCTTCAGTTTCTTACCCGGAACAGAGCTCTGAAAAGTCTAAAGAAGTTGGAACTGTTGAATTTGAAGATGTTTCCTTCCGTTATTCTGAAACTTCAGAGCCTGTTTTGGAGCATGTTAGCTTCAAAGCTAAAAAAGGAGAAACGGTTGCTTTTATTGGTTCGACTGGATCTGGTAAATCAACGCTTGTCAACCTTATCCCACGTTTATACGATGCAACGCAAGGAACTATCAAGGTCGATGGTGTAGATGTGAGACATTATGACCACGAAACCTTGCACAATATCGTTGGTTATATTCCACAAAAGGCTGTGCTTTTCTCAGGTGATATCACATCAAATATGACAATGGGAACTAGCAATAACAGTCCTCTCGATGACGCTAAAATTTGGGAAGCTCTCGAATTGGCTCAAGGAAAAGACTTTGTTGAAAATAAAGAAGGCCAACTTAAGGCAGAAGTGGCTCAAGCTGGGTCTAACTTCTCAGGTGGCCAGAAACAACGTTTGGCTATTGCGCGTGCACTTGCTCGTAAGCCTGAAATCTTGATTTTTGACGATTCCTTCTCAGCTTTGGACTATAAGACCGATCGTAAGTTACGTCAAGAATTGGCTGAAAAAACACAAGATATGACCAAGTTGATTGTTGCGCAACGCATCTCTACTATTATGGATGCTGACCAAATCTTGGTTCTTGATCAAGGTAAGGTCGTTGGTCAAGGAACCCACAAGGAACTCTTGGCTAACAATGAGGTCTACCAAGAAATTGCCTACTCACAATTGTCTAAGGAGGAGTTAGAAAATGGAAAATAAACCAAAAACATCGTCCTATAAACGTTTAAAACCCTATATTAAAGGTTTCCAACTTCCATTTGTCCTTGCGATTGTTGGAGCCATCATTTCAGCGGTCATTACAGTGATTGGACCAGATAAGCTTAAAGAAATCACTAATACTATTACTGAAGGTATAACACCTACCAAAATGGGGACGATTCCAGGCATTGATTTGGACAAGATAGCAAGTATTGCTATGACCTTGGCCGTTCTCTATGTCATTTCAGCGATTGTTGGTTACTTGCAAAGTTTTACAGTTGCGACAGTTACGCAACGCTTTTCACAACGTTTCCGTACAGCAATCCAAAAGAAAATCAACACTGTACCTCTTAATTATTTTGACAGTCATTCTCAAGGAGACACACTCTCTCGTGTGACTAATGATGTTGACCTTTTGGGACAATCCCTTAGTCAAGGTCTGGGTACCCTAATTACTTCAAGTGTTCTCTTGGTAGCAGCCGTTATTATGATGTTCTACTCAAATGTCACTATGGCTTTCACTGCGATTGGTTCTGTCTTGATAGGATTTGTTCTAGTAGCCTTCATCATGGGCTTCTCGCAGCCATTGTTTAAACGCCAACAAGATAATCTGGCTAACATTAATGGCTACATTGAAGAAATCTACACAGGTCAAGCAGTTGTAACGAGTTACAATGCATCTGAAGAAAGCAGTCAAGCTTTCAAGGGGCTTAATGATAAGCTCTATAAATCTATGTGGCAATCTCAATTTATCTCTGGTATTATGATGCCGCTTATGATTTTCATTGGGAACTTTGGTTACGTCATGGTCTGCTTGGTAGGTGCGGTTAAGGTAATCGACGGAAGCTTGACCATCGGTGATGTGGTAGCCTTCATGACCTATGTTCGTATCTTTTCACAACCTCTTTCTCAAATTGCACAAGGGATTACACAACTCCAATCAGCAACTGCAGCTATTGGTCGTATTTTTGAATTTTTGGAAGAAAAAGATATGGACGATGAGTCAGCCAAGACAGCCGAGTTGACAGATACCAAGGGTCAAGTAGTCTTTGACCATGTTTCCTTTGGTTATACTCCTGAAAAGACTATCATTCATGATTTTTCAGCTCTTGCCAAGCCAGGACAAAAGATTGCTATTGTTGGTCCAACGGGTGCTGGTAAGACAACCATTGTTAACCTGCTCATGAAATTCTATAATATCGATCAAGGTCGTATCACCATTGACGGTGTGGATACGAACGACATGAAGCGTGAGACCGTTCATGACCAATTTTCTATGGTACTTCAAGACACTTGGCTCTTTGAAGGAACGATTCGGGATAATTTGATTTACAACCAAGAAAACATCTCTGACGAGCAAGTTGTTGCTGCAGCCAAGGCCGTAGGTGTTCACCACTTCATCACCACACTACCAAAAGGTTATGATACCTATTTGGATGATTCTGTGACCTTATCCGTTGGTCAGAAACAGCTTTTGACCATTGCGCGTGCGCTTCTTAAGGATGCCCCTCTTCTTATCTTGGACGAGGCAACATCGTCAGTTGACACACGGACAGAAGAATTGATTCAGAAGGCTATGGACAAGCTTATGGAGGGTCGTACATCCTTTGTTATTGCCCACCGCTTATCAACCATTCGAAATGCTGACCTTATCCTTGTGATGAAAGATGGTAATATTATTGAACAGGGAAATCATGATGAGCTAATGGCAGCAGATGGTTTCTATGCTGATCTTTATAATAGTCAGTTTACGGAAGAAGTGGTCTAGGATGTTATTAGAAAATTATAAGATTTAACAAAAATCCATAAAACGTATGACTGTAAGTCATGAGTTTTATGTTATACTGAGAAAAAACAGACAGATTAGGAGACCAAGATGCAATATCGCAAAGCAAGACAAGATGAAGTTCAGAAAGTGGCACAAGTGTGTGCAGATGCTTTTGAAGATTATCCCTACCTTTCGATGATTGCTGGTAATTTAAAGAAGCCTGAACAGTATGATGAGTTTGTCTTAGCTTTGCAGGAAATGTTGGTCCGTTTAGCGATAAAAATGGACTCTTGTTTGGTGGCTGAAGAGGATGGTCGCATTGTTGCAGCGGCTATTTTACAGCATCAGACGGTGTCTATGCTTAATTATCTTCAAAATGGGGCGACCAAGCTTTTCCGTTTCATAAGCATTACTAAGTTGTTCAAGTATTTTAACTTTGTTGAAGAGTCTGAAAGACATCTGGAAGATTCTGCAGAGTACGACTGGTACCTGATGATGTTAGCAGTGACTCCGGATTATCAAAGAAAAGGGATAGGGAGTCGCTTCTTGCTTGAAGGTGTTGAACCCTTTGTAAGTAGTACAGGAGGTCACAGTCTTGGCTTGATTACCAACCGTGACTATAATGTACCTTTTTATGAGAAGAACGGCTATAAGCTATGTGGTTACAAGGTCTTGACTTACGAGAAGCACAAATTGGGCAACTGGCCTTTTGTCAAATCTCTTGATGAATAGTTTAGTGGGAATTGAACTGAGATAGGAAAAATGATTCTGGCTTCGGCTGGTTTTTTTTCTTCTTCTTTAAGAGTCTCTCAAAGCAGGTTTATTCCTTATTTTTAAGCCTATCTATGCTATAATTAAGGAATGATATTAGAGGAGGTTTATATGTCAACTCCAAGTATTTATGGGGAATATGCTCAGTATCTCCCAAAAATTTTACAGGAAATAACAGACCCAATTATTGCGGCTAATATTGCCAGCAAAAAAGAAACAGGCTTTAAACTCTATGAACATTTCATTTCTAGAATTAAGGAAAGTGATTCTATGCGTGAAAAGTGTCGTAGGAAAAATTTGCCTGAGACCAGCCAGTCTGCCCTCAAGGAAAACCGGGATAGTATTGGTATCCGAATTGTTTGTGGTTTTGTAGATGATATTTACAAGACTGTCAATGTCATCAAGGCTATTCCAGGAGTCTCTATCTACAATGAGAAGGATTATATTCTAAATGCTAAGCCCAATGGTTATCGCTCTTACCACCTCATTTTGCAAATAGAGACGGATTTTCCAGATGTCCTAGGCAATGATAAAGGGACATATTTTGTTGAGGTTCAGCTTCGGACCATTGCTCAGGATTCGTGGGCCAGTTTGGAGCATCAGATGAAGTATAAACATGATATCAAGAATCCAGAAATGATTACCCGTGAGCTTAAGCGCTGTGCAGATGAATTAGCATCATGTGATCTGACCATGCAGACCATCCGTAACTTAATTCAAGAAGGAGATGACTAGAATGGCTCTGAAAATTTTATTGGCCGAGGACGAAGAAGCCTTATCTCGAGTTTACAAGGTGGCCCTTGAGCATCAAGGTTTTGAGGTCGATCAGGCTTTTAATGGTCAAGAGGCAGTCGACCTAGCTGCACAGAATGCCTATCAAGTAATGATTATGGATATTATGATGCCTATCAAAACAGGTATTGAGGCCCTAAAAGAGATTCGCTCCTCTGGAAATACTACTCATGTCATTATGTTGACGGCCATGGCTGAAGTTGATGATCGTGTGACAGGACTTGATGCTGGGGCAGATGATTACTTGACCAAGCCGATTTCCCTAAAGGAACTTTTAGCTCGTCTGCGGTCGCTAGAGCGTCGTGTTAGTGAGACCTTTACTTCTAAAATTTTGACCCTTGGTTCTGTTTGCTTGGACCAAGAGGATCAAGAGTTGGTAGCTGGCAATGCCATTAGACTTTCAAGTAGAGAGACCAAGTTAATGGCCTACTTCATGCTCAATCCTGCTAAGAAATTAACCACTGATCACCTTTTTAAAACTATCTGGGATGATGAGGAAGATGTGGATGAGTCAATTGTCTGGGTCTATATTTCCTATCTGCGCCAGAAATTGCAGGCTATTCAAGCTGATATCAGTATTCTTGGCGAAAAGGGTGGCGACTTCTGCCTTTTGCAAGATTAGTAAGGAGTAGCTCATGTTTAGACGTTTACGACTTCAGTTTATAACGATCGCTTCTTTGGCTATCTTCTTTATCTTGGTCTTTACGGTGGGAATCATCAATACCGTGAGGTCTTTTCAGACGGATCAGGAAATTAGCAAGGTACTCAACATACTTTCGGAAAATAATGGTAGCTTCGGAAAAACCGAAACAATTGAGACCAACCAGGGGCGTGAGATTCCAACAGATAGCTTTCGTTTTTTCAGTGTGACCTTGTCTGGTGATGAAGTGGTCAGCCAAGATACCAGTCATACTTCTTTAGTAGATGATGATGAGGCTGTTAGTTATGCACTTGCAGCAAGTCGTATGACGAGTACTTTTGGGACAATTAGAGAAAAAAATATCAATTTGAGTTATCAGGTTAGCAAAGTTAGCGAAAATAAAACCCTTGTAGTCTTTTTGGACACATCTTATTATTATAATTCTTCCCAAGCCTTGCTCAGTCTTTCTATCCTTTTATCACTGTTTGGATTTATCTTTTTTGTCGTCATTATCAGTGCCTTATCAGGAATCGTCATTCGCCCCTTCATTCAAAATTACGAAAAGCAGCGACGTTTTATCACCAATGCTGGTCATGAATTAAAGACACCGTTAGCTATTATTTCTGCTAATACGGAGTTACAGGAACTCATGACAGGGGAGAATGAGTGGACAAAGTCAACTAATGACCAGGTGACACGTTTGACCAATCTAATCAACTCTCTTGTGGCCCTATCTCGTCTGGAGGAGCAGCCGGACATTGTTCTTCACGATGTGGATTTTTCCTATATTACAGAGGATGCGGCCGAGGACTTTAAGGGGCCTGTCGTCCGAGATGGCAAATCCTTCGTTATGGACATTACCCCAGATATCCATGTAAAGGCAGAGGAAAAGTCTCTCTTTGAACTTGTAACTCTCCTTGTTGATAATGCTAACAAGTATTGTGATCCAGAAGGGACGGTTACTGTAAGACTTCGTCAGATAGGAAGAACGCGTAAAAGGGCTCGTCTAGAAGTGTCAAACACCTATAAAGAAGGTAAGGAAGTTGATTATAGTAAGTTTTTTGAGCGCTTTTATCGTATTGATGAGTCCCATAATAACAAAGAGCACAGTGGTTTCGGCATAGGTTTATCAATGGCACAAAGCATGGTCAAATTATTTAAGGGACGAATCTTTGCCTCCTATAAAAATGACACCATCACCTTTACGGTCATCTTGTAAATATATTTTTTAAATATTTGACTAGGTGAAAACCCTAATTTATGATAAAATAGTAAGGATGAAGATTTAGTGTTTGCTTTGCAAAAAGAAACCATTTTCTTATCCAAATCGTCAATAGGAGAAGGTCAAATGAGTTCCTTTTCAACCTCTAAAACGGATGGCAACTGATGGATAAGAAATGATAAATCTCAGCTAAGAATCAAATCAGAAATATAATAGTTAATAGGGAGAAATCATGGTAGAACCAAAATACAAACGTGTCCTCATTAAACTTTCAGGTGAAGCTCTAGCTGGTGAAAAAGGTGTTGGGATTGATCTTCCCACCGTCCAAGCTATGGCTAAAGAAATTGCTGAGGTAGCGGATTCAGGTATTCAAATTGCTCTAGTTATCGGTGGTGGGAACCTCTGGCGTGGAGAACCCGCAGCTGAAGCAGGAATGGATCGTGTTCAAGCTGACTATACTGGCATGCTTGGAACAACTATGAATGCTCTTGTTATGGCTGACAGTTTGAAACAATTGGGTGTTGATACACGTGTTCAAACAGCGATTGATATGAAATCTGTGGCAGAGCCTTATATTCGTGGTCGTGCCCTTCGTCACCTTGAAAAAGGGCGTATCGTTATCTTTGCAGCAGGTATTGGTTCACCATACTTCTCAACAGATACAACGGCAGCTCTTCGTGCCGCTGAAATCGAAGCCGATGCCATCCTTATGGCTAAAAATGGTGTTGATGGTGTCTACAATGATGATCCTCGTAAAAACGCTGATGCTGTCAAATTTGACGAATTGACACACGTAGAAGTTATCAAACGTGGT
The DNA here is from genome assembly GCF_963545685.1 of uncultured Streptococcus sp. GTDB lineage: Bacteria > Bacillota > Bacilli > Lactobacillales > Streptococcaceae > Streptococcus. Next base: position 9,977 of record NZ_CAUUKN010000006.1, on the reverse strand, counting down.
TTGAAAATTATGGATGCCACAGCTTCTACCCTTTCAATGGATAATGACATTGACCTTGTTGTCTTTAACATGAACGAATCAGGAAATATCAAACGTGTTATTTTTGGTGAACACATTGGGACAACGGTATCTAACAAAGCAGAATTACATAAATAAGAAAGAGAGAACTCATGACAAACGCAATTATTGAAAAAGCAAAAGAACGTTTCGCCCACTCACACGAGTCATTGGCCCGTGAATTCGGAGCTATCCGTGCAGGTCGTGCTAATGCATCACTTCTTGACCGCATCACTGTGGAATACTATGGTGCTCCAACACCACTTAACCAATTGGCTTCAATCACTGTTCCTGAAGCACGTGTTCTTTTGATTTCACCATTTGATAAAGGATCAATCGCTGATATCGAACGTGCCATCAATGAATCTGACCTTGGTATCAACCCAGCTAACGATGGCTCTGTAGTCCGCTTGGTTATCCCAGCGCTTACAGAAGAAACTCGTAAAGAGTTAGCCAAAGAAGTGAAAAAGGTCGGTGAAAATGCTAAAATCGCTATTCGTAACATCCGTCGTGATGCTATGGATGAAGCTAAAAAGCAAGAAAAAGACAAAGAAATCACAGAAGATCAATTGAAAACTTTGGAAAAAGATATCCAAAAAGCAACTGATGATGCTGTTAAGAAGATTGACAGCATGACAGCAGAGAAGGAAAAAGAACTCCTTACTGTTTAATCAATAGAAAATAAGGAGAGTGGGACAGAAGCAAAAGAGCATGGACTATGTTAGCTTCCTTGTCCGACTCTCTTTTTAGAGGAAAAAAGATGAATACACTACTTGGAACCATCATTACTGCTCTAGTAACTGATGAAAATGACCGCTTTTACTTTGTTCAAAAGGACGGCGTGACCTTTGCCTTGGCTAAAGATGAGGGAGAACATGCCATTGGTGACATAGTGAAAGGTTTCGCCTATACAGATAGTAAGCAAAAATTACGTTTGACTCAAAAGGAAATCAAGGCAACTCGCGAATCTTACGATTGGGGAGAGGTCACTGAGGTCCGTAAGGATTTAGGTGTCTTTGTAGACGTGGGAATTCCAGATAAGGAAATCGTTGTCTCTCTTGATGTTTTACCTGAACTCAAAGAGCTTTGGCCTAAGAAGGGGGACAAACTCTACATTAAACTAGATGTGGATAAAAAAGATCGTATTTGGGGGCTTCCTGCTGAACCTGAGGTCTTTCAACGCATGGCTGGTCCTGCTTACGATAATATGCAAAATCAAAAATGGCCAGCCATTGCCTACCGTCTTAAACTGTCAGGAACCTTTGTCTACCTGCCAGAGAATAATATGCTTGGCTTCATTCATCCATCAGAACGTTATGCTGAGCCGCGCTTGGGTCAAGTCCTTGAAGCGCGCGTGATTGGTTTCAGAGAAGTTGATCGCACGCTTAACCTTTCTCTTAAACCACGTTCTTTTGAGATGCTGGAAAATGATGCACAGATGATTTTGACCTATTTAGAGAGCAATGGTGGCTTTATGACTCTTAATGATAAATCATCACCAGCAGATATCAAGGCGACCTTTGGTATTTCTAAGGGACAATTCAAAAAAGCCTTGGGTGGTCTGATGAAGGCTAAAAAAATCAAACAAGATCAGTTTGGAACAGAATTAATCGGTTAGGAGAAGGCATGAGAAAATCCTTTTATACTTGGCTGATGGCCCAACGTAATCCAAAATCAAATGAACCGGTAGCTATCTTAGCCGATTTGGCTTTTGAAGATTCAACTTTTCCTAAACATACCGATGATTTTGAAGAAGTTAGTCGTTACTTGGAAGATCAGGCTAGTTTCTCTTTCAATCTAGGTCAGTTTGATCAGATTTGGGAAGACTATCTAGCACATTGATAGGGATAGGGCATTACCATAGGTGTAATCGTTTTTTACAATTTTTATAAAGCGGTTAGCATTTGAATTGGGATGAATTGTTACATTTTTTTACAAATATCTCAGATATTTTTCAATAAATTAGGCTTGTTACAACTAGTTAGTAATTGCTTTAAAGAGCAGTAAATCACAACTTTTTTGATGGAAAGTGTGGTATTATTGTAAATGTTGAAATTGTTAAAAAAGGAATGAATTATACATGTTATCAAAATCTAAAACTACAAAGGCACTTCTTTACTCGACTGCAGCACTTTCACTTTTTGCTGCTAGCCACGTACATGCCGATGAAACTTCTAACTGGGCAGCACGTTCAGTAGATCAAATCAAAGCAGATATCTCTGTAAATGATAATCAACAAACTTACACTGTTCAATACGGTGATACTTTGGGAAGTATCGCTGAAGCAATGGGTATCGATGTGAACGTTTTGGCTAACATCAATCAAATCACAAACATTGACTTGATTTTCCCTGGAACAGTTTTGACAACAACATACAACGCTGATAATCAAGCAGTATCAGTTAAAGTTGAAACACCAGCTTCAGAAACTTCTGACACACCTGTAGTAGCAGAAGCTAACTTGACAACTAACGAAGTGACTGTAAATGGTCAATCTGTAGTAGCAGCTGATTTGTCTGCTCCAGTTGAAACTGTTAGCTTGACAGCTACTCAAGCACCTGCTAAAGAAGAGTCAACTCAAGCTGTTTCAGAAGTAACAGAGGCTATCGCATCAGCATCAGAAGCTCCAGCATATGCAGAAACTGAGCAACCTATTGCAGACGCTATTGACCGTGTGACTTCATCAGCTGAAGCAACACCTGTAGAAGAGGAAGCTCCAGCCACTGAAACATCTGCACAAGCTGAAACAACTGAAGAAGTAGTGGCACAACCAGCAGCAACATCAGAAGCACCTGCTGAAGCACCAGCAACTTCAGAGGCACCAGCAGAACAACCAGCAGCAACACCGGAAGCAGCTTCAGAAGCAGCTTCAGAGGCACCAGCAGAACAACCAGCAGCAACATCGGAAGCAGCTTCAGAGGCACCAGCCGCATCAGAAGTGCCAGCAGAACAACCAGTAGCAACATCAGAAGTAGCGTCAGAAGCACCAGCTGCATCAGAAGCACCAGCAGCACAACCTGCATCAACTAATACACTTCCAACGGATCCAAATCTTCAACCACAAGCTGAAGCTTTCCGTCAAGATGTAGCAGCACAATTTGGTCTTACTGATATCGGTGGTTACCGTGAAGGTGACCCACAAGACCATGGTCAGGGACTTGCCGTTGACGTTATGGTACCAGTTGGTTCAGAAGTTGGTGATCAAGTTGCACAATATGCTGTAGATAATATCTCAAATGCAGGTATTTCATACATCATCTACAGACAACAATTCTACGCACCAGTAGATAATATCTACGGACCAGCCAACACTTGGAACCAAATGCCTGATCGTGGTAGCATTACTGAAAACCACTATGACCACGTTCACGTATCATTCAATGCCTAATTAAGAATTACAAAAAGTCACGCCTGGCGTGATTTTTTTGATATAATGGATAAAAATACTTAAGAAAGAGGAACTCTATTTGCAAGAGTATTCTGTTGAAATTACCCTAAATCACCCAGATGATGTCTTGTCGCTTTTTGGAACCAATGAGCGTCATTTAAAACTCATTGAAGAAAACCTAAATGTTATCATCCATGCTCGAACAGAGCGTGTGCAAATCCTTGGGGATAATGAAGAAAGTGTCGAATTGGCCCGCTTGACCATTCAAGCCCTCCTTGTTTTAGTGGAACGTGGGATGCTAGTCAACACTTCAGATGTTGTCGCGGCCTTAACCATGGCTCAAGATGGATCGATTGACAAGTTTGTTGCTTTATATGAAGAAGAGATTATCAAGGACAACAGTGGTAAGCCTATTCGAGTGAAGACCCTGGGGCAAAAGGTCTACGTTGATAGCATTAAAAGCCATGATGTGGTCTTTGGGATTGGGCCAGCTGGTACAGGTAAAACTTTTTTAGCGGTCACTCTTGCAGTCACAGCTCTTAAACGAGGCCAGGTTAAACGTATTGTTCTAACACGTCCGGCGGTTGAGGCAGGTGAAAGTCTTGGCTTTTTGCCTGGTGATCTCAAGGAAAAGGTAGATCCTTACCTTCGTCCCGTCTATGATGCCCTTTATCAAATTCTTGGCAAAGAGCAGACGACTCGTCTCATGGAACGTGAAATTATTGAAATTGCACCACTCGCCTATATGCGTGGTCGTACCCTCGAAGATGCCTTTGTTATTCTTGACGAAGCACAAAATACAACCATCATGCAGATGAAGATGTTTTTGACCCGTCTTGGCTTTAATTCTAAGATGATTGTCAATGGAGATATGAGTCAGATTGACCTTCCACGTCGTGTTAAATCTGGTCTTGTCGATGCCATGGAGAAATTGAAGGGAATCAAGGCTATTGATTTTGTTCATTTCTCTGCTAGTGATGTCGTACGTCACCCAGTTGTTGCCGATATCATTAATGCTTATGAAAAAGATGTGCCTAAAGTTGACTTTGAGGCAAAATCAGAAGGGTCAGACCAGACTGAAGAAGTATCATCAGGATTGACTGAATACCCAGTCATTGGTGCTGAGGATGTTAAAAAGTAAATAGATGAAAGGAGGTTTGAGAGTAAGTATTCTCTACCTCTTTTTCTTTGCTAGTCAAGTCACAGATTTTCTCTCTATTTTTGGTAAAATAGTATTGAAGAATAGGCTAATATGGAGAGAAAGGGCATGACTAAGGTAAAAAATGGAAGATTGCTATTACTTCGGTTCTAGGCCTTGTGGCGGTAGTCTTAATAGCTATTGTAGAGGGAAGGTTCTGGAAGTATCAAGAGAACCATATTCCAGATGACACCTATCAGATGGTAAAATACGAATCTACTTCGGCATATTCAAATGAATTGGTAAATTGGACTAAGCGAGGAGAAAATAATGATATCCTATATGAAGATTTTATAGTTGTTAAGAATATGAAATGTCAATTTTATTATCTTTCTTATGGGGATGGGGAACCTTTTATTTCACTATTTGAGCACGATGAAAAGCTACCTCAGACTTTTGATCCACGTACAGGGACTTTGAAACAAGATTTAACAGTCTCTGAATATAAAGCTTTAGTGATTTCTCATATTGACAAGATTTCTAAGAAGGGAGAGGAGTATTCAAGAGTAAAAGAAGTATCTGCCCAAAGGTATGTGGATGATTATAAAAAAATGTTGAAGCAAAAAGGAACTTATGAATAGCGTCCCAATGTTCTCGTTCTGACTGTTTATGCTAATGATGGACATATTGAGTCGCGTAGAACTTTTAAACGTTTGACCTCAGAGGAAGCTAAAGGGCTCAGAAGTGGTTATGAGAGGGATTATGAGTATGCCTTGGAGCATCATAAGGACTGGGATCATTATGGGGATTATCTCATCTGGTGTTGATCAGTAAACTGACCAGGCAGTTCTTTACTATGTAGAATCTAGCCTAAAGATTTATTAAAAAAACTTACAGTCTTTATGATAATTGTCAAATACTATTTCACCATTTATTTTGGTACAATAGAACAGTAGACCAATAAAAAAGGAGATTATTATGAACCAGCAAGAGTGGATTGAGTACTTTGAATTAGTCAACGGCCGTAAACCAACTCCCGTAGAGTTATCTCAAGCTCAAGCAGCAGGCGAGTTTATGCTTGAACGACCTAACGTTTTTAGCTCAAATGGACAAGTGACGGAGCAAAGACCGATTAGGCCAGCTGAACCTGTGATCGCTATGACACAACAGCCTCAGTTTGCCCAACCAACAGCAACTTTCCAACAAGTAGTACCCCCTAAAAGAGGTATGTCTAAGAAAACTAAGATTATTTTGGCATCAGTCTTAGGATTCTTGGCGGCGATTTTACTTATCGTTGGTGGTTACACGCTATGGCGTTACCAGTCAGGTAAGATTGCGGATGGAACATACGAAGTAGTAGCCTATTCTTATCGTGATGATGATAAAGATAAGATGGTAGACGCTTTTGATGAATTTGATGATGTCTACTCTTTTGTAGAAGTTAAAAATAATAAGTCTAGATACTATTCTTATCTTGAAGATAATAAATCATCTTACGTTAGCTTGTTAGAATATGAAAATGATATCCCGCAGAAGTTTGATCCATGGAACAAGACTCAGACAGAGGTTTTAACGGTTGAAGAGCTTGAATCTACTGTCAAAGATTTCATGAAAAAAATGTCTAAGGACTATTCATTCTACACTAAAGATGCTACCAAAGAAGCTGTTAAAGAATCTGTAAAATCATATAAGAAATCTCTAAAAGAAAAACGCACTTACGTCAAAAAAGGAAACGAGTATACTCTATCTACTTATGACAAGGATGGAGAACTTCAATCACGTGTTACTTATAAACGTATGAGTAAGGGAGACGCTGAGGAGCGTTGGGATGACTATAAGGATGCTATCAAAGATTATAAGAAAGATTTGAAGACTTATAGTGATCAATATGATGACTTCAAGGACTATTATGATTATGGTTATGGAAGTGACTATGGTTATGGCTATAGTGACGACTATGGTTATGGCTATAGTGACGACTATGGTAGTGATTCAAAATCAAGTTCTAGTGATAGTAGTAAAAAATCTAGTGATAAAATTTAATCACCCTATTTCATAAGAGGATGAAGTGATACGAGAAGGGAGAGTTGGTTCTCCAATCTGGTATCACTTTTCTTTGTATGAAAACAGTCAGATAGCTTAGAAGTCTTTTTCTGGTAGAATGGAAGTATCAATGAAAAAAGGGTACTATCATGAATGAAAAAGAGTGGTTAGACTATTTTGAGATAATCAATAATCGACAACCGACGGCAGAAGAAATCCAACAAGCAAAAGCTAGTGGGGAATTTATAGCCTCAGAGCCTGTGGTAGAGAATAGTCAGCCACAAGTTCAACTCAATGAACAGGTGACACAACCTGTTTTACAAGTTAGGGCTCCTAAAACAGGCTTGTCTAAGAAGGCAAAAATCATAATAGTTTCTCTAATCGGAACCCTTCTGGTGGCACTTTTCTTAGGTGCTTACGCCTTTATACATCAGCAAGTCGGTAAAATTCCTGAAGGAACCTATCTAATTGAATCTGACTATTATTATGACAAAAATAGGGAAGAAATGGTTGATAGATTGGAGTCTTATGAATCCATCGACATCGATGTTCGAGACTTTGTTAGGGTTAAAGGCAATTATTTAAAAACATATGTTTACCATACATGGAGTATATCATTTGTAAGTGAGCTGGATTATATGTCTGGTTATAATTTCGAATATGATACCTGGTCAAGAAGTTTAAAACACACCTGGACACTGTCAGAATATGAAGATACGGTTGGTAAGATTTTAAGAAAGTATTATAAGGGAGCTACCTTTATGAGCGAGTCAGAAATTGAGGATGATACAAAACATTACGTCAAAAGGTATAAATCAGAATTGAAAAGGACTTATCGTTATAAGCTGAGGGGAGACAGATTAACCATTACCATCTATGATGAAGATGGGAGAGTTCTTGCTATTCGTACCTTCAAACGCCTATCAAAAGCAAAGGAGAAAAATCTCATTTATGATTATGATAAAGATGCTAAGAAAGACAGAGAGCAGTATCTACCATAAAAAAGTTAAAGTGTTGAGGTATTAACTGTTAGTGGCGTTCAAATTCCTTTCGAATTAATATTATTTAAAACCAGCTAGTCTGGTTTTTTTAGTGTCCAAAACGTGCTATAATAAGATGTTATATCATCAGTGTTAGCCCATTTGTTAACACATGAAAGGAAATTAAAATGACAAAAACATTCTACATCACAACACCTATCTACTACCCATCTGGTAAATTACATATTGGTTCTGCCTATACAACCATTGCTTGTGACGTCTTGGCACGTTACAAACGTATGATGAACTATGATGTCTTTTACCTTACTGGGCTTGATGAGCACGGTCAAAAGATTCAACAAAAGGCTGAAGAAGCAGGAATCACCCCACAAGAGTATGTGGATGGTATGGCTGTTGGTGTTAAGGATCTCTGGCAATTTTTGGATATCTCATACGATAAATTCATCCGTACGACTGATGATTACCATGAAAAAGTTGTTGCTCAAGTTTTCGAGCGTCTCTTGGAAAAAGGGGATATCTACCTTGGTGAATATTCAGGTTGGTACTCAGTTTCCGATGAAGAATTTTTCACCGAAAGTCAGTTGGCAGAAGTTTACCGTGATGAGCAAGGTAATGTCATTGGTGGTGTGGCTCCATCAGGACATGAAGTGGAGCTAGTGTCTGAAGAATCATATTTCTTTAAACTTAGCAACTACGCAGACCGTTTGACTGCCTTCTTTAAAGAACACCCAGAATTTATCCAACCTGATGGTCGTATGAATGAAATGCTTAAAAACTTCATCGAGCCAGGCTTGGAAGACTTGGCGGTATCACGTACAACCTTCACTTGGGGAGTTAAAGTACCATCAGATCCAAAACATGTGGTTTATGTGTGGATTGATGCTCTTATCAACTATATTACTGCCCTTGGTTATGGTCAGGATGAGCATGGTAACTTTGATTTGTTCTGGCAAAATGATGAAAACCACGAAATTATCCACATGATTGGTAAGGACATTCTTCGTTTCCACTCTATTTACTGGCCAATCATCTTGATGGCACTTGATTTACCATTGCCTACACGTCTTGTTGCTCATGGTTGGTTTGTCATGAAAGACGGTAAGATGTCTAAGTCTAAAGGTAATGTCATCTATCCAGAAATGTTGGTAGAGCGCTTCGGTCTTGATCCACTCCGTTACTACCTCATGCGTAGTCTTCCAGTCGGTTCAGACGGTACCTTCACGCCAGAAGACTATGTGGCTCGTATCAACTATGAGTTGGCTAATGACCTCGGAAACCTCCTCAACCGTACAGTTGCCATGATTAACAAGTATTTCGGTGGTCAAGTGCCTGCCTATGTCGAGAATGTTACAGACTTTGATGCTGATTTGGCTAAGGTTGTGACTGAAAATATTGAAGAGTTTCACAAACAAATGAATGCTGTTGACTTCCCACGCGCCTTAGATGCCGTTTGGAATATCATTTCACGTACCAATAAGTACATTGACGAAACAGCTCCTTGGGTACTTGCCAAAGAAGATGGTGACAAGGAACACTTGGCAGCGGTGATGGCTCACTTGGCAGCTAGTCTTCGTGTGGTAGCCCACCTCATCCAACCATTCATGATGACAACTTCAAATGCCATCATGGAACAACTCGGATTGTCAGAGGAGTTTGACCTTGAAAATCTCGAACTTTCAGGTTTCCCAGAGAATGTGACAGTCGTTTCAAAAGGAACACCAATCTTCCCACGTCTTGACATGGACGAAGAAATTGCCTACATCCAATCTCAAATGAACGCAGGCAAACCTCAAGAGAAAGAATGGAATCCAGAAGAGGTCGAACTTAAATCTGAAAAAGACCAAATCAAATTTGATGACTTTGACAAGGTTGAAATCCGTGTCGCTGAAGTTAAAAAAGTAGAAAAAGTCGAAGGCTCAGACAAATTGCTCCGTTTCCGTCTTGATGCAGGTGACGGTGAAGACCGTCAAATCCTCTCAGGTATCGCTAAATTCTATCCTAACGAACAAGAATTGGTCGGCAAGAAACTTCAAGTCGTATCTAATCTCAAACCACGTAAGATGATGAAGAAATATGTCAGCCAAGGTATGATTCTTTCTGCTGAACATGACGGTAAACTCACGGTCTTGACAGTAGATCCATCTGTTCCAAATGGAAGTGTGATTGGGTAAGAGTAATTTAGTTTTAAGGGATTTCTTTAAGTGGGAGTGGGAAGACGAGGTGCTTTTGAATGCTTAGGCTTCTGTTCCATTCCCTATTTTGATTTCGCCATATAACTAATAAAAAGTAAAAAAGAAAACGAGTTCAGTCGAACTCGTTTTCTTATACACTATATTTCAATAAATGCTTA
>NZ_CAUUKN010000005.1:0-68799 GCF_963545685.1 uncultured Streptococcus sp. | reverse complement strand
AATAGACAAGAGCTTTATAACCTTTTTCATGGGGTTTAAGAGGCTCTTTTTTTTGCAGCGACATAAGATGTTAGAAAAGAAAGAATTATCAAAAAATTCCATAAATAAGCTTGTGAACTATTTGTTTTTGTGTTATATTATCTAACATAAAATAATTCCTTTGGATTGGAGTGGTTTCATGGATACAGGTAGCAGTGCCTTTATATTGATATGTTCAGCCATGGTGTGCTTGATGACACCAGCTTTGGCCTTCTTCTATGGTGGCCTTGGGCGTCGAAAAAATGTCATTAATACCATGATGATGTCTGTTCTTCCCCTAGCAATTGCTTCCCTCTTGTGGGTTGTTGCTGGTTATTCACTTTCTTTTGGTGGTCAGGGTTATTTCTTTGGGAATATTAGTCATCTCTTTTTACATGGAGTCTCTGAAACGACTTCAAGTCGTGGTCTAGCCATTCCTGATCTCTTATTTGCGGCTTTTCAGATGATGTTTTCCATTATCTGTGTGGCGATTTTGACAGGTTCAGTAGTAGGGCGTATGCGCTTTACCCCTTTAGCTATTTTCGTGGTCTTTTGGTTACTTCTGGTCTATTATCCTTTTGCACATATGGTATGGGGAGATGGTATTCTTGCCAAGTGGGGGACGATTGACTTTGCGGGTGGTGATGTGGTTCACATTACTTCTGGTGTTTCGGCCTTGGTTTTGGCAATTGTTGTTGGAAAACGTCGTGACTATGGGATTTTAGAGCACCGTCCTCATAATGTTCCTTTTGTTTTGCTGGGAGCGGGTCTCCTCTGGTTTGGTTGGTTTGGTTTTAATGCAGGCTCTGCCCTAGCGGCCAATGGCCTAGCAGTTCATGCTCTTGTGACTACGCATATTTCTGCAGCAGCCGCCATGTTTTCATGGCTAGCTCTTGAAAAATATGTGACTGGTCACCCATCTTTGGTCGGTGGTTCGACTGGTTTAGTAGCCGGACTTGTTGCCATCACACCTGGAGCTGGTTTCGTTTCCATCTGGAGTGCCATTCTAATTGGAGCTATGGTTAGTCCAGTCTGTTTCTATGCCATCTCTGTCTTGAAAAAACGCTTTGCCTATGATGATGCTTTGGATGCTTTTGGTTGTCACGGTGTCGGAGGAATCTTTGGTGGTTTGGTTACAGCTGTTTTTACAACACCAAATCTAGCCCTAGATAAGGCTAATTTTGGACTTATCTATGGAAATGCTCGTTTGTTTTTAGTGACAGTTTTGGCCATTATTTTCACAGCTACGTGGTCGGGGCTGGTAACCTATGGTATCATAAAAGTGATTGCACGTTATATGCCTTTACGTGTCAGTGACCGTGATGAGGCAATTGGTCTAGATGACTGTGAACACAAGGAAACAGCCTATCCAACCTTTATGGGTTTGGATTCGTAGGAGGATACTGATGAAAAAAATAGAAGCGATTATTCGTTCGGATAAATTGGAAGATTTGAAAAATGCCTTGACTGGTAGTGGTTTGGCTAAGGGGATGACTGTGAGTCAGGTCTTGGGTTATGGAACTCAACGTGGCTTTGCGGAGTTCGTTCGTGGGCAACGCATTGTTCCTACCTTATTGGCTAAGGTTAAGGTGGAAATAGTAGTCAAGGACCTGGCAGTTGATGAGGTTGTTGATGCTATCCGTAGTGCTGTGGCGACTGGTGAAGTCGGTGATGGGAAGATTTTTATTGTTCCTATTGATGATGTCATTCGTATTCGTACTGGCGAACGGGGCGGAGACGCTATTTAATTTCATATTGAAGCAGGGCTTAAACCAGTTGGTTTGGGTCTTTTTTAGTGAATTTTGATATACTTAGAGGAGTTAGTATTATTGAGGAGGTGACCGATTGGCGAAAGGAAAAAAGAAAACTAAGTCGAAAGCTAGACCTAAGAAAACTAAAAAGAAAAAGAAGTCTTTCTTGCTTTTTCCTAAATTTTTCCAAAAGTGGAGTCTGATTTTTATTGGCCTATTTGCCTTATTGGGACTCCTAGCTAGTTTAAATTTTCCAAGGTTGACTATGGAAAAGAATATGACATCTACAGATGAGACGACAGTTGCTTTTATTGCTGAGATTGGTGAGACGTCACGCTATTTGGCAGCTAGAAATGATCTTTATGCATCTGTCATGATAGCTCAGGCCATTCTAGAATCGGACTCTGGACAGTCACAATTAAGTCAAAAGCCATCCTACAATTTCTTTGGAATTAAAGGAGAGTATAATGGTCAAAGTGTAACGCTACCGACCTGGGAGGATGATGGTAAGGGGAATCCCTACTATATTGATGCGGCCTTTCGTTCCTATGGTTCTGTGGAAAATTCTTTACAGGACTATGTGGACTTCCTTGAGGGGAGCTACTATGTAGGAGTGCACCGTTCTAAGACAAAGAGTTACAAAGATGCCACAGCAGCTTTAACTGGGGTTTACGCTACGGACACAACCTATGGGGATAAATTGAACAGCATCATCGAACAATACCAGTTAACTATTTATGATACTTTTTAGGGTCAAAGGAGAATAAATGAATAAGAACCAAGTGAGACTCATTGCAATTGATATGGACGGGACACTCTTAAATAGCCAAAAAGAGATTCCTAAAGAGAATATCAAGGCTATTCAAGAGGCGGCTGCAGCAGGTATTAAAATCGTACTCTGTACAGGTCGCCCACGTTCAGGCATTGTTCCCCATTTTGAAAAATTGGGTCTTAGTGAAGAAGAGTACATTATCATGAACAATGGTTGTTCAACTTATGAAACTAAAAATTGGACCTTACTTCAATCTGAAAGTTTATCTCGCCCTGAAATGGAAGAACTCTTACAGGCCCGTGAAAACTTCCCAGAGGTGGCTCTAACCTTTACTGGTGAAAAAACTTACTATGTTGTGGGCGATGAGGTACCTGAGCTAGTAGCTTATGATGCTGGGACTGTTTTCACAGAAGCTAAAGCTAGGAGCTTGGAAGAAATTTTTGAGGAAGGGCAAGTGATTTTCCAAGCCATGTATATGGCTGATTCTGAACCTTTGGATGTCTTCCAAAATGCTGTGCAAGATAGACTTGATCAGAGCTATAGCACAGTTCGTAGTCAAGACTATATCTTTGAAATCATGCCGCAGGGGGCAACTAAGGCTAGCGGTCTTAAAAATTTAGCGGAAAAGCTTGACATTGACCCGGATCAAATCATGGCTTTGGGCGATGCTGCCAATGACCTTGAAATGCTTCAGTTCGTAGTTCAAAGCGTTGCCATGGGAAATGCCAGTGAGGCTATCAAAGATTTGTGTAAATATGTGACCTTGACAAATGACCAGGCAGGTGTAGCCCACGCCATTCGTACCTGGGCTCTATAAGAAAAGACCTTTAGCTTCTATATCTGCTAAAGGTTTTTCTATCTCTTATGGTAGCGCTGAAGGTGATTAGAGTCATGGCTGTAGAGGAAGCCTTGATTCCAGTCATAGACTAGTCGTGTGATAAATGAGACTAAGAATGGTCAAGATAGTTTTGGTCATTCTATACAAAAAGCTAGATTGTTATGAAAATGTTTCTCGTTTTTTATCTCTTATGTCACAAGAGTACAAAATATTTTCATCTATTTTTTAGGATTTACAGATTAGATTTGTTAGCGTTTACATTAGGAAATGGTATAATAATATTGAAGAAAATTCACTAAAAAGTAGAGAAGTATACCTAGATTAATCTGAATAGCTAGCCTTTTCTTTGCTTTTTGAAACAGACTAGAAATGAGGAAATGATTATGAAAAACAAATTTTCCCGAGCAATCGTACTTTCCATGGTTACCCTTTCCTCAATGGCCTTACTGACAGCCTGTTCCAGCCACAAGGAATCGAGGTCAGTGGATAAGACGGCCAAGAGTAGCCAGGTAAGCTCACCTAGTAAGAGCAAGTCATCAAGTAAGTCAAGTACCAAGGTAAAGGAGTCTTCGGGTTCGAAGGCTGAATCTTCAAGCACACAAGGTAGTAAAAAGGCTTCAGCTCCAAGTTCAAGTAGTGGTCAGGCTCAGTCATCGTCTTCAAGCAGTTCTTCAGTTGCATCAAGTAGTCAGTCCCAAGCTCCTAAATCTTCAAACGGAAGCCAGTCTTCAGCTAGTCAGTCTCAAGCTCCTAAAACCTCAAGTGATAACAAAGCTTCAAGTAGTCAATCAAGCAGTCAGGCTAAGACAGACACGCAAGTGGCGACTGTGGATATGGATGTGAGTGCGGTTGCGCGCGGTCAGTTTGACAGTATTGCTGGGACTTGGAAGTCTAGTGATGGTAGTAGATTGGTTTTTAATAACACAAGCTTAGTAGGAGATATTACGCCCCAAGGTCAAGCAACTAGTCATAATTATGTGCACCCTAAAGATGGTTATCAGGAGGGTTCAGGCAAGTATGAAGCCATTCTTTCAAGAGATAGAGGTGATACTGTTGGCAATGTTGGGGATATTAGCTTTGTCTCTAAAAAGGCAGCTATTTCAGGACCAACTTATGAGCAAGATACCATCCAAGTAACAACTAATGGTAGCACAAAGGTCTACTTTAAAGAGTCAAATGATGTTACGTTACCGAAAGATGTAACTGTTACTGATAACCAAGTACCTATTGATAGTGGTTTAGCAGAGTCTGGTAGCTATAAACTAACGCAACGCTCAGCAGTCAAAAACATTCCTAGTAATACTGCCCCAGTTGAATTTTACTTAGAAGCAGGAGACACGATTTATTTTGATATGAAAGTTACTCAAGATAGTCATAGCTGGATTTCTTACATCAGCTATAGTGGTGTTCGACGTTATGTTCAAGTGGATTAATGAGATATCTAGAAAGGTCAGATCTTCTTCTGATCTTTCTATTATTTTGGGGAAAGGTCTTGTTTATTCCTTAATAAATAGATACAATAGGAGAGTCGGTTTTTCCGAAAATCTTAAATAATGAGGATAAAAATGTGTCAGTAAATTGGCAAGATATTGCGTTTTCTTTCCTCGGTGGTTTGGGACTTTTCCTATTTAGTATTAAGTACATGGGTGATGGTCTTCAACAAGCGGCCGGAGATAAACTACGCTTTTACATCGATAAGTACACCAGTAACCCATTTTTAGGGGTTCTGATTGGTATTGTCATGACGGCCTTGATTCAGTCGAGTTCAGGGGTAACCGTTATTGTCGTAGGTCTGGTTTCGGCAGGGCTTTTGAGTCTTCGTCAAGCTATTGGAATTGTCATGGGGGCGAATATCGGGACAACCGTAACCTCCTTCATGATTGGTTTCAAGCTTGGGGACTATGCCCTTCCAGTGATTTTCATTGGAGCGGCGCTTCTCTTCTTTACGAGTAATAAGAAGCTCAATAACCTAGGACGTATCTTGTTTGGTGTTGGGGGGATTTTCTTTGCCCTTAACCTTATGGGAGATGCGGTAGAACCTTTGAAGTCAGTTACAGCTTTTAAAGATTACCTGGCAACTTTAGGTGACCGTCCAATCATGGGTGTTATCATTGGTGCTGGATTGACCATGTTGATTCAATCATCGGCAGCTACCATTGGTATTCTTCAGAGTCTTTACTCAGGTGGTCTGCTCGACTTACAAGGTGCTCTTCCAATCCTCTTTGGGGATAATATCGGTACGACTATTACAGCAGTTCTTGCGGCTCTTGGTTCTAACATTGCAGCTAAACGTGTGGCAGGAGCTCACGTCCTGTTCAACGTTATTGGAACAATCCTGTGTTTGATTCTCTTGGTGCCATTTACAGCACTGATTCAATGGTTTAAGTCTGTGCTTGGTTTGACACCAGAGATGACAATCGCCTTTGCCCATGGTACCTTCAATATTGCAAACACTATCGTGCAATTCCCATTCATTGGGCTTCTTGCTTATCTTGTTACTAAGATTATTCCTGGTGAGGATGAAGTTAACAAGTACGAAGCGCTTTACTTGGATCGTTTGCTTATCACACAAGCACCAGCCATTGCCCTTGGTAATGCTAAGAAAGAGTTGGTTCACTTAGCATCATATGCCATTCAATCTTTGGAGGCTTCATACGCTTTCTTTGATAAGGGTGATGAGAAATACTTTGACAAGGTAGAGAAGTATGAAACAGCTGTTAACAGTATTGATGAAGAGTTGACAACTTACTTGATTGACATCTCTAACGAGTCACTTAGTGTTTCTGAAAACGAAGTTTTGGCAAGTGTTTTAGATTCTGTTCGTGACTTGGAGCGTATTGGTGATTTGGCAGTTGCAAGTGCCAACCTTTCACAACATATTCATAATAAGGGAATTGAATTCTCTGAGACTGCTAAGGCTGAGCTTGGGGATGTTTATAACCGTACGCACCGTATTGTTCTTGATAGTATTCGTGTTGTTGTGGATGATGACAAGGTGCTTGCAGGTCAAGTTATCCTTCGTCAAGAGGAGTTGGAAAAACTTGAGAAACAATTGCGTAAAATACATACCAAACGTCTTAACAATGGTGAGTGTACAGCGCAAGCTGGTATCAACTATGTTGATTACCTCTCACATTACACACGTATCGCAGACCATGCGATTAACCTTGTTGAAAAGGTTACAGAAGGTGTTATTTAAGATAAAAAGTCGAGAAATTTTCTCGGCTTTTTTGATATAATGAAAGCGAATTAAGAATATAGAAAAATGATGAGAGGTGATCTTATGACCTGTTATATTTCAGCCAAACGTTTTTATTTTGAACATAAAATCAAGGAAGGTGGCTACCTAGCGGTTGAGGATAGCCGTTTTGGTGACTGGACGGAAAATGTACCAGAAGGTGCAGAGGTGCTAGATTACAGTGATTATCAGATTGCTCCTGGCCTTGTGGATACCCACATTCATGGATTTGCGGGATACGATGTTATGGATAATTCTGAGGAAAGTCTTCTAGGCATGAGTCAGGCCTTGCTTTCAGCAGGTGTGACCTCTTTCTTACCGACAGCATTGACAGCGCCATTTGAAGAGCTAAAAGCTATCTGTCAGACAACAGCAGAGACGGCTGGTAAGGAGACTGGTGCCAAAATCCAAGGCCTCTTCTTTGAAGGACCTTATTTCACTGAAACCTATAAGGGGGCGCAAAATCCTAAATACATGGGCAATCCAAGTATCGAACAGTTGGAAGCATGGCAAGAGGCGGCTCAAGGAAAATTAATCAAGCTGGCCTTGGCTCCTGAACGTGAGGGTGTCGTTGAATTTATCAAAGAAGCGACTGGGCAAGGTGTGACAATCGCTCTAGGCCATTCCAATGCTACTTACGAGGAAGCTGTAGCGGCTGTGGAAGCTGGGGCATCCGTTTGGGTTCACGTCTACAACGGTATGCGTGGGTTTACACATCGTGAGCCTGGAATGGTTGGAGCGGCCTTTGATAGTCCTGAGACAATTGGTGAACTGATTGCGGATGGTCATCACGTGGTTCCTGCAGCTTGTAAGGTCCTCATCAAGCAAAAAACGCCTCAAGGAGTTGCCCTAATTACAGACTGTATGTCAGCGGGAGGCTGTCCTGATGGTGACTATATGTTAGGTGAGCTTCCTGTTATTGTGGAAAATGGTACCGCTCGCCTTAAGGAAGGTGGTAACCTAGCTGGCTCTATCCTACAACTCAAAGACGGTGTTAAACATGTGGTTGATTGGGGGCTCGCGACGGTTGCTCAAGCCTTACAAATGGCAACTAGTATTCCTGCTAAATCGGTTGGGCTAGAAAATATATGTGGTAGCCTTAAAGCTGGTCTTCCAGCCGATTTCATCGTTTTAGATGATTCCTTGGAGTTACAAGCGACTTATATTGATGGACGTAAAGGTTGGGAGAAGTAATAGTATAAGCAGTACTTTCTTATTTAAGTACTGTTTTTTCGTTTTTTACAGAATTGTAACAGTACAGGTTTAGAATGGAAATACTTTTTATTTTACAGGAGGTAATATGTCAAAACGTATTTGGAGCATTGCCCTGGCCTATGTCGGTGTGATGATTGGTGCAAGGGTATCTTCAGGACAGGACCTCTTACAGTATTTTGTTAGTTTTGGAGCCTGGGGACTGATAGGTGTCATAGTTCTAGGAATCTTGCATGTTGGCTTTGGGCGACTCATGATTGCTTTGGGAAGTTATTACCGTTCTGATGACCATTCAGTCGTTCTGGCTGAGATTAGCCATCCCGTTATTTATCGTATTATGGACATTGCTCTGATTATCACCTGCTTTCTTTTTGGCTTTGTTATGGCAGCAGGTGCAGGGGCTAACCTAAACCAACAGTTCGGCTTTCCGATTTGGGTAGGTGCCTTCCTGTGTACAGCTCTGACTATCTTTGTGAGTTTCCTAGATTTCAAAAAGATCATCGGAGTTATCGGAGTTTTTACCCCTATGATTTTGGTTATGATTGCTCTTATTTTTATGACCAATGTTTTAGGGCGTCACTGGGATTTTACAGAGATGGATAAGGTGTCGCAAACCATTCAATCACCTTTCCCAAGTATCTGGCTGTCTGTAGTCAATTATTTTGCTGTTTGTGTCATGTCGGCCATAGCGATGGCATTTGTGATGGGGGGCTCTATTCTCAAAATCAATGAAGCTGAAAAGAGCGGTGCCTGGGGTGGCTTCATGGTTGGTGTGATTTTTTTCATCACGACCTTGATTCTCTTTGCTAACAGTGATAAAATTGCGAGCTCGGATGTTCCTATGTTGGCTATTGCTAAGGAAGTGAACCCTATCTTTGCGACGCTCTACGCCTTAGTGATTTTTGGTTTGATTTTCAATACCGTCTTTAGTCTTTACTATGCCCTTGGGAAACGCTTCTCAGCGGGTAGTGATAAACGATTTAAGTTCTTTGTGTCTGCCTTTGCCCTGACTGGTTTTGCTATATCTTTCATGGGTTTCCGTCAACTGGTGGCAGTCATGTATCCCCTTATTGGTTATCTTGGATTACTGATGCTGGTTGTCTTGGTCGTCGCAAGTTATCGTAAAAAAAGCAAAGATTCGTAAGGAAAAGGAAATCCGAAATCATCTTTTAGCTATTGTCGAGAAAGCTTATGATCCTGATCAAGATTTAACACCTAAGGATAAGGAAAAAGCAAAACAACTTCGAGAAGCTTCAATTATTGATAATGACATTCTCCATGAAGATTCCCATGCACATGTTAGTCAGGAAATGGGGATTGATGAGAAGTAGAATTAGAATTCTATTTTACAAGTTTATCTATTTCTGCTATAATACTGACAAGAAAGAAGGGCTTATGGCGTTTTTCTAGCGAGCTTGGGATAGTGAAAGCCAAGTAGAGCAAAGTAAGCAAGTGGCGCTTTCTCTCAGCAAAGAGCTGAGTACAAACAGATAAAATGAAGTAATAAATTAGGGTGGAACCGCGTTTCTGACGCCCCTAGGTCGAATGACTTAGGAGCAGAGACATGGTTCTTTTTGTATCCTAAGTCACAAAGAAAAAGGAGTAAATCATGTCAAAAAAATTGACCTTCCACTGCGTCAGTGGCAGAGACCTCCTTACAGTCGGACTGCCCCACGCTCAGCACTAGGGTGCCTGAGCTAAACGCAGTACTAACTCGTCTTGCCTCGTATAATCGACGAGGCAGACTCGTGTCGCAAGAAATCATTTTTAATTAAGGAGTATTCAATGTCTAAGAAATTAACATTTCAAGAAATTATTTTGACTTTGCAACAATACTGGAATGACCAGGGTTGTATGCTCATGCAGGCTTATGATAATGAAAAGGGTGCGGGTACGATGAGTCCTTACACCTTCCTTCGTGCCATTGGTCCTGAGCCATGGAATGCTGCTTATGTAGAGCCGTCTCGTCGTCCAGCTGACGGTCGTTACGGAGAAAATCCAAACCGTCTCTACCAACACCACCAATTCCAAGTGGTCATGAAACCATCACCATCAAACATTCAAGAACTTTACCTTGAGTCATTGGAAAAATTGGGTATCAATCCTTTGGAACACGATATTCGTTTCGTTGAAGATAACTGGGAAAACCCATCAACTGGTTCAGCTGGTCTTGGTTGGGAAGTTTGGCTTGACGGTATGGAAATCACTCAGTTTACCTACTTCCAACAAGTTGGTGGTTTGGCAACTGGTCCGGTAACTTCTGAGGTCACTTATGGATTGGAACGTTTGGCTTCTTACATCCAAGAAGTAGACTCGGTTTATGATATCGAGTGGGCTCCAGGCGTTAAATACGGAGAAATCTTCCTTCAACCAGAATACGAACACTCAAAATACAGCTTTGAAGTCTCAGACCAAGATATGCTTCTTGAAAACTTCGAAAAATTTGAAAAAGAAGCAGGACGTGCTTTGGAATTGGGTCTTGTTCACCCAGCTTATGACTACGTTTTGAAATGTTCACACACCTTCAACTTACTTGACGCTCGTGGTGCCGTTTCTGTTACAGAACGTGCAGGTTACATTGCCCGCATCCGTAACTTGGCCCGTGTCGTAGCCAAGACCTTCGTTGCAGAACGTAAAAAACTTGGTTACCCACTTCTCGACGAAGCCACACGCGCAAAACTCCTAGCAGAAGAGGAAGAATAAAGAGAGTTACAAGAATGGAAAAAGGGCGAACAGAGTGAGCCCATATGGCACCCAGATGCAAGTCAAAGACTTGCTAAAGGGATAGGCACCGCCGTACTGCTATATGGGGATTTTTGAAACTTTAGGTTCAAAAATCAGTTGGCTAAATCCACTTTGATGAGACTGTTGGAGATCTATGTCAAGTAGACATAGATCTCCCTACAGCCTCACAAAGTTAGTTAGCGACGTCCCCAGTACCCTAAGGTGCCTATCAAAAAGAAGAAGATGTAAAGGAAAAAACATGACAAAAAACTTATTAGTAGAACTTGGACTTGAAGAGTTGCCAGCCTATGTTGTCACACCAAGTGAAAAACAACTAGGAGAGAAAATGGCAGCCTTCTTGGATGACAACCGTCTCTCATACGAAAGCATTCAAACCTTCTCAACACCACGCCGTTTGGCTGTCCGTGTGATTGGTTTGGCTGATCAACAAACAGATTTGACCGAAGATTTTAAAGGGCCTTCTAAGAAAATCGCCTTGGATGCTGATGGAAACTTCTCAAAAGCTGCCCAAGGATTTGTCCGTGGAAAAGGCTTGACCGTTGACGACATCGAATTTCGTGAAGTCAAAGGGGAAGAGTACGTTTATGTGACGAAACATGAAGCTGGAAAACCTGCTAAAGAAGTCTTGGCTGGTATCCCAGAAGTACTTGCTTCATTGACCTTCCCTGTCAGCATGCACTGGGCTAACAACAGCTTTGAATACATTCGACCTGTTCACACTTTGACCGTCCTTTTGGGAGAGGAAGCCCTTGAACTAGACTTCTTGGATATTAAGTCAGGTCGTGTGAGCCGTGGACACCGTTTCCTAGGGCACGAAGTGGAAATCACCAATGCGGATTCTTATGAAGAAGACCTTCGTACCGTTTACGTGATTGCAGATAGCAAAGAACGTGAAAATATGATTCGTGAGCAAATCAAAGCCATCGAAGCAGAACAAGGTGTTCAAGTCCAAATCGAAGAAGGACTTTTGAACGAAGTCTTGAACTTGGTCGAATACCCAACTGCCTTTATGGGAAGTTTTGACACTAAATATTTGGATGTTCCAGAAGAAGTCTTGGTAACCTCAATGGAAACGCACCAACGTTACTTTGTGGTGCGCGATCTTGATGGTCAGCTGAAACCAAACTTCATCTCAGTCCGTAATGGGAACGCTGAGCACTTGGAAAATGTTATCCGAGGAAATGAGAAAGTCTTGGTGGCGCGTCTCGAGGATGGTGAATTCTTCTGGCGTGAAGACCAAAAACTCAAGATTGAAGACCTCGTTGCTAAATTGGCAAACGTAACCTTCCATGAAAAAATTGGTTCCCTTTCAGAACACATGGCCCGTGCTGGTGTCATTGCGGCATCATTGGCTGACCAAGCTGGTTTGACTGCTGAAGAAACAGCAGCGGTAACTCGTGCAGCTGAAATTTACAAATTCGACCTCTTGACTGGTATGGTTGGTGAGTTTGATGAGCTTCAAGGGATTATGGGTGAAAAATATGCCCTTCTCGCTGGTGAAGATGCTGCAGTAGCGACGGCTATCCGTGAGCACTATCTTCCTGATTCAGCAGACGGAGCCCTTCCTGAAACCAAGGTTGGTGCCATCCTTGCTCTTGCGGATAAATTGGATACCCTTCTTTCCTTCTTCTCAGTCGGTTTGATTCCATCTGGTTCCAATGACCCTTATGCGCTTCGCCGTGCAACACAAGGGATTGTTCGTATCTTGGATGCTTTTGGTTGGCATATTCCTATGGATGAGTTGATTGACAGTCTTTACGGACTTTCATTTGATAGTCTTTCATATGACAATCAAGCAGAAGTGCTCAACTTCATCAAGGCGCGTGTGGACAAGATGATGGGACGTACACCAAAAGATATCAAAGAAGCTGTTCTTTCTGGTTCAAACTTTGTCGTAGCCGATATGCTGGAAGCAGCTGAAGCCCTTTCAGAAGCTGCTAAGACTGATGGTTATAAGGCAGCTGTTGAGTCACTCTCACGTGCTTTCAACTTGGCAGAAAAAGCAGATGCTTCAGTAGCGGTCGATGCTAGTCTCTTTGAAAATGCTCAAGAAAAAGCTCTTGCTAAGGCGATTGAAGAATTAGAATTGACAGGTTCAGCTAGTGACAAATTGGTCCAACTCTTTGCTCTTAGCCCTGTTATTGACGCTTTCTTTGACAATACCATGGTTATGGCTGAAGATGAGGCTGTGAAAAATAACCGTTTGGCCCTTCTTGCAGGTCTTGTAGCGAAAGCTAAGGCTGTCGCCGCCTTTAACCAATTGAACACAAAATAATGACCTGATGACAGGTAGAAAGTAGGTCTTATTATGACACCTGAAAAAATTGCTCGAATCAATGAGCTTGCCAAAAAGAAAAAAGCAGAAGGCTTGACACCAGAAGAAGAGGTAGAACAAGCAAAACTTCGTGAGGAATATATTGCGGGCTATCGTCGTGCTGTCCGTCATCACATTGAAGGTATCAAAGTTGTTGACGAAGAAGGTAATGATGTTACCCCTGAAAAACTCCGACAAGTACAACGTGAAAAAGGTTTACATGGGCGTAGCCTAGATGATCCTGAATCTTAATAATTTGAAAATAGGGGCTTGGGTTTATTCCGAGCTCTTGTTTTTTCGTTGAAATATTCTGAATTTTATACACAATATTGACCAGTTGTTTCAAAAATGGTAAAATACAGGTTATGTTAAAAATAGTAGGGCTCCTTGAGTCATGTTAAATAGAATTGGAGTGAAAAAATGTCGCAAAAGCAACATCATAACGACGACGATAACCAGACTAAAAATGGTATGGTACGTGGTCTTCAAAACAGACACGTTCAGCTGATTGCCATCGCTGGTACAATTGGTACAGGTCTCTTCCTTGGGGCAGGGCGTTCCCTTTCCCTAACAGGACCTTCAATCATACTTGTTTATATGCTGACAGGTGTCTTCATGTACTTCATGATGCGAGCTATCGGTGAGATGCTCTACATGGACCCGGACCAACATACCTTTATTAACTTTATTACGAAATACCTTGGTAAAGGCTGGGGGTTCTTCTCAGGCTGGTCTTACTGGGTATCACTGGTATTTCTTGGTATGGCAGAAATTACAGCAGTTGCGAGCTATGTGCAGTTTTGGTTTCCAAGTTGGCCTGCCTGGCAGATTCAGATTGTCTTCCTGATTATCTTGAGTTCGGTAAACTTGATTGCGGTTAAGATTTTCGGAGAAGTTGAGTTTTGGTTTGGAATGATCAAAATTGTCACCATTCTTGCCTTGATAGCTACAGGGATATTTATGGTAGCAACTAACTTTGAAACACCAGCTGGACATGCGAGCCTTACTAATATTACACAAGGCTTCCAGATGTTCCCTAAAGGTTGGGTAAGCTTTGTCATGACCTTCCAGATGGTTTTCTTTGCCTACCAAGCTATTGAATTTGTAGGAATTACAACATCTGAGACAGCAAACCCTCGAAAGGTGTTGCCAAAGGCAATCAAGGAAATTCCGATTCGTATTGTAATCTTCTATGTGGGAGCGCTCATTGCCATCATGGCTATCTTCCCATGGCAGAAGCTCCCAGTTAATGAGTCACCGTTTGTAACGGTCTTCCAAATGGCTGGTATCAAGTGGGCAGCAGCTTTTATTAACTTCGTTGTCTTGACAGCGGCAGCCTCATCTTTGAACTCAACACTTTATTCAACTGGTCGTCACCTTTTCCAAATCGCTAGGGAAACACCAAACAGTAAGGTTATGAAATCTTTGAAACTTGATACCTTGGCACGTAATGGTATTCCTTCTCGTGCCATCATTGTATCAGCTATTGTGGTCTGTATCTCAGCCTTTATCAACGTACTGCCTGGTGTGTCTGATGCCTTTGCTTTGATTACCGCATCATCATCAGGGGTTTACATCGCTATCTATATCTTAACCATGCTTGCTCATCTCAAGTACCGTAAATCTCAAGAATTTATGGCAGATGGCTTCCTTATGCCGGCCTATAAAATTCTTAATCCTTTGACTATCGGATTCTTTGTCTTCGTCTTTGTTTGTCTCTTCTTGCAAAAGTCAACTGTTGTCGGAGCTATCGGAGCAGCAATCTGGATTGTGGTATTCAGTATCTATAGTAACTTGAAACATAGTAAATAATCCAAGCTAACTCACCTTTCTGGTGAGTTTTCTTGTTGCAAAAAAAGGACACAAGGTGTCCTGGTTATAAATTATGCAATGCTTTCTTGGTTTCCATGTTGAAAAAAACCACCTAAGAGGCTTTTGCTGCGGTGAAAAATAGCAGGTTTGTGATTGTTGTGTGCACGCCCATTTACATCTAGTTTGGCCCATTCAAGAGCTTGATAAGCATTTCGATCTGATACCGTGGAAGTACCAATGTAGCTGTAGATACCGGCCTGAGAAAGAATAAAGCCTTGAAGTTGGCGAATGTGTTCGTCGTTAAGCGCTTCTGAAAAATATATCTTAACAGTCTTATAAGTTAAGGCTTGAACAGACTCAACGATAGGCGACTCTGCTAAGAGGTGTAGAAGTGCTTGATGCTTAGTAAAGTACTTATCATAGTCCATCGGAAGAATAATAGTATGGGCAATCCAATCCTCTAAATTGGCTCTAGCTTTTTCACTAAGTCCTTTGGCTGTAATATTGAGGTTATCTATGTTGAAAGGAAGCTGGTCGATGTGAGCAATGTTTGAACCATATGCCTTTCTGAAAAGCGGTGTACTTGATAGAATATGTCCAGTAGGTGAAATAATAGCCAAGGCGGTTTCCTTGGTATGGTAACCAAGTTCTTGGCATTCCATGCTAGCGTAAGTGTCTTTAAATTCAATAATTGCTCTTGTTTTCATCGTGTAACTCTCTTTCTGTTAGTTTATAAACTAACAATAGTTTATCACGACTTAAAGTCTTGGTCAAGATTTTACATCCAAAAACAAAAAATATTTTTGTAAGGGCTTGCAAAAATATTCTAACTCTGATATTATAAAGCCATAGCAAAAGGATTGTTACTGGTTAGCAGGCAAAACCTAGATAAATACGAAAAACTGATGGGAGTAGTGTATACTCGACCCAATTAGTTCTTGGTATTTATTTAGGTTTTTTTCGTTGAAAAAGCCTCAAAGAAACTAAAATCCTAGAAAAGAAAGGAGCCCTTATGGCTAAATATACTGAATTAGCTGAGGACATTCTCAAACACGTTGGTGGTAAAGAAAATGTCAATAGCTTGAAACACTGTGTGACACGTTTGCGCTTTGATTTGAAAGATGAGTCTAAAGCAGATGATAACTATCTTAAGAACCGTGATGGTGTCGTTACTGTTGTTAAGGCAGGAGGTCAATATCAGGTGGTTATTGGTAACCATGTCCCTGATGTTTATGCGGAGGTTCTTCAAGTTGGCGGTCTTCCAGCAGGTGGTAGTCTTGATCTTGATGAAGGTGATGCACCAAAGGGCAATCTCTTTGACCGCTTTGTATCTCTAGTCTCAAGTATTTTCCAACCTTTCCTTGGCCCTTTGGCTGCGGCCGGTATTATCAAGGGTATAGTTGCTATCATGGCAGTGTGTGGCTTGTCTGCTGCAACGAGTCCTATGTATGTTATCTTGAATGCAGCAGGAGATGGTTTCTTCCAATTCTTGCCAATCTTGATAGCATTAACATCTGCCCGTCGTTTCAAGGTTAATGAGTTTACAGCTATTGCGATTGCAGGAGCACTTGTTTACCCTGATATTGCTACACTAGTGACTGCTCTTCAAAAGGCAGGTCAAGGGCATGTTTTAGGAGTTATTCCTTTTGCGCTTCCTGCAGGAGGTTACCTCTCAACTGTCATGCCTTCTATCTTAGCAATTTGGGTAGCTTCATACATTCAAAAATTCTTTACCAAGATCACTCCGGATGTGATTAAAGTCTTCGTAGTGCCTTTCTTTACATTACTCATTACCGTTCCATTAACATTCTTGGTGGTGGGACCAGTTGCCAATACTTTCTCTGATGGATTGACAAATGTTTTCCAAGCAATCATGAACTTTAATCCGATTGTCTTTGGTCTTTTACTTGGTATTTTGTGGCAAGTAATGGTCATGTTTGG
The DNA here is from genome assembly GCF_963545685.1 of uncultured Streptococcus sp. Lineage (GTDB taxonomy): Bacteria > Bacillota > Bacilli > Lactobacillales > Streptococcaceae > Streptococcus. Next base: position 52,158 of record NZ_CAUUKN010000005.1, on the reverse strand, counting down.
AATGCACTGGGCACTTGTTCCTCTTGCGATCTTAGATGTGGCAACAAACGGAAGTTCAAGTATTCTTTCAGCAGCTATTTTGCCATGTTTCACGCAAACAGGTGTATTGGGAGCTATCATGCTTAAGACAAAAGAAGAAAAAGTCCGTACCATTTCTATGCCAGCATTTGTTTCATCTATTTTTGGGGTTACAGAACCAGCTATCTATGGTGTGACACTTCCAATGAAAACACCATTCTATATTTCATGTGGGGTTTCAGGATTGATGGGAGCTGCCATGATGGCCCTAGATATTAAGATGTATTCAACTGGTGGTATGGGTGTCTTTGTCTTCCCAAGCCTGATTGGACCGGATGGTAGCTTCACTAAAGTTATCTTTGCGATTCTTATTGCTGTCTTTGGTGGTATCCTCGCCTTCTTCATCCAACTCTTTGTACGAGTACCAAATCTATACAGTGGCGCTGAAGCAACTAAGACTGAGGAAAAAACTGGCAAAGCTGCGCCTGCTCCTAAAGAAATTCAACAAGAAATCATTGCTAGCCCGCTCATCGGGAATATTGTACCTCTTGATCAAGTACCAGACCAAGTCTTTGCATCAGGAGCTATGGGTAAGGGGATTGCTATTGATCCTACCGATGGTGTCGTTGTTGCACCAGCTAAGGCAACCGTTAATTTAGTCTTTCCTACCGGCCATGCTATTGGTTTGACAACTGAAAATGGTGCAGAGCTTCTCATCCATATTGGTATGGATACTGTTTCACTTGCCGGTAAAGGTTTCAAGACCTATGTAGAAGCAGGGGATGTTGTAGAAGCAGGCCAAAAACTTATAGAATTTGACCTAGCAACTATCCGAGAAGCTAAATTACCAGTCATCACACCGGTCATTGTAACAAACACTGCTGACTTCGATGATGTCTTAACGACTAAAGAAGCCCGTGTTAACACTGGTGACTATCTCCTCACCGCTGTTAAATAAAAATAAAATCCGAGAAGCCCATTCTCGGATTTATTTGTTTATTTGAATTTGTAGTCTTTAACGACTTCGACTGAATTAACGGTTACATTTTCTTTTGGTTTGCTATTGTCATCAACTTCAAGGTTAGCAATAGTGTCAACGACATCCATGCCTTTGATGACTTGTCCAAAGACAGTATATTTCGTATCACCAGCAGGGTAACCACCATTTTTGTAGGCGTCAATGATAGGTTTTGGATAGCCAGCATTTTCTAGTTGCTTACTTTGGTCATCCTTGTTTTGAACGATGAAGAATTGGCTGCCGTTTGAATCTTTAGCACCGGTATTAGCCATAGCAAGTGCGCCACGGATGTTGTAGAGGAATGGTGTAGGCTCAACAGCGAAACCTTTCTTCCAGATAGATTCTCCGCCAGTACCATCTCCCTTAGGATCACCACTTTGAATCATGAAGTCCTTGATAACACGGTGGAAGGTAAGACCATCGTAGTATTTATCCTTGGCGAGCTTCAAGAAGTTTTCAGAAGCCTTAGGAGCAAGTGTAGGGAAGAGTTTAACAGTGATGTCGCCTTTTGAAGTATGGAGGATAACTTCAGCTTCGTCCTTGCCGACCTTGTCTGTCAACTGTGGAAAGGCCTCTTTTCCAGATTTTTGAGCCTTTTCTAATTGTTTAGTGAATATCTTGTTATCCACGTAATCATCTCCACGAATAGCACGTGAAATGTTCTCTCGGTAGACAAATCCTAGTCCAGCGATAACAAGTACAATAATTAATGGAATGTACTTTTTAATGTTTTTCATATATAACTCCTTTGGTGCATTATAACTACTATTGTAGCAGAAAAAAACCTTTTGGGAAACGGTTAACAGAGGTCTTTAATTATGGTAGAATGGGATTATCAACAAGAAATTGAACATGGGACTAGATATAGGGAAAGGTTGCCTCAAGTTGTAAAGAGAGGTCAGACTTTTTAAGGGACATTTGCACTTATCTTAATCAGAGATAGGTGTCTAAGTCCTGACTATAGAAAACTTCACTAATTTGAAGGGATTTCTTGTTTAGATTTCTTGATAAAAGGAGATTTTTATGTCAACTAAAGCAGAATGGGCTAAACTCTTTGAGTCGGTACATGGGCGTAAACCTAGCCCCCAAGAATTTTTGGACGCTAAAGCAGCTAACTTTGATACTAGTGCTTTGACTGCTCAAGCAGCATCTGTACAAGCACCAGCTAATGAAACTATCGCTGAAAAAGTGCCAGCAGAACAAGCTGATGCCGCTGATGTTGCTGAAACAGCCGAAGATGCTGTCGCAGAACAAGCAAGCAGTGAATCACCATTTGGTACAGCAGCCTTCTCAGAAGCGCCTGTGCAACAACCAACACCACAATTTGATTCAAGCATGTTTGAAAAGGCCTCTATCCCTACAGCTCAAGGATTTGGAGCAGTTCCTAATCCAGCACCTAGCTCAGCGGATAAGCTTGTCTTCAACCTTATCTTGCCAATCGTTGCGATTGCCCTTTCAGTAATCTTTGCCATCTTGGCATGGTTTGTCAGTCCTGCTTGGCTCTTCATTATCTTGACAGTCCTCGCAGTTGCTGTAGCAGTGGTTTCACTTATCTTCAGTCTTAAATCTAGCAAGAAATTGCTCTCAATCATCGCAACAGGTGTTGCTGGTCTCATGCTCTTTGTTTCTATTGGCGGTTTGATTTTCCAAATGTCTCAAAACTCTAGTGATAGCGCAAGCTCAAGCAAGACATCAAAAGTTGCTGACAAAGACGATGATGACGCTGACAAAAAAGATGATGACAGCGATTCAAAATCTGATTCAAAAGGTGATAGCACTGACGTCAACGATTACATTGATAAAAATGCTAAATTTGACTGGAATGAATCTAAGTTCAAGAAGTTGAAAGCAGGTAAAGACACTGTTAAATCAATCATTAAGACATATGGCAAGGCGTCAAATGCTGAGATGTCAGGTGATGAGTTGAAGTTGACATACTCTGGTAAAGACTATGGCGAAAGTGTCTACCTAAACTTTAAGAAACAATATGATGGTACTTTTATCTTGTCATATGCTTCAGGTAGATTCTCTCAAGATAAGGTAGAAATTGATAGCTCTTACAAATCTGACTGGACGAAAGAACAGTACGAGGCACTTACTGAAGGAGACTATAGTGACCCATCTAATGGTACGAAACTAGAAGATGTCATTAAAGATCACCCTAAAGCTGCAAGGGGAGAGTACACAATCACAACATCTCGTGAAGGTGAGTTCAAGAAAGAGATGACTCTCTCTTATAGTGACTTTGATGCAGAAGAAGGTAAACTCAAGAGTGTTTACTTGTCATTTGATACCAAAGAAGGTGAAGATACCTTCTACCTTACTTATAAATCAGGTTTGGGAGATGACTAAATAGGGAACAGGAGGGGAGACCTTCCTGTTTTTTCTTGATAAAAGGAGAAAACTATTGAGATTTTTAAATTATACATTCGAGAAAAGTCAGTCTCTTGTCACTAAGGAGACTGTAGAAAAACTCAATCAAAAAGGAAGCTGGAAACGTTTTATTGGTTTATTTATCACTTCAATCCTTATTTACTTTTCCTCCATTGCCACACCGTTGTTTATAAAGGGCTTGACCGTTGAACAAGATCCTACATTTTCTTGGATTCAGTGGCCCATGATTTTCTTGTATCTTATCATGTATCTGCTTTATCTGCTCTTTTCAATAAGGCACAGAAAAAGTCCGATGAAGCTGAAATTTTGTACTTACTTTTACATGGTAGTCTTACTCGCTATCTTTACAGTATGTGCTGGTATAATGATGATGACACGACGAAATATTGTCAGTATACTATCAGGGGCTATGTTTCTTCTTTCCATTTATTATTTGATTCGAACGGTTCCCCGTAAACTGAAAGAAGCCGTTCAAAATCAGACAGAGTTTAGCCCCATGGTAGCACTTGTGACTGAAAAGATTTCGGATGGTTTGGTCTTTTTAGGTGGAACCGGGCTTACAGCTGGACTGGTGCTCTTTGACCGCTCCACTGGAAGTGATATAAGAGGGAGCATCGATGCGGTGTTGATGCCCCTAATGCCAGCAATATTTGTCTTTGCGACCTATGTCTTTTCCATTGATTTGCTACGAGGTTATTACCTCTTTAAATACTCCGAAAGCTATCGAGAGCAATTCGGCTATTCAGCTAAGGACTGGTATGGCGAGAAATCGAAGGAGTATAGGAGGATGCAGGGTTAGGGTGTGGTTAAAGTAATGTATGAAATTGATGGCAAAATGCTTGAAGTTAAAACAATTTTAAACCGTATTGGAGGATAAAATGGAAAAACAAATTAATGAAAAAATTCGTGAGATTGCTCAGAGTGTTAATGAAGAGGGGAAAAATGAGTATATCTACAATCTCTATATTCCAAAGCAATATAATTTTCCTAATAATACTGAAATTATAGATATTGAAAAAATAATTGAACAAATTAAAGGGGATCTTCCAAATCAAGGGGTAATCTTAAATGACTAACATAACATTTTCACAAGTTCAAAAGAGATTTCACAAGAGGTTGGTGTTAGACATTCCTGATTTTCAAGCGGATTCAGGTAAAATCGTCTCCATCGTTGGTGGCAATGGTGCCGGTAAGTCGACTTTTATCAAGCTCTTGGCAGGGATTTTTTTGCAGGATAAGGGCGAGGTTCGTGTTCATGGCGTTTCTAATCGCTCCAAGAAAATCCACTCGCTGGTCAAGTTTGTCTTGGAGAGCGGGCAGGGGTTGTACAGTTATTTGACAGCTATGGAAAATCTCCAATATTTTCTAGGCTTGAATGGGATTGCCTTGTCTCATATCAAGTCAGAAGTGGATGTCTTATGTGACCAGCTGGCTTTTACCCCTTATAAGGATACGCTGGTTTCAGAACTGTCCCAGGGCAACCGTCAGAAATTGACCTTAATCTTAGCCTTAGTACAAAAACCGAAAGTTCTCTGTTTGGATGAGCCGACCAATGGGCTAGATTTGCTGGCAAAAAAACAGCTGATAACTCTTTTGCAGGATTATGCTCGTTACCATCAAGCAAGTATTTTCATCACCAGTCATGACGCTAGTTTTATCGAGAAGGTCAGCACTCGGGTGGTGGTAATTCAGGAGGGGCGGCTTTATCGTGACGGAACCTTTGAAGAGATTTTTGGCAATGTCCACCAGTATGAAGTCTATCACTTGCTTCTAGATAAGAGTGCAGAAAGTGTACTGAGACAAAACTTTACTGAGCTGGACTACAAGGTGCTTGATGGTGGGATTTCGGTAGAGACCAGAAATCCAGACCTTTATCGGCTATTGCTAGAAGAAACGGAAGTCTTGCAGTTCACTCGAGAACCTGCCTCTTTGGAAGATTTGCTGTATGAGGTGCTCAAATGATGCTAGCAGCGATTGGGCGAGAGTTTAGTCGCCAACTCAGTGAATACAAACAGTTCAAAGTCAATCTTCTCTTTGCCAATTTGGGAATTTTCTTTCTGGTTACGGGTTTTCTGAACTATTTTGACAGTCAGCAAGATACTTTTGAGCTGTTTATCTTGCTTTTTACTTGGTATTTTTCTAGCCACAGTATCACTCATCCGACCTATTTTATCGAGGATGAGATTGCAGACCGCACCATTATCAACGTGATTCAGAGTCGGAGGAGCATCTTTGTCATGCTTTTTATCAAAATTATCGTACAGATTTTGTTGGACCTGGTCAAGGCCATTCCTTTGTTTTGCTTGGTTGCCTTGGTTCAGCAGATTGCCTTTCCTACTGACTGGGTCGATACATTTGTTACCTTTCTTCTGTCCTTTGTGGTTATTGCGTCCCTTTATGGTCTAGGCTTTCTCTTTGCCAGTTTTTCCTTTGTCTTTACAAAAATTTCCAGTATTACTAGCCTCCTTGCTTACGGGATTCTCTTTTTGGTTGGTTTTCAGGAACAATCGAGTCATTTGATTGCTACTTTAACTCGTTTCTTGCCTTTCCATCTCTTGGTGAGTTTTATCCGCCAGCCAAGTTGGTTCGTTCTTTTATTATTACTGGGATACGGTTTGATTTACTGGCTCTTGGGTTACTTGTGCTTTCAAACTTGTTTGACCTATGCCAAAAAGAAGGGAAGTTTGTTCCATGTATAATGAAGTGAAGCGATTTTATCTCTTTCGCAGGAGACGCTGGGCGGATACCCTGTTTGACACCCTCTACCACGTCATTTTCATTCTTGGTTTTTATAGCCTTTTGAGAGGAAATTCTGACTTTCAGTTGTCCTATTTCTATTATTATTTCATCTTGACCCATGTGGTTTCCTTGGGAAATGAAGAGTTGGAGTACGAGATTCGGTCTGGGCAATCTTTTGGCACCCAGTATGCCTTGCAATCAGTGTATAGAATTTACCTGCAACGAGCAGTGGTTTACTTTGTTTGGTTGTCTTTGATCTTCTGGATTGCTCTGCTTTTGATTCATCAGGGTTTACCAACTCACTTTTCTTTGAAGGTCATCAGTTTCCAAGGACTGTTCGTGGTACTGATTGGTTTCCTGATTTTCCTCGGCTATTATCTTGTCATGATTCGACTGACTATCCGCTTCCAACGAATTTCAGTCTTGGTAGATTTTCTAAACACCGTGCTCTTATTCTATTCAGGACTCGTCTTTCCAGTGGTGAGTTTTGGGAATTTGAAGAAATTATTTGATGGGATTATAAGAAATTAAGGATTCTTTTTCAATGCAGAGTCCTTTTTCTATTGAAAAATTCTTTTAATTCCTATCCTCTGAGACGGTGAAGGTGATATACTCTCACTTACAGTGGACAGTGAAAATACTATAATTCACTAGAAGTGAATGGCACCACAAAAGTTAGACAGAAAAATCTAACTTTAGGGTGCAGTTTTTTTCGACTTTCATCCATTTTCTATGAGATAGCTTGTCACTTAAGCATATAAGACAGTCTCAAAAAATTTTCTCTTATATCCGACCTTATTTTCATAAGATGAGATTAAAGTATGATAGAATAAAGAAAAAGATATAAAGGAGTCAGCTATGGCAACTAGAGAAGAATGGGTGCGTCACTTTGAGGACGTCAATGGTCGTAAACCAAGTCCTGAGGAGTTTATGGAGGCTAAGAAAGAGGGCTTTGTCATCGCTTCTGAGGAGGAAGCTTCCCAAGTGTCTGAACAGGTTGAGGCTCAGCAGGTGGATAGTTCTGAAGCTACTGAAGAGGTAGCTGCTGAGTCAGAAGCAGATGCACAACCAGACGAAGCTCAGGTGACATTAGAGGAGGAAGCTCCTAAGCAAATGCCTGAGTTAAATATGGAGAAAGAGCAAGAAAAAGAGGCTCCAAAGACAAGTCAGATACCTTTGGAGAACCCTTATTACAAACCTAAAGAAGTCAAAAATAATGCTTTTGTTAACATCGTTCTCCCGATTATTATTCTAGTCTTGGGACTTCTATTTGCCGTTTTGGCTTGGACACTTCCAATTGGTTTCATCTTTACCTTCCTTGCTTTCTTTTTTATCATTTTGGCTATTGTGACCATGGTGCTGAGTCTAAAGTCAACACGCAAAGCACTATCTATTATTGCTTTGGTGATGTCAATTATTTTCTTCATGACTTCGCTTGCTGGAACAGGCTATCAAGTGGTGAAATATGTCATGAACCATGCTGAAGAGTTCCAAAGTGACGGTAACGACAGAGCTTATCAATATATTAATGAGAATTATAAGTTTGACTGGACCGAGGATCAGTTTAAGGAGTTAAAGGTTGGTACCTTGACTTTGGATGAAGTCTTGGATACCCACGGTAATGCGACTGATGCCGAGTATAGTGAGGCTTACGAGGAAGATGAACCAGATTTATTAGACCTTACTTACAGAAAAGAAGGTACAGATGGAAACAACTATGTTCGTTTAACTTTTGAGAAAAAAGATGATGTCTATGTTTTGAAATCTGCCTCAGCGACCTTCGACTATGATAAGGTCAAAGAAGTCGATGACTATCGTAGCAACTGGACAAAAGATGACTATGAAAAGTTGTCTCTAGGCACACAAGCCGATTTGCTCAAGGGGACACGACTTTCTGAGGTAGTTGAAAAACACCCAGAGGCTAGCTTTACTTATCATGAAATGACACAAACCGAACAAGGAGACCTCACTCAGTCAGTGAGTCTTAGCTACCGTGATTATAATCCAGAAAGTGGTAAGTTAGGTACTGTTCGTTTGACCTTTGACTACGATAAACGTGAAAACGAGTACTTCTTGACAGACAAATCAGACGAATAAGACTACTTTTTTAGTAATTCAAGCTCAGGGTTGCCTGGGCTTTTTACTATCAACAAAAGAGGATAAAATCTGTTATAATAGAACTGATTGATTTTTCAAGAAAGAAGTGTCACATATGAACATACAACAACTACGTTATGTCGTAGCCATTGCCAACAGCGGAACCTTTCGTGAGGCAGCCAGCAAGCTCTTTGTGAGTCAGCCTAGTCTTTCAGTGGCTATCAAGGATTTGGAGCAAGAGCTGAATTTTCAAATTTTCACCCGTACAACGACGGGGGCTGTCTTGACCAGTCAGGGTATGACCTTTTATGAACGTGCGCTTGAGGTAGTGCGCAGTTTTGATAGTTTTGAAAATCGCTATCTTAATGCTTCTGAAAAGGGCAACCAGTTTTCGATTGCCAGTCAGCACTATGACTTTTTGCCACCTTTGATTACGACTTTTTCAGAACGTTACCCTGATTACAAGGATTTCCGAATCTTTGAGTCTACGACTATTCAAATTTTGGATGAGGTAGCCAAGGGGCACAGTGAGATTGGAATTATCTATTTGAATCGTCAAAATAGTAAGGGAATCCAACAAAATATGGACAAGCTTGGGCTTGAGGCTATTGATTTGATTCCATTTAAGACTCATATTTATCTTCGCAAGGGGCATCCACTGGCTCAAAAAGAGAGTTTAGTCATGGAGGATTTGGCGCACCTACCTACCGTACGTTTTACTCAGGAGAAGGACGAGTATCTGTACTATTCTGAAAACTTTGTGGATACGTCAGATTCGTCTCTTATGTTTAACGTGACAGACCGTGCGACTTTGAACGGTATCTTGGAGCGTACGGATGCTTATGCGACGGGCTCAGGTTTCCTGGATGCTCAAAGTGTAAACGGTATTACAGTTATTCCACTTGAGGATAATTTGGATAACAAGATGGTTTATGTTCGTCGTAAAGGAATTAATTTGTCGTCGTGTGCTCTCAAGTTTGTCAATGTTATGTTTGACTACTTTGATACTTATAAACCATAGGAGGACTTATGCGTAAGGTTATGATTCCTTTGGCCATTCTGGCCTTGATTGGTTTGGATCAGTGGGTCAAGCATTGGGTTGTGGCAAATATTGCCCTCAACCAAGTTATCAAGGCTATTCCTGGGGTGTTCAGCTTGACCTATTTACAGAACCGTGGTGCTGCTTTTTCGATTTTACAGAATCAGAAATTTTTCTTTGTGATTTTGACGGTTCTAGTGATTGGTGCTGCTCTGGTCTATCTGGTTAAGAATTACCAGAAGAGCCTATGGTTGGTTCTATCTTTGGTTTTGATTATCTCAGGTGGTATTGGCAACTTTATCGACCGTGTGCACTTGGGTTACGTGGTTGATATGGTTCAGCTTGATTTTATTGATTTTGCAATATTTAACGTGGCAGATTCCTATCTAACGGTGGGCGTCCTGCTCTTGATTTTAGTCTTATGGAAAGAGGAAAATGGAAGTCATCATTAAAGAGGCGGGAAACCGTCTGGACAAGTCTTTGGCAGATTTGACAGAATTGTCACGTAGTCAGGCCAATGAAGCGATCAAGGCTGGAACAGTCTTGGTCAATGGTAAGTTGGCCAAGGCTAAGTATGCGGTTAAAGAGGGTGATGTCATCACCTATGTATTGCCTGAAGAAGAGGTCTTGGAATACAAGGCTGAAGATATTCCTCTGGATATTATCTACGAGGACGCGGATGTGGCAGTGGTCAACAAACCTCAAGGCATGGTGGTCCATCCATCAGCTGGTCACACGTCTGGTACCTTGGTCAATGCTCTTATGTATCATGTCAAGGACCTTTCGTCTATCAATGGTGTGGTTCGTCCTGGGATTGTTCACCGTATCGATAAGGACACGTCTGGTCTTCTTATGGTTGCTAAGAATGATAAGGCCCACAATGCTTTGGCGGCTGAGCTTAAGGATAAGAAGTCACTTCGCAAGTATGTAGCTATCGTTCATGGCAATTTGCCCAACGACCGAGGCGTGATTGAGGCTCCGATTGGGCGTTCTGACAAGGACCGTAAGAAACAGGCGGTAACAGCTAAAGGAAAACCTGCGGTAACTCGCTTCACCGTTCTGGAACGATTTGGCAACTATACCTTGGTAGAGTTGCAACTGGAAACAGGTCGGACCCACCAAATCCGTGTGCACATGGCTTATATCGGTCACCCAGTGGCTGGAGATTCTCTTTATGGGCCTCGTAAGACCCTCAAGGGCCATGGACAATTTCTACATGCCAAGACCCTTGGTTTCACGCATCCTACGACAGGAGAATTGGTCGAATTTACAGCAGAAGAACCTGCTATTTTCAAGGAAACCTTGGAGACTTTGAAAAAAGGTAACTAATCATCAAACGGATGGTCTTTCTTGGGAGAGGCTATCCGTTTTTTTCTTGTAAAAGAGTCTGAAATTTGCTATAATTTACCTAATTAAATAAGTCCTTTAATCACTGTCCAGAGAGGCAGGCAAGGAGCCATGAGAAGCGCACGGGTGGACTGTGCCATATTTTTGTGTATCTCCTTGTTTCAAGGGGATTTTTTTGTATTTAGAAAGGTTCTTTTTATGAAGAAAAAAGAGATCGTCGATGACGTAACCATGAAACGTGCCATTACACGTATCACTTATGAGATTATTGAGCGAAACAAGAATCTCGACAAGATTGTCTTGGCTGGTATTAAGACACGTGGTGTCTATATTGCTCAGCGTATTCAAGAGCGCTTGAAACAGTTGGAAAACCTTGATGTGCCATTGATTGAGCTTGATACTAAGGCTTACCGTGATGATGTTAAGGCTGAGCAAGACACGTCTGTTATTCCTGTCGAGATTGATGGAACAGATGTTATCCTTGTGGATGATGTGCTCTACACAGGTCGTACTATCCGTGCTGCGATTGATAATATCGTTAGCCATGGACGTCCGGCGCGTGTTGGTTTGGCTGTCTTGGTTGACCGTGGTCACCGTGAATTGCCAATCCGTGCAGACTATGTTGGTAAAAATATCCCAACAAGTGAGTCAGAAGAAATCGAAGTTTTGGTTTCTGAAGTTGATGGTAAAGATAGCGTCAACATTATCGATCCAAGCTAAGATTTTGATAGGCTAGTTCATGAACCTAGAATGATTCTTTCGCTGTGGTAGAGGAATCTTGGTTTGAATGTAATATGCCCTGAGCCTAGTGCAAAAAAGATAAATACTCTTAGGAGCTAGCGCTCCGTCATCGTATTTCCTATTTTACTTTAGGCTTTAGACGGGCTTTGTATCTTGTTAATTGAACACGGGACTCATTTCTTAGGAAAAAAGATAAGTCTCCTAGCACTCTTTGGAGTGCGGTGTCGACTTCCTATTTTTCTACAGAAATGTTTAGCTAGGCTAAAACGTCCCTTTGTATCTTGTTAATTGAACACGGGACTCATTTCTTAGGAAAAAAGATAAGTCTCCTAGCACTCTTTGGAGTGCGGTGTCGACTTCCTATTTTTCTACAGAAATGTTTGGCTACGCCAAAACGTCCCTTTGTATCTTGTTTTTAAGGAGTCCTTTGATATCGTGAATAACGTAAAATATGATGTGAATGATATGCCAAAACCTGGTTTGTTGCTTGGTTTGTCATTCCAGCACTTGTTTGCCATGTTTGGTGCGACGGTGCTTGTGCCGATTTTGGTTGGGATTGATCCCGCTATTGCTCTTTTCTCATCTGGTTTGGGAACTTTGGCTCACTTGACGGTGACTAAGTACAAGATTCCAGCTTACATGGGGTCTAGTTTCGCCTATATTGCGGCCATGCAGATGCTTATGAAGACTGACGGGATCGCAGCGGTGGCTCAAGGTGCCATGGCTGGTGGTTTGGTCTACTTGATTGTTGCCCTGATTGTTAAGTATGCGGGGAATGCTTGGATTGATAAGGTCCTACCACCAATTGTGGTTGGTCCAATTATTATCGTCATCGGTTTGAGTCTTGCGGCTAATGCAGTTAAGGATGCGACAATGGTTAATGATACCTATAGTATCTTCAGTCTTGTGATTTCTATGGTGACTCTCTTTGCCGTCATCCTCTTTAACATGTATGGTAAGAAAATCATCGGTGTTATCCCAATTTTGCTTGGTTTAATCGTGGGTTATATTTTCTCAGTGGTTCTTGGTTGGTTGACAGGACATGAGTTTGTTCAATTTTCAAAAGTTGCGGCCGCTCATTGGTTCCAAGTTCCAAGTTTTGATATTCCATTTGTGAATTATGACTTCAAACTCTATCCAAGTGCGATTTTGACCATGGCCCCAATTGCCTTTGTGACAATGACTGAGCACTTTGGCCATGTCATGGTTTTGAATAGTTTAACTGGTCGTGATTACTTTAAAGATCCAGGTCTTGACCGTACTCTAACGGGTGATGGTTTGGCACAGATTATCGCTGGTTTCTTTGGAGCTCCGCCAGTAACTTCTTATGGTGAAAATATTGGAGTTATGGCCCTCAGTAAGGTCTACTCAGTTTACGTTATTGCGGGCGCAGCAGTGATTGCGGTCTTGATGAGTTTTATCGGTAAGGTATCTGCTCTCTTGAGTTCTATCCCAACAGCTGTTTTGGGTGGCATTTCTATTGCCCTCTTTGGGGTTATCGCTGCTAGCGGTTTGAAAATTTTAGTTGAACATAAGATTGATTTTGATAATAAAAAGAATCTCTTGATTGCTAGTGTTATCTTGGTATCTGGTATCGGTGGTTTAATGATTGACCTTGGTGGTCTTCAAATCACAGGTGTGGCAAGCTCAACCATTCTTGGGATCTTACTTTACCAAATCTTGCCAGATCCTAATAAAGGTAGCAAGGACTAGTTAATCATTAAAAAAGGAAAAACTATGGCGATTGCAGATGGAAAAGTGTCACTAAAACATTTGGTGACTATGGAAACCCTCACGAATGAAGAGGTCTTGGGCCTGATTCGTCGAGGTGGAGATTTTAAAAACGGCAGAGCTGATTTCCAGCTGGATCGACAGTATTTCGCTGCCAATCTCTTTTTTGAAAATTCAACACGAACTCATAAGTCCTTCGAAGTGGCTGAGAAAAAACTTGGCTTAGATGTGATTGAGTTTGATGCTGGGACCAGCTCAGTAAATAAGGGTGAAACCCTCTATGATACGATTTTGACTATGTCTGCTTTGGGTATTGACATCTGTGTGGTTCGCCACTCGGAAGTTGACTACTACAAGCAGTTGATTGACAGTAGGACTATTCAGACCTCTATTGTTAATGGTGGTGATGGTTCTGGGCAACACCCAAGTCAGTGTTTGCTTGACTTGATGACCATTTATGAAGAGTTCAGAACCTTTGAAGATTTAAAGATTTGTATTGCAGGTGATATTACGCATTCGCGTGTGGCTAAGTCAAATATGCAGATTCTCAAGCGTTTGGGAGCTCAGCTTTATTTTGCTGGTCCTGCAGAGTGGTACTCAAGTGAGTTTGATGTTTATGGTCAGCATGTGGCCATTGACGACGTCATTGAGGACTTGGATGTACTCATGTTGCTTCGTGTTCAGCACGAGCGTCATGGGGATGACAAAGGATTTTCAAAAGAAGAGTACCATACTCTCTATGGTTTGACTGAAGAACGTTATGCCAAGTTAGCAGATCAATCAATCATCATGCACCCAGCTCCGGTTAATCGTGATGTGGAAATTGCTGATAGCTTGGTTGAAGCACCTAAGGCTCGAATCGTTGCTCAGATGCAAAATGGAGTCTTTGTCCGTATGGCGATTATTGAAGCTATTTTAAATGGCAAAGCGTAAACAACGTTAACAGATTCCCGAGAGAATCAGACGAAAAAGAACATGGGCTAAATCCTCGGAAAATAGATAAATCTTTCTAGAAGCTTGAGCTTCTGCATCGGATTTACTAGTTTTCATTCAGATTGGAATGCCCTTTGTATCTTAGTGAAAGGAACTATTTACTATAATGGCAAAACGTTTACTTATTTTGGAAGACGGCACAATTTTTGAAGGTCAGGCCTTCGGTGCTGATGTGGATGTGACGGGTGAAATCGTCTTTAATACTGGTATGACAGGTTATCAAGAATCTATCACCGACCAGTCTTACAACGGTCAAATTTTGACTTTTACTTATCCATTGGTTGGGAACTATGGTGTTAACCGTGATGACTATGAGTCAATCACGCCAACAACTAAGGGAGTGGTTGTATCAGAGGCTAGCCGTCGTGCCAGCAACTGGCGTAACCAAATGACCTTGGATGAGTTTTTGAAGGCCAAAAACATCCCTGGTATTTCTGGTATTGATACACGTGCCTTGACTAAGATTATCCGTCAACACGGTACCATGAAGGCGACTTTGGCTAATCCTGGAGACAGCATTGAGCACTTGCAAGATCAATTGCGTGCCACTGTTTTGCCAACGAACAATATTGAGCAGGTATCGACTAAGACAGCCTACCCAGCACCAGGTGTTGGTAAAAATATCGTTTTGGTTGACTTTGGTCTTAAGCACTCTATCTTACGTGAATTTTCAAAACGTGATTGTAACGTGACGGTTGTTCCTCATGACATCACAGCTGAAGAAATTCTTCATCTTAATCCAGATGGTGTGATGTTGTCCAATGGTCCAGGTAACCCTGAAGATGTGCCGTATGCACTTGATATGATTCGTGGCATCCAAGGTAAAATCCCAATTTTTGGTATTTGTATGGGTCACCAGTTGTTTAGTTTGGCGAATGGTGCCAAGGCCTATAAGATGAAGTTTGGTCACCGTGGATTTAACCATGCGGTTCGTGAAATTGCGACTGGTCGTGTTGATTTTACCAGCCAAAACCATGGTTATGCCGTTGACCGTGACACACTTCCAGATTGCCTCATGGTAACGCATGAAGAAATTAACGATAAATCAGTCGAAGGTGTTCGTCACCGTGACTTCCCTGCTTTCTCAGTGCAATTCCACCCAGATGCAGCGCCTGGTCCACACGATGCGAGCTATCTCTTTGATGAGTTCTTGGAATTGATTGATGCTTTCCAAGCTGAAAAAGCACGTCGTTAATTACAACTGTCTAGTGACTATAATGGGGTATTACTCTTGTTTGCCCCAGTCTACTACCTTATTTAATGACAACCAGAGAGTTGTCAAATAGAAAGGAGAATTAAGGACTTGTATTCAGTTAAAGAAACGAAGTGTAGTGCCTTGTTTCTTACAGAGTGAGACCTGTCTTTACTGGAAGGAGTTTTCAGCCAAAGATCTTGTGTCAATAATGTCATCTGAAACTGAACACGGACGGAAAGCTCGGAATTTAGAACAATCGTTTTGGATGCTGGCATCCTGCAACGATTGCCTAAAATTCTAACGCTTTCTGGTCGTCCTTTGTATCTTAAATATGCCTAAACGTTCTGATATTAAAAAAATTATGGTTATCGGGTCTGGTCCTATCATCATTGGTCAGGCTGCTGAGTTCGACTACGCTGGTACGCAAGCTTGCTTGGCTTTGAAAGAAGAAGGCTACAGTGTTGTTCTTGTTAACTCTAACCCTGCGACTATCATGACTGATAAAGAAATCGCAGACAAGGTTTACATTGAGCCAATTACGCTTGAGTTTGTCACACGTATTCTTCGTAAAGAGCGTCCTGATGCTCTCTTGCCAACACTTGGTGGACAGACTGGTTTGAATATGGCAATGGAATTGTCAAAAGCTGGTATTCTTGATGAGCTTGGAGTAGAGCTTTTGGGAACAAAATTGTCTGCCATTGACCAAGCCGAAGACCGTGACCTTTTCAAACAATTGATGGAAGATTTGGAGCAACCAATTCCAGAATCAGAAATTGTAAATACAGTTGAGGAGGCAGTTGCCTTTGCGTCAGAGATTGGCTACCCAGTTATCGTTCGTCCAGCCTTTACCCTTGGTGGTACTGGTGGTGGTATGTGTGCCAACGAAGAAGAGCTTCGTGAAATCGCTGAAAATGGATTGAAATTGTCACCAGTAACACAATGTTTGATTGAGCGTTCTATCGCTGGTTTCAAAGAAATCGAATACGAAGTTATGCGTGATGCCGCAGATAATGCTCTTGTGGTATGTAACATGGAAAACTTTGACCCAGTTGGTATCCACACAGGGGACTCAATCGTATTTGCTCCAACGCAAACCTTGTCAGATATTGAAAACCAAATGCTTCGTGATGCTAGCTTGAAGATTATCCGTGCCCTTAAAATTGAGGGTGGCTGTAACGTTCAATTGGCGCTTGACCCACATAGCTTCAAGTATTATGTTATTGAAGTAAACCCTCGTGTATCACGTTCATCAGCCCTTGCCTCAAAAGCAACTGGTTACCCAATCGCTAAATTGGCAGCTAAGATTGCTGTCGGTTTGACACTTGATGAAATGATTAACCCAGTCACTGGTACAACTTACGCCATGTTTGAACCAGCCCTTGACTATGTGGTTGCTAAGATTCCACGTTTCCCATTTGATAAATTTGAACACGGTGAACGTCGTCTTGGTACTCAGATGAAAGCGACAGGTGAAGTTATGGCTATCGGTCGTAACATTGAAGAGTCCCTTCTTAAAGCATGTCGTTCCCTTGAAATCGGAGTTTACCACAATGAAATTCTAGAGCTTGCCGAAGTAACAGACGATGCCTTGGTTGAAAAAGTTGTCAAAGCTCAAGACGACCGCCTTTTCTATATTTCTGAAGCTATCCGTCGTGGTTATACTATTGAAGAATTATCAGAGTTGACTAAGATTGATATCTTCTTCCTTGATAAATTGCTCCACATCTTCGAATTAGAACAAGAATTGGCTACTCACGTAGGCGATGTTGATGTTTTGAAAGAAGCTAAACGTAATGGTTTCTCTGATCGTAAGATTGCGGATCTTTGGAATCAAACAGCTGACCAAGTACGTGCGACACGTTTGGAAAATAACATTGTTCCTGTTTACAAGATGGTTGATACGTGTGCGGCTGAGTTTGAATCATCAACACCATATTTCTACTCAACTTACGAGTGGGAAAATGAGTCAATCAAATCTGATAAAGAATCAGTCATCGTTCTTGGGTCAGGTCCTATCCGTATCGGACAAGGGGTTGAGTTCGACTATGCGACAGTTCACTCTGTAAAAGCTATCCAAGCTGCTGGCTACGAAGCCATCATCATGAACTCTAACCCTGAGACAGTTTCAACAGACTTCTCAGTGTCAGATAAACTCTACTTTGAACCATTGACCTTTGAAGACGTGATGAACGTTATTGAATTGGAACAACCTAAGGGTGTGGTGGTTCAGTTTGGTGGTCAAACAGCCATCAACTTGGCAGAGCCATTGTCTAAAGCAGGTGTGAAAATCTTGGGTACACAGGTTGCTGACCTTGACCGTGCAGAAGACCGTGACCTCTTCGAACAGGCCCTTAAAGATCTCGACATTCCACAACCACCAGGACAAACAGCGACAAATGAAGAAGAAGCAGTTGAAGCAGCTCGTAAGATTGGCTTCCCAGTTCTTGTTCGTCCATCATACGTTTTGGGTGGACGTGCTATGGAGATCGTTGAAAATGAAGATGACCTTCGTTCTTACATGCGCACAGCCGTTAAGGCAAGTCCAGACCACCCAGTCCTTGTTGATAGCTATATCATTGGACGTGAGTGTGAAGTGGATGCCATCTCTGATGGTAAGGATGTCTTGATTCCAGGTATTATGGAACACATCGAACGTGCAGGGGTTCACTCAGGGGACTCAATGGCGGTATATCCACCACAAACTCTTTCTAAGAAAATCCAAGAGACTATCGCTGATTACACGAAACGTTTGGCTATCGGTCTTAACTGTATCGGTATGATGAACATCCAGTTCGTTATTAAGGACGAAACGGTCTATGTTATCGAGGTTAACCCACGTGCCAGCCGTACGGTACCATTCTTGTCTAAGGTGACTGATATCCCAATGGCTCAAGTTGCTACAAACTTGATTCTTGGTAAATCATTGGCTGAGCAAGGTTACAAAGACGGTCTTTACCCAGAAAGTAGCCATGTCCATGTCAAAGCACCAGTCTTCTCATTCACAAAATTGGCTAAGGTAGATAGCCTCCTTGGACCTGAAATGAAATCAACTGGTGAAGTTATGGGTACAGATGCAACGCTTGAAAAAGCCCTTTACAAAGCCTTTGAAGCCTCCTACCTCCACTTGCCAACCTTTGGTAACGTCATCTTCACCATTCATGATGACACCAAAGAAGAAGCTCTTGGCTTGGCCCGTCGTTTCGATGCTATCGGTTATGGTATCTACGCAACTGAAGGAACAGCTAAGTTCTTGAATGAACACGGGGTTCACGCAACGCTTGTTAACAAGTTGGGTGAAAATGATGACAATGACATTCCAGCCCTCGTTCGTACAGGTAAAGCACAAGCTATTATCAATACAGTTGGTAACAAACGTACTTATGATGAAGATGGAGCGGCTATCCGTAGCTCAGCTATTGAGGCAGGAATTCCACTCTTCACAGCCCTTGATACAGCAGATGCTATGGTGCGTGTGCTTGAAAGCCGCAGCTTTACAACAGAAGCTATCTAAACATAATATTGAGTCTCAGCTTTGCTGGGGCTTTTATTGAAGACTAAGTTTTCTTTTGAGACTTTCCTTGGGTGATGGTGGACGTCAGCGACCTTCTGCGAAGTTCCATGACTAAGTTTTGAGCCGGATGTCTCAAAACTTCCGAACGCCTGAAACTAATCGCTTCAGGCGTTTTTATCACTTAGGAAAGTCTCGGTGTAAGCTTACTAGCTTCTTCGTAAAATCTATTTCATATTTTAAATAGTATAATGATGTTCTGAGTCTGGGACAAAAGTCCTAGACTCTCAATTATCTTTGGATTGTCGAGCAAGACGCAGTGGTTGAGTGGGCTCTACTACGCTGATTTTATCAGCTTTTACAGCCCTACTCAACTGTGCGGAGGTGGGACGACGAAATCGAATTCTAACGAATTACCGATTTCTGTCCCACTCTCTTTTAGTGTAAAAATCCACAAACAATCTCTTGAAATGACTTATTTTCTTCATACAGAGCATGACCTGAATGCTTAAGAATAATGAGCTGACAATCCAAAATCCCTTTTGCCAGTTCTTTGAATCCCTTCACACCGATCACATCATCTTCAAGCGCACCAAGGACCAAGGTCGGGCATTGAATTTCTTTTAAGACCTCAAGACTATCGTGTTCAAGGCACGACTGAGACTGAATAGCAATTCGTTTCTCATCTTTGATTCGCCCCAAGCAACCCATGATGTTCGAAAGAAAGCGCCACTTTGGATAGCTCTCTTGCGTATAAGAATGATAGGCGATATCCAGCATGAGGTCTCTAAAATTTCCAGATTGAGCGAGTTTTTGCCAATGTTCAATTCGCTCTCTAGCAAGTTGACTCGGTCTAGCTGTTGTCACGGCTAGGATGAGCTTTTGAACCTTCTCAGGGAAATCAACTGCCAACCATTGGGCAATCATTCCACCTTGTGAAATCCCCATAACATCAGCACTAGTAATATTCAATACTTCCATTGATTCCGCTACATCGGCTGCCATATCCCGTGTCGTATAGCCCTGTCTCAGCTCATTGATCCGAGAAAAAACATAGATTTTGTAATGTTTAGCAAGTAATCGATACGAGAGAGAAAAGAGCTGGGCCTTTCCTTTAACCGTCTGCAACCCATCCCCCAAGCCTGGTATGATCACTAATGGTTGCTTACCTTTACCAAATGTTACATAGTCCATGCTCTTATTGTTAAAATATAAGGTTTTCCCTTTTGTTGAAGACATTACTTCGTTTCCTATACTATTTTTTTCATGATTTATTTATGTTGAGTTTTTAAATGCAAAGCAAAGCCGGCAGTCACTTTTTCAAATCCAACCGCCTGATAAAACTGATGTGCAGCATTTCGTTCAGCAGTTAATCCACTATTTAGAGCCAGTGCCTTAACTCCTTCTTTTACCGCTTGTTTTTTCAACTCATCGATTAGTCTACTAGCAATTCCTTGTCGTCTTGTTTCTTTTTTAACTGACAAAGCTAAAATACGATAGTAAAATCCATCTGCTTCAAAAAAGAAGAGCTTTGCATAACCTAAGAAACCTAAAATTTCTCCGTTTCTTTCAGCTAAAAGACAGCCATAATGCGGCTGAGAGAGAATCATTTCTAAACGTCGAGCCAGCTTAGAAGCGGTCGTTGGATAGCCCAAGTCTTCGTATAGAGACAATAAGGCTTCAGCATCTTTCATGGTTGCTTTTCGTATCTGCATAGGAGCCTCCTAGTCTTCCTTCAAGGCGTCAAACTTAGCCTTCATGGTTGGATTCTTCCGAGTCAATTTTTTAACGGAAACATCATCCAACTTATTGTTTGCAAGGCGGAGTTGGTTTTCAGATGTTGTTAGGAATTTCTTGACCTCTTCCATTCGTTTGATGGCCTTGTCGATTTCGTCGATAGCCTTACCGAAGTTAACAGAAGTGGAATTGTAGTTCTTAGCAAAGGCCACCTTGAATGCATCTAGGTCTTCCTCAAAATGAGTAATGTCAATATTTTGTTCACGGACAAGCGCCAATTCCTGCTTGTATTTAAGAGAGTTGAGAGCCGCATTGCGCAAGAGACCAATGATTTGGATAAAGAACTGAGGACGGACCACATACATCTTCTCATACTCGTGGCTAACATCGACAATCCCTGTGTTAAAGTAGTCGTTATCGGCTTCAAGCATACTTACCAAAACCGCATATTCACAGTTCTTTTCACGACGGTCCTTGTCCAATTCCTTGTAGAAATCAGCATTCTTATGTTTTTTCTCAGTGCCGTCGGCTTCATTCTTCATCTCAAACCTAATAGAGATGATCTCTACTCCATTTTCATCGCATTCGCGGAAAATAAAGTCTCCTTTAGACCCACGCGCAGAGACCTTATTATCCTTTTCAAAATAAGCATTTGGAAAGGCGAAACTACGAACCTTGTTGAACTCGCTCTCCGCAAACTGCTCTAAACTTTCCCCTATAGCTTTAGTCGATTGTTGGGCCTTGAAGTTCTTGTAGAACTCAACTTGTTCATTGGCCGCCTTAAGCTGGGCCTCATAGTTTTGTTTGACAGAAGCTAGAGAAAGTTCATTTTCCTTTTCTTGTAGAAGGAGCCGATTTTTGACCTGATCCCGTTCTTTCTCTAGATCAGACAAAGTCTTTTGTAATTGGTTCTCGTGTTCCAAGCGCAAGGTGGCCAACTGATTCTCTAGTGTCTGAACTTCTTTTTCTTTCTCTAGCAGACTTTGGCTAGCGGTTTGCTCCACCTCTTTTTTTGGCCAATTCTTTTTCGGTATCAAACTGTTGAATCTGATTTTGTAACTGGGCAATTTCTTGGTCCTTTTTTGCTAACTTCTCTTGTTGCTCATTAAGGGCTTTTTGCTCAGCTAAAGCCAACTCTTGCCGAATCCGCTTATGAATTTCCTTGTCAAACTCCGCTGTCCGTACTTGGGACAAGAGCTCGCTGTATTGACTTTCATTGACTGTAAAGACTTCCCCACAGTTGGGGTACTTGATTTCGTTCAAAGTATGCCTCTTTCTCTATTCTTAGTATATTATATCATGCCACCACTAAAATCAAAACCAGCAAACGAAGCTTGCTCCACTATTTCCCTTCGCAATAAGGTTTATAACAGGGATAGTAGACATAAGAGCATTTGAGGAAGCGGAAGGCTTACTATTGAAACTTCCCGTCGTGAGAAAAGCAGCAGAAACAGATTTGTTTCTGCTGCTCGGTAGATTTGGGACGGAAGTCTCAAATCTAAGGTATGGAATCCCAAAGGGAGTCGCTACCGTCCGTCCTCACCTAAGGGAAGGTTAATAAAAAGGCAAAGAGAGTGAGTGGGGCAAAAGTCCTAGTCTATAAATTGTCTTTGGATTGTCGAGCAAGACGCAGTGGTTGAGTGGACTCTACTACGCTGATTTTATCAGCTTTTACAGCCCTACTCAACTGTGCGGAGGTGGGACGACGAAATCGAATTCTAACGAATTACCGATTTCTGTCCCACTCTCTTTTTCTTACACGAATGTAAGCTAAGAAGTTAATAATGAAAGCTTAGACTATGGTTTTGTTTCCTAAGATTCTGCTATACTAGAAACATGATTATTACGACATCTTTACGTGAAAACGAGTCCTTAATTGCGTGTGCCCAAGAATTAGCTAGGCAACTGGGGGCTGACTATCAGCCTCGGCGCAAGTTGTCTTTATCCAAATGTCTGGAACGATTTGGACCTTTCTATCTTCTATATAAGGACAGATTGTCTTTTGTCAATGCAGATGCCAGTGAGTTGACCTTTCATCCAGATACGGCTGTCCTTCGCATTAGGGCTCCACATGATGCCTTAATTAGTCTTTTGGGGCAATCTCCCAAGTCTATTCTTGACACGACCATGGGTCTGGCTTCAGATAGTCTAGTGATGGCAGCAGTGGGAAATAGGGTGACAGCCCTTGAGAGTCAAGAAGTGATTTTTCAGGTGGTTTCTCGTGGTCTGGCAACTTACCAGACAGATGACAAGTGGCTTGAAAAGGCCATGCGGTCTATTAAGACTGTAAAGAGTGATAGTTTATCCTTTTTGAAATCTCAGGCTAATCATTCTTTTGATATCGTCTATGCTGACCCTATGTTTTCAGAGACCATAAAGGAATCAGAAAATCTACATGCTATCAAACCTCTGGCCAATGGCAGTCGCCTAACGCGAGAATGGCTCGATGAGGCTAAACGTGTTGGCCGAGAAAGAATTATCATCAAGGCGCATTTTCGTGACCCTGTTTTTGAGGAACTTGGTTTTGAACGTCAGGTTCGTCCCAATCAAAAGTTGCACTATGGTCTCATGGATTTAAGAGACGGTTATTGACACTGAAATTTAAAAGTATTACAATTGTTCTATCTATGTAGTACAAAAAAGAAAAGAGAGATTTATGCGAAAGAAAATTAGTCCAAAGTTATTTAAAAATAAAAAAAGAGTTTGGATCATTGGAGGAATTGGCTTTCTTGTCCTTTTGGTTTTAGGCTTTAACCTTTTTGGAGGAGGGGGTCAAGATGATAAGGCGGCAGAAAGTCCTACAGCGAGTAAGGTAACAAAGGGGCAACTGGCCTCGTCCACTCTTCTAACTGGTATGGTGAAGGCCGAATCGGAACAGTACGTTTATTTTGACAATACTATTGGACGAAATGCCTCTGTGACAGTCTATGTTGGTGAGGAAGTTAGTGTTGGTCAGCAATTGGTCCAATACGACAGTACCTCAGCTCAAGCAGCCTATGATACGGCTAGTCGTGCCTACAATAAGGCCGTTCGGGACCGTAATTATTTCCAACAGTATGGCACAGCTCCGTCGGCTTCAACGCAAACAAATAGTGATTCGGATGAGGATAATTCGACAGATGCAGTGACAGCTCAACAGCGTCAGCAAACTGAGGCAAGTAATTACCAAACCTTGCAAGACTATAATGATGCTATTGCTAATGCAGCATCAGAGCTAGAAAAGGCGCAAGATGTTCTCAACCAAACAGTCATTGTTTCGGATGTTAATGGAACAGTCGTAGAAGTTGCGGACTCTGTGGACCCTGCTTCGAAAGAGAGCCAAACCCTAGTTCATGTGACAAGTGAAGGCCAATTTGAGATTCAAGGGACCTTAACAGAATATGACATTCCAAATATTTCAGTAGGTCAAAAGGTCAAGATTACTTCTAAAGTATACCCAGATCAAACGTGGACAGGTAAAGTCAGCTATGTTTCCAATTATCCTAAGCAAAATGCCAGTCAGTCAACGGGGGCATCTGGAAATTCAGGTCAGTCAGGTTCCCAGTATGAATATAAGGTTCAATTGACCAGTCCTATCGGCAAACTTAAGCAAGGTTTTAATGTATCTCTTGAAGTGACAAAGGATGATGATGCCTTGTTGGTTCCTGTAACGGCTGTGAGCAAGAAAGGCTCTGACAACTATGTCTGGGTTTACGATGATGAGACTCAGAAAATCAAGCAAGTCAAGGTCAAACTTGGTAATGCAGATGCCAAGCAACAAGAAATTGCATTGGGGCTTAAAGAAGGTCAAAAGGTTATCACCAAGGCCAAAAAATCCTTTAAGGACGGCGAGACCCTAAAGGATGTGACGGATGCTGATAGCAAAAAATCAAAAGACACTAGCGGAGAAGAGGTGAAGTCTAGTGACTAAGCCAGCGCTTATGGTTTTAAAAGGCATCACCAAGTCCTTCAAAAATGGTCAAGAGTCCTTGCAGGTACTCAAGGGTATCGATTTATCTGTTGAAGAAGGTGACTTTGTGGCTATCATGGGTCCTTCTGGTTCAGGAAAATCAACTCTCATGAATATTATCGGACTCCTTGATCAACCGACTACAGGTTCTTATCAACTTGAGGGAGAAGCGGTGGCTGAGCTCTCCGAAAATCGCTTAGCTAAGGTACGAAATAACCAGATTGGCTTTATCTTTCAACAATTTTTTCTATTGCCAAAGTTAAGTGCCCAAAAGAACGTAGAGCTTCCCTTGATTTACGCAGGGAAATCTCCACGTGAACGCAAACAAAGGGCACAACAATTTTTGGAAAAAGTCGGTTTGTCAGACCGTAGCCATCACCTACCATCAGAGCTCTCTGGTGGACAAAAGCAGAGAGTGGCTATTGCGCGTGCCCTGTCTAATGACCCAGCAATCATTTTGGCGGACGAGCCTACGGGTGCTCTTGATACCAAGACAGGGATGCAGATTATGGAGCTCTTAACCCAGCTAAATCGTGAAGGAAAAACTATCATTATGGTTACCCATGAGCCAGAGATTGCGGACTATGCCCGACGTAAGATTGTCATCCGTGATGGGGAGATTACCCAGGATACGACTGATAGCGTTCGGATTGACTAGGAGGTAAGAATGGAAAATTGGAAATTTGCTCTTAGTTCTATCCGTTCACACAAGATGAGGTCCTTTTTGACCATGTTGGGAATTATCATTGGTGTTGCTGCGGTAGTACTTATCATGGGTCTAGGAAATGGGATGCGTCAGAGTGTTACCGATAGTGTGACCGGTGATAAGGATACTGTTCAAGTCTACTATGAAGCCAAGGGTGAGGAGCTAGATCCTGCTTATGCAGATTTGGCACAACCTACCAAACCGGTTAAAGAAGTTTGGCTAGAGCAAGTGGCCAAGCAGACGCCTGGTATCGATAGTTATTTTGTGACCAACAGCCTAACGTCCTCTATCTCCCTCCAAAAAAAGACTGTGAAGAATGTTAATATCACAGGTGCCAGCCAGGGCTACTTTAAAGCTAAAAAGTTAGAGATGTTGACAGGACGTTCTTTGCAAGACAATGATTACAAAAACTTTTCGCGCGTCATTGTCATTGATCAGATGGTAGCTAAAAAACTCTTTGAGACCAATGAGGATGCCCTTAATCAAGTGGTTACTATTGGGAACAATGATTATCGTGTGATTGGTGTTTATAAGAATAAAGACACAGCAATTGGTGCCTATGGTGAAATTGGGACAGCTCTTGTGGCCAATACCCAGTTAGCAGCTGAGAATAATACTGATGCTATTGGTCAGATTTTTTTCCATGTGACCGATGTGAAAAATAGTAGCAGTGTCGCAAAGGATGCCGCTAAACGCTTGACCCAGTTGTCCCAAGATGACAATGGAGAGTACAAGGCGGCAGATATGAGTTCAGCCTTAGATCAGGTGAACACGATCTTTGGAACCATTACCACTGTTGTCGGTGCTATTGCTGGGATTTCATTATTAGTTGGTGGAATCGGTGTTATGAATATCATGCTGGTTTCGGTAACTGAGCGGACACGAGAGATTGGTCTTCGAAAAGCTTTAGGCGCCACACGTCGTAAAATCTTGACTCAGTTTTTGATTGAATCGATGGTCCTTACCATCTTGGGTGGTTTGATTGGTCTAGGTTTTGCGGCCCTTGTAGTTGGACCAATTGGGAGTGCAATGGATCTTAAAGCGACGGTCTCTCTTGGCGTAGCCATGGGAAGCATAGCCTTCTCAGCAGGCGTAGGAATCATTTTTGGCCTCCTGCCAGCTAATAAGGCTTCAAAACTCGACCCTATCGAAGCTCTTAGATATGATTAGAAAAGACCTCTTGAAATCTTTGGATTTTAAGAGGTTTTATGGTGTTCAAAAAAAGATAGAGAAAAAATCAAAAAAAGTTGTATTTTTTTCTTGACGTCTGATTTAGGTCATGGTATTATATATGAGGTTTGAAAAAACTGACCTAAGACAGTTGGGGAGCTAGACTCGTAAACATCCAACCGAGGCACAAAACGTAACTATTTTTTGTAACGTATTGTACTTTCGTGTCTAGGTTTAGGTACGATTTTTTTGTGCCTAGCCCAAAAATAAAAACGGAGGTAAAACTACTAATGAGTGAAGCTATTATTGCTAAGAAAGCTGAACAGGTTGCTATCGTCGCTGAGAAAATGAAAGCAGCAGCATCTATCGTTGTTGTTGACTCTCGTGGACTTACAGTTGACCAAGATACAGTTCTTCGTCGTAATCTTCGTGAATCAGGCGTTGAATTTAAAGTTATCAAAAACTCTATCTTGAGCCGTGCAGCTGAAGAAGCAGGTCTTGAAGACCTTAAAGAACTTTTCGTTGGACCATCTGCAGTAGCATTTTCAAACGAAGATGTTATCGCACCAGCAAAAGTTATTAGCGAATTTGCTAAAGACGCAGAAGCTCTTGAAATCAAAGGTGGTGTTGTTGACGGTGCGTTCACTTCAGTCGAAGAAATCAACGCTCTTGCATCACTTCCAAACAAAGAAGGTATGCTTTCTATGCTCCTTTCTGTACTTCAAGCGCCAGTGCGCAACGTTGCATACGCTGTCAAAGCGGTTGCAGAAAGCAAAGAAGACGGTGCTGCGTAAGCCCATCTTCACAACTCGTAGCCTAAGCTACGTTTAAAACATTATATTAAAAAACACATTTGGAGGAAATCACAATGGCATTGAACATTGAAAACATTATTGCTGAAATTAAAGAAGCTTCAATCCTTGAATTGAACGACCTTGTAAAAGCTATCGAAGAAGAATTTGGTGTAACTGCAGCTGCTCCTGTAGCTGTTGCTGCAGCTGGTGCTGCTGACGCTGGTGCTGCTAAAGATTCATTCGACGTTGAATTGACATCTGCAGGCGACAAAAAAGTTGGCGTTATCAAAGTTGTACGTGAAATCACAGGCGAAGGTCTTAAAGAAGCTAAAGCTATCGTTGACGGTGCACCATCAGTTATTAAAGAAGGTGTTGCTGCAGCTGAAGCTGAAGAAATCAAAGCTAAACTTGAAGAAGCTGGAGCTTCAGTTACTCTTAAATAATAGTCATATAGCTATTTAATTGCGGAATCCTACTATACCGGTTTTTTATTGCGATAAGCGATTATGAGAAACTGTTTGAATTAATAGGTTCCCTACCAAAAAAACTGCCAAATTTATTTTTGGCAGTTTTTTTGTTTTTCTATTTTAGATTGGTTTTGTTTATCATATCCTCTACTATGAGATTGAAATATGAACGCTTTTTTTGATTTATTGTCTTTTCGCTTGAAATAATTAAAGCATATATGAATAGATTGTCTCCTACATCATAATTTATATCTGATACTCGCATTTTTTTACTATATTGGAGTTTGACTGTGAAGTCAAAATTGTCCTTAACAATAAGTTCAATCCAATTAGAATTATTTTTTTCGAATTTATGAATGACTTTTCCGTATACATAACATTTTGCGTATGATTTGGGATGTGAGAATCCTAATTTCTTTTGATTATCAAAAAAGTGCTCAGATAGTTCACTTTGCGATTCAGAAATTGAATCAATTATGATAAATTGATCAACACCTCCAAAACTATTTTGTTTATTTTCAATATGTGCTGTAATTATCACATATTGATTTTTACTAATATAAAATATTTTTGGATCATATCTAAATGTTAAGTAAGTATGTCTTAGTCCAGCGCCATTTCGAATAAATAATTTTAAGTAAGAGCAATCCTCATTATGTTCGATATTTATGATTTTTCCTCTTGCAATAACTGTATTTCTTCTCCTATTTTTTATTTGGGAATTGACATGATTCATCATTTATTATCTCCTTATTTTCAATTTTTCTAAATATATTATGTTTGATATTAGTCGTAGAAAAAATACGAGAACTAACCTTTTTATAAATTTTCATTTTCAATAGTCAATTCTTCACAATGAAAATCTGATTCATTATCAGTTTTAGCATCATATCCAAATAGCTGAGTAGGAGGTGGATCACGTCTTTCTCCCTCTAAGTAATCTCGTTCGTGTTGTGCAAGTTTTTCATTTAATTCTGTATCATGACGAATAATATTATAACGTTCGTATTTTTTAGAACCAAATGTTTCAGACAGTTTTTGTTTAAATATATTCCATAGGTTCTCTTTATTTTTTAGTAAATATGTTTTGAAGCAACTTTCGGCTAGATCGATACTCTCTTGCAGAATATTAATTGATTTCTTTAAAAAAGTATTTTCCTCGCTTAATTCTTTATTTTTCTTTTTAATTTTAGTAATCTCTTCAAGATTTGCTTTTTTCATCTGAATTTCAATGTCTAACTCTTGTTTAGTTCTCAAAATCTCTGACAGCTCCTTTTTATTTTTCTCTGCTTCAGATTTAGCATTTTCAGCCCACATCTTTTTCTCCTCAATTTTTTGATCTAAGTTTTTAAGTTTTGTAGTTCGTTTGTAAATCTCAGTATCCAGATGGTTAGCTATTGTTTTAGATTTGCCACTTTCTTGAACTTGTAATCCATGATTTCTAGCTGTTGTTCGAAGTAGTTCGCGTTGAGCTGCTTGCCATCTCGTCTGTGCTGTTACTAAATCCTTATTTTTTTTAGAACCTGTTGTGTAGTAGCCCATTTCTTTGAGAGCACCTTCTTGGCTGACTTGAATGCTTAAGCCTCTTTTATTTTGTCGTTTAACTAAGATGAAATCAACATGAAGGTGAGGGGCAGAACCAGGTTCATCTGCATGGAAATAGGCACCGAACACGACGGCATTAGGATTATTTTTTTTGAATTGTTTTAAAAAATCTGTGAGAATTTTTTCTGATTTAGTGATTGTGGGATGATGGTTAACATTTCCTATGGTAAAAATTGCCTCATGGCTGGTTGCAGGATTGCGATTGGGATCACGCTTATAAGCTGAAAGTACTTTCGTATGATAGTCTATAATTTGTCTATCAGACCGAGTTTGTTTCGCATTATAGTCAAGAACAGCCTGTCCGAAAATTTTATAATAAGCCTGTTTGATGGGCCTATCCTCTATAATTTTAAAATATCCATCTGGGTCTATATGATCCTCTGAGTTGGTTATGTTGCGATTACGAATATTATGATCACGACTCATCTTTTTTCCAAAGTGAGCTGAAATAGTATATGCATTGTCCATACCTTTCTCCTTTATTTATTAATTATGTCTGATAAGTTGAAAATAAAAAAAGATTATGATGATTTTTTTAGGAGATGATGGAGACAGTCAGCAGAGTTTGACGCTGCTTATAACACAATATATATAATGACAGAGTCATTATTATTGTGGTCTTGCAGACGGCTAGGATTGCATCCTCTTTTTCCAAAAGTATTTGGAAAAATTCACCTCTCTGTTGGCAAAGGTAAGTTTTTTTCTAAATTAAAAAAGAAATAAAAAAAGAGATTGGGAGAATCTCGCCTTTATATCTATATTTAAGTGATTGTGAAGAGGTTTTATCAATACGTCAATTGACACGTATATAAACTGGAAGATTAGATATATTTGAGGCTGGTATGGAAAGCAGTACTAAAAGAGTAAATACTTCTCAAGAATCTATCTATATACTCTATATCATATCTTTAAACTCAGTTACTAAAGTAAAGGGGAGCGACATGGTATAGGTTTGTCTGCTGTTGGAGAGATTTTAGGGAGGTATCCTAATTGTTCTTTGTCAATACGATTTAAAGACTATCATTTAAAATAGATGCTAAAAATAGAAGATGTTGTCCTTTTATGACGAAAAAACTACAGTTTATGACTTCAATGAAACTTTAGTTGTCTTTGTATTATACTAATCTTGTAAATCATAAGAAAAGGAACGTCAATCATGAAAACAACAACTAAACTCATTGGTATCCTATCAGCTCTTATTGTAGTTATCCTCGCTATCTTCTTAGTGACTAAGTTTAATAGTCATGAGTCGGCACGTGTTAGCTCAAGTAGTAGCTCAGTCAGGACGGTTAAGAAATCATCTTCAAGCTCAAGTAAAGCTGTTAAGAAGGATAAGAAAGCAGCTCAATCATCATCTTCAGCAGTTTCAAGTAAAGAAAATGACAACCAGGCTTCAGCAGTAGTACCTAAAGCTTCTTCTCAAGAACAAGCTCAAGCAGGTACCACAGATGGTGGGCAAGTGGCTGAAGCAACAACACCAGCTTCTCAAGTTGGAGGAGTTGAAGGTGGTCGAGGTGCTTGGACAGCAACTTCTGGAACATTGACACTTGATGAGGAAACACCTGTATATGCTGCACCAGATAAAGATAGCGGAGCAGTTTCTACACTTCCTGCCGGAGATGTTGATTGGGATAAATATGAAATTTTACCTGATGGAAACTGGTATAGTTTTGTCAAAGATGGGCAACGTTATTATATTTCATATTCAGATGTAGGGCATTGATAAATGATTAAGAAGTCTTTATAAACCACTTTTCAAGTCTATCAAGGCTTTAAGAAAAACATGAAATAAAAAAGACAGTAACTATTCTGAAGTTACTGTCTTATTTTGGTCTTACGAAAACCACTAGCTATGCTAGTGGTCCCAAAAATTATTAAGCTATGTAGCAAAAAATACTAGAAACAGACTATTCAAATGCAAAACCTAAGTCGATTAAAGAGGTTAAAGTTAAAAGTTGAGACTTACTTACAAAATCTGATAGTTTGAGAAAAGAGATGATTTGCACTACGAGTGGTAATCGTAGATTTAGGGTATTTTTCCAATACGCTATTTACATTATGTAAACCAAGGCCTCTTCCTTCCCCTTTACTAGAGTACCCCCTAGCAAAAATATGACTAACATCCACTTTTTCTGATTTTATACTATTTTCAACGATAAGTACCAATGAATCATCATTATTTATGAAAACAACAGTCATTCTAGGACTTGTGGCTTTAATGGTGGCTTCAATGGCATTATCACAAAGGACAGAAAGAACAGTTATGAAATCTAGTAATTCTATCCTAAAATTACTAACAGGTTCTTCAATCTCAACAGAAATTGAAATTCCCCTATTTTGTGCCTCAAGTAATTTAGCGGAAAGAATACTTTTGATAGCATCATTCTTAATATTACTAAGTTTAGCAATATCAAACTTACTATCATAGAATTGGTTTGCACTATCTCTAAGTACGCCATTGTAAACAGTTTTAATAGCTTCAATATCTTGATTATCAATTCCTAATTTTAGACTGGTCAAAATATTAATGTAGTCATGACGGAAACTTCTAATTTCCTCATAAAGTGATTCAACATGATGGCTATAGATAGCTAGTTCATTTAGTTGAGTATCTTTTTGATCAATAATTTCCTTCTCTAGTTTTTCTTTTGAAATTGCATTGAGATAGAGTAGCATTACAAAAAACAGAACAATATAAAAGTTATTAATATGTCCTCTCCAGTTATCTGCATCAGCTAATTTGTCTCTATAAATAACAAGTATAGAAACTAAGAGCATATATACAAACATAGAGATGTTGGTCAGTAATAATAAATACTTGAAATAGTAACGCTTGAAACCTTCTTTTATTTCGTTAAAATCTAACCTAAGAGATTTTACTATGAGTAAATGAAGAGGGAAAACCAGTAATTCAATTAAGATATCATACCAACTTAGTTTGACTTCATTGAAGACTGAGACTCCTAGTAGAGGGAAAACGTAGAATCCTAACATTCTACCTAGCAAGCTTTCAACGATAACGGGGTACAAGCCATAAAAAATATCAAGTGTTTTACTACCATACTTATTTTGATATATGTTATAAGCAATAAAGATAAAAAAGAAAGCAAAGTACCCAACAGGAGGACATATGATGAGGAGTAGAACATACAAAAATGGACCAATAATACACCACAAAGGTTTGATTGGTTGGTTACTAACCTGTTGAAACAGTAACAATGCTACCAATATCTTAGAATAGAACAGCAATAAATTTATAACTATATCCATAGAAACACCTTAGCTTTTCAGAGATTTAACTTTTTCTAGGAGGCCCTTATATTTCGTACGCGAAATGGGACATTCATTATTATTTTCAAACATTACCACTTTATCTTCTTTATTGATCCTAACGATATTTTCAGGATTAACGATAAATGAACGATGGCATCGAAATAGGCGGTCATCAGCTCGTTCAACTTCTGAAATACTGGCGTAGAACTCCATGCGTTCTTCTTTAGTATGCAAAATAACTTTATGTATTGTTGGAGACGTTTCAAAAAATAAGATATTGTTAAAAGGCACTTGAACATGGGCCGTAGCTGTTTCAAAAGTAAAAGAATCTTGGGCAATAGTGGCACCCATTTT
Source organism: uncultured Streptococcus sp. (assembly GCF_963545685.1). Taxonomy (GTDB): domain Bacteria; phylum Bacillota; class Bacilli; order Lactobacillales; family Streptococcaceae; genus Streptococcus. The sequence goes on along the minus strand of NZ_CAUUKN010000005.1, from coordinate 19,283 downwards.
ATCCATGGTATATTCAATTGTTAAAAGAACACGTTCATAAAACTCTTCATCATCCAAAGCTTTATCAATAAAATCTAGTGCAGCAACTCTATATTTAAATGTGACTGGCATAAATTCTGAATGTGTTGTTACAAAAACAATTGTTGCATTAGGGTCTTTTTTCCGAATTTCTTTTGCAATGTCTAGCCCCTTTTTTTCTTCTCCTTTAATTTCAATATCTAAAAAGAAAAGTTGATGAGAACCTCTTTCGGTAATCGCATCAAGTAGCTGGCTAGGTTTTCCAAAAATCTCAGGTCCTTTACATTTTAGAGATTTTTTTGCAATAACATCCTTAATAACGGTCTCTATCCGTGTTTGTTGTAAAAATTCGTCTTCTAAAATAAAAATATTTAACAATTAGTGTACTCCTCATTCGCTAAAATATTTAGTAACTGTGTTTTATTTCTCCTAAAACAAAAGATATTGAAGCCTTTTCCGGCATTAAAATTATATGGTTGTTGTTTTAGATAAGAATGATATTTTCCTAGGGTTAATCAATACATTTTTACAACATCTAAATAAAAATCCATATTTCTTCTCCAAGTTAATATTGTAAAAGTAATGATAGGAGTAATAAAATTGGTATGTCGTAAACAGTCTAGAAACTATCATTATTAGTATATTTTTACCACAGATGACAATAAATGAACCGTTTACGATATTTGACTAATTAAACGGTATAACCAAGCTATAATAAAAATAGAATTGGAGGAGAAGTATGCTCAATATTGTAAAGCACTTTTGGTTGTTGATTACTGTAAAAAGGTATATAAAAAAATATAAGTTAAAAGTTAAAATTAGTAATCATTTTAATTCGTTAAGAATTACTACAGCAACCAATTGTCTATATTTTATCACACTTACACAGAGATGTAACTATGGAAGAAGAGTCAAAAAAATTAGGCGGAGTAACGTTAGTGCACAAATTATTTTATTGACCGCAAATGTGGATTATAAAAGAATATTCAATGAACATCTCGAATTATTAGGTGTTATTGATATAAAAAAGTCATTAGCGGGATTTACTAATGACATTAGTGGATATCTAGATTACTTTTTTAATATCGAAAAGGTGCACTAACCTCCATGTACATGTAAACTGTACTTGAGGTTATTTTTTTATCATCCGATTAAATAGTTTTTCGATGTTTTATCATAATAAACGTTTTGTTTAGGTAGTATAAAAGAAGTTATGTAAACTCAAAAAGGAATAAATACGTTATAGTAGATTTGCAATACCTTACTAGAAAGAGATTTATTCCTATGGTTCAGTTTACCACAGAATTACTAAACTTCTTAGCACAAAAGCGGTATAGCGATATATCAAAAAAGTCCCCCTAAAGTGTTATATTAGGTAAGGTTTCCCGACCACTAACTAATATACAAAAGGAGGACCCCTGATGAGACAGGATAATAATAGTTTAGCACATACTACATGGAATTGTAAGTATCATATTGTTTTCGCCCCAAAATATAGACGTCAGATAATTTATGGGAAATACAAAGCAAGTATTGGTCAAATCTTACGGTTATTATGTGAAAGAAAAGGCGTTGAAATTCATGAAGCAGAAGCATGCCCAGATCATATTCACATGTTGGTGAGTATACCACCGAAACTAAGTATTTCCTCATTTATGGGATATTTAAAGGGTAAAAGTAGCTTAATGATATTCGACCGACACGCTAATTTGAAGTATAAATATGGGAATCGCAAATTTTGGTGTCGAGGGTTTTATGTTGATACGGTTGGACGAAATCAGAAGCGAATTGAAGAATATATTCGTAATCAATTACAAGAAGACGTGATAGCAGATCAGCTCAGTCTTTTTGAGGAATATAATCCGTTTACAGGTGAGGAGAATAAAAGAAAGTAGTCTTAAAGAGACCTGCTATCATATCAATCATTAGACGGTTGGTCATAAATTTATTTCATTTAATCAGTAGTACGAGAAGTATATCCTAGACTGGTATGCAAATAGTGACAAGAGCACCGTTATTATAATTACTCAAATTTACTTGTCCTCCATGAATCTTAGCTACCCTCTTAACAAATGCTAATCCGATACCAAAATTACTTCGTTGCTCTGAATTTGTTGCTTGTTTGTCTTGATAGAATAGTAGTCCATATTTTTCGAGTAAATTCTCTGTAAATGAAGAATCGCTATTCCATATTGAGATGTAAAATTGATTATCTATAAATTTGTAGTTTACTTTTATTGTTGGATAACTACTTTGGGAATGGTCAATAGCATTATTTATGATATTTAGAATAGCTCTTAGAAATAAGTTTAGGTTAAGCGTTAAATAAATAGAGGTTGGTAAGTTGTTTGAAAATTGAATATCAGCTTTTTTATCAGTAATTAACTTAATTTCTTGTTCAAATAATTCAAATAAGTAATCTGAAGACAAACTCTCCCAATTTGAAGTATCATTATAGAATGTTTTAGAATAATTTATGAGTTGGTTAAAGTAAAGATTAAGTTGTTGACTGGCAAGTTCAATATCTTCTAAACATTGCTCAATATTTCCAGGAATATCCATAGATTGTAAAAATTGAGCATTTCCTTGAATAACTGTTAATGGTGTTTTCAAATCATGTGCTGCAGCTGATACTTGAAACATTAACTCCTGTTTTTGCTGCTTTTCAGATTGAATTGTTTTTTTTATTGTTGCTTGCATTTCCTGAATTTTTTGTCGGGTTTCAATCAGTTCAATCAGGGTTAACTTAGCTGAGTTATTTTCATTTGTATCGCCCAGTAAACTTTGATTGTATACGATAATTGTTTCTTGTTTTATCTTTTCTAGAAGATTCCTCATATTTTTAGTAATACTAAAAAGTAAAATTAGACTAATATAAATCCAAGAAGCTGTGCTGAAATAAATTGTAAATGCCCCTGCATTTTTTTCAGTAATATTGGTAAATGCAGTAAGTAACATCGGTAACAAATAAAATAAAAAAAGATTAATTAGGAACTGTCTTAAAATCTTAAAATATGTTTGCTTAACCAGTTGGTTAAAAGTTAAAGACTTCTCCACTGATATCCACCTCCCCAGATTGTTTTGATAGGATTAAGTTCATAAGGTTTTAATTTTTGCCTGACTTGGTATACATACTCTGTAATTGATCTTCCCTGTGTTTCAGAATCATGAGGGTAAAGATAATCAAACAGTTCTTCGTTTGAAAATATTTTATTTGGATTGCTGGAGAGTAACAAAATTAATTGGAACTCTCTTTTTGTAGTGGGGACATGTACATCCGCAACCCTAAGTTCTTCTTTAATTTTATTAATTGTGATCGGTCCGAATTGTAGAATCTCATTAGAATTATTATTGCGTACTTCTCTACGGATATGCATCTGTACTCTTGCTACTAATTCTGGAATGCTGAATGGCTTTGTGATATAGTCATCTGCACCAGACTGTATGCCACATACAACATCTTCTTCCAAATTTTTTGCTGTTAGAAATATGATTGGCACAGAAATAAATTCTCGGATATACCTACAAATTTCAATTCCACTGTGCGGCATCATGATGTCTAAAATAATTAAATCATAGCCGATAAAATGGCATATATCAATATCTGGAATAGATGTTAGCGTATCAACGACAAAGTTTTTACTCTCTAAAACATTTCGAACCAACCTTAAGATGGATTTATCATCATCTATAACAAGGATTTTATATTTCATAAGTGCCTTCTCCTTACATATTTCATCCAGTTTCAAACACGACTCCAGTCACAACAGTTAGTCATTTTTTTATGATGTTGAGATGTTTTATACCAGCTTTCACCAGAATGTAAGTGAATGTGGTAGTGTTAGATACGATATTCTAGACGAACGTTCGTAAATTATGAGAGTATTATACCATATACTAAGGAACTAAGGGATTATTGGGTCAAAATAATTTACTTGAAAATCAGAAATTCTGATATTTTTTTGATATTTGCTTTGTACAATACAAAATGTAGATGATAGTTTATCATCTATACTAATAGTGACTATTAGTTCTAAAAATTTATTCTGTAACATAATTTCTTAGAGATAGAAAAAAATGTCTCTGAAACAGCAACATGTGAAGTAGGTTAAATTAATTTGCTCATGGTTTAACAGAGTTACACAGTTTGTTGTTCAGAAATTGTTATGGAAAAATAGAAAGGAAACTGTTATGTACCAAAAACCAACTATTACAAAAATCGGTAACTACCGTACTTTGACAAATGGTGCAGGTAAAGCACGTGAGCGCGATTTGCTTGGCTTTAGTGCGTTGATCGTTATCCACTGGCCTTGGGGATAATATATAGAATATAGATAATAAGCGGAGGTGAGCAACTCTGCTTATTATTTATATAATTGGTATAAAACATAAATTATGAATGAAAGTTAATGTTATTTTATCGAAAAATCAAATCATTACTACTGATACATTGATAGACGAACTGGTAGTTTCAGAAGAACTTAAAACCTATACTGCTGATAATTTATTAATGATAGTAAAACCCCATAAAAATTCTGAAGACATTGGTAGATTTTTGGCTAAAGAAAACTTAAACATTGAAATGATAGAGAGTAATCTGCTTGAGCTAAAAAAGAATGCATCTTTTGTAGCAATCACAAAAGAGAATCACTTTGTAATCGGTGGTGATTTTAATAATCATAATCCAATATATTATTTAGAAAAGGATGAAGAATTATTTATTTCATTTTATCCAGAATTAATTGCTAGTTTTACAAAACAAAAACTAAATAGAACGTATTTTGCGTTACGTATAGTAAACTTTGATACCGTCTATCCATTTACTGAGTTGACCCCATGGGATAACGTGAAACTTGTAAACAGTCGAAAGATACTTGTATCCTTAGAAGGACAGGTTAAACAGGTATTTCCTTGGAGAAGTAATGGTGAAAATAAAACTATTGCTGGAGTAGCAGGAGAGTTGAGTAAAAATTTAAATAGTGTATTACGAAAATATCTGGAAAACCAACCAAAAATTAGTGCAGATTTATCAGGTGGTTTGGATTCGACTTCTCTTTGTTATTTTTGTAAGAATTTAGGAATAGAATTGAATACAGTCTTTCTATCTCCAGAGGATGGTGCTGATAGTGATGTCGTCTGGTCAAATCGAGCAAGCAGGGATGTTTCAGCAGAACACGTGATTTTGCCGTATAGTAGCACAGTTACTTTGAGCACTTTAGATCCGATAGCGATATACAATGCACTTCCATTTGGTCCTTCAGAATCGTTTCGCTATATAAATTTAGCTAGAAAAATTATTGAAATTGGGCTAGAGAATGATATAAGTACCCATATAAATGGTCATGGTGGTGATGAACTGTTTGGTCCGTTATCTACTATGGCTTGGTCTTTATATCATTCTAACTATCCAAATCGCATAAGAAATTTATACGGTTTTGCAAGGTTAAATAAATTCAACCTTTTTAAGTTTTTTAAGTCATTGACCGACAACACTAGTTTATCTGACAATTTGAGAAATTTAGTTTGTCAGGAGGTTGAACAGGTTGATTTTGATATTAAGTATAGTTCTAAATGGATTTCGACTCTGTCAGTTGAAAGTTTTGTAACCCAAACAGCAAGAGATTTAATTACAAGATGTGCAACCTCTTATGCTGAAAAAGATATTGAATCATATTCTGATGATAAATCTATCCATAAAATTCTTGAAGAAATTGAAAGTCATACTCTCTTGCAACGAGACTTAAATGCAATGGTGCCAACTGATAAGTATTTTAGATTTTTAAGTCCGTATACAAATTATGACATTGTAGAATCAGCATTAAAGTATAATATTGACGAAAGATTTAACGCAAAAGTGACTAAACCTATGTTAGCGGAGATACGTCCAAGCTCTATGTCTCTTGAATACTTTCAGAGAAGAGATAAAGGGGAATACAGCAAACCGACATTTACAGAATACAGTAAGCGTAAGAAGATATTACAAAAAATATTTTCTGAAGAATGTCTGATTTATAAGTTAGGACTTGTAGATAGGGTTGATCTGTTAGAGTCGCTCAATAAATTTAGTGCGGATGGAGAACTGTTAGAAAATGTTATGAGGCTTCAAATTATTGAATTTTGGTTGAGAGGTTATTGTGAAAGTGAGGGTGAGTATGAAATATAGGTTGTCATCGAATATTAATATTAGCAAAACAGAAGATGGTAGTAGTATTGTTTTGAATTCTAATGATGCTCAGTATTACCATTTTGATCAATTAACTACGGATTTTTTAGCTTCCTTAATTAAAGGAGTCACACTTGAAGATTTTTGCAAAAATGTCTCTATCAATTATTCAGTGGAGTTATATCAGGTTATAAAAGACTATAAAGAAATTATTGAGGAATTACAGCAGTTAAAGGTTTTGGAGGAAATTAAATGAGTTCACCAGTTAGAATGGAGCAGAGAACTAAATTGTCAGTAAAAAACAAAATAACAGCTTTATTTTGTGCCAATGTTTCATTTTTTCTAATTAAACTACCTCCTAAGAAATTGTCTGAAGTTATCGAGAAACTAAGTAAAAATACTCGAAAGGCTCTTCCGAAGGAGGTAGAGAGTTGGCGTACGTCTATAAATTCAATTAATGTTAGGTGTGCAGGTAATGGGTGCTTACAAAGGTCAGTCGCAGTTATGCTACGGGGAATAATAGCAAGACGAACTCCAGATTGGGTTTCAGGTTTCCAAGTATCACCCTTCATAGCTCATGCATGGGTGGAAGTCGATGGAATACCAATCGGTGAAGAGATGGACCTATCTAACTTTCAAAAAATCCTATTTGTAAAAGGAGGACAAAGGTAAATGATTAAAATAGAAAATGTTAGTAAAGCTTTTAGAGAAAAAATTGTTCTTTCAAAAATTTCGTTTACAGCAAACGAAGGGGAGGTGACAGCGTTGATTGGACCAAATGGGTCAGGGAAATCAACGTTACTAAAAATATTGCTTGGGCTGATTTCTACAGATGAAGGAAGAGCAACTTTTGACGGAAAAAATTATGGTGAATTGGGGAAATATCCCTTTAGATATGTCGGGACATTTCTAGATAGTTTTCAACCAAATCCCACAAGGACGGCCTATAATCACTTGAGATGGATTGCTTTAACTAGTGGTATAAGTAAGCAGAGGTGTTTAGAATGTTTAAAAATCGTTGGTCTTCAGGATGTTGGTAATAAAAAGATAAAAGACTATTCTCTTGGAATGAAACAAAGACTGGGGTTGGCTACGGCTATTTTAGCAAATCCTAAAATACTTATTTTGGATGAGCCGATTAATGGACTTGATCCAGATGGAATTAGATGGGTTAGAGAATTTCTAAGAGAATTTGTAAAGGACGATAAAATTGTTCTAATCACAAGTCACTATATGAATGAATTAGAACTTACAGTTGACAAAATTGTAGGGTTATCTAATGGTAAAGTCGTTATCGATGGTAGCAGTAAAGATGTTCTTGAAGAGTATGGATCTTTCGAGGAAGCATATTTTAGATCTGTTAGAAACGAGATGAGGTAAACTTGATGAAAAATACGCATAGTGAACTATATAAAATCCTGTCCTTGCCACTTTTTTGGATGGGTGTAGTAATTGTGATTGGAATCAGTATATTCTTTACCTTTCAAAATATTCAAGTAATTAATGCGATAGCAAATGGTAATACAGAGATTGTTAAGCTCGAAGATATGACTAGTCAATTAACGAAGGCTCAAACAGTAAGAGATGCGATATTATCTTCTCCTTATCAATCAAGTATTCTATTTTTTCCAATCTTGTTTGCACTGGTTCTATCTACAGAGTACAAATTTGGTCAGGAATCATTAACTAAATTACTTACACCAAAATGGCATACGGTTTTAACAGGCCAGATTTGTTCTGCAATAATTGTAGCCAGTACGTTTACTGTTATTTTATCTCTAATAAATAGTGCAATGCTCTATGTGATGTTAGATGAAAGATTACAGGACTACCTTAATATAGGTCTTATTTTAGAGGTAACGTTTAGAATTATTATCTTTTCCATAACATTGACATTGCTTTCAATGCTTTTAGTAAAAATAACAAGGAAGCCTATTCCATCTGTCATTGTTATTGTAAGTCTTCTTATTATAACTCTATCAGGCATACTAAGAGTTGTCTCTCCAACACTTGAAAATTTATTACCCTTAATAGGTGCAAAGTCATTTGCATTTGGGAGAGTAGAAAATAACAATACTTCGGAAGTATATGGTTTGTTGTTATTATTGTCTCAAGCATCAATAGTAACTATTATGATGTATATTAAAGATTGGTATAAAAATCAGAGGGACAAGAATTATGGATGAAACAGTATGTGCTCTTTTTTATAAAAAATATAGTCTGAATGCGGTGAAACTACAAATTTTAAGTCTGTTATCACTTATTCTGCTTTCTTGTATTCTTAGTTTAATAAAATTTAAAATCAATGATAATTATGTGGTGTTATCAATGAATCAAATACTGATAATTGCATCTTATTTATTTATGATAGGTGGATTGATAAATGGTTCTACGGAAGTAGATAATCCAGAATCTAAAATAATATACTTATTAAATGGAAACAAAAATATCAGTGCACAAAAAATAATTATAGTAGAGTTGATAGACTGTGTATTACAAGTAATTCTATCATTTTTGATTATCGTTTTATTCTTACTTTTTAAAGGAGAGATTAAAGGAATTGACTTGATCGTATTAATTTCTTATATTTTGAGTACTACTTTGTGTTCTTCTATCGCCTATTATTTAACTTTATTTTTCAAAAGCTCAATGGTAGCACTAGCTACTTTATTGATATTCCCAATACTAGTTTTGCCATATATTGAAAGGGTATTGCCTGCCACATCACCCTATATATATTATGAAGCGATTTCTGAAAGTTTCAAAACTTCAGTATTTTCGACTAGTCATATTGTATTGTTGTTTTGGAATGTTATGGTATTACTGTTGATTTATTTGAAAATAAAAAAGGGGTTTAATAATGGATAGTCAACAACATTCAGAAGTCTCTTTCAGGGAATTTTTAAGATTACTAAAACCACATAAAATATCTATAAGTATTGCTTTGATTATTGCTCTAATTGCGTCGACATTATCAATTCTTCAACCAATACTTCTTTCAAAAATTATTGACAATATTAACAATACCATCTTGAAAAAAACTGTAATTTTATTCTCTATGATAGTATTGTCATCTGCAATCCTTAACTCAATTAAGCAGTATATATTGGAGAGTATTAGTGAAAATTTAGTGAATAGTTTACGAATTCAAATTGTTAATAGATCAATCAAGTATAAGATTGAAGTATTTGATACTAGAAAAATTGGGGATTTAGCATCAATATTGAGCACGGATACAGCTCAGCTTAGGGGGATTTTAAGTCAAGGAATAGTAGAATTGGTGTCACAAACATTTACAATGTTATTTGCATTGATTATGATGTTTTATCTTGATATTCAATTGTTTAGTCTATCTCTGCTAGCAGTTCTTTCTCTTTTAATATGTGGCTTGTTACTTGGTAAAAGAACTAGGCCTATTGCGAAAGATTTACAAGAAGTAGTTGGAGAATTATCATCTGAGTTAGAGCGGACTTTGCGAGGTGTCAGAACAATTCGTGCATTTTTATCGGAAAATGTTTTTGTTGAAAGAATGAGTAGTGTTGTAACTAGTGCGACAAAGATTGGGAAAAAAGTGGCTATTTTTAAATCTATTATAAGTGGTTTCTCTAACATAGCACTACAAATAATGCTTATAATAATAATTGGAGTTGGTGCAATTAGAGTTGCAACAGGGGTTATATCTATTGGAAGTCTAAGCGCCTTTATAATGTACGTAATGTTAGTACTGACTCCAGCTGCAATGCTAGGAGGAGTACTAGCATCAATAAATGAGGGATTGGGAGCTTATTCGAGGATTAAAGTTGCTTTGGAACTTCCGATAGAGGAGGATATTAATTCTTTAGACGTTCTTGAGAAAAAAGAAAATCAGATTTTGCAAATTAAAAAATTAAGCTTTAAATATAATGATAATTTTGATAAAAATATTCTAAATAAGATTGATATTTCAGTTAATGGTCCAGGAGTAACAGCTTTGGTTGGACCATCCGGTTCAGGAAAGACAACTATATTTGAGCTTATTGAAAGATTTTATGATTTTGATGATGGAACAATAGAACTGTATGGAAATAATATTTATGATTTGCCTATTAAAGTTCTTCGTTCGAATATAACCTTTGTAGAACAAAATGCTTCAATTTTCTCTGGAACAGTACTAGAGAACTTACAAATTGCTAATAAAAATGTCTCAAGACTTGACTGCTTACATGCTCTAAATTTAGTTAACCTTTTTCAAGATATTCCCTCTGAAGAAATACTAGATAGAGTAATCGGGGAGTCTGGAATCACTTTGAGTGGTGGTGAAAAACAGAGGTTATCATTAGCTAGAGCTTTAATTTCCCCTAATGACATAATATTATTGGATGAGACTACATCAAATTTGGATAGTATAAATGAGTCAAAAATTCATCAATTAATTAAAGATTTATCTAGGAGAAAGACCGTCTTAATAATAGCTCATAGATTATCTACTATTCAGAATGCTGATTCAATTTATCTAATTAGTGAAGGTGAAGTAGATGACTGTGGCACTCACCAAGAATTATTATCGAGGAATAAGCTCTATAAAGAATTGGTTGAAACTCAGTTTATTAATAAAGAAACGTAATTTTTTAAATACTAGTATGGTAAATGGTAGTATATAATAAGTTGTATAAACACAAAAAGGGATAAATACGTTATTGTAGAGTTGTGAGACATTACTAGAAGAAGATTTATTACTATGACTCAATTTACCATATAATTGCTTAACTTCCTAACCCAGAAGCAAGATATTGATGAATTTTACCCTTCTTCTATTGAAACAGCCATGGATGATCTATTTCAAGCAGTGTTGTCAACTTTTTAGGGTATGAACCGTACGATAAAGTAGGTTACTATACTGGCAATAGTCGCAATGAAGCGTCTTTACGGAGGTTCGAAACCCAATATTGAACTACACCCCAAAAGTTAGACAGGAAAGATCTAACTTCTGGGGTGTTTTTATTATGAAATTAACTTTTGAAGATAAGATACAAATCTGTAAATTTCTGAAACAAGGATGTACTTTTGTATGGAATAAAAATCAATTTGTATATCACAATGATAAATAAAGAAAGCTAAAAAGACTTATCTCTATCTTGCATAGAGATAAGTCTTTTACTTAAATTATATTTTAACCTAAAGTAGTTGTTCAGTTCAAAAAGGTTCTGCTATTTTGTTTCAGTCATAATAGTATTGATAGCTTTGATTAATTTCTTTTGTTTATACGCAGGCAACGCTTTTAAATTATCAATAAGTTTTACCAAATCGCTATCTTCTTCTTTTAGTGTGACATCAAAGAAAGTGGGGATATCCACATCTAAGGCTTTCATAATTTTTTCAAGAGTTTTGATTTTAATGTTAGGTTCTAGATTTTCAATTTTATAAACGTAATTTGTCCCCAATTCAGCTTTTTCTTCAAGCATTTCTTGGGTCATTCCCTCTTTTATTCGTAAGACTCTAATACGCTTACTGATATATTCTTGTAGATTTGACATAAACCACCTCGCAAGGTTTATTTTACAACCTTAAAAGGTTGGTTATAACACCTTAAAAGGTTAAAAACAACTTTACAAGGTTGTTTTTAAGTTATATAATGTAAACATTACAATATAGGAATTGTATAATTTATTGAAAATAAAAGGAGTTTTAGCGTTAATGGAAAAGAAAGAGGCTATTAAGGCATTGGCTAGCGTCTCGACGGTGATTGCAGCGACAGGATTAACGTCTGTAGCGAATGCTAATCAACAAGAAGCCCCAAAAACAGAAGTTGATGCCTTAAGTTCTAAAGTAACTATTCAAGCTCTTAAAGAAGCTGAGAACAAGCAAAGTGTAGCGGTACAAGCAGTAAACGCTCAACAAGGTGTAGTTAAGCAAGCCATCACTGAAGAAGAAAAAGCTGAAAAAACTGAAGCTATGGCTAAGGAAGCTCTTGATGAAGCTCAAATTATCAAAGACAAGGCCACTCCTGCTGAAATTGATAAAACTAAACAAAATATTAGTGAAACAGAATCAGCAATCGAAAATCAAGACGTTCAACTTCAGAATGCTCAAGCTGAGACTGCTAAAGCTCAAGATAAAGTTAACAAACAAACTGAAATTGTTAACAGTGATCAAACAGAGATTACTACTCAAGAAACTAATGTAGCAAATGCTAAAACCAAAGTAGAAACTTCTCAAAAAGATCTTGATGGTACAGGAGCTAAAGAAATCATCTCAGAACGAGATAATGCTCAAACTGATTTGGCGGCGAAAAAAGACACGGAAGCTAATGCCAAAAGCAAGCTAGAAGAAGTACAGAAAGCTGATGCTGATAAAAAAGTTAAACTTGAACAAGCTGAAGAAGATGAAAAACTTCAAGCTAAAGCTGTTGAAGACACTTCTAAAACTTTGAGTGATACTGAATCTAAGGCTAAACAGACTAAAGAGCAACTCAATAATGCTAATATTGCTGTAACTAATGCTCAAGCAGCACTTGAAGGTACAGGAGCTAAAGAAATCATCTCAGAGCGAGACAATGCTCAAACTGATTTGGCAACGAAAAAAGATGCCGAAGCAGAGGCTGAAAGAAAGTTGAAAGAAGCTCAAAAAATTGATGCTGATAAAAAATCTAAAATCCAAGCATTGACAGAAACTTTGACAGCTCAACAAAATGTAGCTTCGAGAACTTCAACAGAATTGACAGCTGCTATAGCTGTTGCGGCTGATGCTAAGTCTAAAAAAGAAGAAGCAGACAAAGCTGTAAAACGTTTGGAAGATAAACTAACTAGTCTAGAAAATCTTAGCTCTATTGAAATTCCAGAAGAAGTTGCAAGTGCTTATCGAAACTTCTATGAAGATAAAACAGAAGCAAACAAGGATAAGCTCTTTGATGCTGTTCAAACTTGGTGGGATAACCGTGATTATAGCAAAGAAAACAACTATCCTGCTGACGATACTGTAATCAACGATCTTAGCAATTTAACAAAAGAACAAATTGCTAACCTCTCACTTTATCAAGCAGGCTTGATTCAACAAGTGCGAAAAACTATCTGGGGTGATTCAGAAGTCCTTGTAACAGAAGATGTTGTTACGGCAATGAAGAATATCACAACTGCTTATTCGAACATGTCAAATCCTGATGGCGACCATCTTCTTAGTGCACTAACTAATGATGGAACCGATACTACGCATTGGAAGGCAGAAAACCTCGGTTACATCAAAGCTAAACCAACTACAATGTCAGCTTTGTATAAAGGTATTTATAAATCTATTATCAATACTTTTGGTAGTGACTACAATCAGAATTATGCACATATCATTACAACAGTTGGAGGAAAACCTGACTATAAAAACGGTAAGGTTGCTCCAAATTATATTGGTGCTGCAACAAGCGTAACACCAGAAGGTCTTGGATTGATGCATGAAATTCATTTCAATCACACTTCGTCAGATACTGATAAAATATTAGCTAATCCATTTGACTCTTCAGTTGTAAAAACTCAATTAGCTGAAGCTAAAGCTGTTCAATCTTCTGCGGATAATGCTAACAAAACAGCTCAGAAAGATTTGACCACAGCATTGGCAGCAAATAAAGTAGCTCAGGATGCTGTATCTAACACAACAAAAACTTTGAACGCACTCAAAGCAATTGCTGATCTCACACCTGATGCGAAAGCTAAGTTAGATGAAGCTACTAAGGCACGTAAGAATGCAGAAAGTCGATTCAGTAACGCTCAAAAAGTAGTTGACAATCTTAACGCTGATGTTGCTACTAAAACTAAAGCTCTTGCCAATGCGAAAGTAGCACAAGAAAAAGCCAACAACGCAAACAAAGTCGCTAATGAAGAATTAAATTCTGCGCAGGCTAAAAATAAACTTGCTAATGAAGTACTTTCAGAAACTCGCAATAAAATTGCTTCACTCAAAGCAATTGCTGACCTTACACCTGATGCTAAAGTAAAATTGGCTGAAGCGACTTCGGCGCGTGAATTAGCTGAGCTAAGATTAATTAATGCTCAAACAGCTGTTAATAATCTTAGCTCAGATGTTGCAACTAAAACTAAAGCTCTTGCGGATGCTAAAGCAACACTTCAAAATGAAGAAGCTAAGTTGGAAGAACTTAAAGCTCAAAAAGCTAAAGATGAAAAAGAACTTGCTTCTCTTCAAGAAACAGTGAACGCTTTGAAAGCGAATGAAGTTAAAATCAAAGACGAGATTAAATCTCTTCAAACTAAACTTCAAGAAACAAAAGACTACCTTAGCAAACTAGAAAATGCTGATAGTAATTTAGAAAAAGCTAAAGTTGCTTATAAATTAGCAGTAGAAAAACATAAAGAAGCTAAATCAATTCTTGATAAAGAAACTGAAAAACTTAAACGGTTGTTTATCAATAAGCGTGATGCAGTAGCTCAATATGAAGCTGTAAAAGAAGCTTATACACAAGCACAAGTAAAAGCTCAATATGAAGCTATTGTTCAAAAAGGAGGAACTCCTGTTGCTATCCTTGATGAAAATGGACAAATAGTAGGTTATAACTCTTCATTTTCCCGAAACGTCAGAACTGCTGTCCGTACTATTACCGATAATGTTGTTTCGAGACACGGCGTGCCGATCTATCAAGCATCATTACCTGAAACAGGTGAAGGTGAGACAGCGGTTTATACGCTCTCAGGAATTACGTTTCTTGCCCTAGCAGGAGTGATGAGAAAGAAGAAGTTATAAATTACAGTTTCTAAATTGCTTTACTGAGTGAGAAGTTATGACATAACTAAAGAATCACTTCCTTAATTCAATTACAATTACTTCCATATTCTAGAGAAGTTGAGAATAAAAACTAAGTTTTATTAATAATAAATAGGAGAATATAAAATGAAAAAAGTATTAATTATTGTTTCTGTTGTTGTAATCGCACTAGCAGGTATTGGTGTAGGAGCATATTTCTTAACTCGTGAAAAGTCTCCGGAACAGCAGGTCGTCGGGACTTGGTACGACGGTGAAAATGACGTAACAATTGAGTTGAAATCAAATAAGAGCCTAAAAATTACCAAAGAAAGTGGTGAATCTAGAACAGGTACTTGGAGAATTGCGGGTGATAAAATTAAGTTTACGGCAACAAGTGGTCCAAAAGCTGAGGGTGAACTTTCAACAGGAAAGATTGAATCTATTTTCTTTGAATTCACTAATACTAATGTGAGTTATGCACTTCACGATGCCACCTATGAAAAACAATAAATAGTTATAGGACTCTTATGAAGATTCATTGAACTCTTCAACGGAGTCCTATTTTGCTGAAATGGTTTTTGTATATAGAATCTTCCAAATAATATTGACCTATTGAAAGATTTACTAACTATTGCTACCCTATATTTTAGTTTGATCAACGTTAAGTTGTAGAAAATTTGCTAATGAGTAGTGGTGGGTAATCAAATCAAAACATTTAGCGGAAATAAAAATATTGAAAGAACAGGAGAATTTAATATGAAAAAATGGATACTGATATCGCTTTTAAGCCTGAGTACTTTGACCTTGGTTGCATGTGGCTCTAATCAAATGAAGCAGGTAACACAGCAATCATCTTCGTCTAGTAAGCAAGAATTAAAGAAGAATAGACAGGAATCATTTCAAACGGTCTTAGATCGTTATAAATCTTATCAGCAAGCAATAAATAGTGGTGATGATAGTCGTTTAACTGAAGCCTTAAAACAGGTCGAAGCTACATCTGAAGAATATATGCTCATTGATAATTTAGGGCATTCGGGAACGTCAGTTGATTTTCAATATGCGTTTGTAGACTTAGATAAAGATGGACAGGACGAGTTATTAATCGGTAAACAAGATTATATTTCTGCAATCTATTATCTAAAAAATAGTCAACCTACTTTGTTACATGTAGCTTATGCAGCCTCTGTTGGTGGGGCACGTTCATCTCTTACTGCTTATGAAAACGGTCAGGTGGTATTTGCTGCCTGGCAGTCATCGAATCCGGAAGTAAACCTAGCTTTATACAAAGTTGAAGCTAGTTTCCCAAATAAGCAAAAAGAAACTACGATACAAATGAATGATAAGAAGAAAATCGAAGAAGAACTAGGTATTTCGTCTACGGCTTTGAATCTCAAAAACTTAAAGTGGGAATCAATTGATAAAGGTTCAACGACTTCCTCAAAAGAAAGTGATATGAAATCTTCTAGTCAGAGTGAGGATATTAAGTCAGAAACTGGTTTTCAGGTTCGTGTGCAAATATCGGATTTGGAAATACGCAAAGAACCTAGTGCTAAGTCTCAGTCTCTGGGCAAGATATCTCAAGGTATTCACACTATTTCGGAAACAACAAGTGCAGAAGGTTACACTTGGGGGAAGTTACAATCTGGTCAAGGATGGATTGCTCTTGATTATACGGAACGAATAGAAGGTGAGAAACAAACTCAATCGGAATCTAGTGGTATGAACATTCAAGAAATTCAAACAGGTAATTTTTCAAGTGTTAAAGGATCTTGGAGAAATGCACAAGGTAATAGTATTACTTTCGATGCCAATGGCTTGACCCAAGTGAATGGTAATCCTGCGGGTGATGTAGTTTTTGATAAGTTCGCCGTCCAAGGAGAAAACCTCACAGCCGTTACAAAAACATCAGAAGGTATTAGTGAGACACCAATTGTATTTACTCCGTCGGGACAAGATGGAAGAGAGTCAATTTTTTGGAGTAAAAATCATGTCAGTGATGGTACGGATGTTTATTATCGAGAGTAGAAGAATAGGCGTTTTATAGAATCACAAAAAGAGTCGCTTTTCATTAGCGGCTCTTTTAAAATACTTCAAAAGTTAGGTTATTTCTGTATAATCTTTGAGCTGTGGTTCTTTATTAAAAAATAATTTTGTTTTTTTTAATTCAACTTTTCTGACATACTAAATAGTTACAAAAGTAGAGAGGCAAAAATATATATAATTACTAAAAGTAAAGTTACTTACGATTTTTGGGCTCACCGCTTACAGATATAACAAAAACTTAAAATATAAAAGAGCTAAGTGAACTTATATTTAAGAAAAAAACTACGATTATTTTTGAGAAGTAAAAAATAATTTTGATTTTTTTAAAATTCAACTTTTCTGACATACTAAAATTGTAAACAAGGAGGTTAACTATATGATAAATGTTCTTTTTTAGAGATTAGGCTAGGCTATGAACTTGACCAATTTGATACGGAATAGTTCTATTAAATATTAAGTTAAATTAAGAAAGGTGTAAAAAATGAAAACTGTAAAAAAATATATTAATAAACAAATCATGACAATAGTGGGTGATCTGATTGAGAAAAGAGAAGAGATGGATATTGTTATCAACTTCAATGCTTACGAAGATGACTTCTATGTAGATTTATCTCGAGATAACCAAGAACTAGAGTTCGCTTTTGTCGATGATACATTGAGAATTGTAGTTTATCACTCTTGCCATTGTAAAAAAACGTTTGAGATTAGAGAGATGGATGAGATTTTAAATTTGAATTATGCACTTGATATGTTGCTTAAATCATTCTTGTTTAATGAATGGTATGATCTTGTAGCGGATTTAGCGAATCATACGCTCTGGGGAATGGTAGAAAAGTACAAAAAAGACAAGGTGAACGATATTTGATATAATAAAACAGATAATTAAGTAAAAATGAAATAATAGACTATTTAATATAATGGGAAAATAATTTTTACTGTTGCATATTTTAAAGTAAGAGATGGAAGGATTAATAATATGAGAACTCCCCAAAAATATACTAAGTTGGTAAATGACAAAAAAATTACGAATGAGATGATTGCAGGATGTATATATTCTGTAAACAAGCGAGCTAAAAATTATCGTGATAAAATAAGAAAATTTAAACACGATCGCTACAATCCGTATACAGAAAGAAACATTGAAAATGCTGAAGGTGAGATGGAAAAATACTATACGATGAAAGAAGAATTGTTAACAGTGTTTGAACCATCACTAATCCATCAACAATATGTAGGGGAAGAGAAAAAACGAGTATTTAGTACTGAAAAAGACTATGATAAATTATTGCAAGAAAAAAGTAATGATATCATTTGGAAAAGTGGTTACTCTGTTAAGGATTCTGAGGATTCTGAGGAGTCTATAGAAGTAGAATTTTTTGATTATAAGTTGGGTAGAAAAAAATATCTATATTTTTTATTTTATGAAATTGGGGAGTATAGTTTCCATTTACCAATTTCGGAGCAAAAGGCTAAAAAGTATACTAACTTACAAATTAAAGAAATTGACAAAGATTTTAAGACTCATGGTGCTAATATTGAAGGATTACTTTCAACACAATTTGTAAATAAAGTCCTGAGTTTACTACAAAGTGGTGACTATACAATTGTGGAATAAGACAAAGATAATATAATAAAATAAACATACTGAGAAAAAGTTATTGACCGCATAAAGTTAGATAAATAAATTAAGTAAAGGATTTAGTTTTGACTGAAAATTACTAATTCCTTTTAGTTTTGCCTTAATTCGTTTGCTGTTGTATTTGCTAGAGAGGAAGATTGTATAATTAATGAGTAGATTTAATAATCAAAGACTTAAACACTTAATACTTTATTTTATTGAGATATTTATCATCTCATCTTTTATTACTATGTTACTAGAGAAGAGTTCTCCGTCAACTAATTACTATGAAATAATAGAAAAATTTTTTCTTTCATATGGAGCATATCAGCTATTGATTTATACTTCATTATCAATTATTGATGATATATCTAAAGATAGTGCCCTAATGCTTTTAAGTTTATTGAAATATTGCTTGCTTTATAAGGAAACAGGGAGTGAGCAATTAAAAGTATTAATTAATGAAAAAATCGATAATCAGCTTTCATCTAAAGTTATGAATAGTTTTAATACAGAAGCATTGTTAATGAATCTAAAGGAAAATATAGATTGTATTGATAAAGTATATCTACAAGCTGAGCTAATAGTGGTTGAACATGATTTAGAATTGTATCAATTACAATGGAGACTATCAATTTTATTAAGACTATTGAAATAAGTAAATTTGCTATAAAACATACTAAGATTAGTAGTGAAGAAATCTCCGACGGGAGTGAGTACTCA
>NZ_CAUUKN010000004.1:0-70304 GCF_963545685.1 uncultured Streptococcus sp. | reverse complement strand
TTTATCTTTATTATATCCTTTTCATGAAAATTTGCAAGGATTTTTATTATCTAGCCAAGGAAAAGGTCAAAACATCTTTAACATCCAAGTCATCTAATAGCTTGACCATTTGGTACAGGGTAGATCCTGTTGTGTAAATATCATCGACTATGATAATCTTACTTGGTAATTCAATGCCTTTCTTCAAACTGAAAGGATTATCTTGACTTAACCGCTCTTCGCGTGTTCTCGAGGATTGCTTCTCAATATCTCTTTTCTCAAAAATATTTTTATAAGGAATTCCCTCTAGTAATCCTTTAACTTGATTGAATCCTCTATCTTCCAAGCGTTCTTCCGACAAGGGTACAGGTACTAATACATAATCTTTCTTTAAAAAAGATTTTAAATTGGTTCTAATTTCTTGTTGAAATATTTTTCTAAGGCAATAATCTCCCATAAATTTATAGCGACTAAAATACTCTTTCATGTTTTCTTCATAACGATAAATGGCAAAATGTTTTGGAATATAGCCTTTTTTCTCCCAAATTTTGCAGTCAATGCAACCATTTCCATCTAATATTTTATAACAATTGGAGCATTTCACCTTCCCAATCTTTTTAAATCGACCTTTACAATCTTCACAAGAGTACTCTCTTCTTTGTTTAAACATAATCAAATCACTTAATTGTACTACTGATTCAATCCATTCATTGCATAGTAGACACTTCATTGTCAAATCCTCCTTTTTTATTCATCAGCTTTATTTCTTTTCTACAGCGAAGCATAGATTCAGAAAGTCCTTCATGAAAGAAATAAAGCTTTCCTGTCGTTCTATCGGGTGATCGTCCAACTCGACCTCCAATCTGAATAAGACTTGAACTTGTATATAAGTGATGATTCGCCATACAAACAAATACATCTACTTTGGGGAAGGTGACACCACGTTCGAGAATAGTTGTTGTCACTAAGATGGACAGTTCTTTTTCTCGGAATTTCTCTACGATAGTTGAACGCATCTCACATTTAGATGAAACAAAGGCTATGTTTTCAGTAGGAAGATATTTTTTTAGGATAACAGTAAACTTTTCACCTATTGCTATATTAGGGAAAAAGATTAATAGAGGAAAATTTGATTTACGCTGCTTCTTAATCTGGTGAATTAAAGGGCTAGGGAGCTTACCTTTCGTTAACGACTTTTGTAACCTTCCTTGCCAAAAGAAACGAGGAAGGACTAAAGGATTTCCGTGAAATCGTCTAGCAAGGTGATGCTTTTCTAAAGATCCAAGGCGCACTTGCTCTTCTAAAGCTAATGTAGAAGTTGCTGTTAGATAAATATACCGACCTGTTTCCGTCTTTGCCTGTTTAACAGCATGATTTAACATGACATTCCCTACAAAGGGAAAAGCATCAACTTCGTCAACAATAATCAAGTCAAAGCTATGATAAAACTTAAGTAATTGATGAGTGGTAGCTATAACGAGCGGACTACCATCATATGGTTCACTATCAGCATGAAGCAGAGAAATACTACAAGTAAAATCTCTCTGCATACGAAGAAACAATTCTCGACAAACATCAACTCGGGGACTTGCAATAGCGACACGATTTTTATTTTCAAGAACATAGGCAACAATCTTATAAATCATCTCTGTCTTACCAGCACCAGTCACTGCATGAACAAGGCTATGTTTTTGATTTTTATAAGTATTTAAAAGCTTTTCTGAGACCTCATTTTGATAAGGAGTCAGTTTCCCCAACCATTTCAAGACAGGAAAGTCAACTTCTGATTTTTTTGAAGGAAAGTAATAGAGTTCTTTTCCTTCTTGGTTTCGACCAAAGACAATACACACTCTACAATAATACTGACCATTCGGTAATTGCCAATCTTCCTCTATTTGACTATAACATCTTTTGCATCTGAGTTTTTTATCAACCTTTATCATACTTTCTAATCTCACAGCCTCTGAGAGATAGTCCATTGGTACTTGTGCTTTCGTAAATAGTCGTCCATAATATTCTTTAGGTATCATAACTTTCTATTCGAAAATATGTTTGAATTCACCTTTTTATGATAAAATTTTTTTATGGATTACAAAACAATTGCCAACGATGGAATCGTTGAAGAAGAAATCAAAAAATCTCGTTTTATTTGTCACTTGAAACGTATTAACAATGAGGAAGAAGGGAGAGAGTATATCGCTCAGATTAAGAAAGAGCATCACAAGGCCAATCACTCTTGCTCTGCAATGATTGTCGGAGAAGAGGGTCAAATTAAACGTTCTAGTGATGATGGCGAACCTTCTGGAACCGCTGGAGTGCCCATGCTTACCGTTCTAGAAAAACAAGGACTTACTAATGTCGTAGCAGTTGTAACTCGCTATTTTGGTGGAATCAAATTAGGTGCTGGCGGCCTTATCCGTGCTTACTCAGGTAGTGTTGCCCATGCAATCGAAGAAATTGGACGAGTTGAAGTCAAGGAATTAACAGGACTAACCGTAGAATTAACCTACTCTCAATACCAAGTTTTCCCAAACTTCCTTGAAAAAGAAGGTCTCCAAGAATTTAATACAACTTTCTTATCGGAAGTTTCTACCACTTTGTTTGTTGAAGAGTCTGAGATTGAAAGACTCGGTCAAGAGCTTACTGAATTCTATCAAGGAAAAGTAAATTATGAAAAATCCGGTAAGAAAATTGTTGAGATTCCTGTCTGATAGTCAAACATTATCACAGTGATAAAGAAGATGTATTTTACAAGTTAGGTTTACCGTCGTATACTTAAAAGCATCAATCAAAGATTAAGAGGATTTTAAATATGACAATTTACAACTCAATTACCGAACTTGTTGGAAAAACACCTGTTATTAAACTTAATTCTATTGTTCCAGAAGGATCAGCAGATGTTTATGTTAAACTCGAAGCATTTAATCCTGGTTCTTCAGTTAAAGACCGTATTGCTCTTCGTATGATTGAAGACGCTGAAAAAGCTGGTACGATTAAACCTGGTGATACTATTGTTGAACCAACTTCAGGTAATACAGGTATCGGTCTCGCTTGGGTTGGCGCTGCTAAAGGATACAAGGTAGTCATCGTAATGCCTGACACAATGAGTGTTGAACGTCGTAAAATCATCCAAGCCTATGGAGCCGAACTTGTTTTGACTCCTGGTAGCGAAGGAATGAAAGGTGCTATTGCTAAGGCTAAAGAAGTTGCTGCTGAGCGCAATGGTTGGGTGCCACTTCAATTTGCCAACCCTTCAAATCCAGCTGTTCATGCTGATACAACTGGGCAAGAGATTCTTGAAGATTTTGGAGCAGATGGTTTGGATGCCTTTGTTGCTGGTATTGGTACTGGTGGTACTATTTCAGGTGTTTCTAAAACACTTAAGGCCGCTAACCCAAATATCAAAGTTTATGGTATTGAAGCTGACGAATCTGCTGTATTGAATGGTGACAAACCAGGTCCACATAAAATCCAAGGTATCTCAACTGGCTTCATTCCTGACACATTGGATACAAAATCATATGATAGCGTTGTACGTATTCCTTCTGATGAGGCTATCTCAACATCACGTACATTGGGTAGCCAAGAAGGCTTCCTAGCAGGTATCTCATCAGGTGCTGCTATTGCTGCCGCCCTAAAAGTTGCTGCTGAGCTTGGAGAAGGTAAGAAAGTCTTGACACTCTTGCCAGATAACGGTGAACGTTACCTCTCTACAACACTTTACGATTTTCAAGACTAATAAAAAAGAGGCTGGAACATAATGTTCTATCCTCTTTTTATTGTAATAATTTCAAGCCTGTAATTCATGATTTTGCATGTGAAAGCAAGTTTTTAGGGGTGCTAACCATATAATCTCTACAGACTTACTGTTTTTAGAGATTATATGGTGTTAAGAATTCGTTCTGTTTCCCCCTTTTATTGTTAGTCTAGCTCTTTTGCCTCTGTTTCAGCAATTTCAGTAACTGTAAATCCTGCTTCTACAAAAACCTTCTTGAGTTGTTCAATCCCAATCTCTCCTTCAACTTGAAGTTCAACACGAAGTACAGTGTCATTTTTAGGGGCAACAATTGTACGTTCGATGTTGAGATTCTCACTAGCAATAAGGTTCGCAATTTTTTCCAAAACACGTGGAGTATCTGGAACTTCCAACCCAATACGAATTCCAGCTTGACCATAACCAGAAATTTCCAAGAAAGCACGAAAGACATCTTTATCTGTGATAATTCCAGAAATTTGGTCATTGTCCACAACTGGAAGGACTCCAACCTTATTTTGAAGCATGATATAGATTGCATCCTCAAGGCTAGCATATTTGGAAACAGTAAGGACATTCT
The DNA here is from genome assembly GCF_963545685.1 of uncultured Streptococcus sp. Classification (GTDB taxonomy): domain Bacteria; phylum Bacillota; class Bacilli; order Lactobacillales; family Streptococcaceae; genus Streptococcus. Next base: position 65,991 of record NZ_CAUUKN010000004.1, on the reverse strand, counting down.
TGATCATTATATCTCCTACTTTTGTCTTATTAAGGAGATAGTTCATTTCATAAATTGACAAGCTTGTTGCTTTTGATGGTGAGGCCTCCGCCATTGTTCCTTCTGTAACAAGCCCAACAAGTTTATCGTGTTCAATTACTGGCAAACGGCGCAAACCTTTCTCACGCATAATATCTGCAGCTGCTGCAACTGTTGTTTCTGGTGAGACATAAACTACACGTTTCGTCATAAAATCTTTTACTGCCATGTTTCATTTTCCTCCGAATGATTTCTTACTTGTATTATACCACATTAAGTGAAACCGATTGCAATATCTTACTGAAAAATTAGTATTTTACAATCAGCATGAGACGATAGAAAAACGCCCTTGGGCGCTTTTTCTTATCCTCCAAGATAGGCTTTACGAACTTCATCTGATGCAAGAAGTTCTTCACCAGTACCTGAAAGAACCACTTTACCAGTTTCAAGAACATAACCACGATCCGCAATTGACAAAGCCTTATTGGCATTTTGTTCAATCAAAAGAACTGTAGTCCCTTGTGCCTTAATATCTTCGATAATATCAAAAATTTCCTGAATAAAGATTGGAGCAAGTCCCATTGAAGGCTCATCCAAAAGCAAAAGTTTCGGACGACTCATGAGGGCACGACCCATCGCCAACATCTGTTGCTCACCACCAGAAAGTGTTGCAGCGTCTTGATTCTTACGTTCTTCTAGACGTGGGAAACGTTGGAAGACTTTTTTCAATAGAGCTGTATTTTCTTCTTTATTTGTATGAAGGAAGGCACCCATTTCAAGATTTTCCATTACGGTTAATCCTGCAAAGACGTGACGTCCTTCAGGCACTTGAGCTAATCCATCTGCAACAATCTTTCGAGCTGGTGTTTTGTGAATTTCATTTCCAAGGTAAGAAATAGTTCCTTCAGCTGGACGAACAAGACCTGAGATTGTACGAAGAATAGATGTTTTACCTGCTCCATTGGCTCCGATAAGAGTTACAACTTCACCTTCATTAACTTCAAAGCTAACGTTTTTAACAGCTTCGATAGATCCATATTTAATTGAGAGATTTTCAACTTTTAACATAGCCATTATGCTTCACCTCCCAAGTAAGCTTCAATAACGCGTTTGTTATTCTTAATTTCATCAGGTGTTCCTTCGGCAATCAAACGTCCATATTCCAAAACATAAATACGCTCAGTAACATCCATGACCAAACTCATATCGTGCTCAATCAAGATGATGGTAATTCCGAAGTCTTTTTGAATTTGACGAATATGAGCAGTCAATTCAGCTGTTTCTTGTGGGTTCATACCCGCAGCTGGTTCATCAAGGAAAAGAATTTTTGGTTCTGTTGCAAGTGCACGAACAATTTCCAAGTGACGTTGTTGTCCATAAGCCAAGTTTTTCGCAAGCGTATCTGCCTCACCATCCAAGTTAAAGATAGCCAAGAGCTTCATAGCTTTGTTTTTCAACTCTTCCTCACTTGAATAGTACTTAGGCAAACGCAAAAGAGATGCAAAGAAATTTGAAGGTTGCTTATTTGATAAACCAACAAGGACATTTTCAAGTACTGTCATGTCTTTGAAAAGGCGAATATTTTGGAAGGTACGTGACAAACCAAGAGAAGCAATCTTATAAGGTGCTTTCCCGTTGAGAACTGTACCATCAAGCGTTACAGTCCCTTCACTTGGCTCATAGACACCTGTCAACAAGTTGAACAAGGTTGTCTTACCAGCACCGTTTGGACCAATAAGTCCCACCAGTTCACCCTCGTTGAGTTCCATTGAAACATCACCAACGGCAGTCAAACCGCCGAAGTTTTTAGTTAAATTTTTAACTTCAAGAAGTGCCATTTTTATTTGCCCTCCTTAGATTTATTGAAGAATTTTGAGAGATAGAGTTCTTTTGTTCCTAGAAGTCCACCTGGACGGAAGAGCATTACAAGAATCAAAGCCAATGCGTAAATAATCATACGGAGGTTTGAAACGTTTTGAAGGAACATGTTGATAATACCAAGAACAACAGCAGCAATGATAGTACCTGTGATTGATCCAAGACCACCAAGAACAGCAATGATAAGGTAATCAATTGATTTCATGATGGTGAAATCTTTTGGCACAACAGTACCGATATAGCTGACATAAAGTGAACCAGCAATCGCTGAAATCATGGCACCGATAACAAAGATAAGAACCTTCATTTTTGTGACATTAACACCCATTGACTCAGCAGCAATTTCATCTTCACGAAGAGTGATTGCTTGACGTCCAGTTGCTGAACGTAAGAAATTAAGCACCAAAATGGTAATGATTACCACAAAGAAATAAATTACAGGCCAACTAGTATAAGGAAGGATACCTGTCAAACCAGCGGCACCATTGGTCAATTCACCACCATTAACAATAATGATACGGATGATTTCAGCCATACCAAGAGTTGCAATGGCAAGGTAGTCACCTTTCAAACGAAGGGTAGGTAGACCAAAGATAAGGGCAACAATAGCTGCGATGATGACACCGACAACCATTGAGAGGTAGAAACCGTCATATGTTGGCATCATACCAGTAATGATAGCTGATGAATAGGCACCAATTGCCATGAAACCAGCTTGCCCAAGTGTAAATTGCCCTGAGAAACCAAGAACCAAGTTAGTACCAAGTCCCATAAGGATTGAGATTCCAATCCCCATTAAGATTTGGATATAGTAAAGGTTCATGATACCTGAAAGTTCAAGACCTTTCAAGATAAGGAAGAGCCCAATGATAAGACCAAACCAAATAAGGTTTACTTTTAGATTTTTCTTCATGTCTTACACCTTCTCTTTCACATTTTTACCGAGGATACCCGCTGGGCGAACCAAAAGGATAACAATCAAGACACCATAAACGATGGCATCACGGTAACTTGACAAACCAATTGCAGTTGATAATGTCTCCAAAATACCGATAACAAATCCACCAAGTGCTGCACCTGGGATAATACCGATACCACCAAGAACAGCGGCAACAAAGGCTTTAATACCTGGCGTCATACCCATAAGAGGTTCGATAGAGTTATAGTAAAGACCAATAAGGACACCCGCTGCCCCTGCTAGTGATGATCCAAGAGCAAAAGTGAAGCTGATAGTGTTATTAACATTAATACCCATCAATTCAGCCGCATCACTGTCTACAGATACGGCACGCATAGCTTTACCCATCTTAGTCTTTTTAACAATCAATTGAAGAGCAACCATAAGCACAAGCGCAACTACCAAGATAAGCAATTGCACATTTGTTACAGAGATTGATCCAAGATGATAAGTCTCAATTGCAATCTTTTGAGGGAATGAACGTGTATCTGCTCCTACAAATAGAACCATGATGTACTCAAGGAAGAATGAGACACCGATAGCTGTAATCAAGGCAGAAATACGTGTCGAATTACGGAGTGGGCGATAAGCCAAAAACTCAATAACAACCCCTAAAATCGCACAGACAAGCATAGCAAAAACAAGAGCAATCCAGAAGTTCATCTTCAAGCTGTTAATCGCATAGTAACCAACGAAGGCACCTATCATGTAGATGTCTCCATGGGCAAAGTTAATCAATTTGATAATCCCATAAACCATGGTATAACCAAGGGCAAGTAGAGCATAGATACTACCCAAGATAATACCATTGACTAGTTGTTGGGGAAGTTGTTCAAAAAACATAAATAACCAAACTTTCTAGTTCATTTTCAGTATAGATAATAGATTATTTTTCAATTTCAACGGCTTCCGCTGAAACTTCTTCACCATTATCTCTTTTAACCATAAGAGCTGCTTTAATAGGGTTATGATCCTTGTCGATTGTCATTTTACCGGTAACTCCAACAAAGTTTTTCAAATTTGCTAAGTTATCAGCGATATCTACTGAAGTTTTCGCACCTTTCGATGCTTCTGCAACCATATAAACAGAATCGTAAGCTAGGGCAGCAAACATATTTGGTTCAGTTTTGTAAGCGTTCTTATATGCTTCAATGAAACCAGATGCCTTGTCAGAAAGAGCAACATTTGTTGAATACCCTGATACATAGTAGACGTTTGAAGCATTCTTTTTACCTGCAAGCTCAGTAAATTTCGCATCGCTGAATCCGTCAGGTCCTAGAATTGGTTTATCAATTCCAAGGTCACGTGCTTGTTTTGTAATAATACCAGTCTCAGTATAGTAACCAGGCATTACAATCGCATCATAATCAAGGTCTTTAAATTTAGTCAAAGCTGACTGATAGTCCTTGTCACCTGAAGCAAAGGTAGCTTCAGTAACGATTTGACCTTTATATTCACGCTTGAATTCATCCGCAATACCCTTGGCATAATCCGAAGCATTATCGTAGTAAAGAACCACTTTCTTAGCATTCAAATTATTGTAAGAATAAGCCGCCAAAACTTTACCTTGGTAGCTATCCTTAAAGGTTGTACGAAAAACAAATTTCTTAGCTCCGTTAGCATCTACCGTAAGGTCATCCTGAGTACCAGAAGGTGTTATCAAAGGAACCCCTGTTTTTTGTGACACGAGGCTAGCAGCAGCAACAGCACCTGATGTCGCTGGACCAACGATAGCATTTACATTACTCTGAATAGCCAAGTTCGTTGAAGATGTTGAAGCCTCAGCATTTTCAGATTTATTATCTTTTGTGATGAGCTCTAGCTTTTTGCCGTCAACACCACCTGCTTTGTTAATTTCATCAACAGCCAACTTAATACCATTCTGCTCTGCCTTACCATAGGCCGCAACGGCACCTGTCAACTCCATGTTAACACCAATTTTGATTGTATCCCCAATCTTAGTACCATTGGCATTAGCAGTCACATCAGGTGACTTGCCACAGGCAACCAAAAAAATGGAAGCAAAAAAGGCTAACACAATAAGTGTGATCTTTTTAGACATAAGATTTCTCCTTAATATTTTCTTAAAAAAGTCTACCTTATAGCTTACAGAATTATCAGACAATTGTCAACTACATACAACTCTGTTCTATCCCTAGTAATCGATTCCATTGCTTTTAAACTAACGCTTTAAGAATAAAAAAAAACTTTTCTCCTAGTTAAAGAGAAAAGTTTTTAAACTGTTCAGGGACTGAGGTGTCATAACGTTCTAGACTTCCTACAAAATCCATATCAATATCAGAATAATACGAAGGTAGGGCCCTTTTTACTGCCTTCATTCCTTCAAGCTCTGTCAAGATATCCTTAACCTTGTCTTGATCTACATAGAGGTGCACATAACGCATCTTATAGGAATGGTAGACAACATCACCAAACTTGGCAATTTTACGTAAGTCTCTATTATAGTATAAATAAACAATAATGCCTTGACGCTTAATCATGACTCATCTTCTCCTTTATGTTAGTGTCACCCTTTTTATGATGAGGTTTATGAGGGGCAAGAGGTAGCCCAGTATCAATGAAAATCTGATTTGAGATAGCTTGAGCAATCTCTTCACCAAGTGAAGCTAGTATTATCTGCAAATCGAACTCCGCCTGACGATAGCCTATAACCACCTCGTTTAAATCAATTTGACGCTTCATTCGCAAAACCTGACGTTTCAGGTCTCTCACATCTGGTCTAAAAGCCTCATACTCCTTAGCTTTATCATAACTTTCCTTTAATTCCTGAAATTCCAAGAGTAGCTCTTGAAGTTCTCTGACATTTTCAAATTTCTGCCGTTTTAAACGGTAATTCTCTACTTCTGGTAATTTTAGAAAATGTAAAACAAGGCTGTCTATTGCTTGATCAATAGCAAGCAGCTCCTTATTGATTATTAACATGTTTCCTATTATAACACAAAAAGTCAGATGAAACGGTTCTTATATAAACCGATTAGCATCCGACTTTTATATTATATAAGCTAGGCTTATTTTAATTGGTTGTTGGCCATGATTTCATCAATGAAGCCATATTCAAGTGTTTCTTGGGCACTCATCCAATTATCACGTTCAGCATCAGCATGAACTTTTTCAATTGACTGACCAGAATTATCAGCCAAGATTTGCTCCAAGTTATTACGAGTCTTGAGCAAGTGTTCAGCTGCGATAGCCATATCTGTTTGTTGAGTACCACCACCAGTACCACCCATTGGTTGGTGAATCATGTATTCTGCATTTGGCAACATGAAACGTTTACCTTTGGTACCGCTTGAAGCGATAATTGTACCCATTGATGCTGCCATCCCCATAACGATGGTTTGAACATCAGACTTGATAAAGTTCATTGTATCAACAATGGCAAGGCCTGCTGAAACTGATCCACCAGGTGTATTAACATAAAGATAGATATCTTTTGTATTGTCTTGGGCATCCAAGAACAAGAGTTGAGCGATAATTGAGTTTGCCATATTATCTTCTACAGGACCTGTTAACATGATAATACGATCCTTGAGTAAACGTGAGTAAATGTCATAAGAACGTTCACCACGTGATGTTTGTTCAATAACTACAGGAATCATATGAATTCTCCTTTTAATATTGTCTTGATGTTATTATATGATTTTAGTCAAATTAGGTCAAATAAAAAACATCTTTCTTAGCACTCATTTAAAAAGAGTGCTAAATAGGTAAAAAACAGGTGATTATTAAGATTTTCTAAGTCATTACCCTATTAAAAAAAGGGAAAATCTCCCTTTTCAACTTATTTTGTGCCAAACAGACGGTCCCCTGCATCTCCAAGACCTGGAACAATATAACCATTCTCATTAAGTTTCTCATCCAAAGATGCTGTGTATATATCAATATCTGGGTGGGCGTCTTGCAATTTTTTAACACCTTCTGGTGCGGCAACCAAACACACAAACTTGATATTAGCTGCTCCACGTTTTTTAAGTGAATCCACCGCCAAAATTGCCGAACCACCTGTCGCAAGCATTGGATCCACTACAAAAATCTGACGTTGATCAATATCTTCTGGCAATTTAACCAAGTACTCAACTGGCTCAAGCGTTTCTTCGTCACGGTACATACCAATATGACCAACTTTTGCTGCAGGTACAAGGCTAAGCAAACCATCGACCATACCAATACCCGCACGAAGGATTGGAACAATTGCCAATTTTTTACCAGAAAGTTGTTTTTGAACTGTTTTTGTAATTGGTGTTTGAATTTCAACCTCTTCGAGGGGAAGGTCACGAGATACTTCGTAACCCATGAGCATAGCAATTTCATTAACTAGCTCACGGAAATCCTTAGTAGAGGTATCCTCACGACGAAGGATTGAAAGTTTATGTTGAATCAGTGGATGTGAAATAACTTGAAATTTACCCATAATAGTTTCTTCCTTTGCTTTATATTCACTCCATTATATCAAAAAGGCAAAAAAAACGCTTGCTTTACTTGCAAACGTTTTTAAAAAGGGTCAAATTTTATTTTTTAGGCAGATGAATTTTACCTGTAACTAAACCATAGCCAAGAAGTGCTAAGCTACCAATAGCCGCAAAGATGGCTGCCAAAATTGAAAGAATGTTGCTATTTGAATCTTCTGAATCACTTGGCGTCTTAGGAGTTGTCGCAAGTTTGGCAGCAACTTTAGTGTTGTTGTCTTTACTTGACTCATCAGACTTAGTTACTTCATCAGCTTGTGCTACTTCATGAGACTTAAGGTCCTCTTCAGACTTAGCTGATTTTGGAGTTTCTGTCTCAGTAACTACCTTTTCTTCAACAGCATTCGCTGGAACAGATGGTCCTGTTGATACAATAGCTTCTGGTACTGGTGTCGCAATCTCTGTAGCTTGAGCTACTGGACGACGGTCACCCACAGAACCTTCTGTTGAAGGTTTCACAGGAACCTCTACATGATGATCATCTGATGAATGGTCTGCGAAATGTGGGAACGGTGTACGAACTGGAGAATCTGGATTCGTCGGCGTTGCTGGTTTATTTTCTTTATCAGCTGATGGTTGATTATTATCTGCTGGTTTAGAAGGCGTATCTGGTTTATTAGTCTTATCATCAGAAGAATGGTTTCCATCTGTTGGATTTACTGGTGTTTCTGATTTATCTGCTTTCTTGTCTTCGCCATCTTTAACAGTCACAGTTAATACACCGTGAGCTTCAGAAACGCCCGTTGAACCATCAACTGTAGGATAAGTATGTGGTTTAAGACCATAACCTGACACCGCATAATAATCTACGTTAAAGTCCTCATTTGGTAATTTAGCGCTGTTTTGATCACCCACGTGTACCAAGCTTTCACTAGATTTATCCCAAATCCAGTCCCCTTGGTTGGTCATCTTAGGAAGAACTTCTGTAGTATCATCTTCATTCATCTTAATGAGGAAGCTTGGGGCCCATGTTGATTTATTCTCAGCACCAGCAATACCACCACGGTTAGTCATGTATGAAGTTACCAAAAGAGTATCTGATGAGCCTTCAACAGGAACCGCATAGTAAGAATAGGTAGATGTACGCCAGTCAGCTGGTACAGAGGCTGTCAAGACCACACCTGAGCCGTTAAGTGGACGGTATTCTCCACGGAGGCTATCTGATACGAATCCAAGCATGACAACATCATCACCGACAGCTTCACGCGCTGCCACAGTACCTTCAGCATCCGTAGATTTATTGATACGTGAAGCAGTGAAGAGGTAATACTTGTTACCCATCTTAACAACACTTGGACGTTCTACTTCATCAGTAACCATGTGGCTAGTAACAAGTGGTGTGTAAAGTTCTGCTACAGATGGATTTTTCTCATTATCATCAAGTTTCAAGATACCGATAGAACCATTTGCCCATGATGCAAGGTTGTATAGGTGTTTATTGTTAACAATATTGAGGAATGACTTAAGGTTAAAGGCGTCATCTCCTCCATAGTTTGACCAGTTGTAAATTTGTTTTTCGCCTTGGTAGTTTTCGTCACCTGTATTTGATTCGAAAATAAGGTAACGGCTACCGTTATCTTCAATGATGTGTGGGTCACGAAGACAGTAGTTATCCGTACGGTCTGGAATACCATCATGGTTATGGTCATCATTGAAAGTACTCATGAATTTTGGATAGCTTTGATAGTGATAGTTATCTCCACCAAAGAGAATGTGGTCATTTTCAACTGACTTGATAACAACTTCGTCATTTTCAACAGCCAAGTTGAGGGTAGCACTGGCCAATTGTTGCCAGTTTAATTTACCACCACTTGTATCATTCTTAGTGTAATAAAGTTGGATACTACCATCAGAGTTAACAGTCGCTGAACCTGACCATTGTTGGTCATCTTCAAGGGCATTGTAACCAAAGATTGGACCCGCATTTTTCCAATGAGTAAAGTCATTGTCCCCATATTTACTATAGAGCAAGTAAATGTGGTTTGAATTTTTATTTGGTGCACCGGCCATTGAAATAACCAACTGATAACCATTCCAGTTGCTGACTACACCTGACTCAGCATCTTGGACTGGCCAAGAATCCCAAACGTCGATTTCTTCTTTTTCCATCGTTTGGGCATCAACAGTGTTGAAGGCAGGCATATTGATAATTGTATCTGCTTTAAAATAAGGAACTGCCAATTTGCTGTCTTGCTTCAAGAAGCTAGCAACGATATCTTTCAAGTTACGGTAAGTCAAGCTTGTACCAGTACCTTTGATAGCATCATCACTAAAGTCAACTTTATTAAGTGCTTTAATTTCTTCTTCGGTCAAGGCAACGATTTGTTCTGAGGTCATATTATCTTCAACAATAGATTTAATACGACCATTAAGTTTGCTAAGGTTCGCATTGGCAGCACTATTTTCAGTAAGCTTAGGTGCTACTTCTGCGTGTGTATCAGCTGATTCTGAACTTGCTGTTGAAGTTGGTGCTTCTACTGCAGCCTCTGATGTAGAAGCTGGTGTAGCAACCGTAGCAATTGTTGCTGTTGATGCTGTTGATGCTGTTGTATCTAATGAAGATGTCACTACCGTATTAGTTGTCTTATCTTCAACTACTGATGGAGTTGCCTTGCTTGCTTGTGTCTCTGTTACTGGTGCAGTTGCAACCTCTGAATGTGCAACTGAAGATTCAACTGCTTCTGAAGTTGTTACACTTGTTGCAGTTTCACTGGCTACCGTTAGAGATGCTGTGCTTGTTTCTGGTGTTGTCGTCGTAGTAGCTACCGTTGGTGCTGTTTCTGTAACTTGATCAGCTTTGACCTGAGTTGCACCTAAAAATGCCAAGGTACCAACGAGAGCTGATGTTGCTCCCACTGTTGCAACCTTACGAATGCTATAACGCATCTTCTTGCACTCTGCTTGTTTCGGTGCTACTGTTTTTGAATGTGAATTAACTGTACTGTCCATATAAACTCTCCTTTTATCTTTTCACATGTTTAATTCTATCATTTTTTAATCTAAATTCCAATCTTTTTTTAATTACAAAATAGTATTTTTTGTAAAAAATTGTTTTTTTGTTAAAATATTAACTATAAAAACAATTAAGATGACAGGTAATATCACTATATGAAAGCAAAACATCTGTATTTATTATTAATTCTCATTTTTTTAATTTTGTTTTTTGTTTTCACAAGAGAAAATGAAAACGTTGACATTTTTTCTCAGAAAACACCTAAACCTCATGTGAGCCAAAGCTTCCATCTAGCGACTAATGAAGGATGGTCAAATGACCTCCAAACTATCGTATGGAATAAAGCTAAAAATTACTATGACATCTACTTTTTGCATTCTGTGGATGGGGCTACTGACCCTCTTGGCCCTAGTGGTCAAGATTGGACACATACAACCACTAAGGATTTTATCACCTATAGCAAACAAGAGACAGCTATACCAGCAAAAGGTGGGGATCCTCAAGAAGGATGGCAGTCTGCTTGGACAGGGAGTGTCGTTACCGATAGTCAAGGAATTGCTGGTGGTCAAGATAACGAATCTGTAGCCTATTTTACTGGGCTCATGGATGATGGAAGCCAAGCTATTTATGCTAGTGCTTCAAATAACCAAGGGGCTGGCTTTACTCGGGAATTAAAAGATGGCAAACCTTTATTGACAAAAGAGCAATCCTATAATGGCAAAGACTTCCGAGACCCCTATGTATTCCACTTTAAAGACAGACTACTCATGTATGTCGCTGAAGGTGAGGCCTTAGGTGTTTATCAATCTCAAGATGGCATCAACTGGACAAAAGCAGATAGCAATGGAGTCTCCAAAATCCTGCCCGAAACTTTTTTTAAAGGTCGTAACTGGACGGATAACGCTCCTATCGAGTGTCCGGTTCTCAAAACGATGACTAGAGCTGACGGTCAGAACAAACAAGTTCTCTTTTTTGGAGCCAAAGATACAGCTTCTAGTGAAACAAGTGGGACCTACTATACTGTTGGGCATTTAGATGAGAACGGCTTATTTATTGCTGAGACAGAGACAAAACGCTTAGATCAAGGGTCAGACTATTATGGTGCTAACTTCACTGGAAGTGAGCATATTGAAGAAAGTAATCATAGCCTTATCAGTTTTGGTTGGGTTGGTAATTGGAACTACTTTACTTCTGGTATTCATAGTGACGAAGAGGCCAAGAGTGATTTTCTAACAACTGTTGGTTTTTACGCTACCCCCAGAAAGCTACAACTGGACAAGGACGGTATCATTCAGTCCACTCCTCTTTATACAGATAAACAATTGACCCTTAAAAATCAAAATGGCAACATTTCAAGTCAAAGACCGCTCACCAGTGACAATAGAAGCCCTTGGGTTGATGAAAGTCACAATCAAAGTGCTAATGGCCTGCTTGATCTTGCCGGAAAAAGTAGCACAGGTTACTACAAGTTCCATTTTTCAAATCTCAAGCAAGAAGGAGGATATATCTACATTGATATTTGGCAAGGAGCTGATTATGTTAAGATTGCCTACCAAATAGCAAGTGGTATCTATCAGGTTTCTGCATATGCTGCTGAGCTAAATCACAGCATAGATGGCAGTCAAACTGCTTCCTCTTACTATTACGATGGACTCTTGGGGAAGGGTCAAGGTTATAAAGCTGACAGTCGTTATAAGGAAACTGATAATATCACTCTAACGCTTATTACAGACAATCGTAGCTTAGAAATTTTCTTCCCTAATGGTCAATCCTACACTCTAGCTAGGTTTAACACCTCTGGCAAGCAGGATATCAAAGTATTCTCCACCCAGGAGGATCTTCTACTAAATTTGAAAATCTACGATATCCATCCACACAAACAAGAAAAGTAATACTGTTTGCATCACTTTAGAACGTAGACAAACTATTTTGAATAGGTCATAAGCTAGGAAGTTATGAAAAAAGTGGAATAAGCTTATGTTGCGAGGATAGTGAGCATTTATCGAGACTTTCTGCCATGATAAAAACTCCTGAAACCATAGAGTTTCAGGAGTTGGAAAATTTTGAGACCTCAGACTCAAAACTTAGTCGTGTAACTTCGAAGAAGGTCACTGACGTCCGATATTGCCTAAGGGAAACCTCAAAAGAAGACTCCGTCTTCAATTTAAAGTGATGCCATTTGCATCACTTTTCTTATTTTCCAAAGACAGAAACCAGACGTTTCACACCTTCAGCAACAACTGTAGTTGGCGTCGCTACGTTAAAGCGGAAATGTTTTTCTCCTTCGGAACCAAAAGTAATACCGTCATTTAGCACTACCTTCGCTTCTTCTTTAAGCAAACGTCCAAGTTCATTGTGATCTTGATCATAGGCTGAAAAATCAAGCCAGACCAAGTAAGTTCCCTCAGGTTTCATAACGTTAATATTAGTCTTTTCACTAAGCTCCTTAGTTAAAAGGTCAATATTAGTTTCAAAGACTGTCTTCAATTCCTCTAACCAAGGTTGACCGTAGGTCAAGGCAGCTTGTGTTGTAATCAAGCCAATAGTTGGAATTTCGTGTTGATTATTAGCTAATTGCTTTTGTTTAAAGGCTTTACGTAATCCCTCATTTTCAATAATGGTGAAACTGTTTTTGGTACCAGCAATATTAAAGGTTTTAGTCGCCGAACTAAGCACCAAGGTAAAATCCTTATAAGCATCTGAAATCGTATTTAGAGAGATGTGCTTATTCCCATATAAGGCCAAGTCTTGATGGATTTCATCAGATACCAAGAGAACACCATGTTTCTGGCAAAGGTCTGCTACCTTGGTCAATTCTTCCTCGGTCCAGACACGCCCACCTGGATTATGGGGGCTACAGAAAACATAGAGCTTAACATCATTATCAACAATATCACGTTCTAATTGCTCAAAATCAATTTCGAAATGCCCGTTAACCTTAACAAGACTATTCTCAATCAACTTACGATTATTCAAGCGGACAGAACGAGCAAAAGGTGGATAAACTGGTGTATTAATGAGAACAGCATCGCCTTCTTTCGTAAAGGCCTGAATAGCTGTTGAAATAGCTGGGACAACCCCTTCAATGAGCACAATGCTCTCTTTATCAACGACGTAACCGTGTTGATTTTTTTCCCAATCTATGATGGATTGGTAGAGCTCATCACTTGGATAAGGGTAACCAAAGATATGCGTCTCAGCATAGTTGATGACTGCATCCCTAATTTCTGGAACAGGCAAGAAATCCATGTCCGCAACCCAAAGCTCAAGTAGTTCTGGATCACTTTCGGCTTCGTGCCATTTCATAGTGTTTTGGTCCAAGCGATCTGGTTGTGTTGTGAAATCATAACGTGTCATAAACAACTCCTTAAAGGCTAAGGGCATTTTCCAAGTCAGCAATCAAATCCTCTGCTGCTTCAATACCAATTGAAAGACGAAGCAAGTCATCTGTTAATCCATAGGAAGCACGCACTTCACTTGGAATATCTGCGTGAGTTTGTGTTGTTGGGTAGGTAATCAAACTTTCAACACCACCTAGGCTCTCTGCAAAGGTGAAGACCTTAAGAGCATTGATAATAGTTGGAATCTTATCTTGGTTAGCCACTTTGAAGGAAATCATCCCACCCTTACCTGGGTAGAGAACCTCTTTGACAGCAGATGACTTTTCCAAGAAAGACACAACTGCTTTAGCATTAGCCGTCGAAGCCTCCATACGAAGTTTTAGGGTCTTAAGTCCACGCATGAGCATATAGCTATCAAATGGGGAAAGGTTTGGACCAGTCGTATTAAGGTTGTAATAAAGTTTATCGTAGAATTCTGGATTGCTAGTCACAACAACACCAGCCAAGACATCATTATGCCCTGATAGGTATTTAGTAGCTGAATGAACAACAATATCAGCACCTAGTGGAATCGGGTTTTGGTAGATTGGGCTATAGAAAGTATTATCAACAATGACCACCGCACCCTTATCATGAGCAATTTTTGCCACTTTTTCAATATCAAACTCAATCATAAGTGGGTTTGTCGGTGTTTCGATGTAGACAATATCAGTATCTTCTGTAATAGCCGCAATCATTTCGTCTTCTGTGTTAGTGTATTCAAAGAAGAAGCGCCCTTCTTTTTCTTTATCGTTGAACCAACGGAAAGAGCCCCCGTAAAGGTCACGCGCAGCTACAACCTTACTACCTACTGGGAAAATTTCAAAGGCCAAAACAATAGCGCTCATCCCTGAACTTGTCGCAATAGCATAATCCGCTTTTTCAATAGCTGCTAGTGTTTTTTCCACCGTTGCACGCGTTGGATTTTTTGTTCGTGTATAGTCAAAACCAGTAGAATGTCCAAACTCTGGGTGTTGGTATGTTGTTGAAAAATGAATAGGTGAAGCCAAGGCTCCTGTTGCTTCATCCGAATTGATTCCAGCATGTGCTAGAATAGTTTCTAATTGATAATCTTGTGTCATATTATGCCCTCTCTACATGATAAAGTGGATATTCTCCATATCTATGCCCTCTATTTTATCACTATTTTCTGAAAAGAATGGTAAGTTCATCATACGGATTCTTGATAGTTAGATATAGTTTATTGCTATAACCTCAAAAAACAGTACAGACAAATTTTCTGAGATGATAAAAAGTGACTTTTCAGACACTGAAAAAGCCTGAAATTTAAAAGTTCTAGGCTTTTTGAGATGACTAGTATTCTTACTCACCTAAGAAAGACAAAAATCAAAAAATTTTTCTTCAATCCAAGGTAAGCCACTGACTTACTTTTTATCAAATAAGCGATATCTGATTTCTTCCAAAGCCATAATAACAAACGGACAAGCCAGCAAATAGAGCCAACCATCAAAACCAATCGGAGCTGTATTAAAGAGAGTGTGGAAAAGTGGTACATAAGACAGGATAATAAAGAGAATGATTTCTAAGACAATCCCCAGACTAATAATTTTATTTGCAAATGGTTTGATTTGGAAAATAGACCCTCTACCCTTACGACTATTCATAGCCATACCAATCTGAGTAAAGATAATAGCCCCCAAAGTCATAGTGGTTGCCTCTCGGTAGAGGGGACCTGAGCTAGGCAGATGGTTCAAATTTCCTTGATTGACCCAATAATTAAGGAAGAACGCACCCATAGCCAAGCTTGCTTCAATCAATCCATACCAGACAAAAGCTTTAATCAATAGTTGGCGATTGAGTAAGCGGTCTGATAAACGTCTTGGTGGCTTGTCCATTACTCCTTCTTCAGGTGGTTCAACCCCCAATCCCAAAGCAGGTACCATATCTGTCCCTAAGTCAATAGCTAGGATTTGCATAACAGTTAAAGGAAGAGGAATGCGCCCCAAAGAGAACAAGAAGAAAGCAGAGGGTACAGCTTCTGGAGTATTGGAATTAAAAATATAGGTCAAAAATTTTTGAATATTTCGATAAACTGCACGGCCCTCTTCAACGGCATGTACAATGGAAGCAAAATGATCATCTGTTAAAATCATATCAGCAGATTCCTTGGCTACATCAGTCCCAGATATTCCCATAGCTACCCCGATATCAGCTTTTTTCAAAGCAGGGGCATCATTTACTCCATCACCAGTAACAGCAACAACTTCACCAAGTTCCTGAAGTGCATTAACTACACGATACTTTTGTTCAGGGGCTACACGGGCAAAAACAATCTCCCCTTTAAGCGCTGCTTTGAGCTCTTCGTCGGTCATATCTGCCAGTTCAAGTCCTGAAACAACACGCGCATTGTCACCTTTTACAATTCCAATTTTCTTGGCAATACTAAGGGCTGTCAAACCATAGTCACCTGTGACCATGATAATCCGAATACTGGCACGGTGACATTGCTCAATTGCTTCACGTACACCCTGACGTGGAGGGTCACTCATGGCAACAAGACCCAGAAAGACCATATTTTCTTCCAAAGTCTGCATATTCCACTTGTCTTTTCCAATACGCTCACTTTCTAAGGGTCTATAAGCGACAGCTAAAACACGTAAGCCGTCACGAGCAAATTGATCGTTAGCAGCAAGAATAGCTTGACGTTCTGTAGCAGTCATAGATTTGATTGCCCCTTGACCATCATAATAGTCTGAACAAAGTTCCATCACTTCTTTAGGCGCACCCTTAGTGATGGAAATATGGTGACTGCCATCCATACTTTCTTCGAGACTATGCACCGTTGTCATTCGTTTACGATCAGAATCAAAGGGAATTTCCTTTATACGAGGGGCCCAAGTGTGATTTTCATTTAAGTTAATCCCTGCTTTTTCGGCTAAAACATTAAGACAAGCCTCAGTCGGGTCACCTAAAATCGTATAATTAGGATTGTCAGAATTAGGTGCCACAACCTGAGCATTACTGGCCAAGTGAGAAAAGCGAACCAGACGATTCAGGAGGTCATTTCCCTTCAGAGAAACAGGGTGACCATCCTTCTCAATATGCCCTTCTGGTGCGTAACCTAGCCCAGTTACCTTATAAGTCCCTGACAAGGTCCATAAATGATTAACCGTCATGGCATTTTGAGTTAGGGTCCCTGTTTTATCTGAGCAAATAACAGAGGTTGCTCCAAGAGTCTCAACCGAAGACAACTTCTTAACCAATGCATGATCCTTAGCCATGCGTTGTACAGCCATAGCTAGAGAAAGAGTAACTGTAGGTAGTAACCCCTCAGGGATAAAGGCAACAATCATACCCAAGGCAAAGATGAAGGCTTGAGACAAAGGTTGGTGGACAAATAGAGTTGCTGCAACCATAAAGAAGAGACCAACAGAGACTGCAATAACTGAAATCTGTTTGGTCAAATGGTCTAATTCTTTCTGAAGGGGACTTTTTTCCTGAGTAAGGTTTTGTGTCAAATCTGCAATTTGTCCAAACTCGGTTTTCATTCCGATAGCAGACACTATAAAATGCCCAGAACCTGAAGAAACTGTAGTTCCAGCAAACACCATATTGTCATATTCCAATTCAGTCTTATCAGGAGTCAAATCTGCTTGGTCTGACTTGTAAATTGGATTAGACTCACCAGTAAGGGCAGACTGATTAACCTGCAAGTCTGTCACAGCAACCAAACGTCCATCTGCAGAAATACGGTCTCCTTCTTCAATAAAAACCAAGTCCCCTGGCACCAAGTCCTGAGCAAGAATCTTATCTTCCTTCCCATCCCGAAGAACCCGTGTGTAAGATGGAAGAAGCTTATTAAGGGCTGCCGTAGCCTGACTTGCTCTATATTCTTGAATAAAACTAAAGAGACCATTAATAATGTTGACCAACCAAATAGCAATCCCCAACTCTAGGCTATGAGAAAGCATAGCGATAAAGCCACCAACCCACAATAAGAGGGCCATGAGACTGGTAAAATGTCTGAAAAAGGTCAACCAAATAGGTTCTTGTTTACTTTCCTTTAATTGGTTAGGTCCGTAAGTCGCCTGCCTTTCTTTGACTTCTTGTGAGCTTAAGCCTTGGTGACTTGTCTGCAAGATCTGATAAACTTGTTCAGGGGGATAGGTTCCTAATTTAATAATTTCTTGTCTAGAATCAGTCATAGTCCTTTCCTCGATTCTAAATCATAAAAGCGATTTCATATTTACGCCCTCATTATACTCCTTTTTCAGAAAATGTTGAAAGAAAAAACCAAGCCACAAGACTTGGTTTCAAATACTATTTAATATGTAATTTAGCACGAAGGCTATTAGCCCGGGCACCAAGCAATTGGTCAGCCATACGGGTCACAAGAGCAAGCACTCCATAGACCAAAACGCCAAGACCTCCTCCAATCACTAAGTAAATCACGCTACCCATACGACTTGTTGGAGATAGAACAAATTGGAATAACCAATAGAAAACAGCAACTGGAATAGCCATGAGCATCGTAAGAATACAAATGAGTAAAGCTTTTCTAAAGACTGTCTTACGACTAAAGTGAGTAACTGTGTGAAGGCGATTATACATCAGAGCAATAGGAACACCTAACCCAATGGCTGTTGAAATAACCGGACCGAGGGCTCCTAAGAAAATAATCAACGGTAGCTGTAGAATTGCCTTAACTAGCACCCCAATCGCAAAATAATTGATGGCTTTACGGGTCTCAAAGATAGCCTGAAGCATAGGTGCTAAAACACTATACAAGGCCAAGAAAATCACTTGAATCAAACTAGCTACAAAGAGCAAATGAGCCTGACTGTCTGGTGCTCCATAAAAAATGGTGTAGAGAGGTTTGGCTAGAATCACTGACCCTGCAATAGCAGGAACAATAAAGAGTAGAAGTAACTGTAGGTTATTGATAATCAGCTTAGCTGCTCCCCCAAGATCCTTCTTAACCATATTTTCCGTTAAGAGTGGGATTCCTACCCCAGCAATAGAAATAGCAACGGCAATCAAAATCATAGTAATCTTACTTGGGTTTGAAGACAAATAAGCATAGAGAACCTGAAGCTGACTGTTACTATAGCTTGTGAACTTCTCCATAGTACGGATAAAGGTCCATTGGTCAATCAACTGGAAAAGTTGAACCGCTGACCCAGTAATAATAAAGGGAATGGCCTCCTTAAATGTCTCAATAACAATTGCAGTTGGATTGATATCAGGATGAACAGCCTGCTTACCAAAAAGACTCTTGAGCTTGCCTTCCTTCCAAAGATAGAAGAAAAGCACTCCGTAACTTGCTAGCATACCGATGAAAGCAGCAAAAGTCGATTGGACAACTGCAGTTACATAGTCACCTGTACCAATTTTCATGATGAAGAAAGTCGCCAACAACATCCAAATCACACGGATAAACTGCTCTGCAATCTGACTTAGGGCATAAGGCTTCATGTTGTTAAAACCCTGGAAAAAGCCTCGTAAAACAGACATCGATGGGAAAATGACAACCGCCCAAGAAAGGCTGCGCATCACTCGAACCAGGTCTTCGTCTCCCCCAGAAAGATATGACATCCATGGCGAAGCAAAATACATGAAAACACCAAAAATTAGTCCAAGCCCAATCATATAATATAAGATACGTTTGAGTAAGAAGAAACTCGTTTCCATCTTTCCAAGAGTGTTGTATTTAGACACCTGTTTGGCAATGGCGACTGGAATCCCTGCTGTCGAAATCAAAAGGAAAAGGGCATAAATATTATACCCCTGACCAAAGAGGGCATTGGCTTGGTCGCCTTGTTTGCCCATCCAAGCATACCAAGGAATAACGTAGAGTGCCCCTAAGAGACGACTGATAATATTGGATGCTGTCATCCATGCCGTCCCTCTTAGCATTTGCTGCTGCTGCGTGTCAGTTTTAGTTTCAGTCATAATTTTCTTTCTAGGGAATAAAATATAATCTAGTTTATTATAAACTTTTGGCTGTGACTTGTAAAACAAGAACATTAAGGCTAAAATAGGAACTATGATTACTATTGAACAAGTTCTAGAGGTTCTCAAAAAGGACCATAATTTTAGAGATATTATCGACCAAGACAACTACTACTATTCATGGACTGGAGTGACTTTCGATCATCTTTCTTACGACAGTCGTGATGTCACACCATCTTCCCTCTTCTTTGCCAAGGGAGCTGCCTTCAAACCTGAGTTTTTGGAGAGTGCTGTCAAAACTGGCTTAAGCTTCTATGTAGCTGAAAAAGATTACCAAGTAGGAATCCCCGCCATTATCGTTTCAGATATCAAGCAAGCCATGAGTCTCGTTGCACAGGCCTTCTACCAATACCCTCAAGACAAGCTTAAATTACTAGCCTTTACTGGGACAAAAGGGAAGACAACAGCGGCTTACTTTGCCTTTAATATGCTTAAGCAAAGTCATAAGCCTGCTATGCTTTCAACCATGAACACGACACTTGATGGAAAAACCTTCTTCAAGTCTAACTTAACTACACCTGAGAGTTTGGACCTTTTCCGTATGATGGCTGAAGCTGTTGATAATGGCATGACTCATCTGATTATGGAGGTCTCAAGTCAAGCCTATCTAACCAAGCGTGTCTATGGGTTGACCTTTGATGTTGGTGTCTTTCTTAACATCAGCCCAGACCACATTGGTCCTATTGAACACCCAACCTTTGAAGATTACTTCTACCATAAGCGTCTCCTTTTGGAAAATAGTCAAGCTGTCATTGTCAATAGCGGTATGGATCACTTTGCTTTTGTCGCTGAGGAAGTTGCTGGTAAAGAGCATGATTTCTATGGCCAGAACTCCGAAAATGCCGTTCAACACGGCTCAGGTTTTAGCTTTAAGGCCAGTGGAAAATTAGCTGGTGACTACGATATTCAACTTATCGGTGATTTTAACCAGGATAATGCCATAGCCGCTGGTCTAGCCTGTTTACGTCTTGGAGCTAGCCTTCAAGACATCAAAGAAGGAATTGCTGTAACTTCCGTTCCAGGTCGTATGGAGGTCCTTACACAAACTAACGGGGCCAAAGCTTTTGTTGACTACGCTCATAATGGAGATAGCTTAGATAAACTCTTGCAAGTCGTAACTAGCCACCAAAAGGGTAATGTAAGCTTGATCCTAGGAGCCCCTGGAAATAAAGGGGAAAGCCGCCGTAAGGACTTTGGTCATGTCCTAAACACCTACCCCGATGTTGATATTATTCTAACAGCTGACGATCCTAACAAGGAAGATCCCCTAGCAATCTGTCAAGAAATTGCTAGCCATATCAGTCGCGAGGTTCGAATCATTGTTGATCGAGAGGAAGCTATTAAAACAGCTATGGCCGAGACCACAGGCTCAGAGGATGCTGTCGTTATTGCCGGTAAAGGTGCTGATGCTTTCCAAATTGTCGAGGGAAAACGCGCCGACTATTCTGGTGATATTGAAGTCGCTAAGAAATATTTGTAAAGATTAAATTGAAAATGTTCAGTGACATGTCATTGAACATTTTTTAATCATCTAAATGTTACATATTAAAGCGATACTATCTATAACGTCGCAATTGAGGTGGGGTATAAGACTGAACAAAGGCCTCAATTTCCGTAAAATTATCTGTAAAAATGAATTTTGCAGCCGTTTCAGCCTCTAAAAAATCATGAGCAACCATGGTATCTAACATAGCCTTCATGGCATCGTAATAGCCGTTGAGGTTAAAGAAAACACAGGGCTTGTTCAACTTACCTACACGAGCAGCTGCAATGGCTTCTGAGATTTCTTCAAGTGTGCCAAGACCTCCTGGAAGGGCAATAAAGAGCTCACCTTGCTCTAACATGGCAGTCTTGCGCTCTGCCATCGTTTCTACTATAGTCATTGAGGTCAATCCCTCATAAGCAATTTCCCTATCTTTGAGAAACTGTGGCATGATACCATGGGCCTGACCCCCATATTCCAAAACCGTATCACCTAGAACTCCCATAAGTCCCATCTTACTGCCACCATAAACTAGGGTATGACCATTTTTTGCAATCCATCTCCCCAAGGCAATCGTTGCTTCTTTAAAGCTAGGATTGTCACCCATATTAGCTCCCAAATAGACTGTTACTTTCATCGAAGTTCCTCCTTTTACTCTATTATAACGCAAAATTCCTGCCATAACTGACAGGAATTTTTGCTTAGTCTTTACGCTCCAAATTACGAAGCATCTCATCAATTTTATTACCGTATTCGATAGACTCATCCTTGATAAAGGTCAAATCCGGAATCTTATACATAGTCAAATTTTTACCAAGTTCTCGCTTGATGGTACCAGTCGCTTTTTCAAGACCAGTTTGCGCTTTTTGGTTGTCTGACGCTAAAGTAGAGTGAATGGTATAAAAAACCTTAGCCGCCGACAAATCACCAAGCATTTGAACATCTGTGATGGTTACATCTTGAACACGTGGATCACGAACCTTCTTTTGAAGAATTTCGTTGACTTCACGTTTGATTTCCATCCCAACACGATCTACACGAAATGAATTTCCCATAGTCTTATCCTTTCTTTTTTATGATGGAACAAAAGCCAGGCCAGATGACCCAGCTTTGTCTCCTAAATAAGCTTCCTTAGAAATCTGACGTGATTAACGTTTGATTTCTTCCATGATGTAAGCTTCGATAACGTCATCAACTTTAATATCGTTATAGTTTTCAATCATCAAACCACCCTCTTGAGCGTTTCCGACTTCTTTAACGTCATCTTTATAGTGTTTCAAGCTTGCCAATTTACCATCAAAAATAACGACACCATCACGAATGACACGGGCACTTGAATCACGAGTGATTTTACCATTAGTAACCATGAATCCACCGATTGTTCCGACTTTAGAAACTTTGAAGGTTTCACGGATAACTGCTTCACCAATGATTTTTTCTTCAAATTCAGGATCAAGCATCCCTTTCATAGCATCTTCGATTTCTTCGATAACCTTATAAATGATGCTATGAAGACGAATTTCAACTTCATCAGTTTCCGCTTGTTGACGTGCCTGTGGTGTAGGACGAACGTTAAATCCGATAACAACAGCATCTGAAGCTTCGGCAAGCGTAATATCAGATTCGTTAATAGCACCTACTGCCGAGTGAACAACATTTACACGAACACCCTCAACATCAATCTTAAGAAGAGATGCTGCCAAGGCTTCAACAGAACCTTGTACGTCAGCCTTAATGATAACATTAACAGTCTTCAATTCACCAGCTTTAAGGGTATCAAAGAGGTTATCAAGACTAACACGGTGTGTTTGTTGACGTTGTTTCATAAGAGCACGTTTTGCACGCTCTTCACCAGCAGCACGAGCTGCCTTTTCATCTTCATAAACCGCAAAATGGTCACCAGCCATAGGTGCTTCATTCAAACCAGTGATTGAAACCGGTGTTGAAGGCGCAGCAGTCTTAATACGACGCCCAAGATCATTGGTCATAGCACGGACACGTCCGAAAGTATTACCAACAACGATTGGATCTTGAACATTCAAAGTACCTTGTTGTACAAGAAGGGTAGCAACCGCACCTTTGCCTTTATCCAAGCGGGCTTCGATAACAGTACCGATGGCACGAACTGTTGGATCAGCTTTAAGTTCTTCAACTTCCGCTACAAGAAGAACTGTTTCAAGCAATTCCTCAATGTTTTGACCAAATTTCGCTGAAATCTCAACGAATTCGCTATCACCACCCCATGCTGTTGAAATGACACCATGCTCAGCCAATTCACCGATAACACGTTCTGGGTTAGCACCTGGTTTATCAATCTTGTTAATAGCGACGATGATTGGAACACCAGCAGCCTTAGAGTGGTTGATGGCTTCGATAGTTTGTGGCATAACGCCATCATCCGCAGCTACAATCAAGATAGTGATATCTGTAACAGAGGCACCACGAGCACGCATAGATGTGAAGGCTGCGTGTCCAGGGGTATCAAGGAAGGTAATCTTCTTACCATCTACTTCAATTTGGTAGGCACCAATGTGCTGTGTGATACCACCTGCTTCACCTGTAGCAACACGTGAGTTACGGAGAGTATCAAGAAGGGTTGTTTTACCATGGTCAACGTGTCCCATGATAGTAACAACTGGTGCACGTTCTACCATAGCATCTTTATTGAGGTAATCTTCATCAACAAAGAAACGTTCGATATCAGCATTATCGACTTCTTCTTTCTTAGTTGCCTCAATACCATAGTCAACCATCAACAACTCAATTGTGTCTCCGTCCAGAGATTGGTTTTGAGTTGCCATAACTCCCATCATGAAGAGTTTCTTAACGATTTCAGCTGGCTCACGTTTAATACGTTTTGCGATTTCTGCAACCGTCATGCCTTCAGTGTATTCGAATTCTTTTGGTAATTCATGGAATTTACGCTCGGTTACTGGTTTTGGAGCTGAATTACCACGGTTATTTTTACCTTTTTTATTTTTGTTCTTATTCCAGTTACTATTTCGTTGATTTCTCACTTGGTTTTGATTATTCCACTTATTATTTCTAGTTTGCTTTGGTCCATCTTCATTCTCGCGACGATTATCACGTGATTTATCTGGACGTGCTTTTTTACGACGTGTATCTTGTGCTTGTGCAGTTGGAGCTGCTTGAGCGACCACTGGTGCTGATTTTGGAGCTGGCTTAGCTTCAGCAACGGCCTTTTGAACTGCTACTTCAGCTTCTTGTTTTTCTTTTCTTGCCTTTTCCTTTTCTTTTGCACGCCGTTGCTCTGCAGCTTTTTCTTCACGGAAACGTGTTTCACTTTGACGTGAATACTCTGCATTTTGCTCTGCCTTCAAGGCTGCTGCACGCGCTTTAAAGTCAATACGTGGGCCTGCCTGATTGTTTCGAGCATTATCGCTACGGTTATTTCGATTCTGATCATTACGCTGTTTGCCTTGGAAATTACGGTCGCGATTACTATTGTTATCGCGGTTCCCATTGTTACGGTTCCCTTGACCATTTCCTTTTTGATTGCGACGATCATTATTGTGACGCTTACCTTGATTGTTTCCTTGTTGATTTCGGTTACGATTACGGTTATCTCGTCCTCCACCATTTTTACGACGTTCTGCTTCTGCCTTGGCGCGTGCTTCTCGTTCTGCCTTAAAATTACGGCTTTGCGGTTTTTTCGGAGTCGCAGGGGCGACTTCAGCCTTTGATGTTTCTTTAGCAGGAGCTGATTTTGCAACAGGTACCTTATCAACCTTTGGCGCCACCTTTTCCTCTTTAGGAGTTGGTGTCGCTTTAGGTGCTGGCTTACTCTCAGCCTTAGCTGTACCCCCTTTTAAACTTGAAGTGATACGATTAGCGTCTGCTTCTTCAACTGATGAGGAGTGGCTCTTAACAGAAAGACCTAGTTCCTGAGCTTTCGCAACAACAACCTTGCTTTCTACACCAACCTCTTTTGCGATTTCATATAATCGTTTCTTTGACACGTGATGTCCTCCTATTCTTTATTCCATAAGAGTCCTCATTTTCTTTGAAAATCCAGCATCTACTACAGCAACCGTTTTTCTTGGTTTACCAATAGCCATGCTTAATTCCAGTGCGTTAAACACTGTGGAGACTTCTATATTATAGTAGTTACATTTATCAGTTGTCTTTTTAGTCACGTTACTACCAGCATCATTGGCAAGAAAAACTAGTCTCGCCTGCCCTGATTGAACTGCCTTGATGACAAGTTCTTCGCCAGAAATAAGCTTTCCAGCTCTTTGTGCTAGTCCCAACATATTTGACAATTTTTCTGTGTTATTCAAGACCTAACTCTCTTCTTTTGACCTTGTGATCCACATAAGCAATGAGTTCATCGTAAAAACTTTCAGGAACATCCATGGAAAAGCTATGATTGAAAGCTTGTTTCTTTTTAGCTTGAAGGGCTTCCTCATTATCCAATTTAATGTAGGCGCCCCGCCCATTTTTCTTTCCAGTTGGATCAATAAAAATTTCACCATCTTTAGTTTTTACAATGCGGAGCAAATCACGTTTATCGATGATTTCTCCTGAGACAACTGATTTTCGTAAAGGTATTTTTCGTGTTTTAGCCATCAAACACCTCTATTTTCTTCTTATTCTGCTTCTGGTGCTTCTTCCGTTGTTACTTCTACAGGTGTAGTTTCTGCAACGATTTCTTCGACAACTTCATCCACTTCAGCCTCAGCTTGTTCAGCTTCTAGTGCTTCATATTCAGAAGCTGACTTGATATCAATACGGTAGCCGGTCAAGTGCGCTGCCAAACGAACGTTTTGTCCACGACGACCAATTGCAAGAGACAATTTGTTATCTGGTACAACTACTGTCGCACGTTTGCTGTCATCTTCGTCGAAGAGAACATAGTCCACTTCAGCTGGTGCAATAGCATTGTAGATAAATTCAGCTGGATCTTCAACCCATTGAATAACATCAATATTTTCCTCAACAGGAACCTCAATACCTGTCTTAGCATCCAAACGTGTTGGGTGGAAACGGCTGACAACTTTCTTGATGTTGCTTCCACCACGACCAACGATAGTACCAATAGCATCAACGTTAGGATTATGGCTACGAACAGCAACCTTAGTACGATCACCTGCTTCACGAGACACGCTCATGATTTCTACAGTTCCATCAAATACTTCCGGAATTTCTTGTTCCATGATACGTTTGATGAATTCTGGGTGGCTACGGCTTACAAAGACGTTGACACCTTTAGGGTTGTTTTCAACTTTATAAACATAAACATCGATGACGTCGTGTGACTTAAAACTTTCTCCAGGAATTTGGTCTTGGCGTGACAATTGAGCTTCGAGCGTTCCAAGATTAACATAAATGAAACGTTGGTCAAAGCGTTCAACTGTTCCTTGCATGATTTCACCTTCATGTTGCTTATAATCATTATAGGTAATCTCACGCATTTGCTTACGCATTTTTTCCATAATCGTTTGTTTAGCAGATTGAGCTGCGACACGACCAAATTCGTCGACTGACTCTTCAAAGCGAATCTTGTCACCAAGCTCGTAAGCTGAGCTAATAGCAAGCGCATCTTTCAAGCTAATTTCCAAACGACTATCGAAGACTTCGTCTACAACTTCACGAACGGTAAAAACTTGAAAATCACCTGTTTTTTCATTAAATTCAACTACTGCTGATTCAGACTGACCATAACGACGCTTATAAGCTGATTTAAGTGATTCAACTACAGCATCGATGATGTCTTCCTTGTTAATGTGTTTTTCTTCTTCCAAGACACGGAAGGCTTCTAGCATTTCTTTGCTCATATTCTTTGTCGTTTTAGCCTTTAAGGGCCAAAACTGGCATCCTTTCTTTATTTACACTAAGAGTTTTAGAGTTTGACTGCCAAACGAGCTTTAGCAACTGTTTGATAGGGAATCTCAACAGTCTTATGGCGAGTCTTATCAAGATAATCAATTGTTAGAGTTTCGCCATCAAAGGCCACCAAGTCACCTTGGAATATCTTGATCTTATCAATAGCCTTATAAAGACTAACATTGATATACTGACCAACAGCATTCTTCAAAGCTTCTTTAGTCTTCAAGGGACGCTCTAACCCAGGGCTAGACACTTCCAACATGTATTGATCCGGGAAAGGGTCAGGCTGAATAGTATCCAAGAGGGGACTGATGATTTCAGTCAGGTCTGCAGTATCCTCAACGGTAATTCCACCTGGCTTATCAATCAAAACTGATAAGACATAGTCACCGCCAAGTTTTTCATACTCGATATCGACCAATTCGTATGGCTCAGGAATTGCTGGAGCTACGACAGCCGTCACGAGATCAATAATTTTTTGCGACATTATGACCTCCTTACACACACAAGAGACGAAGTTTCTACTCCGCCTCTCTTTCGTTATTTTCCTATATTATAGCATAGGTTAAAAACCATTGCAAGGAATAACCATATGACAGCAAAAAAGGCCGGGAGTCTCCCAACCTTTCTATTGTGCTGCTGGAACCGTGCTATAAGTAGTTACACCTGAACCATTATAATTGTATGTAGGAGCTGTGGTACCTTAATCCTGAACATAATTACCAGTATTATCACTGTAGTTATTGCTGTAGTTATTGCCGTAGTTATTGCCGTAGTTATTGCTGTAGTTATTGCCGTAGTTATTGCTGTAGTTATTGCTGTAGTTATTGCTGTAGTAACCCCCTCCGTTGTAAGTACTTGATCCACCACCTGTTGCCTCAGATGGTCCCACCTCATAACTTCCAGATACTTCACTCGAAGCCGCACTTCCTTTAGAGTTAACGAAATCATCTGAACCATAGCTAGAAGTTCCAGAACCATAGAGTACCAGACTGGTCTGAAGTTGAGATTCAGAAACTTCCTTCTTGCCAACTTCCTTCTTAATGCGGTTTTGCACCTTAAGGATATCCTCAGTTGAGGCCACCTGATAGCTTCCACCATTAATCATAGCATCCGAGCCAGCCAATTGGTATGACTTAATATTTTTAAGAGCATCGCTATAACCCATCAAGCTACGCAGAGTATCGCTATCACCAAGATCGATACTTGTTTGTACGTTAGAACTGACAGCAGACAAAATTTTCTTATAAGAACCTATCGAATCCATCTTCAAGAGCTTAGCCACAATCTTTTGAATAACCTCACGTTGACGTTTTTGACGACCGTAGTCACCATCGGGATCATCATAACGCATACGTGAATACACTAAGGCCTGTTCTCCATTGATCTTATGGGTTCCAGGCTCTACTTTCGCCTGAAATTCTGGTTCGTTTTCTGCAATCGAAATTGGGAAATCAAAATGATTCGTTACCTCGATACCACCTACGGCATCCACCAAATCAATCATACCCTGCATATTAATCAGTGCATAGTAGTCAATATCAATATCTAAAACCTTTTGAATGGTTGAAATAGCTAAGTCAGCCCCACCCTCGGCATAGGCTGAGTTTAGTTTTGCTTCACCCGATCCCTCAATATCTGTCAAAAGGTCACGTTCCAAACTGGTCATGGTAGTTCTCTTAGTCTTAGGGTTTACCGTTACCAAAATCATGGTATCAGAATTTCCTTCCCAGGTTTCCTTACGTTCTTCGGATCCTGTATCCACACCCATCAAAAGAATAGTTATAGGCTTTGTCTGTTGAATGGCCTTACTATTCCCTGACGTTGCCTTTGAAGCTTTAAAGGTTTTTGACAATTCGCCTGTGGCATAATTGTAAGTTGTCGTTAGGTAAATACCAGCAGCTACTACTGTCGTGGCAAAAATCGCCAACAACATCAATAAAATTTTTCGTCCAAGTTTCATGTTTTTTTCCTAATCTATGAGTTTAGCCATCAGGTAAACATCTAGAAATTCTCCATTTTTAGTTCTAGCACCACGTTTCTTAGTGCCTTCAATATCAAATCCAAATTTTTGATAGAGATGTACTGCCCGTTCATTGCGTGCTTGAACAGTCAACTCTAAGCGACGGATAGCTGGTGTGTTGTCTGCCCAGTCAAGCATTGTTTCCATAAGAAACTGACCAATACCATTACCCCAATAGGGTTTGGCAACCGCAATAAAAACATCACCGATATGACTGGTCTTCGTGTCTTGATCAGAAGTAACATTACAAACACCAATGACCTCCTGATCCAATTTTGCGACTAAACAAATCTCATTCGGGACACCCTGACGGCTATCAATATAGGAGGCTAACTGTTCGGCATTGAGTACAGAGCTCCTAGCATCCTGAGCCAAAAAATCTGACTCTAGAGCTACCGTCTCTAGTAATTGTGCTAAGGATACGCAATCCTCTCTCTGGGCTTCCTCAATGACTAATTCGTACTCAGCCACTTGCTATCTCCTCCTGGATTTCTTTACTTCTAGGACCAAAAGATTCCAGAAGCAGTTGACGACCATCACCATGATGAGTTATCGAAATTAAGAGATAGTCTCCCAGGAGACTTTCATCTAAGAGTTCTCCCCACTCGATAATCGTCACACCGTCACCGTATAGAAAATCATCTAAGTCAATAGAATCTGGATCATCACCAATACGATAAACATCTAAATGATATAGCGGCAAACGCCCCTCATATTCTCTAACAATAGTATAGGTCGGGCTCTTGATCATCTGAGAAACATTCAAACCTTTAGCAATTCCCTTAGTTAAAGTAGTTTTGCCAGCCCCCAGATCACCTGAGAGAACAATTATATCTCCAGAATTGAGCAATCGACCTAGCTTTTGGCCTATGCTAATCAATTCCTCTTCATTTTGACTGTAAATCATATTTTCATTATATCAAAAAATAAAAATCTGGACTATAATCCACTGTAAAAATACATCAAAAGCTTATAAATATTGAGATAGCAAGACCGATTTAGTTATAACATACCTCTTAATCTAACACTTACTTACATTATATTAAACTTTTATAAGGTTAATATGTCCATTAAAACCCCAATCTTAACTTAAAGCAGTCGTAAAAGTAAACATCGAATCATCATACGAAAAAAAGGACTAAAAAAGCCTGACAATATGACAGACTTTTTTGCTTATAAATATTAGAGCACAGCCATGCTAATGAAATTAAGGATAAACAAGATATCCAAAATCCACATAACAAGGTGAACTTCTTTTGCTTGACCTTTGACAATTTTCACCAAAGTATAAGTAAGGAAGCCAGCTGCGATACCATAGGTAATGCTATATGAGAACCCCATAAAAATAGAAGTGAAGAAGGCAGGAATTGCTTCAGACAAGTCTTCCCAATCCACACTCTTAAGGTTAGAGAGCATCATAATACCTACAATGATAAGAATAGGTGCAGTTGCTGCACTAGGAACAATTGACACAAGTGGGCTAAAGAAACTTGAAATCGCAAAGAGTACTGCAACCACAAGAGCTGTCAAACCAGTACGTCCACCAGCACCAATACCTGCTGCAGATTCAACGTAAGTTGTAACGTTTGAAGTCCCAGCAATGGCACCAATACTTGTACCAACGAGGTCAGAGTAAAGGCCGCGGTCAAGAGCTTTAGATTCATTGTTATCACCTGTTGAAGCGATGATACCAACCTTCTCACCAGTACCAATCAAAGTACCAATAGTATCAAAGATATCAGTCAATGAGAAGGCAAGAATAGCCATAAAGACACCTGGCAAACGTGACACATCTGAGAAGAGAGAACCCAAACCTTTAGAACCCAGCGCTACACCAAAGACTTGCCCTAAATCCTTAATAGAAGCAGTCAAACTAGCAGCATGCCAGTCAATACTACCAAGGTCAACTACACCAGCAAAAATTGCGATAACAGTTGTTACAATAATTGAAAGGAGGACACCTCCTCGAATTCCCTTAACAATAAAGAAAATCGCAACTGCAAGACCTATCAAACCAACAATAACAGTTGGATTATTGAAAGCTACCAAGCCAGGTGTAGCAGCTGATGAAGCTGTAATTGAAGCTTGAGCCATGTCAGCTCCCTTTCCGCTTACAGTATAAGTACCTGGATCAATTGCAAATTTCAAGAAACCTGCATTTTTAATACCTACATAGGCAAGGAAAATACCAATACCTGCTGAAATAGCAGACTTAAGTACTGTCGGAATAGACTCAATAATCATCTTACGTACTTTAGTAACTGTGATAATCAATGAAATAACACCACACAAAAAGACCATTGCTAAGGCTTCTTGCCAGGTGTATCCCAAAGAAAAGACCACTGTGTAGGTGAAGAAGGCATTGAGTCCCATACCAGGCGCTTGAGCATAAGGTAGGTTAGCATAAAAAGCCATCATCAATGTCCCTGCAACTGCTCCAATGATGGTAGCCAAGAACACACCTTGAGCAGGCATACCAGTCTGGGCTAACATAGATGGGTTGACAAAGAGGATATAAGACATGGCAAAGAAGGTTGTCAAACCTGCTGTAACCTCTGTACGAACATCAGTACCATGCTCTTTTAATTTGAAAAACTTTTCCATGAAAGTTTATACTCCTTAATAAAAAATATTGTCAAAATCCGAATGATGTCGGAACATTCTCACATAGAATGCAACGTTACTATTCTACATGAAATCATTTGATGGTGCAAGGTTTATTTTCTGAGAATTTCACCAGTAAAAACCGAACATTCCAGCATGTCCCTACGTCAAACCCCAACAAAGAACTGATTTTTGTTATAATAGAAACATGACAAAAAAATTGATTGCACTAGATCTCGATGGAACGCTTTTGCGACCAGATGGAACTATTTCAGAATTTACAAAAACAACTATTAAAGATGTACAAAACAAAGGACATCAAGTCGTTATCGCTACCGGTCGTCCTTACCGTATGGCTATTGACCATTACAAAACATTAGGCTTAGAGACACCGCTCATTACCTTTAATGGCTCCTTGACCAATCTCCCAGACCGAGAATGGGCTTACGAGCACTCAGTCAAATTGGACAAAAAATACCTAGTTAACCTCTTACAACGACATGATGAGTTAGAGATGGATTTTCTTGCTAGTGAATACCGTAAGCATTTTTATATCACTATGAATCACCCAGAGCGTATTCAACCACAACTCTTTGGGGTTGATAAAATCATTGAGGCTATGCGTTTAGAGCCAGCTAAAATCACACGCAATCCTAACGCTCTTCTTATGCAGACTCGTCACGAGGACAAGTACCAACTAGCCAGCGATATCAAGAAAGATTTCAAAGAAGAAATTGAGGTTGATTCTTGGGGGGGACCACTTAATATCTTGGAGTTTTCACCTAAAGGTATTAACAAGGCCTACGCCCTAAACTACCTACTCAAAGCCATGCGAAAATCTCCAGATGATTTGATTGCTTTTGGTGACGAACACAACGACACAGAGATGTTGGAGCTTGCCAAGACTGGTTATGCCATGAAAAATGCCAGCTCTGTCCTTCTCCCCCACGCTAACGAACAAATTGAGTGGACTAATGAGGAAGACGGCGTTGCTCGCAAACTTCAGGAACTACTTTTATAAACAGAAAAAGACACCGAAGAATTTCTAGGTGTCTTTTCTTCTGATTAAGGTAAAATAGCCACTGCACGCACTGGGGAACCTGTCGCCTTGTCCCAATGAGGAAAGGCAATTGAAATCAAAGCACCAACGGCTGGAACTTGATCTAATTGATTCAAGACTTCTACCTGATAAATGTTTTGTTCCAAGAGGTAATATTCGTTAACCAAGCCATGTTCTGCTGCCGGAATACCAGCATCTGTATCAAAAGTCTCATGACCGACAGCCTTAACATGGCGTTCATGAATCAAGAATTCTAGAGCTTCACGGCTCCAACCAGGACTTTGCTGAACCCCATTCTCATCAAGGTTACGCATGGCATCTTGATCTGGCCAACGTTTTGACCAATCACTACGGAAAGCAACAAAGGCACCCTCTACAATTTGTCCGTGTTCAGTTTCAAAGTCCAAAATGTCTTGTTTGCTCAAGATAAAGTTTGGATTGGCAGTCACTTCTTTGGACTTGTCGATGACATAGAGTGGTAAGAGGAGATCTTTGAGGGCAATCTCATCTAGCCAGCGACCACCTTCGACAAAGTGAATCGGTGCATCAATATGAGTTCCATATTGACCAACTACTGTAAATTTTTGAACATGAAAGCCATCTTTCAGTGTGAAAAGATCTTCTTGTTGTAAGGCAGGGAGGGCTGGAAAGTGTGGACTTTCTGCATTTATCTTATGGGTCAAGTCCACCCATTTTTTTGCTTGCAATTGATTATAAATACTTAGTAAATCTGACATAAAGAGGTCCTCTTTTCTTATAGGTTTAACATTAAATCGTTAATTGGAGTTATTTTAGCAGTAATAGCCATTTGATACAAGCATTTATCAATAATTCTCTTAATCCTATTTCCTCTATTTATATATAGTTTAAAACTATATCTAACACTTATTGTCTGAAAAAAGAGTATATTTGCAATAATTTGATGTTTTTTTCAATCATATGACACTTTTGTTACGAAAATCGTTGACAATTTTATGATAACGTTTTATAATTAGAGTGTTCTAATTTTCGAAGGTTTAAAAAAATATTGTTGTCATTTTCATGTCATGAATGATAATACCAATAATCATTTTTCTATTCCTAAGAAGCAATATATAAAAGGAGGAAGAACACTAATGGGTATCGGTATTATTATTGCTAGCCATGGTAAATTCGCTGAAGGTATTCACCAGTCAGGTTCTATGATTTTTGGTGAACAAGAGAAGGTTCAAGTGGTTACTTTCATGCCAAATGAAGGTCCTGACGACTTGTACGCTCACTTCAAAGATGCCATTGCTCAATTTGACGCTGACGACGAAATTCTAGTCCTTGCAGACCTTTGGTCAGGGTCACCATTTAACCAAGCAAGCCGAATCAAGGAAGAAAATCCTGATCGCAAGATAGTTATCGTGACAGGACTCAACTTGCCAATGCTTATCCAAGCATATACGGAACGTATGGTAGCTCCTGACGCGGGGGTTGAAGAGGTTGTCGCTAACATTTATAAGGAAACCAAAGAAGGTGTTAAGGTCCTTCCAGAAGGTCTTATTCCTGCAGAAGACACTAAACCAGCCGACGCTAAGCCTTCTATTCCTAAAGGAACTATTCCTGAAGGAACAGTTCTTGGTGATGGAAAAATCAAATACGTTTTGGCTCGTGTTGATACACGTCTCCTCCACGGTCAGGTTGCGACTGGTTGGACTCACTCAACTCACCCAGACCGTATCATCGTTGTTTCAGACACTGTTTGTCATGATAAACTTCGTACAAACATGATTAAACAAGCCGCTCCATCTGGTGTTCAAGTTCACGTTATCCCAATTAAAAACATGGTTAAAGCAAACAATGACCCACGTTTTGGAGATACACGTGCTATGCTTCTCTTTGAATCTGTTGAAGATGCTCTTGCTGCTGTTAAAGCAGGTGTTGATGTTAAAGAAATCAACCTTGGTTCTTCAGCTTATAAAGAAGGAAAAGTCAACGTTACTAAGGCTCTTTCATTTGACCAAACAGATGTGGATGCTATCAAAGAGTTGCAATCATTGGGTGTCAAATTTGACGTTCGTGGAGTGCCAAGTGATAGTCCAGCAAACGTTGATGCCTTGATTAAGTCAGCTGAAACTAAATTAGCAGAGAAGAAATAATTTTGGAGGATGCATAAATGAGTTTAGTACAAATTATTTTAGTCGTAATTGTTGCTTTCATTATCGGTTGTAGCTCAGTTAACGACCAAATCGAAACATACCAGCCAGTTGTGGCTTGTTCCCTAATCGGTCTTGTTACTGGCCACCTCGAACTCGGTGTTATGTTGGGTGGTAGCTTACAGTTGATCACCATGGGATGGGCTAACGTTGGTGCTGCCATGGCACCAGATGCTTCGCTTGCCGCTGTAGCATCTGCCATCATCCTTATCTTGGGTGGACAAGGTGAAAAAGGAATTGGTACTGCCATCGGTCTTGCCGTCCCATTGGCTGTTGCCGGTCTCGCCTTGACAATGTTTGTCCGTACAGCAACTGTCTTCATCGCTCATGCTATGGATAGTCGTGCAGAAGCTGCTGATATCGCTGGTATTGAAAGATGGCACTTTATCGGTATGGCCCTTCAAGGTCTCCGTGTTGCTATCCCTGCCCTCCTCTTGCTCTTGATTCCATCTGAAGTAGTTCGTGCTGGTCTAGAAAGGATGCCTGAATGGTTGACTGCTGGTATGACAATCGGAGGTGGTATGGTTGTTGCCGTTGGTTATGCCATGGTTATCAACATGATGTCTAGCCGTGAAGTTTGGCCATTCTTCTTCCTTGGTTTTGCTTTGGCTGCCCTCAAAGAGTTGACCTTGATTAGCTTGGGTATCATCGGGCTCTGTCTTGCCGTTATGTACCTTGCGCTTGAAGCTAGTGGTTCAATGGGTTCTTCAAACGACGGAGGATCAGGTGATCCCCTCGGTGAAATTCTGGAAGACTTTTAATTAGGAGGAAAGAAAATGGCTGATACAAAAATTAAATTAACAAAAGCAGATCGTTTCAAAGCTTTCTTGCGCTCATACTTTCTTTTGGCTTCATTCAACTATGAACGTATGCAAAATGGTGGTGTAGCTTATACCCTTATTCCTGCAATCAAAAAACTTTACCAAACTAAAGAAGACCGTATAGCCGCTCTCAAACGTCACTTGGAATTCTTCAATACACAACCATTCATGGCTAACCCAATCTTTGGTGTTACACTTGCCTTAGAAGAAGAACGTGCCAACGGAGCAGATATCGATGATGCTGCTATCTCTGGGGTTAAGGTTGGTATGATGGGACCTCTTGCAGGTGCTGGTGATCCTCTCTTCTGGTTTACCCTTCGTCCAATCTTCCTTTCATTAGGAGCAAGTTTGGCTGTTTCAGGTAACGTCATGGGACCAATCGTCTTCTTTGTTTTCTGGAACATCATGGTAGCTGCCGTTAAATGGTATACTCAAGAATTCGGTTATCGTGCTGGTACTGCGATTACAGATGACTTGTCAGGTAACCTCCTTCAACAAGTAACTCGTGGAGCTTCAATGATGGGGATGTTCGTCATCGGTTCTCTTATCCAACGTTGGGTAAGCATCACCTTTACACCAGTTGTTTCTACTGTTAAACAACAAGAAGGTGCTTATATCGATTGGGACAAACTTCCAAAAGGTATTGCAGGTATCAAAGAAGCCTTTCTAGAACAAGCTGCCGGTAAATCACTCGAAGCTAACAAGGTAACAACCTTGCAAGATAACTTGGACCAATTGATTCCTGGTCTTGCTGCCCTTGGTTTGACCTTCCTCTGTATGCACCTTCTTAAGAGAAAAGTTTCTCCAATCGTTATCATCTTAGGTATCTTTGTCCTAGCTATTGTACTCCACGTTATTGGTCTACTCTAATCGGAGCAACATATGGTTAAATCGCTCAATACGGAAATGGCTCACACAACTAAGGGAACTTGGTTTCGTGAAGGGCCTATTTACGGAAATATCATGGTTGGAAATAAGGCTTTCGAGTTTTACAATGACACAAAACTACAAGACTATGTTCAGATTCCTTGGGATGAAATCACTTATGTGATTGCTGATGTTTACTTTGGTGGTAAATTCATCCCACGCTTTGAAATCCGTACCAAGCAAAATGGACGTTTCCGTTTTGCCAGTCGAAAAAGCCGAATAACTTTGAAAGAGATTCAAAAAAGAATCCCTCGAGAAAGCTTGAGAAAAGCTCCTAGTTTTCTCTTTGTCCTCAAACAAGGCTTTAAGAATCTTTTCCGACTCATTGTTAAGAAGAAATAGTCTTTAAATATTATAAAAAGATTGCTCTGTTTAATTATAGAGTAATCTTTTTATAATATTTTGCTCATTTTTGACAGAAAATGACTTGTTTTGATTTTTTATTTCACTAGCTATTGACATTTTCGTGAAAGCGTTTTACAATATAATTGTTCTTGATTTCTTATGTTTAAAAAGATTGAGAGACGCTTTTTTAGCGTCTTGAAAAAAATCGGAGATAGTCTTTTTAAGCTTAGGAAAAAATATTTTATAAGGAGGAGAACACGAATGGGTATCGGTATTATTATTGCCAGCCATGGTAAGTTCGCTGAAGGGATCCACCAATCAGGCTCTATGATTTTTGGAGACCAAGAGAAAGTTCAAGTTGTGACTTTCATGCCAAGTGAAGGTCCTGATGATTTGTACGCTCACTTCAACAACGCCATTGCACAATTCGATGCTGATGATGAAATTCTTGTTTTGGCTGACCTTTGGAGTGGTTCCCCATTTAACCAAGCTAGTCGAATCGCTGGGGAAAATCCAGATCGCAAGATTGCCATCATCACCGGACTTAACTTGCCAATGCTAATCCAGGCATACACAGAACGTATGATGGATGCTAACGCTACTGCAGAGCAAGTTGCTGCTAATATCATCAAGGAGGCTAAGGATGGTATCAAAGCACTTCCAGAGGAGCTTAATCCAGCTGAGGAAACTGCAGCTGCACCTGTAGAAGCTGCTGCACCTCAAGGAGCTATCCCAGAAGGAACAGTCATCGGAGATGGTAAGCTCAAGATTAACTTGGCACGTTTGGATACACGTCTTTTGCATGGTCAGGTTGCAACTAACTGGACACCTGCATCTAAAGCAGACCGTATCATTGTAGCATCAGACGATGTTGCTAAAGACGAATTGCGTAAGGAATTGATCAAACAGGCTGCACCAAACGGTGTTAAAGCAAACGTTGTTCCAATTCAAAAATTGATTGATGCTTCTAAAGACCCACGTTTTGGTAACACACATGCGCTTATCTTGTTCGAAACTGTTCAAGACGCACTTCGTGCTATCGAAGGTGGCGTGCCAATCAAAGAACTTAACGTTGGTTCTATGGCTCACTCAACTGGTAAAACAATGGTTAACAACGTTTTGTCTATGGATAAAGATGATGTTGCTTGTTTTGAAAAATTACGTGATCTTGGCGTTGAATTTGACGTCCGTAAGGTTCCAAACGATTCTAAGAAAGACTTGTTTGACCTTATCAAGAAAGCTAACGTTCAATAATCTTCATTCGGATAAATTAGTCGATAAACTCAACTAATCACAACTCAATAGAAAAGGAATTATTACCATGTCAGATATGTCAATTATTTCTGCAATTTTGGTCGTAGTTGTTGCCTTCCTTGCTGGTCTTGAAGGTATCCTTGACCAATTCCAATTCCACCAACCACTTGTTGCATGTACCCTCATCGGTGCTGCTACAGGTAACCTCAGTGCAGGTATCATGCTTGGTGGTTCTCTTCAAATGATTGCCCTTGCTTGGGCAAACATCGGTGCTGCTGTCGCTCCTGACGCCGCCCTAGCATCTGTTGCCGCTGCCATCATTTTGGTTAAAGGTGGTAATTTCACAACTGAAGGTATCGGTGTTGCAACTGCAACAGCTATCCCACTTGCTGTTGCCGGTCTCTTCCTAACTATGCTTGTTCGTACAGCCTCTGTTGCCCTTGTTCACGCGGCTGATAAAGCTGCAGAAAACGGAAACATCGCTGGTGTTGAACGTGCACACTACCTCGCCCTCCTTCTCCAAGGTTTGCGTATTGCTGTACCAGCAGCCCTTCTTCTTGCCATCCCAGCCCAATCTGTTCAAGATACACTTGCCTTGATGCCTGACTGGCTCAACCATGGTATGGTTGTCGGTGGTGGTATGGTTGTAGCCGTTGGTTACGCCATGGTTATCAACATGATGGCTACTCGTGAAGTTTGGCCATTCTTCGCCATTGGTTTTGCACTTGCAGCTATTAGTGAATTAACACTTATCGCTCTTGGTGCTATCGGTGTCGCTATTGCCTTCATCTACCTCAACCTTTCTAAACAAGGTGGCGGAAATGGTGGCGGAACTTCATCTGGTTCAGGCGACCCAATCGGCGATATCTTGGAAGACTACTAGGAAGGGGTGCTCTCATGGCTGAAAAAATTCAATTATCTCAAGCAGATCGTAAAAAGGTTTGGTGGCGCTCACAATTCTTGCAAGGTTCATGGAACTATGAACGTATGCAAAACTTGGGTTGGGCTTACTCACTCATTCCTGCTATCAAAAAGCTTTATACTAACAAAGAAGACCAAGCCGCAGCTCTAAAACGTCACTTGGAATTCTTCAACACTCACCCTTACGTAGCCGCTCCTATCATGGGGGTTACCTTGGCTCTTGAAGAAGAAAAAGCTAATGGTACTGAAATCGAAGATGCAGCTATCCAAGGGGTTAAAATCGGTATGATGGGGCCTCTTGCCGGTATCGGTGACCCTGTCTTCTGGTTCACAGTTCGTCCAATCCTTGGTGCCCTTGGTGCATCATTGGCGCAAGCTGGTAACATTGCTGGTCCACTTATCTTCTTCATTGGTTGGAACCTTATCCGTATGGCCTTCTTGTGGTACACTCAAGAACTAGGTTACAAAGCAGGTTCAGAAATTACCAAAGACATGTCTGGCGGTATCTTGAAAGATATTACTAAAGGGGCATCAATCCTTGGTATGTTCATCTTGGCCGTCCTCGTTGAACGTTGGGTATCTATCGTCTTCACTGTAAATCTTCCAGGTAAAGTTTTGTCTGAGGGTGCCTATATCGAGTGGCCTAAAGGTAATGTCAACGGAGAAACTTTGAAAGAAATTCTCGGACAAGTCCAACAAGGACTTAGCTTTGACCGAATCAAAGTTGATACTCTCCAAGGACAACTTGATTCATTGATTCCAGGTTTGATGGGACTTCTCCTTACTTTTGCATGTATGTGGTTGCTTAAGAAGAAAGTTTCACCAATCACAATCATCATCGGACTCTTTGTAGTTGGTATCATTGCAAGCTTCTTCGGAATCATGTAAAAAGAGTAAGAGTTTAGCAAAGCTGAACTCTTTTCTTATGCTATAATAAAAGTACTACAATCGAAAAGCGAGATAGATATGGCACAATCATTAAACAAAACAGTTGAATTACATACAACAGGTGTTTCCTACATGGCTATCGGAGGAAAGGTCGGTAAATTTCTAATTGGAGATGTGGCTCTTGAATTCTACCCTGATGTCAATGTCGAGCAATACATTCAAATTCCATGGACTAGCATTACACAAATCGGTGCAAATGTATCAGGAAAGAGGATTAGTCGTCACTTTGAGATTCTAACAGACAAGAGCAAATTCCTCTTTGCCTCTAAAGATTCTGGGAAGATTCTAAAGATTGCTAGGGAACATCTTGGCAATGAAAAAGTTGTTAAATTACCTACTCTCATCCAAACCATTGGTGCTCGTATCAAAGGTTTATTTGCCAAAAAATCATAATTTTTGTATAATGTAAGGGACGGATAAGTAATAGCTAGACCTTTTCAGAAAGCCTGCGGTTGCTGTGAGCAGGTAGGGTTGATCTACGAAATTCTACCGTTTCTAATAATTAAAGACATAAACAAGTGCACTCCTGTGAAGTTGGATGGAACCGTGGCTCATGTCACTCCAACACTTTCACGGGGTGTTTTATTTTTTGGAGGAACTTATGTTAGATGTAAAACGTATTCGTAACGACTTCGATGCCCTTGCCGAAAAATTGGCTACACGTGGTGTCGCTGCTGAAACTTTAAATGAACTTAAAGAGCTTGATGTTAAACGTCGTGAGCTTCTTATCAAATCTGAAGAGCTCAAAGCTCAACGTAATATCGCTTCAGATGGTATCGCTCAAGCTAAACGTAACAAAGAAGATGCTTCAGAACAAATTGCAGCCATGCAAAAAGTTTCTGCAGAGATTAAAGAAATTGATGCTGAACTTGCTGCTATCGATGAAAAGCTTAACACTATCATTGTGACACTTCCAAACACACCAAATGATTCTGTTCCAGTAGGTGCTGACGAAGAGGAAAATGTAGAAGTTCGCCGTTGGGGAACACCTCGTGACTTTGATTTTGAAGTTAAAGCTCACTGGGACCTAGGGGAAGACCTTGGTATTCTTGACTGGGAACGTGGTGCAAAAGTTACAGGTTCACGTTTCCTTTTCTACAAAGGTCTCGGAGCAAGATTGGAACGTGCAATCTACAACTTCATGTTGGATGAGCACGCTAAAGAAGGTTACACTGAAATGATCACCCCTTACATGGTTAACCACGACTCTATGTTTGGTACTGGTCAATATCCAAAATTCAAAGAAGATACTTTCGAGCTTGATGGCACTGACTACGTCCTTATCCCAACAGCTGAAGTTCCTTTGACCAACTACTACCGTGGTGAAATTCTTGACGGAAAAGAATTACCAATCTACTTCACAGCCATGAGCCCTTCATTCCGTTCAGAAGCTGGTTCAGCTGGTCGTGATACACGTGGATTAATTCGTCTTCACCAATTCCACAAGGTTGAAATGGTTAAATTCTCAAAACCTGAAGACTCTTATGATGAATTGGAAAAAATGGTAGTTAACGCTGAAAACATCCTTCAAAAACTTAACTTGCCATACCGTGTCATCACTTTGTGTACTGGCGATATGGGATTCTCAGCTGCGAAAACTTACGATTTGGAAGTTTGGATTCCAGCACAAAACACTTACCGTGAAATTTCTTCATGTTCAAACACAGAAGATTTCCAAGCCCGTCGTGCGCAAATCCGTTACCGTGACGAAGCCGATGGGAAAGTAAAACTTCTTCACACTCTCAACGGTTCAGGACTTGCTGTTGGACGTACAGTAGCCGCTATCCTTGAAAACTACCAAAACGAAGATGGTTCAGTAACTATCCCTGAAGTTCTTCGTCCTTACATGGGTGGTGCTGAAGTGATTGCACCGAAATAAGAGGAAAAATCTCCAGAAAATAACTGGAGATTTTTTAGTTTTGATTAGCTTTCTCATAATAGGGTTTTAATTCTTCAAATCCACCAGCAATCTCATCAACTAGTTCTTCCACTGTTCCACTAGCAGTCACAGGGACATCATACTTAACCAAAACCTTACGAACACGGCCATCTCTAACAGCTTCTTTAAGCATTTGACGGTTCGCTTCAGTTCCTTCCACACGATGGCTGACACCATCTTCCTGGGCAAAATAGTAAAGTGGATAAGTAATAGGTAAGTCTAGGACTTTATGTTGCTTGGCTAGAGTGGTATCTGATTTTTTTCGTTCAACAAAGCTCACTTCAACTGATATTCCCCAATCTTCAGGTTGCCCGTAGAGTCGAATCGCCATAGCAACATCATCTAAACTGTCCTCAGGAGCTCTGTAATAGCACCAAAAGTGTGGGCGACATATTTGTGCCTGATTGGCCCAATTGCTGACACGGTCCATCTTAAAGGGTACTAGACGCTCCTCTATAAGTCTTGACAAAGTCTGCATTTCCTTACGAGCTGCTTG
Source organism: uncultured Streptococcus sp. (assembly GCF_963545685.1). Taxonomy (GTDB): domain Bacteria; phylum Bacillota; class Bacilli; order Lactobacillales; family Streptococcaceae; genus Streptococcus. Next base: position 23,493 of record NZ_CAUUKN010000004.1, on the reverse strand, counting down.
ACCAAGTGCTTTGAGCACTTCCATCTCTTCCTGATGCGGACCCGCCTTTTCAGGTTTGATATACTTAACCCCTTGTTTGGATAAATAAGCTTTAACATTTTCTAACATCGGTTTCTCCTTGCAATGATAAAAGACCAACCCATAAAGATTCTATATTGGTTGGTCTCTTTTTTTATTTACGTTTACGAGCAATCAAATGGATTGGTGTTCCCTCAAAACCAAAGGCCTGACGAATTTGATTTTCCAAGAAACGCATATATGAGAAGTGCATAAGCTCTTCTTCATTTACAAAGATAACAAATGTTGGTGGTTTAACCGAAACTTGTGTGCCGTAGAAAATCTTAAGACGTTTTCCTTTGTCAGTTGGTGTTGGGTTGATAGCGATGGCATCCATGATAACATCATTCAAGACTGCCGATGAAATACGACGGTTTTGACTCTCGCTGATGCGTTTAATCATCTCCGGCAACTTGTTAAGACGTTGTTTCGTCTCAGCCGATACAAAGATGATTGGGGCATAGCTCAAGAATTGGAACTGATCACGAATATCTGCTTCCCAGTTGGAAACGGTATGGTTGTCCTTCTTAATCGTATCCCATTTGTTAACTACGATGATAATCCCTTTACCAGCTTCATGGGCAAAACCAGCAATACGCTTGTCATACTCACGGATACCTTCTTCCGCATTGATAACCATAAGAACAATATCAGAACGGTCAATAGCACGCATAGAACGCATCACAGAGTATTTCTCTGTGTTTTCATAAACCTTACCAGATTTACGCATCCCAGCGGTGTCAATCATAGTATACTCTTGACCTTCACTGTCCACAAAGTTTGTGTCAATGGCATCTCGAGTCGTACCAGCAATCGGGCTGGCAATCACACGATCCTCGCCTAAAATGGCGTTAATCAAACTTGATTTTCCGACGTTTGGACGCCCAATCAAACTGAAACGAATGATGTCTGGATTTTCTTCTTCAACTTCTGTTGGGAGGTTTTCAACGATAGCATCGAGAACATCCCCCGTACCAATACCGTGTACAGATGAAACTGGGTAGGGATCACCAAGTCCCAAAGAATAGAAATCATAGATATCTGCACGCATTTCAGGGTTATCCACTTTATTTACCGCCAAGATAACTGGTTTGTTGGTCTTATAGAGAATACGGGCAACGTACTCATCCGCATCTGTCACGCCTTCCTTACCTGAAACGACAAAGACAATAACGTCTGCTTCAGTCATGGCAATGTCAGCTTGGTGCTTAATCTGTTCCATGAATGGGGCATCGACATCATCGATACCACCTGTATCAATCAAACTAAACTGACGGTTAAGCCATTCAGCAGAGGTATAAATACGGTCACGTGTTACCCCTTCAACGTCTTCGACGATAGAGATACGTTCACCCGCAATTCGGTTAAATAGGGTCGACTTCCCAACATTTGGGCGACCCACGATAGCAACTGTAGGTAATGTCATATATTTAAGTCCCTGATTAAATTAGGGATTCCTTTCTTCATTTAGCAGTCTTACTTCCACCAAGGAAAGCAAACACGCTTGTTCTTTATCATTATTAGGATCACCTTAACGGCGATTAACACCTTTCAAGTGAACCTCTTTGGCTAGAAAACGAATACGTTCCATCACACGTTTAGCCTGCCAAGTCTCGTCTCCTTGACGTCCATTTGATAGCTTAGCTTCTAAATCTGAAAAACTATAGTTGGATGTGAAGAAGGTTGGTAGCTCCTCAATCATGCGATACTGGAGAATGACTTGTAAAACATCGTCTCTAATCCAAGAAGAGAATTGCTCTGCACCAATATCATCTAAAACTAGGACTTCTGCTTGTTTTACTGCATCAATTTGTTCCTTCACAGAACCGTCCTTGATCCCATTTTTAACATCAATAGTAAAAGATGGGTAATGAATTATGGTCGTAGCAACCTTCTTGGTCTCTGAAAGTTCATGGGCCATAGCAGCCAACATGAAGGATTTCCCAACCCCCATATCTCCGTAGATATAGAGACCATTCTGATCTGGACTAGGGTAATTAGCCACAAAATCAACAAGTGTCTCAAAGGTATCAACACGAGCGACATCATCTAGTGCAATATCAGCAAAGGTAATCTTACGATAAGACTGAGGCAAACTCACCAAGTTAATCCGCTTAGAAATAGCCTGTTGTTCTTGTTGTTCCTTAAGCTGACGCGTTTCCTTATAGGTCACGTCAGCGTAGCCTTCATTCATGGTCAGAATCGGCTCATACCCTTTGGCAATGTAGGTGACATCACCTTCTTTGACCTTACGGCACTCCACCAAGAATTGATTAAACTTTGGAAGACTACGCTTGATTTCGTCTTGGCTTAAGCCATGTTCTTGAATAAAATCAGCCACTCTTGAATCTGCCAAGATTTGCTTGGTCAAATCTGTTGCATTACCAGACCCATGATGTCCTTTTCGGTTCAAGGTTTGTCCAACTCTTTCCATAGGCTACTCCTTTCCTTTTTCTAATTTAGCCAAAGCACGACGTCTAATTTCGTCTAACTTGGCTTGATCGGCCTGACTGGTTTGATTATCGTAATCAGGATCACTCCAGCTAGGTACATTTGTTTTCTTCTTAGAATCATCTTTTGCTCGCTGTGATTTTTTGTCATAACCACTACGCAAAGCCAATAGCCCTTGTTCAGCAGTAACAATCTTCTTAAAGGCAAAATCGTTGGCAAGTTTAGAGATATACTCTCGGTTCACATTTGTTGAACGTGTCCGTCCCAAACTGTAGGCTACCATGAGATTAATGACCTCATCCATAAAGCCTCTTTGTGCCAAGTCTATGAGAATTTTTTTCTCCGAATTAGTCACAGTTCCACCTGGACCCTTAGCACCCTGTAAGTAATCAACAGGTTTTTCAGCTTTAACAGCTTTAAGAATCTTTTCCTCTGTCTCCGTCAATGCAGAGTCACCACCCAATTTTTTAGCCTGAGCCTGCTCTAATTGCACTTGCATACGTTTAACAATAATCTGGTGGTTCACGGCTGTCTTTTTAGCCAAGAGATAGGTATCATACCAATTCATGTCATAGGTTTCAGACAATTTATAGATTTCTGGAACATCTGTCTTTTCATCTGTAAATACAAGGCCATCAGCCTGCATTCGATTCCTGAAACTGCTTAAATCAAATGAATTTTTAGGCTTAATGTCAGAAACAGACTTTTGAGCCAAACGCTCATCAGTAAAAACATCCGAAAAACGTTTAGATAGATCTTGTAAACCATGTAAACTTGTCGGTTTTAAAGCATCTACTGCTGGTTCACCAATCTTTTGCTCTAGAAGTGAACTATAAACCGCATGTTTTAGAAACTGCTCAATAGATAGGGGAGACTTAAGCTCTACAACATAAATTCCCTGAGGAGAATGATAGAAGGCCAACAAGTCTACCGCTGTCAGGACCGCCAGAGCTTCCTGAAGGGGCTGCATACCAAAGTTAAGATGATTCAGAATAGTAGCAAACTTATGACGATGATTACCATTGTCATAGAAAGCCACAAAATACTGGTAGAGAGCGTATCCCTCACTCCCGATAATGGGATAATAGCAACGCATCAAACTTGCCTGATCGGGAACGATAACCTGATTGCCAACATAGACAAATTCTTCAATAGGTCTCATTTTTTAGACTCTTTTTTCGCACGGACAGTCTTGGTGATTTCTTGAAGCAGTTCTTCAATCTCATCAACATCTTTGAAAGAACGGTAGACGCTGGCAAAACGGACATAGGTAATTTCATCAAGGTCCGCTAGTTCTTTCATGACTAGATTTCCAATGACATCACTATCAACCTCTCCATCATGGTTACGACGAATGTTTTGCTCTATACGTGTGATTGCATTTTCGATATCCTCACTTGAAACTGGGCGCTTCTGAGCACTCATCAAGATACCATTGAAAATCTTATCGCGAGAGAATTGTTCACGAGTACCATCTTTTTTGACAACTAAAAGTGGAACTTCTTCCACACGCTCAAATGTCGTAAAACGGGCATGACAAGCATCACACTCTCGACGACGACGAATAGTATTTCCATCCTCGGCCTGACGGCTATCGATAACATTAGATTTATTATGTTGACATTTTGGACAACGCATGCATTTCACCACCAATCTTTGAAATTCAGTACTCTATTTTACCATAAAAACACATAAAAAGCACGCCTTTAGCTAGGCGTGCTCGTGATTGAGACTTAGTATAAATCTCTTGTAAATTGACTTAAGCTTTAAGTTGAGGTGTCGTAGTTTCTCCCCCTGCAAAAGGGATGTAGAGGTCAAAACGTGTACCCACACCAAGTTCTGAGCTGACATCGATACGACATCGATAAGCTTCCACAATTTGATAAAGGATTGATAAACCAATACCCACACCAGATTGGGTTGTCGTACGGTTACGCGCCTTATCAGAACGATAGAAGCGCTCAAAGATATGTTCGATATCTTCTTTAGAGATACCCTCACCATTATCCTGTACCTGTACCAACATCTCATCTTCCAGAGCCTTGATAGTAACCTGGATTTCCTTATTAACAGGCGAATATTTGACCGCATTATCAATCAAAATAGTAATAGCCTGTTCAAAGTGCTGACTATAAATCTGTGCTGGACGCTCTGAACTCTCAAAATCATTGAGGTAGAATTGGTAGTCTTCATGTAGGACACGGAAATTCCCAATAACCGTACGGATTGAAGAATTCAAATCACATGTATCATTTCTATGATTGTCAAATGATCCTTTAACTCGAATAGAATCCAACATATCGTTAATCATAATCGTCATGCGGTTGGCTTCGTGACTTGCAGCCTCAAGACTTTCCTCAAGGATTTCAGGATCATTTTTACCCCAACGTTGCAAGAGGTCCATATGCCCCTTAATAACTGCAATTGGAGTACGTAATTCGTGACTGACGTCACTCAAGAAACGCATCTGCATCTGATTATTTTCTTGGATTTTATCCATCATACGATTAAAGTTAACCGCCAAATCACCAATTTCATCATGACTCTCAATCTTAGATCGAAGCTCTAAGTCGCTTGGCGAATCGGTAATAACGCCCATCGTTTCGTGCAACTGTCTCATCGGACGAAGAATAGAGGTCAAGACAACTACAGTTGCTGCAATAACTAAGACCGTCATCCCTACTTCAAGGAATATCAATAGGAAAATGAGACGCTCTTTTAAAGCATAGTAAAATTCCAAATCATGGAAAATTTGAGCATACCCAACAATGGTCTTCTTATCCTTGCCATAGATGGGAACTTGTAGTAAGAAACCACGTTTACCTTTATAGGAAACCGACTTCAGTTTATTGACTTCAGACATGCCTGGAGGTGAGTCTGTGTAGTCCTCAGAAGTAAAGATAAAGGTTCCCTTTTTGTTATAAACATAGATAGACTGGTTGGAATATAATTTATTAGAAATCGCAACTTGACCATCTAAGGAATGCTTCTCAGAAAGCACTCCATTAATGATTGATGCATAGATATTTTTCGGTGAATAAAGGGCCTCTAAAAGCGGTTCTGGACTCAATTCTTCATTAGAGTCCCAGTCCTTTTCGATATAAGTAACAACTTTTGAGATTGTATTATTTACATTTTGACGCTCACGTTGCAATAGAAGCGTATTGGCTGAGAAAACAACAACCAGAGTGAACATCGACAATACAAGAAAGAAGACCACAGCAGTTGTCATGGTCAACTTTTTTCTAATAGTTACTTTACCAAATAATTTATCTTGTAATTTACTCATTTTTCACGGATAACGTAACCCATTCCTCGTACTGTTTGAATGTATGATTCCTTACCTGGAACGTCGATTTTTCCACGCAAGTAACGAATATAAACATCTACAACGTTTGTTTCGATTGCGTCATCATATTTCCAAACTTGAAGCAAGAGTTCCTCACGGGTCATTACTTGGTTCATATTGCTCAAAAGTGTGTTCAACAAATCAAACTCACGTTTTGTCAATGGAATTGCTTCATCACCACGAACAACTGTACGGTTTTGAACATCCAATTTCAAATCGCGATAAGTTGACGCTTTAGCTGGTGCATTTTTAGCAGCTTCGATATCTTGGCGACGGAAGGTTGCACGGATACGTGCCAATAGTTCTTCAATCGCAAATGGTTTTACAATATAGTCATCAGCTCCACGGTCCAAACCGGCAACAATATCCATGATTGAGTCGCGAGCTGTCATCATCATAATATAAGTATCTTTTTCTTGTTGGAGACGACGTGTCACTTCGAAACCGTCCATCTCAGGCAACATAAGGTCCAAGAGAATAAGATCAAAATCTTTCTCAAGTGCCATTTCAAGTCCTTCGCGTCCGTTGTCTGCTGTCACAACGTCGTATCCTTCGTGTTGAAGTTCAAGAGAGACAAAACGAGCAAGGTTTTTCTCATCTTCAACAATCAAAATGCGTTTGCTCATAATAAGTATTTACCACTTTCCTAAAAAATTTTTTTGACTTCCATTTCCCTAAAAAAGTCTTTAGATTTACCCAATGAATAAATCCGAAAATTAGCTTCTAATGATATAATAATATAGATTTTTAAAATTGTCAAACATTTTTAGTTTGTTTTTTTGAATTAATTGTCGTCAAATAGACCATTCAATTGGGCAAAAGGATTACTTGCCTCTTTCTTCTCTTGTTTAAGAGCTGCAAAATCCTCTTCTGACAAGACTTCCCAGTCATTACCTGAGAGCGAAATTTGTCCTGCTTCTTCTTCAGGTGTAAGCACTCTCAACGGAATATTAAGAAGAATATTATCCAGAATACTCTCATTCAGATTAATAGTATCACCATCCAAGATAAGAACTAGATTTTCTTCGACTAATTCCTTTTGAAGAGCAACATCAGCCTCTTGTATAAAGGTTTCTGAGACTGGATAATTAAAACTAAGTGTCGCAGGCTCAAGTGAACGGCTAGATGGCAAGGTAATATCATAGCTAAGTTGATAATCTAAAAGATATAAGCCATTATCATAGACTACCTGACCACTTGCTTGAAGCTGTTCAAGATCTAAAACTTGATTATAGCGTTCTTTAATTGACTCCAACAAAGAAGGTGCTTCATTAAAGACCAGCCCTTCTGGAGACTTTCTAACTTCTGAAAGATAAATCATTTTTAATCCTCAAATTAAATTTCCCCATAGGGATCTATTTTCAATCCACAAGACCATAATCCCCTATATTCACTTTTCATTAAAGCGAGTAATTATGATATTAGACTTAATTAGTATTATATCAGATTTTAAAGAAAAAATAACATCTTTAATATTACATATTTTTTAAACTTAGGGATTTTTTTGAGGCTTATTAAAAACTGGTTCTTCCCTAATCTTGAACAATCTTTTGCCGTTAGATGAAAGAGATTAATTATGGTAAAATAGGGGCATTGAAACTAGATAAAAGGACTATAAAATGACACCTGAAGATTTTTACATGGCTTTGAAAGAACTGGGGTTCGATCTCAGCCAAAAACAAAAAGACCAATTCCAACGCTACTTTGAGCTTTTGGTAGAATGGAATGAGAAAATCAACCTTACTGCAATCACAAACAGAGATGAGGTTTACCTCAAACATTTCTATGATTCTTTAGCTCCTGTTCTTCAAGGGCATATTAAAAATCAAAATATTCGACTTCTGGATATCGGGGCTGGTGCTGGCTTTCCAAGTCTCCCTATGAAAATTCTTTGTCCTGAGCTTGATGTGACAATCATTGATTCTCTTAATAAACGTATCACTTTCCTTAATCTCTTGTCTGATGAACTTGGACTTAGCGGTGTCCACTTCTATCATGGACGTGCTGAAGATTTTGGACAAGATAAGGCCTTCCGTGCTCAATTTGATATTGTTACTGCTCGTGCCGTTGCACGTATGCAAGTTCTCTCGGAATTGACCATTCCTTTCTTGAAGATCGGAGGTCAACTTATTGCACTTAAGGCTGCCGCAGCCGACGAAGAGCTAGCTGATGCTAGAAATGCCTTGAACGTACTTTTTGCTAAACCTATTCTCAACGAAAACTACAAACTGCCGAATGGTGATGGGCGTAATATCACCATTGTCGATAAGAAAAAAGAAACCCCAAACAAGTACCCACGTCGTGCTGGGATTCCTAATAAGAAACCACTATAACGTTTATCCAAGGATATTTCTTACTCCTTGGATTCTTATTTCACCTTATGATAACTCGGAGGTTTTCATTGATAAAACATCTTTCAGTCACGCAAAAGCTTGTACTCAGCTTTGCCTTTGTCATTATAGTGGGGAGTATTTTACTTAGTCTTCCCATAAGTCATTATGCTAATAGTCCAGAAACAAGCTACCTAGATCATCTCTTTAATACTGTGTCAATGGTCTGTGTAACTGGACTTTCCGTTGTCCCTGTCAGCAAAGCTTACAATGGTTTTGGTCAGATTATCTCTATGCTTCTTATGCAGACGGGAGGTCTTGGACTAGTCTCTCTTATAGCCTTTAGTACCTATACTCTTAAAAATAAATTAGGATTAAGTGATCAAGATCTCCTTCAATCCGCACTTAGTAGGGATAACCAAAAAGATTTGAAAGCTTATCTTTTCAAGGTCTATAAAATAACTTTTTCTATTGAAGCTTTAGCGGCACTAGTGATTATGACTGATTTTATTCCTCGCTTTGGACTTGGTCATGGCATTTTTAATAGTCTCTTTCTAGCTGTCTCTGCTTTTTGTAATGCTGGCTTTGATAACTTAGGAGCTAACAGTTTACAAGATTATGCGACTAATCCAACTATCAATCTCTCTGTGGCTTTTCTTATCATGGCTGGAAGCTTGGGATTTGCAGTTTGGATTGATTTGATTCAAATGATTAGACGCTATATTAAAGATCGTCCTAGAAACTGGAAATTAGCTAGTAAACCTTTTAGTAATCAAAGCCGTCTGGTTCTTATAAGTACAGGCTGTCTCCTCTTTGGCGGAACCCTACTTGCTTGGTTGCTGGAAATAGATAACTCTAAAACCATAGGTAGTCTCAATGTCTGGCAGCAACTTCTGGTAAGTTTCTTTCAGACTGTAACCATGCGTACCGCTGGTTTTGCAACTATTTCCTACACCAATGCTGCTTTTTCTACCAATCTTCTTTTTATGATTCAGATGATTATTGGGGGAGGTCCCGGGGGAACTGCTGGTGGTATCAAGGTAACCACCGCCTCCATTATGTTTCTTCTTTTCAAGTCGGAGCTCTCTGGTAACTCTAGTGTTGTTTTCCGAAACCGTATTATCTCTAATAAAACTGTTATGCAAGCATTCATTGTTATCCTCTTCTTCCTAACGATGCTCTTCGTCGGCTATGTTATTTTGCTTGAGACTAATCCTACTCTGTCACCACTAGCTCTACTTTTTGAGAGTGTGTCAGCCATTGCTACCGTTGGTGTGTCTATGGATTTGACTTCTAGTCTTAATACTGTGGGACGCCTTGTTATCATGGCTCTGATGTTCATCGGTCGTGTCGGACCTATAACTGTCCTCTTGAGCTTGATGACAAAAAAAGAAAAACATGTCTCTTATGCCCCAACCGACATTTCAGTCGGCTAAACTATTTTATTAATTGACAATATTCTGAAAGGATTTTATATGAAAACACAAATTATTGGGGTCCTCGGTTTGGGAATCTTTGGACAAACTATTGCAACCGAACTCTCCTCTTTTGGACAAGATGTCATTGCCTTGGACAACAACTCTACAATAATTGATTCCCTTGCTGATCAGGTGACCAAGGCCGCTGTTGGTGACATTACTGACATTGACTTTCTACGCTCCGCTGGTATCGATACTTGCGATACGGTCATTATTGCAACTGGGGAACACTTAGAATCTTCTGCACTGGCGCTCCTGCAATGTAAAAAACTTGGCATTACAAATATTATCGCCAAAGCTACGAATAACAATTATGAGGAAGTGCTTTACGGAATGGGGGCCAATTTGGTCATCACTCCTGAGCGTAGCACAGCAAGAGACTTGGCTTCAACCATACTCCGCTATAACATTTCAAGTATTTTTCATTTAGAGGATGACGTGGCTTTAATTGAGTTGAAAATCCCTAATGACTGGGCTGGAAAGTCCTTGCATACTTTAAATCTAAGACAAACTTATAACGTCAACGTTATTGGTTTTAGAGATGTGGAAAACGGTAGGTTAAACACTCACTTTGACCCCAAAAATAAACTACCTGACAAAGGAATCATTTTAGTAGTCGCAGACAATCGAACACTAGAAAAATTCGATTATTTAGGATATTTGAAATAAAATGCCTTAGATAGACTAAGATATCCTGAATACCTACAGAGTTATCCCATGGTTATTGATAGCAACCTCAATATCAAAGTCCTTACCCTGTTTTGCAAAGTAGTTAGAGAAATGAGGGTCTGCACCATAATAGATTGGACCACCCAGTGTCTCAAATACATCGTTAACGGTCCTAAGTGTCCTTTCTTCATTAGACAAAAAACATTGGTCCTTACAACCAATGTTTTTTAACATGTCTAAGAATTCAAATTATCTTAGTTCATACCTTTTACTGTTTCAACGACATTTTCTACTGTAAAGCCATATTCTTCAATAATTTTAGCAGCTGGAGCTGAGGCACCAAATCTATCAATTCCAATGACAGCACCGTCTAAACCAACATATTTATACCATGGTAGACTTGCTGCCATTTCGATTGCTACACGACGACGAACTGCATTTGGAAGAACCTCTTCTTTGTAGGCTTGATCTTGTGCATCAAAGACATCTGTTGATGGAACACTTACAACACGAACTTTGTAACCTTCTGATTCCAAAGCTTTTGCTGATGCTACTGCAAGATTTACTTCTGAACCAGACGCAAGGAGAATCGTATCAAAATCTGCTGCTGTTTCATGAACAACATAGGCACCTTTTGAAACTTTATCAAAATCTGTTCCTTCTTCAACAGTCAAGTTTTGACGTGTCAAAATAAGTGCTGTAGGTGTTGATTTAGAAGTTACAGCTTGATACCATGCAGCTTGTGTTTCACGCGCATCTGCTGGACGATAGACATTAAGGTTTGGAATAGCACGAAGTCCAGCTAGATGTTCGATTGGTTCATGGGTAGGTCCATCTTCACCGACTGCAATAGAGTCGTGAGTAAAGACATAAGTAACTGGAAGTCCTTGGAGTGCAGACAAACGAACTGCTGCTTTTACATAGTCTGAGAATACGAAGAAGGTACCACCGTAAACACGAAGTCCACCATGGAGAGCCATACCATTCAAGACTGTTCCCATCGCAAACTCACGTACACCAAATTGAATGTTACGGTTAAGACGATGTGCATCATCTTGTAGACCGTCAGATTTAATGTAAGTCATATTTGAGTGAGCCAAATCCGCAGAGCCACCTAGGAATGTTGGCACTTTATCAGCAATAACATTCAAAGCATCTTGACTTGAATTACGAGTTGCTTGTGAATAACCATTTTCAAGAGCTGGGAAGTCTGAAGTTTGGAATTCAACTGCATCCTTACCTTCAAGAATGCGTGCAAGTTCAGCACCAAGTTCTGGGTAAGATTGTTTGTACTCATCTACCAAAGCAACCCAAGCGTCATAGGCCTGACGACCACGATCAACTGTATTTTCCTTGAAATCAGCATAAACTTCTTCTGGAACTTCAAATGGAGCATAGTCCCAACCCAAGTTTTCTCTTGCAGCTGCTGTTTCGTCTGGTCCAAGAGGAGCACCGTGGACACCGTTAGTTCCTTGTTTATTAGGAGCACCATGACCAATAATCGTCTTAACCTCAATCAAAGATGGTTTACCACTTGCTTTTGCACTTTCAATAGCAGCGTTGATAGCTTCGACATCTGTTCCGTCTTGAACAAATTCAGTATTCCAACCATAAGCTTCATAACGTGCACGTACATCTTCAGTAAATGAATCTTTAGTTTCACCGTCAAGGTTGATATCATTTGAATCGTACAAAACAATCAATTTATCCAATTTTTGAAGACCAGCGTAAGATGATGCTTCAGCAGAAACGCCTTCCATAAAGCAACCATCCCCCGCAATAACATAAGTATAATGGTCAAAGATTGGGAAGCCTTCCTTGTTGTAACGAGAAGCCAAGAAACGTTCAGCTTGTGCCATACCAACAGCTGTAGCAATACCTTGCCCAAGTGGACCAGAGGTAGCATCTACACCAGCTGTATGACCAAATTCTGGGTGACCAGGTGTCTTAGAACCCCATTGACGGAATTGTTTAAGCTCTTCAATGCTCAAATCTTTAAATCCTGACAAATGAAGGAGCGCATAAAGAAGCATTGAACCGTGCCCTGCTGACAAAACAAAACGGTCACGATTAATCCAATTTGGAACTTCAGGATTGACATGCAATTGCTTAGTAAACAAAGTGTAACCCATTGGAGCTGCACCCATTACCACACCAGGGTGACCAGAGTTAGCTTGGTTAATCGCATCTACCCCTAGAAAACGGATAGCATTTACTGAAAGATTAGACATAATTTCCTCCTTAATAATATCGACGCCACTTTAATTATACCACAAAAAACGCTTTCAGAATAAAGTAATTTGTTGAAAATGTCACACAAATATTGTTCAAAAATTGGGAACAAAAATCTAAAAAAGCTCTGAAGATGCTGTAAACATCTCAGAACTTTTCGTTTATTTAGAACTCACTGAAAAACAACTTCACATCCATGGATTGTAAAAACGCCCATGGTTAAGATAAATCAACCCCAGACTAATTCCTAATAAAAGAGTAGCTGATACGATGACAAGATAATCTTGTTTGGTCAAGGATTTGTGCACATACCAGGTACGTTTTTTGTAGCGACCAAATCGGCGTAATTCCATAGCCGTCGATACAGTATCAATACGTTCGAGTGACGAAAAAATCAGAGGGAGAACGATTTGTAGATTCCTACGAATACGTTTGACCAGTCCCACTTTTTGTGACAAATCCAAACCACGCGCTTCTTGAGCCTTACGAATCGTAAAGAATTCTTCTTGAACATCTGGAATATAACGTAAGGTCAAACTGACGGAGTAAGCAAATTTATAGGGAATACCAATCTGATTAAGACTAGCCGCAAACTGACTGGGATGGGTAGTCATAAGAAAAAGGATGGCAAGAGGGACTGTTGAAAAATACTTAAGCAGAAGATTGACAAGATAAAAGAGCTCCTGACTGGTTAAATAGAAACGCCCCCATCCTTCAATCAGAACCGTCTTAGCCCCATAAATTTCTTCACCATAACTAGGTGCGAAGAGATAGACCATAAGTAGATTAAAAAGGGCAATCGAGCCAATGATCTTCACAACAAAAGAAATATCCCTCCAATGAATGTTGGCCAAATAAAAGAGATAAATTGAAAATAGCCCTACTGCTAGGATAAAGCGTGGATCATAGGTAGCCATGCAAGCAACTGAAACCAAGATAAAGAATAGCATCTTACTCGCCCCAGACAAATCATAGAGGAAACCTCGACCTGGTTGATAACCTATTAAACGATTAGACATACGGGCCTCCTTTTTCTATATAATACTGGGTTACTTCTACCGGATCACATAACAACTTCTGACCTAAGCTATAAAGAGATGTCTGCTTGAGATTGGCTGACTCAAGCAGGTTCTTCTGATTGAGAATGGCAACAGGATTATCATCTGCAATAATTTCTCCATCGACTACAACTAGACAACGATCGCTATATTCCAACATGAGTTGCATATCATGGGTAATCATCACAATCGTATGGCCTTTTTTCTGAAGACCATCCAAGAACTTCATGATATCCGTGTAAGTTTGATAATCTTGACCAGCCGTTGGCTCATCCAAGATAATGATTTCAGGTTTCAAAACCAAGATAGATGCAATGGTCACACGTTTTTTCTGACCAAAGGAGAGTGCAGAAATAGGCCATTTACGAAAACTATAAAGTCCACAGGTCTTCAAAACCTCATGAACGCGCTCTTCAACCTCTGTTTCTTCAACACCTCGCAAGCGCAAACCTAGTGCGACTTCATCAAAAATCATGGCTTGACTAATCATCTGATTAGGATTTTGTAAAACAAAGCCTATACGTTCTGAACGCTCAGCAATACTATCTTGACAAATATCCTGACCCAAATAGGTTAATTTTCCTTGACTAGGAATAAAACCACACAAAGCCTTGGCAAGAGTAGACTTTCCAGCTCCATTTTTACCAACAATTGCTATACGTTCGCCTTTTTTTAAACTAAAGGATATATCATCAATGACGATTTGATTATCTCCATAGCCAACTTTCAGTCCCTCAACCTCCAAAATAGAATTGTTCGAAGCTTCCGTTTTATCTCTCAATACTCTATCTGGCAGACCTAATCCAGACAAATCCAAAGCATCTAGTTGGCTAAGATTTTGTGCTCTAGTTGTATCAAATCCCAACTGACGTAAAACAGTCAGATATAGGGGCTCTCGAATCCCATTTTCCAACAAAAGTGTACTCGATAAAAGCTCATCTGGACTACCGTTAAAGAGGAGGGTACCATCATTAACCAGTAAAATCCGGTCAACGGGACGATAAAGAACATCTTCTAGACGATGCTCAATAATAATCGTCGTAGCTCCCACTTCCTCGTGGATCTTATCAATGAGATTAATAGTTTCCTGTCCTGATTTAGGATCTAAATTTGCTAAAGGCTCATCAAATAAAAGAATGGGACTCTCATCAATCAAGACACCAGCCAAACTGACCCGTTGTTTTTGTCCCCCTGATAAATCTTGAGGTCGATGATTCAAAAGAGAACCCAAATCCAAGCTTTCAGCCCAGAGGGATACCCTGTCCTTCATCGCACTTTGATTGACACAATCATTTTCCAAGGCAAAAGCCAAGTCTTCAGCTACTGTTAAGCCAATAAACTGACCATCCGGATCTTGTAATACTGTAGACACTAACTGTGACTTATCGTAGATAGACTGCGTGAAAACATCCTGGCCATCGATAAGAACCTGACCTTTCGCCTGTCCCTTATGAATATTAGGTATGATACCATTGAGGCAATGGGCCAAAGTTGATTTTCCACTACCAGAAGGACCTAAAATGAGGACCTTCTCTCCCTTGGCAATATCAAAGCTAATATCCTTGAGGGTTGGTTCTGCTTGTGCATCATATTGAAATGTAAACTGATTAAAACTAATGTATTTATTCATGTTTCTAATAAAAAAGAGAGGAGATATCACAATAAGCTGACAGTCCCACTCTCCTATAACTTATTCTAGTCTTTGGTAAGACTACCAGATTGTGTACGTGAGCTAGCATAAATGGCAAGAAGGAGTGTTCCCCCAATTGCAATTGTAATAAAGTTAGCTACACCAGCTACGAAACTTTGTGCATAAAGATATGACCAGGCTTGAGCAAATTGGATTCTATCACCGATTGGCGTCACAACACCATAAGCAATAAGTAGTCCCAATGCTTGCGCTAGGTTAAACCAAATCATACCCATTATAGAGAACTTACCCGTTGTTACGTCATATTTTTTGCTAAATAGACCAATAACAAGACCTGTAATACCACTAGCAAGGACCCAAGCCCATGAGATATTTCCATATTGGATACCGTCCTTAAGCGCATGACCAATGAAGCCCATAAAGAAACCTGTAATAGGCCCAAAAACAACTGAAAATAGAGCTTGGACAGCATACTGAAGTTGGATGCTTGTATTTCCAAAAATAGGAATATTAACAAACATACCAATGATAATAAAGAGTGCTGCACCAATACCTGTCGCAACGACCGTACGAATTGAATTATTTTTCATAATCTTACTTTAATCTCCTAAACGTTTAATTTCAATGTGCCAGTTGGATCCTACACCAACATTATAGGCCTTGGCAAAAGACCCTTGGTTAATGGCTAGACCGACACGATAGAGAGAGTTGATATAAATAATTGGCTGACCAATACGAACATCCGCAAACGATTTCCCATAGGTAACCTGATTTTGATAGACCAACATATCATTGTTAAAGATAGTCACTTCAAAACGATCACCAAAGTTTGGTTCCAAAGCGTAAAAGTCATCACGTGTGATAGAGGTCCAAAGAGAGCCAAAACGGACATCCAAAATATCAATCGCACCACGAACTAGATTTTCCTCTATGATAGTTTTCACTACAGGAAGTTCTAGAATTTCTTCCACAGGCAACTCTGGGCCAACTTCTTCAAAAGTGATGTGCCCAGAGGCTAATTTGGCACCTGTATATGCATAAACATCACGACCATGGAAGGTATAAGATAACTCGGTATTACTACGACGATTCTGAACTTCTGAAATTTCACGGACAGCCACTATACCGATAACCTTCTTGATATAAGAAAGTGTTCCATTGTCTGGTGTGACGATATATTGACCCGTCTTTGTTAGGGCAACCACACTTTTACGTGATGACCCTACACCCGGATCAACTACTGAAACAAAGGTTGTTCCCTTTGGCCAGTACTCGACAGTCTGAAACAGACGATAGGAAGCTTCAAAAGTGTTGTAGGGAGTAATATCATGTGTAAGGTGATGAACTCCCAAACTAGGTTCTTCTTGAAGGGCCACACCAATCATAGCCGAAACAGCACCGTCAACCAAGCCAAAGTCTGATTGGAGCACCAATAAGTTATTAGTCATAAATATTTCACCTTTTCTCTTAGAAAGGTTTATTTTACCATATTTTATAGCTATTTTAAAGTTGTCAAATTCTTGAGCTAGTTATAGTCTTTACCTATGTTTTCTTCTAAAATCAAAAAGCCAGCCCAAAAGGCTGACCATACATTACTTACCTAAGCTTTCTTCCAACGACTCTTTTCCGCTACTGCTGTAAAGAGAACATCTGTTGAAGAGTTAAGAGCTGTTTCACAAGAGTCTTGGATGACACCGACGATAAAGCCGACACCAACAACTTGCATGGCTAAATCATTTGAGATCCCAAAGAGGCTACATGCCACTGGCACCAAGAGAAGGGAACCTCCTGCAATACCTGAAGCACCGCAAGCAGAAATAGCTGAAACTACACTAAGAATAAGGGCTGTCGCAAAATCAACCTCAATTCCCAAAGTTGTTACTGCAGCAAGCGTCAAAACATTGATTGTCACAGCCGCTCCTGCCATGTTAATAGTTGACCCTAGAGGGATAGAAACCGAATAAGTATCTGGATTCAAGCCAAGGTCCTCACAAAGTTGAAGATTAACGGGAATATTAGCCGCTGACGAGCGAGTAAAGAAGGCTGTAATCCCTGAATCTTTCAAACAACGGAAAACCAATGGGAAAGGATTTTTACCCATCATCACAAAGGCAATAATAGGATTAACAACCAAGGCAACAAAGGCCATTGTTCCAACTAAAACAAGGATTAAGACACCATAATCTGCCAAAACACCTACGCCATTCTCAGAAATCGTATTAAAGACAAGACCAAGGATACCAAATGGCGCTAGATTAATAATCCAACGTACGATTTGAGAAGTTACTTCTGCTAAGGTATGCAGCGATTCTTTAGTGTGCTTACTAGCTGTTCGCATGGCAAAACCAAAAACGACAGCCCATACTAAGACACCAATGTAATTGGCTTGAGACAAGGCGTTGATAGGATTGTCTACCATTTTAAGCAACAAATCCTTAAAGACCTCACCGACCCCTTGAGGCGCAGTCGCCTTAGTAGCTGAGGCTGCTCCTAATTTTAGGGAAATTGGAAAAATATAGTGAGAAATAACAGCTGTCAAAGCAGCCGCAAAAGTACCAAAGAGATAAAGCACAATAACTGTCTTCATATTACTCTGCTGGCCTTCACGTGTTTGAGAGAGGGCATTCGCCACTAAAGCGAAAACCAAGAGTGGTGCAATCGCCTTTAATCCACCAACAAACATGTCTCCCAAAAGACCAATAACCGTAATTTTTGGAATCAGTAAACCAAGTATAGCGCCAATTACCACACCAATGGCAATACGCTTAATCAGACTGGTCCTATTCCAAGCTGAAATAAAACGTTTCATAACTAATTAACTCCTTTTTGTGGTTAACGCAACCACAAAGCATTCGACAGTTTCCATATTATGATAAATTACCGAAATCGTCAAGATATGAAAAAAACCTGTGACAAACAGGCTTTCACATTCTATTTATGGCTCAATTTACGGGTCAAAAAATCACCGATAAACTGAATAAGGAAAATCAGAATCAAGATTAAGAAGGTTGCCAAAACGGTAACTGATGTACTTGAGCGATTATATCCATAGTAGATGGCGATGTAACCAAGACCACCTGCACCGATAGCTCCAGCCATGGCAGTTTCACCCACAAGGGAAATCAAAGTCACTGTTGATACACGAACCAATTCTGGGAGTCCTTCGACAAGATAAACCTTAATCGTGTCCCAAAGACTTGCACCACTAGCTTGTGCTGCTTCAATCACTCCACGGTCTAAGTCTGCAAGTACCACCTGTACTTGACGCGCAAAGAATGGGAAGGTTGCAGCTGATAATGGAACCAAAGCCGCTGTCATACCAAGGTTAGTCCCTACGATAAAGTAAGTAAAACCTTTCAAAATCGCCAAGAGGATGATGAAAGGAATGGCACGAAAGATTGAAGTAATTGAATCCAAGATTTGGAAAACAAATTTATTTTCAATGACACCGCGAGGACCTGTCAATACCAAGAAGAGTCCCATAATGAGACCGAGAAGCCCACCAATGATGAAGGAAATCACAGTCATATAAAGTGTCGCGTAGATGGCATCTGGCCAAGAGTTAACCCCCTGCATACCGATACGATAAATATCTGGAAAGTTTTGTTGAATCCAATCTGCCATTATTGGGCTCCTTTCTTAAGTACTCGCAAGCTTACACCTGCATTTTCAATCGCTTTTTGCGCAGCAACAACCTTGTCAGAATCGCCATCCAAAACAACGACCAATTCACCAACAGGGGTGTCACCTAGAATCTCAACATTCCCATAAAGAATATTACTTGAAACGCCATAGTCTTTGAAGATTTCAATCAAGAGGGGTTCATCTGTTGAAGAACCTGCATATTTAAGCTGAACAAGAAGGGCAGATTCAGGTAAATTTTTCACCAAAGGTTGCGCATTAATCTTAGCCAAGGCATCTTCAATCCCCGCTGCAGTTTCAATAAATTCTTTTGTCAAATCCTCTTGTGGATTTGAGAAGATATCAAGAACACTACCTTCTTCCAAAAGTTGTCCATTTTGCATAACAGCCACACGGTTACAAATGTCTTTGACGATTTGCATTTCGTGAGTAATCATAACCACTGTCAAACCAAGTTTTTTATTCAAATCTTGCAAAAGTGAAAGGATTTGTTTAGTTGTCTTAGGGTCTAGAGCTGATGTAGACTCATCTGAAATCAAGATTTCTGGATCGTTGGCCAAGGCACGCGCAATCGCTACACGTTGTTTTTGACCACCTGACAATTGTGCAGGATAGTTTTCGGCACGATCTGCCAAATCAACCAACTCCAAAAGATCACGAATTTTTTTGTCTTTCTCTTCATTACTTAGTTTAGAATGACGAAGAGCAAAGGCCACATTTTCATAAGCCGTCTTTTGGGCCATCAGATTAAAGTGTTGGAAAATCATCCCAATCGTTTGACGTTTCTGACGCAATTCTTTTGTCGTCAATTGGACCTGACCGTCCTTAAAAGTAACATCTTTACCGATGGTGATTTTACCAGCTGTAGGTACTTGTAAAAGATTGATAGCACGAACAAGGGTAGATTTACCAGCCCCTGAATAACCAACGATTCCGTAAATATCACCTTTTTCAATCTGGATAGAGACATCCTTAACCGCTTGAATAGTGCGGCGTTTCTGCGTAAAGGTGATATCAATATTTTTCAAATCAATAATGACATTACTCATAACTTGCAATTAACTCCTTAATTAGTTCAATATGGGTGTAGTAATCTGCTAGGCTAACATTTTCATCCCCACCATGGTCACGACTGTTAGCATTCCCCATGCCAAAGGCTGCCATAGGAACACCCAAAGTCTGATAAATCATATGCATAGGACCTGTACCTGCAGCTGTTGGAAGTACAGCGACACCTTCCTCATAAAATCCTTTTGCCAACTCAATAACGTTGACAATAGCTGGATCTGACATATCACTCCGATAACTTTCTTCACCAAGAGTGAAGGTTACCTTGATACGGTCAAACCCCTCTTTTTTGAGGTGAGCCTTGATACAATCCAAAACATACTCAGGTGTCAAACCAGGGACCAAGCGCATCTCCATCTTAGCTTTGGCTTGAGCTGGCAGAATGGTCTTAACACCTTGCCCCTGATAACCTGTCGAAATACCTTCAATAGAAAGGGCCGGCTCAAAATAATAAGTTTTTAAGAAAGCACGACGGTCACTTTCCAAAATTGGTAGTTTTAGACCATAAATCTTACGAAGGCTATCTGCATTTTCAATGGCGTAAGTCTCGATAAGATCCATCTCACGTTCATTTGGTTGGATAATTTTTTCATAGATACCGTCGATAAGAATACGTCCCTGATCATCACGCATACTTGAAATAGCATTGAGTAAGTACCACGAAGCAGATTCAATAACCGCACCAAATTTAGAGTGGATATCAACATCCGCACTCTCGACAGACAAGTCAAAGGTAATAATCCCCTTGTTGCCACCTGTAATTTCTAACTGACCTTTACTATTTCGATTCCCTTGTTCCCAAACCAATAAGTCTGCTGGAAGAAGGTCATAACGGTATTTTTCTAAATATTTTCCAAGGTCAGTCGAAGCAGACTCCTCGGCCCCTTCCATCATAAACGTAATATTAACAGGAAGATCTCCGACTTCACGAATATACTTACGAAGAGCTGTCAACCGTGCTGTGATATGCCCCTTATCATCATCGACACCACGACCATACATGTAACCCTTACGAACCGTCAAACGGAAAGGATCATCCGTCCACGGTTGGTCATTGTCTGCTGGAACAGTGTCATAATGTTGGTAAAAGATAATCGTCTTAGCATCTGGGTTTGGACTCTTGAATTTCGCCAAGACAAAAGGTGCTGTATAGGTCTCGTCAATAGTTACCTCTGCCCCTACACGAGAAAAAATTTCACCGAGGTAAGCAGCCACATCATAGAGACCAATATTTTGAGCAAAAATAGATTTTTTAGAAATCAAAGTTCTTAAAACTTCAAAATAGTGCTGAGCAACTTCATCATTACGAAACTTCCGTAACTGCTCTTCTTCACTAGGAAATGCCATCAAATCGTCTCCTTCATATACGACAAAACGGCGTGCTCTCACACGCCCTTTGCCCTTAGATTATTTCTTCGAATTAGCTTTCAATTGATCTTGGGTTGGAGCACCTTCCCATGCTGGAAGGTCAACCTTGTTAGAGGCATCAAAAATGATTTGGGCAACTTCATCATTTTGGTAAGCCTTAATCAAAGTCTTGATAGCATCGGCTTTGTTTGATTTTTCCCAATCTTTATTAGCTGCAATGATGTTAACCCATTCTTTCAAATCTTGACTTGGATCTTCCTGGAAGAGGGTTGTATCATAGTCAACATTTTGTTGTTGTGCATATGAGTTGTTAACAACTGCGGCATCTACTGATGAAAGAGTTTGGGCAGCTTGTTCAGCAGAGATTTCTTTGATATCCAAATTCTTAGGATTTTCAGAAATGTTCTTGATAGTTGCCAATTCGCCATCTTTAACATCCAACTTAATCAAACCAGCTGTTTGAAGGAGAGTCAAAGCACGGCTTTCATTTGTACCATCATTAGGTACCGAGATAGTAGCTCCCTCTGGAAGCTCTTTAACATCCTTATACTTAGCTTTACCGTTTTCAGTTCCTGAGAAAAGGTGAATTGGGCTAAGAAGTGTATCAGCTACTGAAACAATATCACCATTATTTTCTTTGTTCCAGTTGTTCAAGAAATAAATGTGTTGGAAAGCATTAACGTCGATTTCACCATTTTTAAGAGCCTCATTTGGTTGATTATAGTCTGTAAACTCTTTCAATTCAATTGTAACACCCTTGTCTTTAGCCAATTCTTTGACTTTGTCCCACAATGGCTCAGTTGTATCATCCAAAGTCATGACACCAACTGTCAATGTTTTATCATCTTTAGCAGCTTTGTTACCACCAGCGCCACAAGCAGCCAATGCTACTGTTGAAGCGACTGCCAATCCTGCAATACCAAGAATTTTTTTTAGTTTCATAACGAACTCCCTTTAATTGTTTTAAGTGTAAAATTATTATCCCATAGGATGAGAATTGTAGCAAATTGTTTATAATTGTATATCTCTATAGCTATTAGCTATAACCTATACTAAATTTTATTTATAAGAAAATGCTGAGAAAAATCTATCCTCAGCCTTATTCTTATTTGTTTCCAGGAACTTTCAAAGCATCTTCAGCTGGAATATAGTTTTGGTTTCCAAGGAATTTTTCAGCCAATTTAGCTAAAGTACCATCTTTTAGGAGTTCTTCCAAACGTTTATTTACAAATTTTTGAAGGTCCTCTTGATTATCTGCAAACAAGAAGTAAATGTATGGTTGTTCATCAGACTCAAGTTCAATGGTCTTCAAGTTGTTCAACTTATTATTTTTGATGATTGAATTAACAGTTGGTGCATCAAAAATCTTGAAATCGTACTTACCTTCATTCAAGTTTGTAAACATTTGTGTAATATTTTCGTTTGTGTAGTTAAGTTCAACTGGGTTGTCTGAATGCTTCTCATTAAATTCAGTCAATTGAGTAGCTGTCGTTGTTCCTTGAACAACCTGTGTTGAGTGTCCAGCAATGTCATCGTATTCCTTGATATCACTATCTTTTGGAACAGTCAAAACAGCAGGTGTGACACCAATTGGATATGAGAAGAGATATTTTTGGGCACGTTCTTCTGAGTAAGAGATGTTGTTACCGGCCATTTGGTATTTAGCTGCATCAAGACCTGTAAACACTGAAGACCATTCTGTTTTTTGGAATTTCACTTCATATTTATCAGAGTCTTTAAAGACTGCTTTAGCCACTTCCACATCGTAACCGGTCAATTCACCGTTTTCTTCATATGAGAATGGTGCTGTTGTCCCAACAGTAGCAAAGTTAATTGTTTCTTTGCCACTTGAAGATTTAGATGCTTCTTTTGATGATTTAGATGAACATGCAGCAAGCAAAGCTACTGAAGCAATGGCTACACCCGTAATTCCAAGAATTTTTTTAAGTTTCATAATTGTCTCCCTTTGAGATTGATTATTCTAATTGTAACAAAAATCACTAATCTTAACTAATACTTAAACATAATCAAGGTGATAAGAAAATACTATCACTTGGCAGTATCTTTTGTTTGACAAAGAAAAAAGGGCTCTATAATTTCTGTAGTGGGTAAAACCACCGTAGAGATTATAGAGCTTTTT
>NZ_CAUUKN010000003.1:0-74323 GCF_963545685.1 uncultured Streptococcus sp. | reverse complement strand
TTAAGTAGATTTTAGGTATTTACCGTGTCTACTTAAGAGGTATCATATCATTCTCTGCTAAAAAATTAACAATTTAATAGTAAAATAAAGTATAATACTTACTGACAGTTATTAAAATTACTGCTTCTATTAGGTTTTAAATTCTTGAATAATCTAGAAAGGACAAATACGTTTTATGAAAAAATTTAAAGGTTTGACTTCTGCAGAAGTTCAAGCAAGTAAAGACTCTCATGGTGATAATAGGCTCTCTAGTAAAGAGACTAACTCGCTTCTTTCAATATTTATTGAAGCCTTTCAGGATCATTGGATTCTCATCCTCTTGGCTGCCTTAGGATTCAAAATCATCTTCAACTTTGTAGGAATGATTTTCCCTGCTATTGGTGAAGCTAATTGGTATGAGGCTATCTCCCTTATTTTCGCCATTTTGATGTCTACAGGATTCTCAGCAATCTCTCAATACCGTAATGAGCAAAAATTCAATACTCTCCAAGAAGAGGCTTCAAAAACTAATGCTAAGGTTTATCGTGATGGTAAACTTAAAGAAATTCTCGTTGATGATATTGTAAAAGGTGATCAAATTCTTCTTCAATCAGGGGACAAGATTCCAGTTGACGGTATCATCTTGGAAGGTAAATTAAAAGTAAACCAAGCTGTCTTAAATGGTGAAAGCGAGGATGCCACAAAACTTCCTCTTGGTGACCAAGAAGAGCCAGACTCTTCAGACCTCTTTACAGAACTTAAGGTCTTCCGTGGTACAGTCGTAACTTCAGGAGAAGCTGTGATGGAAGCTACACAAATTGGTGATAACACTGTTTTAGGGAGCATCAATACTTCTCTTCAAGAAGATAGTAAAGATTCACCATCTAAAGAAAAACTTAACAAGCTTGCTGAAAACATCGGGGTCCTCGGTTATAGCGCAGGCGCTGCCTATTCAGTAATCAACCTTGTATTAGGCTTTATTGCCCTCAATAAAGCTAACAACCTCAATGGTGGTTCAATTTTCCTTCTTATTATTGAAACAATTCTCTTTGCGGTTACCATCATCATCATGGCTGTTCCAGAAGGACTTCCAATGGTGTTAGCACTCGTTTCCTCAATGAACTCAGGTCGACTTTTAGCTCAAAATATCCTAGTCCGCCATCCTGATACTATTGAAACAGCTGGATACATGAATATTCTCTTCAGTGATAAGACTGGTACAATCACAGAAGGTAAACTATCTGTAGTTGACTTTTTCCTTGCTGATGGGACACTTTATGCGGCTACTGGTGAAACTGATGCTCCAGATTTTGACACAATGTCAGATAGCCTTAAAGCTGAAATGATTAATGGTATTGGTCTAAATAACGATGCCATGGTAGCTGATGGCAATGCTGTTGGAAGTAATGCCACTGACCGTGCACTGCTTGACTTCTTGATTGGACGTTCTCAACTTGATTTCGATACTAATACAATTACTGAAAAGCAACAATTCAACTCAGCAACAAAGTTCGCAAGTGTGACGACTAACGATGGAAAAACCTACATAAAAGGTGCTCCAGAATTTATCCTAAATGACTGCTACTACTATCTTGATAAAGATGGTCATAAACAAAACTTTACAGATGATATTAAAGCTCGTTTTCAAGAGTTATCATTGGAACAAGCTAACCGTTCAATGCGTTTGCTTGCTATCCTCAATACAGATGGTAATGATAAAGTCTTGATTGGTATCGTATGTATCCGTGATAACGTTCGTTCTTCAATTAAACAAACCGTTGAAACAATGAACCGTGCAGGTGTTCAAGTGGTTATGGTAACTGGTGACCGTAAAGAAACTGCTGTTGCTATCGCTAAAGAAGCAGGTATCGTCACTGAAGAAAATGATCTTGTCCTTACTCACGATGAACTTTCTGCCCTCTCAGATCAAGAACTTAAACAACAACTGCCTCACTTAAAAGTGGTAAGTCGTGCCCTTCCAATGGATAAAAAACGTCTTATTGAGGCAGCTCAAGAACTCGATATGGTAGCTGGTATGACGGGTGATGGGGTCAATGACTCACCAGCCCTTAAATCAGCTGATGTTGGTTTCTCAATGGGTGATGGTACTGAAGTCGCACGTGAAGCCTCAGATATCGTTATCTTAAACAATTCATTGACTTCTATTGAGAAAGCCGTCCTCTATGGACGTACCATGAGTAAGTCAGTAAGTAAGTTTATCATCTTCCAGTTAACAGTTAATGTGACGACTATTGCCATGTCACTCCTCTCACCACTTTTGGGTCTCAAAGAGCCATTTACAATCATCCAAATTCTCTGGATTAACCTTATCATGGACACACTCGCTGCCCTTGCCTTTGGTGAAGAGCCTACGCTAGATCGTTATATGAACGAAAAGCCAGTTGCTAAGAAAGCAAATATTCTTACTAACTATATGAAATCTGCTATCGGTGTAGCTAGTGGCTTCATTACTGTCGTATGTTTGGCCATTCTCAAAAATGTTGGTGGTATCCAAGACTTTATCACAAATGGAACTGGTAACTTTGAGATGGTAACAACCTTTACATTCACAGTATTTATCTATGCTATCATTTTCAACTCGCTTAATACCCGTAGTAATGGCTTCAATGTTTTTGAACATATCGGAGAAAACAAGAAATTCTCAATCGTTATGATTTCTATCGCTGTTGTTCAAACCTTGATTATCCAATTTGGTGGAAAAGTATTTAGTACTGTCCCAATGGATGTTCAACACTATATCATTGCTCTTCTTATTGCGGTTTTGATTATACCTGCAGATTTAATGCGAAAAGCTCTAACTAAAAACAAGTAAGAGTGTTTAAGATGTTGCAATGCTTCAAAGTGATTAAAAGGATTGGGTTTTACTCCCAATCCTTTTTCCACATATCTAAAGGTAACCTATGAAAAAATTATAAGAGCAATATTATTCCCTTATTACTCTATAACAAAAAAAGGCTTTCTAAAGCCTTTTTCTGTATGTTACTTAAACTGACTAGGAGTTCCTGTATATCCTGCCCAGTCCTTACTATAAAAGCGATCATTTAATTTATAGCTAGGTGCAGGTGTTGGGTTACTAACGAAAGGATCAACGAGCTTGTCAAAGGCTACCCAACCTTTCCAGCCCATATGAATGGTGTCTTGCATAAAGTAAGGTTGATCGCCATCTTTTGAGAAGTCTGCAATATTGGTAAATCCTTGACTTTCCAATTGATAACGGATTTTAGAAACCGTAGCATCATACATTTCCTGATTAAGTCCAGTATAAGCCATCCACTTGCTATTAACTGGTGGAATGACAAAGATAACATTTGTATTTGACTTGGCAAATTGATTAAGAACCAACTGCAAATCACCATATTCTTGAGAAACTTCATAGGAAAGATTTTTCTGGAAACCTTTAAGTTTACCAATCTTTTTAGATAAGCGTTTCTTATAAAAACGGTCATCAATACCAAAGTCATTTGATTTGGTATGTGCTTCTGCATCTCTTACAGCAACCTTATCAAGGGCATCATAAGAAAATTGGTCTGGTAACTCTTTAAGATAAGGAAGAACCTTTTTATCATAATTAGCGTTATTTGACGCCGCTAGAGGGCTAAACAAGCTATCTTCTCGCTTATTTAGCTCTGCCATGAATTGAACATAGGTTTTATCAACAGTATTGAGATCTTGTCCTTTGGCCACTTTAGAAAGTTGAGATTTCATCGTTATATCAGGTTTCATCTCTAAGATACGTTCAGCAGCATACTGTGAATTTGCATCCGTCTGATTTTGACTTAAAAAACTACTAAGTTGGTCGTTATTGAAGAACTGCTGAAAAGCTACAGAATTATAACCCTTTTTAGTGAACCATTGTGGAGACAAGACGTACACTGCTGTACCATTTTGCAATTCTGGAAGCATTTGTTGCATCCCCAAATATTGATTTAGAGAGGCGGCCCCACGTTGTCCAATAAAGTATGGGCGATAGTTACGATCGTATTTTTCTGCTAAAACAGCCGGATGAAGGGCATCAAAACGTAACCACTCACTAGACCCAAAGTAAGGTACAAAACGATGATTCTTGTCTGAAAGAGCGGTAGTTTTTTTCATCCGACTCTTAAAGTTTTCATTCGTCAACGTTACTGCGCTACGTTTTTCAGCCTCATAACTATGTTTTTTGCCTTGTGGGTAGGCATATATAACTACAACTACCAAGACCAAGGCACAAATTACTGGACCAAAAATCTGCCATAAACGCTTAAGCATTGCGAAGCTCCGTTACCCCTTCAATAATCTTATTAGCTGTGTTCCAATCATCACGACCAAATTCTGAAACTGGGACACGAATATCAAAACGTGATTCCAATTCAACGATAAGTTCAACTGTTCCCATTGAATCAAGAACACCAGCATCGAAAAGGTCTTCATCCATCATGTCTGATACATCTTCCATGAAGAGTTCATCAATAATTTCAATAACTTCTGATTTTACATCCATTTTTAAATTTCCTTTACTTATTTTTTAGTGAACCAGAGATCATTCAAGAATCCAGAGAAAATCAAGAATGATAACATAACTGTATTAAATGTGATAAAGATTCCCAAAGCCTTGGTCCATTTATTTTCAGGAAGAGGCTTGAGACCTGCTTTTTTACGCTCTTTATTAATGGTCTTCTTCTTACGCAACCAGGCATCGTTAATACCTAGACCGATACCATGGAAAATACCATAGGCAATATAGTACCAAGTAACCCCATGCCAGAATCCCATAACCATCATATTAAGAACATAGGCTACGTTTGATGTGGTATTACGATTTTTAAAAACCTTATTTCTCATCAAAACCATAACCATACGCATAAAGACAAAGTCACGGAACCAGAAAGACAAACTCATATGCCAACGATTCCAAAATTCTTTCAAATCACGGGAAATGAAAGGCTTGTCAAAGTTGATTGGGCTCTTAATCCCCATGAGATTAGACGCTGCGAGAGCAAACATTGAGTAACCCGCAAAATCAAAGAAGAGATCAAGTCCAAAAACATACATGACACCAAGTGTCGGCAAATTAAAGATACCGCCTTGGCTCAATGCTTGTGCTTTTAATGGTGGTAAAAGCATACTTCCAAAAATCTGAGCCAAAACAAACTTATAGAGGAAACCAAGCATAATATACTTGACTGCTTGCTCCAACATATTCATCAACTCATCTCGGTCAGGAATTGCTTGATAGTCGTCATTAAAGCGTTTGAAGCGATCAATGGGACCACTTGTGAAGGTCGGCATAAAAAGCATGAAACGGAGAAATTCACCTAGCGTAAACTCCTTAAGGACTCCGTCACGCATCTCAATAATCATACCAACCGCACGGAAGGTTAAATAAGAGATACCGAGAAAGTTTAAAAACGACTGGGTCCCATTAATGGCAGGCTCTACCTTAACAAAAATCAAGGGAAGAACTACAAGAAACGAGTGCAAATAGAAGACCCATTTATTATCCTTTTGACTACGATAACGTTTGTATGAGTATACCCAGATGATTTGCCAGACAATATAGAAAAGCAAAGCTAAGATTTGGCTAGCATGGGTACCTGTCAGAGCAAGAACGATAAAGGCCATACTTACCAAGCATTCATAAATAGCAAAGCGCTTTTGAAAGAATAATCCTATAAAGATTGGTAATAAGGCTACTCCAAGATAGATAAAATAGAAAGGATTTCCATAAGCTTCTAAATGGGGAAGCTGTTTCAAGAAGTCTATCATCGATTGTTAACCTCACTGATAAGACCCTTGATATCAATCTTCCCATTTGGTGTAAGAGGCAAGTTCTCACGATAGAGGAACTTAGTAGGCATCATGTATGACATCATGATATCTTCCAAGTCAGCTTTGATAGCCTTGGTAATATCAATATCACGCTCAAACTGCTCACGTACACCATCCTTAAGAATCACATAAGCTAAGAGATTCTGAACCTTATGGTCTTTGTTATAACGTGGAACAGCTACTGCTGAATCGATATACTTAGACTTATTAAGGTTTTGTGAGACATCTTCTAACTCAATACGGAAACCATTGAATTTAATTTGGAAATCCATACGTCCTCCGTAGAGAAGGAGACCTTCATCAGTCATCGTTCCCACATCACCAGTATGGTAGGCAGGTAGACCATTAAACTCGAAAAAGGATTCAGCAGTCTTTTCAGGATTATTCATGTAGCCTTTGGAAACTGCTGGACCTGATACGATAATTTCACCCTGCTGACCATTTGGTAGGATATTACCACCCTCATCAATAATATATGTTGGTGAATCTTCCTTGGTATAACCAATTGGTAGACGCTTAAGAGTAGATAGCATCTCATCAGTTACTGCTACTGCTGACAAGGCAACAGTAGCCTCAGTTGGCCCATAAGCATTGATAATACGTGCTTCTGGGAAACGTTGGCGAAGTTTCTGAGCAGTCTTGACAGTCAACTCTTCCCCATCGAAATAGAAATGCGTAATTTCTGGCATCTTTTCTGCATTAAAGTCTTCAGATAACATTGCCATATCTGCAAATGATGGCGTGGATGTCCAAATAGCAATTGGAAGTGAAAAAATCGTTTCAAAGAGTTGCTTGAAATCCTGAGTAATAGCTGAAGGAAGGGCATAGAGGGTGCCTCCAAGTGCCAAAGTTGGCGCCCAGTACATTACTGATAGGTCAAATGAATAAGGCGGTTGAGCCAACATTTGAGGACGTTTTGGAGTCGCAAATTCCTTGTCTGTAATCATCCAGTTGGTGAAACTAAGAAGGTTATTATGCGAAATCTGAACCCCTTTAGGTTTACCTGTAGTCCCTGATGTGAAGATAATGTAATAGGTATCATCACCCTTAACAGAATGACTTACTTGGTAAATAGTCTTACTTTCAAAAGCTGCTGTCACTTGATCCAATGTCAAGATTGGCGCTTTAACATCCTCGATTGGGAAGTCGTTAATAGCAATAATCAGACTTGGCTCTGCTACTTCAACAATAGCCGTCACGCGCTCAAGAGCTGAGTGACTATCAATTGGAATATAGGCGTGGCCAGATTTAGTCAAAGCTACGAAAGTTGCCAACATTTCATATTCTTGACCACCATAAACCACAACAGGTGATTTTTCTGGGATATCAAGGCTATCAATCTTGGCAGCTAAACTATCCGAATCGGCTTTCAAGTCGCTGTAAGTATGGACTTCCCCTAAAATATTGTAAACAGGAAAGTCAGGTTGTGATTGAGCAAACTGCTCAATCGTTTCAATCATATCTTTAATTTTTGTATTCGTCATTATTCTTCCTAAAATTCATTATAGATAAAATTACCTTGACCTTGTCCGAGGTAATTGTAGAGATAAATTAGGGCCATAAAAATGGCGAAATAAAGCAAAGTTTGTCCCAAAAAGACAAGGACATTTTTGTGTTTTAACATTCTAATTTTCGATACCTTTTTTTATATAATATCATCTCTAGTTTACCATCCTATCGGTACTTTTTCCAATAAAAAAAATAAAATAAATTAATTTCATTTCTTTTTCATCTCTTACTTTCATTAATAAATAATACATTTAAAAGTCAAAAAAACAGAGCCTAAACGCTCTGCAATTTTTAATTATTTTGTGACTTTTGGGCTGTCTGCATACGATAGTACATTCCCTTAGTTCTCATTAATTGATCATGGGTTCCATGTTCAACTATATCACCATTATTCATTACCAAAATAAGGTCTGCATTTTCAATGGTAGATAATCTATGAGCAATAATGAAACTAGTACGACCTTTCATCAGTTTAGCAAAAGCTTCTTGAATAAGGAGCTCCGTACGAGTATCGATACTTGATGTTGCTTCATCCAAGATAAGAATTTTAGGAACATTGACAAATATCCGAGCAATAGTTAGTAACTGACGTTGCCCTTGTGAAAGAGATTGCCCAGCATCTTTCAAGAAAGTGTCATAACCTTGAGGTAATTGTTTAATAAAGAAATCGGCATTAGCTGCTTTAGCTGCTGCGATTACTTCCTCTCGACTAGCTTCTGGATTACCATAGGCAATATTATCGTGGATAGTGGCGACCTCAAGCCAGGTTTCTTGTAGAACCATCCCAATCTGCTTGCGAAGACTTTCACGGGTATAATCCGTAATAGGTCGACCGTCCAGCAAAATTTGTCCCTTGTCCAAGTCATAAAAACGCATGAGAAGATTAATCAAAGTCGATTTTCCCGCTCCTGTTGGACCAACAATAGCAACGGTACTAGCAGCAGGAATATCAATACTCAAATCTTTGATAAGAGGTTTATTAAGCAAATAGCCAAATTGAACATGGTCAAATTGAAAACGCCCTTGAACATCTGCTTCTTCCAAAACCGCATTGCCCGTTTCTGGTATTTCATCTTCATCTAAAATCATATAAAGGCGATCAGCACAGGCTAAAGCACTTTGAAGTTCAGATAGGACAGATGAAATGTCATTAAAAGGTTTAGTATACTGAGTGACATAGTTTAGGAAGGTAGTCAATTGTCCCACTGTAAATGTGCCCCCCGACATGATGCGATAGGCCCCAACACCTGCAATGAGAGCGTAAATCAGACTATTAACAAAGCGTGTAGCTGGGTTAACCGCTGACGAGTAAAAGATGGCACTCTGTGAATAGTTAGCATACTTACCATTAACCTCTTTAAAATTGCTAACCATCTGGTCTTGAGCATTTAGACTTTGTACCAGAGCTTCCTGAGTCAGACTTTCCTCAATCAGTTGTGTCTGTTTGCCTCTCCACTTGGTTTGGTTGCGATAGAGTTGATAACTCTTCCTAGCAATAAAACGAGCCACGAGCATTGATAGAGGCGTCATCACTAGAACTAAGAGCATCATGAACCAGTCTAAGCGAGCCATGGTAATGATTATGACAAAGATAGTCAAGAGCCCAACGAAAAATTGATTAAAGACCATAAGGAGTCCATTATTCAATTGGTCACTATCTGTAGTCACACGGCTAACCATGTCTCCAGTTCCTTGACGATCAAGGTAACTAAGAGGAATAGCATGAATTTTCATCATGACTCGTTCACGTAAACTTTCGCTATAAGAATAAATCAATCGATTATAAATTAAAGGGTTAAGCCACTGGATTATACTATTAGCTAAGATAACCAAAAGCATCTGCCAAATCAAACGTGACATCAAAAGGACGGCATTCATCTTAAGAACCGCGTCCACTGCATCACCAATCAAAATAGGTAAATAAACAGTCAAAGCAACTTGAACAATGGTCCCAACAGTTGCTAAGGCAAAAAGGTAACGCTGACTTAAGATATCTCTACTTAAACGTTTAAGCGTTGACTTGTTATTTCTAGCCTTCATCAGCAACCTCCTTTTGATGTTGAGAATAATGAATGTCTTGATAGAGTTTGTTAGTAGCAAGCAATTCTTCATGATTACCCAAGCCAACTTGATATCCCTTATCAAGTACCAAAATTTGATCAACAGCTTTTAGGCTATTTGTTCTTTGCGAGATAATAATCAAACTAGTTGATTTAAGATTTTCTCTGATAGCCGCTAATAGACGACTTTCAGTCAAGTAATCTAAAGCTGAAGTCGAATCATCCAAAATTAAGAAAGGCGCTGGTCGCATCAAAGCCCGCGCAATAGTCAGACGCTGACGCTGGCCACCTGAAAAATTACGGCCAAAAGACTCAACTGGCTCATCTAAACCAAGGTCCTTATCCCTTACAAAATCAGCAGCCTGGGCCATGTCAAGAGCATGCCACAGTTCTTGCTCACTGGGTTCGTAATCAAGTCCCAATGACAAGTTTGAACGAATGGTTCCCCTAAACAACTCAGCTTTCTGTGGGACATAGGCAACCCAAGACCGCCACTCTTTAAGATTAGTCGGCGACGACTGATTATTAAAGATAGTCAAACTACCAAACTGAGGTTGATAAAGATTCATAATTAAATTAACCAAGGTTGATTTTCCCGAACCTGTACCCCCAATAATCCCCAGAGACTCACTTTCAAAAATCTTAAAGTCGATTTCTTGGAGCGATGGTTGACTAGCTGTAGGATAGGTAAAAGTCATCTTGTCAATTTCAAGGGCTATCCTTGGTTGATTTGGTTTCTTGATTGTTAAAGGTGCTTCAATGTCCTCATCTTCAAGATTGAAGATAGCTTGGACTCGTTTTGCCGAAATAAAGCTTTGGTTGAGATTAGTCAACATCATGGCTAATTTAAGGAGCTCCGTCAAAATCTGCAAGAGATAATTAACCAAGGCGATTAGCATACCTTGAGACAAAAGACCACCTTGAATTTGTAGATTCCCTTGCCAAAGAATGGCAATTAGGGTCATATTAACAACTAAGAATGTCAAAGGACTAATGAGACTTGCTATCACTCCTGTTTTAAGTTGCCACTTCTTCAAATTTTTATTGACAGTGGTAAAGTTATCTAATTCACGCTCACTCTGACCAAAAGCACGAATAACCCTCATGCCCTCGAGTTGTTGACGAGTATTGGTTACAATTGATTCATTAATCACTCGAATCTTGGCATACAGAGGATTAACAATATGGCTAGCAAGTACAATTATAAGAGTCAATACCAAGACCATCCCAAGAAACCATAAGGTTAAACGTGGGCTAATACGGAATGCCATAATAATGGCTCCCGTCACAATGATCGGTGCCCTTAAAAATAGTCTCAAAAACTGATTAATACCTGTTTGGATTTGAAAGGTGTCTCCAGTCAAACGTGTTACCAAACTTGAAGTACCTATTTCATCACGCTTTTCCTTTGACAATCGCATTATTTTTGCATACAAATCATTTGTCAAAGCTTGGGCATAACCAACTGCTGCCCTAGATGAAAAATACTGTGCTGAAATAGCAACGACAACCCCAATCACGGCAAGTCCAAATAAGAGAAAAATCATCATAAGCAGATGATTTTGGTCTCTATTTGGAATAGTTGTGTCGACAATTCCAGCAATAACTAGAGGGACCAAGAGTTCGAAACTGGCTTCGATTAATTTAAAAACAGGTCCCAGGATACTATCTTTAACATATCCTTTAAAATAAACTAATAATGCTTTCATTTGTCTTTCCTTAAGAATGAAGTGGTTATTCTTAGAGACGAGAGAACATTCGCATCAAAAAGAGATTAAACTGCACTTCTTTAGCGTAATAAATATTTCCGCCATTTGTATAGAGCTTACCCCCACCATAATACATGGCAACAGGTTGATAATAAGTATAGGTTTCCCCACTAGTGTTTCCTAGACTTGGAGCAACAACATTTTTAGAATAGGCCTTTGCTAGTTCAACGGTGTTAACACCGCCGTTATCAGCTACATAATCAATATAGGCCTTACCAAAGTTATAAGCTTGCACTGCTGTCCAAGGATCGACCTTATGGTGGGCAGCCTCTTCCAGATTATCCGAAAGAACCGTCACCCCCTGACGGATACTTTCTTTTTGGTCTGTAATGGAGTTGGTTACCCCCGTAGAACTTTCGCTGGACTGCATTACGTCATCTGTCTTCCCCTTGGTTTCTGTGTAAATCATAGCCAGAACCAAATCGACATTGGTTGTATTTTCAATGTCATCCTCTGCCAAGACCTCCTTAACCAAGGATTCATAAGTTAGGACATGTTGGATGTTGGCATGGATTCGAAAGCATTGGATACCTATGATGAGGACTACGACAAAAACCACCAGACGTCTTATCCATTTAAACATATTATTTATTGATGATATCCTCGATATTTTTGATGAGAATAGAGTAGGTGCCATCAGGATTTTGAATAAATTCAACACTATCAGCGTCCTGATAAACGTTATTCGGCACAATTAACTCAATTCCGTTTGATAACGATAATTTTTGATTCTCCAATTTCTTAATTTGACGAGAATGGTCAATATCTGAAACTGAAATGGGTTCAGGAATAACCTCTTTAAGCTCATCAACGAAGGTCAAACGAGCTGTCAAATTATTATCAAAGAGCTGGTCCGCTAATTTTTCAGGTGACAATTCTTGATCTTCTTCCAAATTATTGAAAATAGCAGATTTCATTTTTCCTTGGAAGTTAAAGTCATCCTGATTAAAATTCTCAGCAATCTTCTGTGCAGTATCTTCAACCATCTTAATCGATTTTTTGACAGACTGCTCAGGCTTAACCTGCAACAGATTTTCAGAGAAATAATTGGCAAAACTACCGTTATGCTTAATACGCTTTTCAATCAGATAATACTGCCTACTACTACGGTTGATAATCAAAGCTTCATCTGGTGTCTGAGCCGCAGAAGGCAGATTATTTTGTGACACCTGAATAGGGTGCTGACTATCTCCTAAAGAATGAATCAAACTGTCCTTGAGAGCAATGCGCAAGAAAGCAAAATACTCTTGCCCTTCTTTATCAAACTGAATAAAGACCAAATCATTGGTCTTTTGATCTTCAGAAATGACAAATTCTTCCTTCCAAAGTTGGGAAATTTTGACTGAACTTTCCATCAAATCATCACCTAGATGACTGATAAAAACATTTTCCTCATCGAAATAGCCTCGTTTAGCCTCATCTGAGAAAACCTTAGAGAGTTTCTTTCTAAAATACTCATCTAAGCGTGGTGTTATTTCAAGAGGAGACTCTGCCAAAACCAGTTCTGTATCATTTGGCGAAAACTGATGGATGATAATGCGTTTAATATATAAATCTAACATAATTTATTAATAGAGTGGGAAGGCATCTGTAAGAGCTTTAACTTCTCCTCGAATGCGTTCCAAAACTTCAGGTTTATCGTGATTTTCTAAAGCTTCAACCATCCACTCTGCAATCTGACGGCTCTCAGCTTCACCCATACCACGGCTTGTAATTGCAGGACTACCGACACGAATACCAGATGTTTTGAATGGAGACAACTGCTCATAAGGAATACCATTTTTGTTTAAAGTAATGTTTACTCCTTCAAGAACGTTTTGCGCAACCTTACCATTTTCGACAACTTTAGTAACATCAACCAAGAAGAGGTGATTGTTAGTTCCACCTGAAATGACTCGGAAATCTGGATGTTGATTGAAAACGTCCGCCATAGCAGCAGCATTCTTGATAACATTTTCACCGTATTCTTTAAAGGCAGGGTCAAGTGCTTCTTTAAGAGCGACAGCCTTGGCAGCAATAACGTGTTCCAATGGGCCACCTTGCAAACCAGGGAAGACCGCAGAATTCAATTTCTTAGCGATATCTTCATCATTAGTCAAAATCAAACCACCACGAGGACCACGAAGTGTCTTGTGGGTTGTTGTAGTTGTCACATGTGCATAAGGAACTGGACTTGGATGATGACCAGAGGCTACAAGACCTGCAATGTGAGCCATATCTACCATGAGGTAAGCACCTACAGCATCAGCGATTTCACGGAATTTAGCAAAATCAATGATACGTGAGTATGCTGAAGCCCCTGCTACGATGAGTTTTGGTTGTACTTCTTTAGCTTGCGCAAGAATGGCATCATAATCAAGGAGTTCAGTTTCTTTATCAACATTGTAAGCCACAAAGTTATAGGTCTTACCAGAGAAGCTAACCGGTGCACCATGTGTCAAGTGACCACCCGCTGACAAATCCATCCCCATAACAGTATCACCAGGTTGGATTAAAGACATGTAAACAGCAGCATTGGCTTGGCTACCTGAATGAGGTTGCACGTTAGCAAATTTTGCCCCAAAAAGTTCTTTAGCGCGTTCAATAGCAAGAGACTCAACCACATCAATCACGTCTGTACCACCATAGTAACGTTTACCTGGATAGCCTTCTGCATATTTGTTAGTCAAGAGTGTTCCTTGAGCAGCCATAACAGCTTTAGAAACCACGTTTTCAGAGGCAATCAATTCAATATTGTTTTGCTGACGTTCTGCCTCAGCATCGATGGCGTTCCATAGTTCAGGGTCAAATGCTTTGTAATCTTCTTTGTCAAAAATCATAGGGGTCTCCTTTGAGGTCTAATGGGCTTTCAATCAACGCACCCACATACAGTCGAAAGTTATCTCACTCTTTCTTAGGTCTCTGTTAGTCATTTATTCTATGGTCAACTCTGGTAAAGCTGCCAATAGGTCATCTTTTGTTATTTTTCCTTGTCTGAGGATCCTAGCAGGTGAGACCGACAAATCCAAAATCGTCGAATCTACACCTAACAAGGCATTATCATCCCGATAGCCAGTCACCTGAAAATCAAATTGTGCTCTAATATCGTCGAAATGACGACCACTTTCCTTCCCAGACTTATTGGCTGATGGGCCAATCAAAGGCCCCTCAGCTTGAATCAACTCTCTAGTTACGGGATGGTTTGGCAACCGAAATCCAACCGTTGCCAATCCTGAGTTAATCCATCCTGGTACTTGATCATTGGCTTTTAAGATGATGGTCAGAGGTCCAGGCAAAAAAGCATCGTACAATTGTTTCAAATACCTAGGTTGCTCTTTTGAATAGGAAAGGATATCTTCATACGAGGCTACATTCAAATTCATGGCTTTGTCTCTAGGTCGATTTTTTAGCTCATAAACATAATCGACTGCTTTCTCATCCAAAGCCTTGGCAAACAGACCATAGACAGTCTCTGTGGGAAGGACAACTGCCCCTCCATTTGCCAAGATTTCTTTTAAATCCTTGTTACTTACCATTATCCATCACAACCATTCTATCCTGCCCAAATTGGTCCTTAAGAATACGCACGCGCTTATTTGGGAAATGAAGAGACAAGAGTTTCCTTAAATCTTCGCCCTGCTTATAGCCTATTTCAAAATAGAGTTTTCCTTGAGGATTTAGATACTTATCTACGTCCTCAATAATCCGTCTATAAATGGTAAGGCCATCTTCATCCGCAAACAAGGCCATCTTGGGCTCACTAGTCAAGACATTTAAGCCAACTTCGTCCTTATCATTTTCAGAAATATAGGGAGGGTTTGAGACAATGATATCAAAACTACCAGAAATATTTTCAAAAACATCTGATTGAATAAAGCTGATGTCTACCTGATTAAGCTTAGCATTCTCCTTGGCAAGTACCAGAGCATCAGCTGACAAGTCACTAGATGTCACTTGCCACATCGGACGACTCTTTTTCAAGGATACCGAAATAGCACCACTCCCGGTTCCGATATCAAGAACCTTGAGCACTGTGCTCGGGTTTTCCGCTAAAATTAAGTCCACTAATTCCTCAGTTTCAGGTCTCGGAATCAAGACACGCTCATCAACCTGAAAACGTAAGCCATGAAAATTTTCATAGCCCAAGATATATTGAGCAGGCTTGTGAGCCTTAAGTTGTGTGAAAATGAGAGCTAATAGCTTTTCATCTTCCTCCGAAACTTCCTGCCTCAATTGGAGAACAAAATGAGTCAAGTCCCATTGCTTCAAACCACGATAAACAAAGGAAAGGGCCTCTGGCTCTTCACCGATAGCGTCAAGCTCCTTTTCATAGCTAGCCAGGACATCCGCTAAAATCATTTGTTAAGCTCTTCCAATTTTTGTGTTTGATCGTAAAGAACCAAAGCATCAACAACTTCATCTAGTTTACCAGACAAGATAGTATCTAGTTTTTGAAGAGTTAAGCCGATACGGTGGTCTGTGACACGGTTCTGTGGGAAATTATAAGTACGGATACGCTCTGAACGATCCCCTGTCCCAACTGTAGATTTACGCTCAGCATCTTGCTCATCTTGAGCAATTTGTGCAAAGTGGTCCGCAACACGCGCACGGATAATCTTCATGGCTTTATCACGGTTTTTCTGTTGCGTACGTTCTTCTTGCATTTCAACTTTAATTCCAGTAGGAATGTGAACCATACGCACCGCAGTTGCAACCTTATTGACATTCTGTCCACCAGCACCAGAGGCGTGATAAATATCAACACGAAGATCCTTAGGATCGATTTCGTACTCCACTTCTTCAACTTCTGGCATTACCAAAACTGTTGCTGTAGAGGTATGAACACGACCTTGACTTTCAGTCACAGGCACACGTTGTACACGATGCGCTCCAGATTCATATTTGAGTTTAGAGTAGACTGATTGTCCTGAAACCATGGCAACCACTTCCTTGATACCACCGACACCATTATATGATGCTTCCATGACTTCAAAGCGCCACCCTTGTGTTTCAGCGTATTTTTGGTACATAGCTAGGAGGTCACCCGCAAACAAGGCAGCCTCATCTCCCCCAGCAGCCCCACGAATTTCAAGGATGATATTCTTGTCATCATTAGGGTCTTTTGGCAAGAGGAGAATTTTCAAGCGTTCTTCATACTCTTCTTTAGCTGCTTTAGATTCTTTGAGTTCTTCCTTAGCCATTTCTTCCAACTCAGCATCACCACCAGCTTCCTTAATCATCTCTTCAGCATCTGAGATACTTTGGATAACTTGCTTGTACTCACGGTAAGCTGTTACAGTTTCACGAGTATTAGCTTCTTCACGCGACAACTCCATGAAGCGTTTGGTGTCTGAAACGACTTCAGGGTCGCTAAGCAATTCACCCAATTCCTCATAACGGTCTTCAACCGCCTGCAACTGATCATAAATATTCATTTGTTATTTTTCTCCTTGTATACCTAATAGTATCTTTACTTCTGTTTCAAAGGGACTATTCTTTCTCGAGGTGGATTAAACCAGTGTTTTCGACAAACTGAGATGTAACTCTCGTGACCTCCAATTTGTACCTGTGCCCCCTCATAAACTGGCTCACCATCGTCCATGCGTAGAACCATAGTTGCCTTTCTCGAACAGTAGTGACATATGGTCTTAATCTCTTCAATTTTATCAGACAAAAGTAAGAGATACTTAGATCCTTCAAATAGATTATTTTGAAAATCATTTTTGAGACCAAATGCCATAACTGGGATATCCAACTCGTCAACAATTCGTGCCAAATCATAGACATTTGCACGAGTTAGAAACTGAGCTTCATCAATCAAAACGCAATAAGGTTTCGGATTCATATCAGCAATATAGCCAAAAATATCCGTGTCATCTCCAATTGGATAAGCCTTACGTCTCATACCAATACGACTAGAGATATAGCCGACCTCGTCTCGATCATCTAATCGACTGGTCAGCAGCACTACCGGTTTCCCTTGCTCTTCGTAATTATATGCAACCTTAAGGATTTCAATGGATTTCCCAGAATTCATGGTGCCGTAGCGAAAATAAAGTTGTGCCACACCAGACTCCTCTTAAATTTGTATTGTACCTATTTTATCATAATTCTAAGCGCAAAAGGGAGAGAGTCCGAACAATTTTTGAAAAAAAGTTCGCCTCACTCCCTTATTTATTAAGAAGTATCGTTACTCCCACTCCCTTATGAATAGGCTTTAGCTAATCGTTCAAGGAGTTCTTCTTTCTCCTCTTCACTAGCAAAGGAAGCTTCAATCGCTGTCTTATTATGTGCATAGAAATCTTGAACTGTGCTATCAAAATGCTTGTGATAGAGTTCGTATTCCTTGGTTAAGTTTGTATCAGAAACCGTACGATTGTCTGTATTAATCGTAATGTTAGCACCTGCTGCTTTCATTTTAAGGTACGGAAAATCATTAAGAGTCACTGCTGCCTTGGTCTGTAGATTACTTGTTAAACATAACTCACCCGTTACACCGTTTTTGATAAATTCATCCAAAAGTTCTGGTTCTTGAGCTAGGATAGTCGCATGGCCATTACGCTTAATTCCCATAGCAATTGACTCAGCAAGAAAAACCGGACAGCCACACTCACCAGCATGGAAGGTCATAGGACGGTTGTAACTTTGGACTTGTTCAATAAGAGGTTTAATCGCTGCAGGTCCATAATGATGCTCATCACCGGCAAAATCAAAACCAACAAAGTCACTATCTTCAACTTCATTTGCTTCATCAAGAATACGAGCCGTTAATTCTTGATCTGATTGGCGCATGCCACAAACTAGGGCCTTGGCTACAATACCGAATTCTTCTTGAGCTTGACGTAAGCCTTGACAAACAGCATCAATGGTTTCAGCGACAGTCAATCCCTTATCCATTGACAATTCTGGAGCAAAACGCACTTCAATATAGATAACATTTTCAAGAGCAGCCTGTTTAGCAACATCATAAGCCGCAACGGTCAAGGCTTCCTTTGTTTGAAGCAAAGGACGAATATAATCAAAAGCCTCAAGATAATCTAAGAGACTCTCACAGGTAGCAGGTGCTGTCACATGGTGTTTGAGCTCCGCATCGTCCTCAGGTAACTCAATCTGTGCCAAGTCAGCTAGGTGGCGAATGGTTTCCAATGATAGAGAACCATCCAAATGACAGTGTAGTTCTGTTTTAGCCAACTTATGAAAATCAATAGCAGTCATTCTTTTCTTCCTCTCTAAACAATATGTTTTTTATCAGATAAAAATTAATTTTTACTATCTTATCATTCTTATAGAAAAAGTCAAGGTATCGCGCCTAATAGGACGTAGTAGATTCTTGAAATGCCATTAGCATTTTGTTAGGATGTAACTATCAAGAATACAAGGAGAAACTTTATGTCTGACTATATTTTACCAGAAGTTTGGGAAAACCCAACCTCTATGGGAGGTGCCTGGGGTGGCCTAAACCAACCTACAGCTGGCGCACGTTTTGAACAAACTCTGCCAAAAGGTGACCAACCTTTCCAACTCTATACACTTCCAACACCAAATGGCATTAAAGCAACTATTATGCTTGAAGAACTTAAAGAACTCGGTGTGACTCAGGCGGGATATGATGCTTATCGTATTAAGATTGGTGATGGTGACCAGTTCGGCTCAGACCTTGTTTCTATCAATCCTAACTCAAAAATTCCTGCTCTGATGGATTATTCTGAAGAACAACCGGTGCGTGTCTTCGAATCGGCTAACATCCTCCTTTATCTTGCTGAAAAATTTGGAAAACTCATTCCAACAGATCATGCTAAACGTACAGAAGTTCTCAACTGGCTCTTTTGGCAAACAGGTGCGGCACCTTTCCTAGGTGGCGGATTTGGTCACTTCTTCCACTATGCACCTGAAAAAATCGAATACGCCATCAACCGTTTTGCTATGGAAGCCAAACGCCAACTTGACTTGCTGGATAAAGAATTAGCAAACAAACCTTATATTGCTGGGGATGAATACACCATCGCCGATATCGCTATCTGGTCTTGGTATGGTCGTCTTGCCCAAGACAAGATTTGGGATAGGGCTGGTATTTTCCTTGATGTAAAAGAATACAAGCACCTTCAAGCTTGGACTGAGAAGATTGCTAACCGTCCAGCAGTTAAACGCGGACTTGAAGTCGAATATAAAGATATCTAATTTTTGTAACGGTTTGCCTAGGTGAATCGTTTTTCTATTGTTTCATGATATAATAGAAGCAAAATAACAAGGAGACATACATGACTTTATTTCAAGCTATTTTAGAAAAAATCAAAGCCTACGACACTATTATTATTCATCGCCACCAACGACCAGACCCTGATGCTATTGGTAGTCAGATAGGACTAAAAGAAATTTTAAAAACAAACTTCCCAGATAAAAAGATTCTTGCAACAGGTGTCAATGAACCTACCTTATCTTGGATTGCTGAGATGAATGAGGTGTCCGACAAAGATTATGAAGGTGCTCTTGTTATTGTTACCGATACAGCCAATACTCCGCGTATTGATGATAATCGTTATGATAAGGGTGACTTTCTTATCAAAATTGACCATCATCCTAACGATGATGCTTATGGAGACCTGCTTCTGGTTGATACCTCTGCTTCAAGTGCCAGCGAAATTGTGACCGACTGGGCTCTCACTCTTGGTCTTTCCTTGTCAGATGCTGCTGCTCGTGTTCTCTACAATGGTATTGTTGGCGATACGGGTCGATTCCTCTACCCATCTACAACACCTAAAACACTAGAAATCGCTGCTAAACTTCGTGAATATGACTTTGATTTTGCTGCTATGGCTCGTAAAATGGATAGTTTTCCTTTCAAAATTGCTAAACTTCAAGGCTATGTTTTCGATAATCTTGAAGTTGATGAAAATGGGGCAGCCCGCGTCGTCTTAACTCGAAAAGTTCTTGATGACTTTAATATCACTGATGCTGAGAGTTCTGCTATTGTTGGAACTCCTGGCCGTATTGATAGCGTTGAATCATGGGCTATTTTCGTAGAGCAACCTGAGGGCCATTACCGTGTACGTCTTCGTAGTAAAAGCATTGTCATCAATGAAATTGCCAAACGCCATGACGGTGGAGGCCACCCACTTGCTAGTGGTGCCAATTCCTACAGCTTAGAGGAAAACGAACAAATCTATCAAGAAATTAAGGATACTGTAGCCCATGCAACTCACTAATCGTCGTGTACGTCTCATGGGGACTGTGATTGATGTCTCCATCTATCATGAACAGCCAGAGCCTCTACTTGATCAAGTTGAAGTGCTGCTTAATCTTTATAATAAGCGTTTTTCTGCCAATGACGACAGTTCCGAACTCATGAAAATTAACAAGGCGGCAGGTTTACATCCTGTGAAGGTTCACCCAGAACTCTTTGAACTTATATCTCTTGGAAAATGG
This sequence comes from uncultured Streptococcus sp., assembly GCF_963545685.1. GTDB lineage: Bacteria > Bacillota > Bacilli > Lactobacillales > Streptococcaceae > Streptococcus. The sequence goes on along the minus strand of NZ_CAUUKN010000003.1, from coordinate 53,775 downwards.
CATAGTTGCCAGCCGGGCAGTCACCTTAATATTGCTATTGGACCTCTCATTCAGACTTGGCGAATCGGCTTTTCTGATGCCAGACTCCCCCTTCCTGAAGAAATCGCTCCACTCCTAGATATTATTAATCCCAATGCTATTGTTCTATCCGAGGAAAATCAAAGTGTCTTTCTCCAAGAAAAAGGCATGAAAATTGATCTTGGTGCTCTAGCAAAAGGTTATATTGCAGATCGCATTGCAGATTATCTTAAAGCTGAAAATGTCACTAGTGCTCTGATTAATCTGGGGGGCAATGTCCTAACATTTGGACCAGCCTTACACAATCCTGATCAAAAATGGCGAATTGGTATTCAAAATCCCAAGGAGACTAGAAATACAAATCTTATGGTACTTGCTATAAGAGATCAATCTGTAGTTACTTCAGGAATATATGAACGCACTTTTGAGATAGATGGCAAAACCTATCATCATATTTTTGATAGTCAAACTGGCTACCCGGTCTCTAGTGATCTAGCCAGTCTCACCATTATTTCATCTCTCTCAGTGGATGGCGAAATTTGGACGACTCGTTTATTTGGGTCAAGTCTTGAACGCATTTTCCAGGAAGTTAGTTCGCAACCTAACCTTGAAGCAATCATTGTTGATAAAGATAATCACTGCTTCCAGACAGCTGGCATATACAAGATCCGACTTTCCTAAAAAATAGTAAAAAAGACTTGTCAAGAAGACTAGCTTTTGATAAACTAAAATAGTTAAAAAAACTATGGTGCGGAAAGTACCATGGCAGAAAGGAAATATTTTAACATGAAAAAAGATATCCATCCAGATTACCGTCCAGTAGTATTCATGGACACAACTACTGGTTACCAATTCCTTAGCGGTTCAACTAAACACTCAAACGAAACAGTTGAATTCGAAGGTGAAACTTACCCACTTATCCGTGTAGAAATCTCATCAGATTCTCACCCATTCTACACTGGCCGTCAAAAATTCACACAAGCAGACGGACGCGTGGATCGTTTCAACAAAAAATACGGTCTCAAATAAGCAACCTCTTGTTGTTAAGCCATTCCGATTGGAATGGCTTTTTTCTTGTTCTCGGCTATAACTTCTCCTTCATATTTAGGATTGAAAAAAACAGCTTCCCAAGGGAAACTGTTTAATCATCTTATCCTGCTTTACCAATAGCCAAAGCCCAGATGAAGAAAATAGCAAATCCAAATAAGAAAATCAAACCTGCAATGGCAAGTCCTTTCAACCAAGCTGGAAGGTCTTTCTTCTCTTTAGTAACAAGTACATAGTTCAAAAGCGCAAAGAATGGTGTTGTAAGGAAAGAACCAATCATGGCGAAACGAAGCATTATTGCTACTTGACCTTGGAAGAAGAAAATAATGATAAGACCAAGAATAGCTGTCAAAGTCATCCAAACTTTCAAAGGTGTCTCATTGGAGTCTTTTTTGTTAAACAAAAGACGAAGAGATGTTTCATTTACACGTGAATAACCATCAATAACTGTGATTACAGTACCGAAGATACACAAGAAAGCGATAAAGGTAATCAAATAACGTGACCAGTCACCCAGTACTGATGCGTACATACCAACAAACTGCGCAATATACTTAGCTGAAGCAGCCTCAACAGGTTTCCCTGTTGGATATTGGATAAGGGCACCAAGTGCTACGAAGAATACTGCAAGAATAGCTGTTCCGATAAAACCAACGTTAAAGTCAAAGAGTGCATCTTCGGTATTAAAATCAACTGTTTTCTTTTTCTCAGCTGACCACAGTGAGTTGATAGCTGAAATCTCAATCGGAGCAGGCATCCATCCAAGAAGTGACACGATAAATGGAAGAGCGGCTAGCTGCCATGGTGATTTTTCAACGAAATCAGCGCTATACTCTGGATGTTTGATTGCCGCAATAATAACTGCTGCTACTGTTGCAATAGTCAAAGCTGACATGATCCATTTAGCCATACCGTCAAGAAGTTTGTAACCACCAAAGAGTAACATACCCCAGATAATTGCAACCAAGATAATTGACCATGTGGTAATACTCAAACCAAGCATTGGAAAGGCACTGGCAATGATGGCTGAACATAGAATGGAAACTCCCGCTGTATTAACCAAGGCTGAAAAGACATTCAAGATGAAGAATACCCAGAGGTAAAATTTCCCCTTTTCAGCGTAACCTTCAACCAAAGTTTTTCCTGTATCTGTGGTATATTCCGCACCAAAACGGAAGAACGGGTACTTGAAGACGTTGGCAAGAATAACTAGGCCTAGCAAGGCCCATCCATAAGAACCACCCGCTTGAGTTGATGAAACGATATGGGAACCACCTACGGCAGCAGATGCCATTAGGATACCTGGTCCCATTGCTTTTATTTTACTACGCCAGGTAGACTGGTTAGATGCATTTGTTTGTGACATAAAAAAATCTCCTAAAACAAATTTTCAGAATAATCTGAATTGATGCTTACCATTTTACACAATTGTTGGAATAATTTCAATAGTATTTCACATATTTTCTGAAAAATATAAAAAAGCCATCCAAATGGACAGCTTTTCACTATTTAGAAAGTCCAGTAAAGAAATCTACGATAGCTTGCCAGATTTGTGCAAAAATATTTTTGCTGTTCTCAAGTGTTTTGTTAGCATCAAAGTTTAAGTTGATGCCAGAGAAAGTATTACCCGCTTTCGAAACGATAGAATCTTTAAGTGAACTCAAACTTGACTTGAAGCTAGCGCTATCAATGATTGATGACTTAGATAAATTTAAAGCAAAGTTCACCAAAAGATTGATTTGTGTATCAGAAAGATTCAAGTTGTAGTTATTGATGGTTTGCTGAACAATCGTTTTAGCTTGATCCTCAGTCAACTTATCCCCTTTATCAGCGACTGCCGCCTTGATATCAGTCATAGCTACATTAAGCTTATCCGCATCATAGTCACTTTTTCCTGAATTTTCCTCATTGATTTGAGAAAGGGTTTTAAGCTCCTCTTGAGCAAGCTCTTTACTTTCATCTGAAACTTTAGCTCCATTCTGCTCTAGAGAATAATAAATACCAGCCAAGGCACTTTCCCCAGTAACTGGAATAGGTGCTGCTACTGTAATCTTAGCATGTTCAATACCAAGTGTCGTTGCAGCATTACGATACATATCTGAAGTGATTTTTGTGATATTTTGTGGTGTCACAATTTCTACACTCAAGGTTTCCTTAGCACCTAGTTTAGCAATCTTAACTGAAGAATATAACTGAAGACTAGAATCATCTGCAACATTCATGATATTTGCATAGGCCGTAGTCGTTAAAGTCTTGACATTGGTATCCTTGCTACTATCATAACCTAGCAAGTTCAAGGTCTGATTACGCTCTTCCTCTGACAAAGAATAACCCATAACATATTCAGGTTGAACATAAGACTCATCAATAACCTTTTGGACGTCTGACGATGTGGCTGCTTGAGCAGCTGAAGCAAAAGTTGTCACCGAAGCTAGAAAAGCCATCCCAGCAACGAAAAGTTTTTTCAATTTCATGTGTGTTTCCTTTCGAAAATAGAATAATATCCATAATCTCCTGAAGGACGACCGAGTATGGGCTCAGCCGTGAATTCATTATACCATGACTTAAAAAAATAGGGTCAAAAAAACTACTCATGCAATTCCAAGGGGAGCCCGTCTGGATCAGCAAAGAAAGTCATCTTTTCCCCAGTAAAACTATCCTTGCGAATAGGTTGGCATGAAATACCTTTTTGTTCCAAAGCCTCGACAACCTCTTCAATATTAGCCACTTTAAAAGCTAAATGACGTAGTCCACACGCCTCAGGATAAGACAGACGCTTTGGTGGCTCCACATAGTCTAAATCACTAGTCTTATTTCCAAAGATTTCCAGTTCTATATCACCACAACGTAAGTCTAATTTATAATCATGACGTTCCGAACGGTGATTTTCACGTATCATTTCAAAACCTAGTTTATTAACATAAAAATCTCGAGAGCGCTCATAATCAGAAACAATGATTGCGAAATGGTGTATTGTTTTCAAAAACATTTTTCCCTCCATAGAAAAAAGCCTTACGGCCTTTTCTTAACTTTGAAATTGATTGTATGACTTATTGAAAGCTTCAATAATATCTGAACTTGCCTTATCAAAGTCTACCTGCGATTCCAAGTTCCCTTTGACAATTGTACGCTGAGTTGCTTCAGCATCTGTACAAGTTACCAAAGTCACTTCAGACTTGCCAGGAGTGTCATCAATCACTGCTACTTCAGTTGGTTGGACAATTTTAACCTCACTGATAACATAGGTGTAAACCTTATTTTTATCCGTAAGGTAAATCTTCATTCCTTCTTTAGCCCTATCTAATGGGGAAAAGAGCATATCAGAAGCCCCAGCGATACCGAAAATATGGTGACTAGCCAATGAGTAGTTATTTTCTCCACCCATGACTTGATTTTCCTTCATAGTTCCAGCACCATAGGTAAGCTCTGTATTGCCGAGTCCTTTGAAAATAGGGAGATTAATACCAACCTCAGGGATAGCAATTCCACCAATGACTGGAAGATCTTGGGCATCCATCTGGGCTTGCAAGACCGACTCTGTACTAATCGATTTAACCGTATCAAAGTCAAAACTCGCCTCAGCTTCCTTGTTTTTCTCTATGGTCTTTTTAGAAACATTACTTACTTGATATTTATTAGTATTCCAAGCGATTACAGTGTTTCGAATTGATTTATTGAAAATTAACGCTAAACCAACAACCAAGAGAACAACAATCAAGCTCCAACGAAGAACCTCAAGCCACTTACGACGCTTTTTAGGCGTCTTATTTTTGTTATCTTTACTCATTAGTTGTCACCACTTTCTTGGTCTTCAGTAACTTGATCAACTTCTTCAGGTTCAACCAAAGCGAAGGTAACAATACGAGCAGTAGCATCTAAACGCATGACCTTAACCCCTTGAGTTGCACGACCTGTTTGAGAGATATTAGCAACTGCGGTACGGATAATAACACCCGTATCAGTTATGACCATAATATCCTCATCACCAGAAACTGTAACAATACCTGCAAGCTTACCATTTTTATCAGTGATATTTGCTGTCTTAATACCTTTACCACCACGACCCTTAGTTGGGTATTCAGTAGCTGATGTACGCTTACCGTAACCTTTTTCAGTAATAATCAAGACTTCTTGGTCTTCAGTAATAGCTGTTGCACCAACGACTTGGTCACCGTCACGAAGGGTTACCCCTTTAACACCAGCAGCCATACGACTCATACTGCGAATAGTATCCTCTTTGAAACGCACACTATAACCAAATTTAGTCCCAATAATAATTTCTTCATTACCAGTAGTCAAGAAGACATTGATGAGTTCATCACCTTCTCTAAGTTTCAAGGCAATCAAACCATTTTGGCGGATATTTTTGAATTCTGCTTCTTTAGTTCGTTTCACTAAACCTTGGCGAGTTACAAAGACAAGGTGATTGTTATCTGATGCTTCATCACTCTTGGCATTAATCACTGTTTGTATTGTCTCACCTTCATCCAACTTCAAGAGATTGACAATTGGTAAGCCCTTAGCTGTACGGCCGTACTCAGGAATTTCATAACCCTTGAGACGGTATACACGCCCTTTGTTAGTCATAAAGTAAAGGTGATCATGAGTGCTTGTTGAAACGATATCACGAACAAAGTCGTCATCGTTCACACCTGTCCCTTGAACGCCACGACCTCCACGTTTCTGAGAACGGAATTCGTCTTGAGCCAAACGTTTGATATACCCCTTGTTAGAAAGAGTGATAACAACATCTTCTTCTTCGATTAGGTCTTCATCTTCAAGTGAGACAACTTCACCGACCATCAGCTCTGTACGACGGGCATCTGCGAATTTACGCTTACTTTCATCCAATTCTTCCTTGATGATAGCAATGACACGTTCAGGTTTTGCCAAAATATCAGCCAAATCAGCAATCAAGGCAAGGAGATCATTGTACTCATTTTGAATCTTATCACGTTCCAAACCGGTCAAACGACGCAAACGCATATCAAGAATGGCTTGGCTTTGACGTTCGGTGAGTTCAAAGCGAGCCATCAACTCGGCTTGAGCCTCTGCATCAGTTTGACTATTACGAATAATCGTAATCACTTCATCCAAATGATCAAGCGCAATCAGCAAACCTTCTAAAATATGTGCACGTGCTTCAGCCTTATCCTTATCAAACTGTGTACGACGGACCACAACCTCTTGTTGATGAGCAATATAGTCAGCCAAAATTTGACGCAAGGAAAGGATTTTTGGCACACCCTTTTCAATGGCCAACATATTGAAGCTAAAGTTTGTCTGAAGTTGAGTTAATTTGAACAAATTGTTCAAGATTACATTGGCAGACGCATCACGACGCACTTCGATGACAAATCGTACCCCCTCACGAGAAGACTCGTCGCGAACTGCTGTAATCCCCTCAATACGTTTTTCCTGAGCCAAACGAACGATATGTTCATGGACCTTAGTCTTATTGACCATATAAGGAAACTCAGTGACTACAATGCGCTCACGACCTGATTTGGTTGTTTCAATTTCGGTACGCGAACGAAGAACAATAGAGCCTTTACCAGTCTCGTAAGCACGGTGAATACCAGATTTCCCCATGACCAAACCACCAGTTGGAAAGTCTGGACCAGGAAGAACCTCCATCAACTCACGGGTTGTGACTTCAGGATTGTCCATCATCAGTTTAACGGCATCTATAGTTTCAGCCAAATTGTGTGGTGGAATGTTGGTCGCCATACCAACCGCAATCCCTGTAGCACCATTAACAAGAAGATTTGGAATACGTGATGGAAGAACAATTGGCTCACGTTCAGAACCATCGTAGTTATCTTGAAAATCTACGGTATTCTTATTGAGATCACGGAGCATCTCCAAGGCGATTTTAGACATACGCGCCTCAGTGTAACGCTGAGCGGCTGCACCATCACCATCCATAGAACCAAAGTTTCCGTGACCGTCAACCAACATGTAACGGTAGCTCCACCATTGCGCCATACGAACCATGGCTTCATAGATAGATGAGTCACCGTGTGGGTGATATTTACCCATAACATCCCCGGTAATACGGGCAGATTTTTTATGAGGCTTGTCAGGTGTCACCCCAAGCTCATTCATTCCATAAAGAATACGACGTTGTACAGGTTTTAAACCGTCACGAACATCTGGGAGTGCACGAGATACGATAACACTCATGGCATAATCGATAAAACTCGTTTTCATCTCAGACGTCAAATTAACGTCAATTAAATTATTATCTTGCACTCTAAAAATGCCTCTTTTCTTTCATTCAAATCATTCCAATTTCTCATAAAAGAGAATGGAATTTTTCTATAATATTATACCATAAAACGCTTTATATTTCAGATGTGTAAACGCTTTCATTCAATAATTCCTTAATATTTCGTGACATCTATCACTTAAAATGGTAGAATAAGCAGTGTATGGGGTAACCCAATAAAAAATTAAGGAGATGTTTAGACCATGACTGCAACTAAACAACACAAAAAAGTCATCCTTGTTGGTGACGGTGCCGTAGGTTCATCTTACGCTTTCGCACTTGTAAACCAAGGTATCGCTCAAGAACTTGGTATCATCGAAATTCCACAATTGTTCGAAAAAGCTGTTGGTGATGCGCTTGACCTTAGCCACGCGCTTGCTTTCACTTCACCTAAAAAAATCTATGCAGCTAAATATGAAGACTGTGCGGATGCTGACCTTGTAGTTATCACTGCTGGTGCTCCTCAAAAACCAGGTGAAACTCGTCTTGATCTTGTTGGTAAAAACCTTGCAATCAACAAATCAATCGTAACTCAAGTTGTTGAATCAGGCTTCAAGGGTATCTTCCTTGTAGCCGCTAACCCAGTAGACGTATTGACTTACTCTACATGGAAGTTCTCAGGATTCCCTAAAGAACGCGTTATTGGTTCAGGTACTTCACTTGACTCAGCTCGTTTCCGTCAAGCACTTGCTGAAAAACTTGATGTCGATGCTCGTTCAGTTCACGCTTACATCATGGGTGAACACGGTGACTCAGAGTTTGCGGTTTGGTCACACGCTAACATCGCCGGTGTAAACCTTGAAGAGTTCCTTAAGGATACCCAAAACGTTCAAGAAGCTGAATTGGTTGAGTTGTTCGAAGGTGTTCGTGATGCAGCTTACACAATCATCAACAAAAAAGGTGCTACATACTACGGTATCGCAGTAGCACTTGCTCGTATCACTAAAGCTATCCTTGACGATGAAAATGCAGTACTTCCATTGTCTGTATTCCAAGAAGGTCAATATGGGGTAAGCAACGTCTTTATCGGTCAACCTGCTATCGTAGGTGCACACGGTATCGTACGTCCAGTAAACATCCCATTGAACGATGCGGAACAACAAAAGATGAAAGCTTCTGCTGATGAATTGCAAGCTATCATTGATGAAGCATGGAAAAACCCTGAATTCCAAGAAGCTTCAAAAAACTAATCTTACTTTAGTTAAATAAAAGCCTCCACTTGGAGGTTTTTTAGTATTTTTAAAAAGAAAAACAGCTAATTCAAATGAATTAGCTGTTTAATATTATTCAGCCGAGATAGCTGCTTTAGCAATATAGCTAAGTGGTTGGTTAAAGTGTGGCAAGAAGAACAAATCAAGCAATTGTAGACGATCAATTGTTACTCCTTCTTGAATTGCCAATGAGAATATGTGGATTCCCATTGAGATATCCATGCGTGAAACCATTTGAGCACCCAAAACTTTACGAGTATCTTTATCATAAACAATCTTGATAGTTACATCGTCATTTTCATCTTCCATGAAGGCAGCTTTTTGAAGATCTGTTGATTCTACTACTGCTGGATTGAAACCAAAGCGTTTTGCTTTCTCTTCAGTCAAACCAGTAGAAACCATGTTCAAACCATAGATAGAGATACCATTTGATCCTTGAACACCATTTGATTCTACATCACCACCACCGGCATTGTGGCCACCGACGATACCTGAACGAACAGCGTTTGAAGCCAAGGCAATGTAGTTGACATCGTCAAGAGCATTGTCATAAACGGTAGCACAGTCACCGACAGCGTAAACGTCCTTAACTGATGTTTCTTGTTTCTTATTAACAAGGTAAGCACCATTGCGGAATGTTTCCAATTTACCAGCTCCAAGGGCTGTATTAGGACGGAAACCAACGGCAAGAACAACCATATCTACATCGTAAGCATTTTTATCTGTTACGATGCGTTCTACCTTAGTTTCACCTTCTACTGCTTTAACAGTTTCGCCAAAGGCCAATTGGATACCATTGTCTTCCATATTTTTAGCCATAAGGTCTGTCAAATCACGGTCATAGTATCCTGCCAAACATGTGTCAACAACATCAATTAGGATAACTTCTTTACCATGACGTTGGAAGGCTTCAGCCAATTCAACACCAATGTAACCTGCACCAACGACTGCTACACGTTTAATGTCTTGTGACTTATCGTTCAATTTATCAATAACTTCTTGAGCGTTTTGGAAAAGTTTAACGAATTGAAGGTTTTCAAGAGTCGCTTCGAAAGTACGGCTACCTTCTTTAATCTCAGCACCTTCGATTGGAGGCAAGATTGGTTGTGAACCAGTAGCCAAAATCAATTTATCATATGATTCAACATGTTCTTTACCATCAACAAGAGCTGTAACAGTTTTACCGTCAAAGTCAATAGACTCAACTGGTGAGTTCATATAAACTTTTGCACCCTTGCTTTCGAGGCCTTCTTTGTTGGCATAGAAAAGGCCATCAGAACCTGAGATTTGATTACCAATCCAAAGAGCCATACCACAACCCAAGAATGAAATGTTAGAGTTTTGGTCGAAAACAACTACTTCATTTTGGTCTCCGTAATTATCGAGAATAGTATTAATACTAAAAGTACCAGCGTGGTTAGCACCAACAACTACGATTTTTGACATAAGTTTTTCCAACTTTCTTTTGATAATAGTTTACTATTTCATTCTACCATAATTGGAAAACGGTTACACCTTTTATGCTCAGACTTTGTTACTTTTTGAACAAATAAGACATTTTATCTAAAATCACCATATTATCGGCTCAAGACATATTAATTAGTGTGCTATATTGAATACTCTTATCACTAACTGCTCTTAGACTCTCTATCATTAAGCTAGTATCAAATTCTAATAATGACGGACTACTTGGCTCTTAGGCCACACAAAAAAGAGTGAGTGACACTCCAACTCATAGAGAAGATGTCACCACTCTTTTTGATTATACTAACTCATTAAAATCCCAAACGTCTGTCCAACCTTCATAAAATTCAGGTTCGTGACATACCATGAGGACACTACCTTTAAAGGTCTGAAGGGCACGCTTCAATTCGTCCTTTGCGTCAACATCCAAGTGATTGGTTGGCTCGTCCAAAACAAGGACATTATTTTCACGATTCATAAGGAGACAGAAACGAACTTTAGCCTGCTCTCCTCCTGATAACACCTGAATTTGACTTTCAATGTGTTTAGAAGTTAAACCACATTTGGCTAAGGCTGCACGAACCTCTGCTTGATTTAGGGCTGGAAAAGCATCCCAAACCGCTTCAAGTGGTGTCTGACGTGAGCCTTCTGCTTCTTGCTCAAAATAACCTAGGTCAATAAAATCACCCGTTTCAACTTCTCCTTCAAGAGGTTGAATAATACCAAGTAAACTTTTCAGCAAAGTAGTCTTACCAATACCATTGGCACCAACGATAGCTACCTTTTGATTGCGTTCGAAAGTGAGATTCAAAGGTGACTTAGTCAATGGATGGTCGTATCCAATAACGAGATCCTTAGTTTGGAAAATAAAACGTCCAGGCGTACGGCTTTCCTTGAAATGGAATTCAGGTTTTGGTTTTTCCGCTTGCAACTCGATAATTTCCATCTTATCCAATTTTTTCTGACGAGACATGGCCATATTTCGAGTAGCAACACGCGCTTTATTACGGTTAACAAAATCTTGAAGGTCAGCAATTTCCTTTTGTTGACGTTCATAGGCAGCTTCCAATTGTGCTTTTTTCATAGCATAGACAGATTGGAAATTGTCATAGTCACCTGCATAGCGAACCAAATCTTGATTTTCAACATGGTAGACAATGTTAATCACATCGTTTAAGAATGGAATATCATGCGAAATGAGAACAAAAGCATTCTCATACTCTTGGAGATAGCGTTTAAGCCAGGCGATGTGTTCAGCATCCAAATAGTTGGTTGGCTCATCGAGGAGCAAGATATCTGGTTTTTCAAGCAATAATTTAGCCAAGAGAATCTTGGTACGTTGACCACCTGAAAGGTCCGTCACATCTGTATCCATACCAAAATCCATGACACCCAAGGCACGAGCAACCTCATCTATCTTAGCATCAAGCGTATAGAAATCACGAGTTTCCAGTCGATCCTGAAGCTCACCCACTTCTTCCATCAAAGCATCAACATCAGCACCTTCTTCTGCCATAGACATGTAAATCTCGTTGATACGTTCCTCAGTTTTAAATAACTCATCGAAAGCCGTACGAAGAACATCACGAACGGTCATTCCCTTTTCTAGAACAGCGTGCTGATCCAAATAACCCGCTGTCACATACTTAGACCACTCTACCTTACCTTCATCTGGCTGCAATTTTCCAGTAACGATAGACATAAAGGTTGATTTTCCTTCACCGTTAGCACCGACAAGACCGATATGCTCACCTTTGAGCAAACGGAATGAGACATTTTCAAAAATGGCACGGTCACCAAATCCGTGACTAAGATTTTTGACTTCTAAAATAGACATAGCATATCTGGGCTAAAACAGTCTTTAGCCCTTTCCTTTCTTGACATTAACTTAACTATTTTACCATTTTTTGGTGTAAATTTGGACCTCTGCTTATGGAAAATCGAAAAGAAAAAGCAGGTCCAACCTGCTAAATCTTTAGTTTCTCCATAAAATACGCTTAAACACTGGATATAAGAGAGGAACCGCAATAATCGTAACAACCGATGTCCCAAAAGTCCCACCAATCTTAACCACTGAAGCCAACATGGCAGCTTTTAAGGGTAAAGATGCAACGACAGTGTTCATAATCGTATATTTGACAAAATTAAGAATGATTTTCGTCACTGCAGCTATCACTCCAGCGATAATGATGTTAGACATTCTATCATTTGATTTTAAGAGTTTTTCAAAAACAAGATAGAGCACCAGACAGACAATCAAAGATTCTAAAATGGTAATCCAAACCTCAGCAGCATATCCATTAAAAATATCAAACATCCCTAATCCTACTGTTGCTACAAGGGCGCCTTTTCTAGCACCAAAAATTAAGACAGCAATGACAACCAAGGCATTTCCCAGATGGACAAATTGTGGTCCAAAAGGAATCCGAATAAACTGTACACTTACAAGAATTAAGGCTGCATACAAACTCAATTCAACTAATTCACGCGTTTTGTCATTTTTCATTTTTCTCCTCCAATAGCTTATTAATGCCATTAAATAAATAATCGATATAAGGCTCATAAGAGAGACCATATTTTAAAGGACGACCACTAGAAAGTGTCAATAATAGGACTTTATCCATAAAATCCAAAGCCAAATCACAAACTTTTAGAAAATCAAGGTTATGAAAGTAGCCAGCTGATAAAATTGCCGTCAGTAAGTCCCCGCTCCCATAAAAATGTGATTGATATCGTTTCCTCATTCGATAAATTACTTGATTGGTCTCCTTATCAAAATAAGCCAATCCGATTTTTTCAGTCTCAAATGAAATACCTGTTAAAATAACTTTTCGAGGTCCAAGCTTGCTCAAATCTCTCAGAAGATTCTCAATAGTAGCCTTATCATAGGTACCTTCCCCAAGATAAGGAGAATCCGTCAACAAAGCAGCTTCTGTCAGATTGGGAATTATGACATCAGCCTGTTGACAGAAATCTCTCATAGCTTCTACGTAGTTCCTATCAAACCCTTGATAGAGACGACCATTATCACCCATAATGGGATCAACAAAAAGAGGAATCTTTTTTTGGCAAGACAATTGACTTACAAGGTCTAGTTCTTCTTCTGACTTGAAATAACCACTGACTAAGCCATCCACTCTAAAATCTAATTGCTCCCACTGTTTACAAAAACCTTGCATATCAACTGTAAGATCTCGCACATAGATATTGTCAAAGTCACCAGTATGAGAAGACAAAAGAACTGTTGGCAAGGGAAGAACTTCAGTCTGACAAGCTGACATGATAGGGAGACTACTGGTCAAAGCAACCTTCCCCAAACCAACAAGATCATTGGCAACAATTACTGTGGTCATCTATTTTCCTTCCCAAACTTTTTTAAACTGTTTGATAAATCCTGTATGGAAGTAAATATAGTAGGCAAAACCTAAACCAAGAATAGCAGCTACGAGATCAAAAGGAATTTTCATCATAGCATAGGCTGGTGTTCCATAGATAAAGGCTCTTCCAAAACCATAACCAAGTAAGTCAATAATTGCCCCAAGCAAGAGACCCAAAATAGCCCTAGATTTACTCAATTTTCCTAAACGCCCACCGACAACAAGTGAGATAGCAAGAACTTGAAGGCTGTGTGTTACTAATGTTACCCACATAGGAAGAGGATAAAAAAGAAAATCTCCAATAAATGACCCCACACCAGCAATTATGACTGCTTCCATAGGTGGAAATATCAAACCAACCAAAAAAATGATAATACCGTTAAAATAAAAGTGACCACCTGGAACAGGAATTGACAAGAGACTTGAACTCAAAATGATAACAAGTGCCATGAAAAATGCAGAGAGGGTTAAACGTTTTGCTGACATACCTAAAACTCCTTAGAAATAAATATAGTACAAGTTTATGGAAATTCTGACGATTAAACAAGTAGCTATTTCTCTATCTGACTGGGTACAGTTTTAAGGCTATAAAAAATCACCACACATCCATGTGGCGATAAACCTTATTGACCTTTGTTATCAAAGTATTTGACAGGTGCATTTTCAAGATTTTGCAATGAAATATTAGCAGTCGCATTTACTTCTGTACCATAGTCTGAGAATTCAATTATCAAGTCATGATCAAAATCAGACACGGCATAGTCAACAACAATTTCCTTAACTTCCTTAGGAGCAATCTCTGTCTTATTAGCAATCTTGTCTTTGTCATCATCTTTAGAGAAGACCATTGTCGCAACCTTCAATTCTTCCTTCTCCTGTTTAACATCGAGAACCACCTTCATCAAAAGTGTGTAGGCATTCATGGTTTCTTTGCTTGTGTTGCTGAGTTTATAGTGAACACGAACTGCTTTTTGACCTTCAGGGGATTCGATTTTAGTGGCAGAAAGGACTTGTACGCTAGCATCTTGTCCCACAAAGAGCATTTTGTTTTTATCGTATGTCCAAGTAGGCTCTTTCTCCGGTGTGCAGGCTGACAAACCAATAATGGTTAAGCAGGCAAGAGCGAGAAGTCCTAAGATTTTCTTAAATGTCATTCTTACAATCTCCTTAAACTTTTTTGGAATGGGCATTTAGTATTTCCTAATAACCTTTTTATTATGTCAAAATCTAATAATCTTGTCAAATGCTTCCAGACATCTTGCTCTCAGAGGACAAATAGGGTAAAATAAGAAAAAATCTGTAAGGGGTCAGTTATGAGCATTTATCAAGAAATTGTTGAGACTATCACCAAAGATATCCAAAATGGTAATTTGGAGAAAGGAAGTAAATTACCATCTATTCGTCAGCTTAGCCAGACTTATGGTTGCAGTAAAGATACTGCTCAAAGAGCGCTCTTGGAGCTCAAATATCAAAACTATATTTATGCCGTCCCCAAAAGTGGCTATTATGTTCTCGAGGGTCCCTCTAATTCCAATGATAAGATTCTACTCAACCTTAATGACTATAATCAATTAGCCTATGAGGATTTTCGTCTTTGCTTAGATGAAAGTTTGGCAGGGCATCAAGACTACCTCTTCAACTATTATCATGAGCAAGCTGGACTAAAAGAACTGGTTGAAGCATTAAAAAACCGCCTTGCCTCTGACGACATTTATGTCAATTCGAATCAGATTGTCATAACGTCAGGAAGCCAACAGGCCCTCTATATCCTATCACAGATGGATTTCGGTAACGGTGCTCACAAAATACTTTTGGAGCAACCTACCTACCACCGTATGAACCAACTGGTTAACAGTCAGAATCTAGCCTACGAAACCATCAATCGCAATTTTGATGGTCTGGACTTTAATCTATTAGAGGAGTACTTTAAATCTGGTCAGATTAAGTTTTTCTATACCATTAGTCGTTACTCTAATCCTCTTGGATTGAGCTACACTGCTAGTGAAAAAGAAAAGCTGGCTCAACTTGCCAAACAGTATAATGTCTATATCGTCGAGGACGACTATATGGGTGACTTTAGCGATAGTAAAAATCTACCAATTCATTACTACGATACTCAAAATCACACGATTTATATCAAATCCTTTTCCATGGCCCTTTTTCCAGGTTTACGGCTAGGTAGCCTCGTCTTACCACCAAACCTTAAGACTACCTTTTTGTCCCACAAAGGACTTATCGACTATGATACCAACCTCATCATGCAAAAAGCACTTTCAATTTATCTCGATAATGGTATGTTCCAAAAAAATATTAAGAAACTTGGAGACCTATTTCAACAAAACATGGCTAAAAGTCACGAAACTATCCAGAAAGCTCAGGTTAGCATTCCCTATCAGATTTCCCCTAGACACATTACCTGGAAGCTTACTAAAGGGATCTCATTAGAAAATTTCAAAGCTCAGAAACAAATTCGCTTTTTAGAAACATCCTTTATAAGACCGACTTCTGAGATTTATATGCAAATAGGACATGGAAATGAACTGAAGACTTTTTTAAAACTTTTGAAAATGACAGACTAAAAACTCAGACACAACAAAAGCCATCAAAGCGATGGCTTTTATTTATTTAGTCTGCTCAAAGCGTAGGTGTACGATTACTTTGTCACCATAACCGTTACGCTCCAAATCTCGTTGCAAACGGTATGAAATATAATGCTCAGCAATATTGATAAAACCGGCTTCCATGAGACGATTTTCAACCAATGATTGAATCATGTTAATGGTTGGACGTTCCACTTGAGCATCTTGGAGATCAAGTACTACTTTTTTAGTGACTTGAGCAAGGTTTTGGCGCCAAGAATCATCAAGAACATACACAGTCTGTGCTGCTTTTAAGATGGCTTGGTAGATTTTATCAGGATCAAATTCAGCAACTTGACCATTACGTTTAATAATTTGCATGGCTACCCTCTTTTCAAGTTTTTTCTTTTATTATGCAGAGAATTTACATATTTGTCAAGTACGAATCACTAAAAGAGCTATTCAGACTACTTATTCCCAGAATTTAGAAATGTACAGTGGTTTGCCATGTTTATCAAAGGATAGAGTTGCAGGATAGGACATTGACTGATTATGTCGAATATGATTAGCAATTCTCTTGTCAGCGTTTATCAGATGAATGTCATAAACCTGTCCGTCAGAATCAATAAAGACAGCATTGATCCTAGCACTACTCGATTTTGAACCGAAAGAACTAATCTCTATTTTACCAACTTGGCCATCAATAGTTTTTGATACAGGTCCTCTATAATCTTTGTAAATTGTGACGGTAGCCAAAGCATCCTCAACCAAAATCCAGCTCATTCCGAAAACAAAGAGATAAACGATTGGTAGGACAATCAAAGATAATTTACTTTTGCGGAACGTTTCTTTATGCCACTCCCAAATATCCTGAGGTGACATTTTCGTAAACTGCTTAATATATCGATGGATGAATAATCTATAGGCTAGTATTAGAAATGCTAGTTGACCCAAAGGATAAGCAACACTAGGTAAGCCATCAATAAGTACATTTACTTTATCAGATTCAAAAGTGTAACGTCCCCAAATTCCATCAAAGAACTCTAAAAACAAGTTATCTCCTTTTAGCCTTATATCTACTATCTTAAAAATCCATCTTATCAGATGGATTTTTAACTATTAACGTACTTCTGCTTCGACCTTTTCAGTAAGAGCTTTAGTAATTTTTTCCATATATTTGGCAACTTCTTCGTCTGTGAGGTTGTCATTTGGATTTTGGAAGGTAAGGCTATAAGCCATTGATTTCATACCAGCACCAAGTTTTTCACCTGCATAAACGTCAAAGAGTTTAACAGCAACCAAACGTTTTACACCTGCTGAATAGATGGCATCAAGAACTTCTTGATGGGTGATGTCAGCCTTAAGAAGAAGGGCGATGTCACGTGATACTGCAGGGAATTTTGTGATTTCAACAAATGGTTGAGCTGGTTGCAAGGCTGCTTCGACAGCACTAAGGTTAATTTCAGCCACATAAGTTTCTGGAATACCGTAGTTTTTAGCTGTTTGTGGGTGAACTTGGCCAAGGAATCCAATTGTTTGACCATCAAGCACAATAGCAGCTGTACGACCTGGGTGCATGCTTGCTAGGTCTTTTGTTGCTACATAGTCGACTGAAACTTCAAGTTTATCGAAGAGAGCTTCAACGATACCTTTAGCATAGAAGAAATCAACTGGCGTTGCTTTGGTTTGGAAATCTTTTTCCGCTACGAGACCAGAAATTGCGAAAGCAAAGGTATTGATTTCATTTGGCAAGTTCTCTTTTGGATTACCGTTTTGTTCAAAGACCTTACCGATTTCGTAGATGGCTACGTTGCTATTCTTACGGTTGACATTGTAAGCAACAGTATCAAGCATACCAGAAACCATGTTCTGACGGAGGGCTGAACGGTCAACAGTCATTGGCCACATCAACTCAGTCAAGTTACTTGGTGTCGCAGCAAATTCAACGGCTTTTTCAGGTGTTGTCAAAGCATATGAAATAATCTCTGTCAATCCAGCACCTTCAGCAATGGTACGAACCTTACGGCGAAGTGCTTGTGTTTCAGTCAATTCACCGGCTGTTCCTGCTGCTTCTGGAAGTGTAGTAGGTAATTTATCATAGCCATAGATACGGGCAATTTCCTCTACCAAGTCAGCTTGGATACTGATATCCCAACGACGACGTGGTACAGATACAGTGAATTTATCAGCATCACCTGAAAGACCAAAGCCAAGTTTGGCAAAGACATCTTCAATATCCGCAAATGTCAATTCAGTACCTAGACGGACATTTACATAGTCAAGGCTTGTAGAAACTTGGACTGGTTCTGTGTCGACTGAACCTGCTTGAACACGGCCTGCAAGAACAGTACCACTTGCCAATTCTTGCAACATTGCTGCTGCAAAATCAAGGGCTTCTAGGACAGTATCATTATTGATACCTTTCTCAAAACGTGATGACGATTCTGAACGAAGGTTGAGACGGCTACTTGTCTTACGAATCGATTTGCCATCAAAAACAGCAGCTTCGAGAACAACATTTTTAGAATTGTCATCAATCTCAGTTGATGCACCACCCATGACACCACCAAGCGCAACAGGTTTATCAGCAACGGTAATAACAATATCTTCGGTAGTTAATTCACGTTCTTCACCATCAAGAGTAACCAGTTTTTCACCCTGGCGTGCATCACGGGCAACAATGTGTGAGTCTTCAAACTTGTCCAAATCGAAGGCATGCATTGGTTGTCCAAAGTATAGAAGAACATAGTTTGTCACATCTACCACGTTGTTAATTGGACGAATACCAGCATTCATGAGAAGGTTTTGCAACCATTGTGGACTTGGTTGAACCGTGACATTCTCAACCACACGACTAGCATAAGTAGCCACTTTATCACTTTCGATAGCTACTGAAATCTTATCAGAGGCTGGTTTGCTGTCTTCAACAACTGTTTTTTCTGGGAAATGAACAGATTTACCGTAGATTGCAGCAACTTCATGAGCCACACCACGCATAGAAAGAGCATCAGCACGGTTAGGTGTGATTGACAATTCGATGATTTCGTCATCAAGGTCGAGGTATGGGAAAATGCTATCTCCAGGAACAGCATCTTCTGGCAAAATTTGGATACCGTCCGCAAATTCTTTAGGAATAATGCTATCTGAAAGTCCAAGTTCCGCCAAAGAACAGATCATACCAAGAGACTCCATGCCACGAATCTTACCTTTTTTAATCTTGTAATTGTCTGCAATTCGGGCACCAGGAATGGCAACAATAACCTTGATTCCAGCAGTAACATTTGGAGCGCCACAAACAATTTGACGTGGACCCTCAGCATCTCCTGTATCTACTTGACACAAGTGCAAGTGTGTTTCAGGCACATCTTCACACGTCAAGACATGACCAACAACTAATTTTGACAAGCCTTCAGCAGGTGTCTCAACACCTTCCACTTCAATACCTGTCGTCGACATTTTTTCAGCGAGTTTGGCAGTGGTAACATCCACATCAACCAACTCTTTTAACCATTTATAACTAACTAGCATAATTATGATACCAAGCCCGTTAAGAGCTCTCAGCAAAAATAGGAAAGGCATC
This sequence comes from uncultured Streptococcus sp., assembly GCF_963545685.1. GTDB lineage: Bacteria > Bacillota > Bacilli > Lactobacillales > Streptococcaceae > Streptococcus. The sequence goes on along the minus strand of NZ_CAUUKN010000003.1, from coordinate 34,228 downwards.
GTTGGTGCACTAGCAACTAGATGGCTTTATCTTTTTTGCCCAGAGCTTAGGGCGGGTTCAAATCCTTTCTGTAATTTAGGAATATCTGTATTTGATATATGAGGAAGACAAACTTATGAGTTTTATCGTCTTCTTAAATCCTCTCTATCAACTTAATAATAGGTTTATAGTTTCAATTTTAGCAACCAATCGCGGTCCACTTTACCATCACCGACTGGAAAATCGTGTTCTGCGAATTTTTCAAAGCCATAATTATCGTAAAAAATCTGTGCCTTGAAATTCCTTTCCCAAACACCTAACCAAGCCCAATCACAACCCAGGTCACGAGCTTCTTGTAAAGCAAACTCAAATAATTGCTTACCCAAGCCCATCCCTTGGAAGGCCTGACTGATATAAATACGCTGAATTTGAAAGGCGTTGTCTAAGTGCTGTTCTGTTTGGGCAGATCCAACATTAGTTTTTAGAAAACCAGCCTTTTCACCATCAACCAGAATGAAAAAATAACGTGATTCTTCGTGAGTAATTTCATTGAGGAGCACTTCCTCAGAAAGTGCAGTATCAAAATAACCTTGCAATTGAGCTTCAGTATTATCATGAGCAAAAGTCTCTCTAAAGGTATCTTCTGAGATAACTTTTAATTCTTCAACCTCTTCGGGAAGAACCTTTCGAATAACAACCGTCATGACAACCTCCTAAACCTTATTTAAACTGTTCTGAGAAGCGAACGTCTCCTTGGTAGAAACCACGAATATCGTTTATTCCATAACGGAGCATGGCAATACGTTCTTGACCAAGACCGAAGGCAAATCCTGAATATTCTTCAGAATCAACACCTGACATCTCAAGTACTTGTGGGTGAACCATACCAGCACCGAGGATCTCAATCCAACCTGTCTTCTTACATACGTTACATCCTTTACCACCACACTTGAAGCATGATACATCAACTTCAACTGAAGGTTCTGTGAATGGGAAATAAGAAGGACGCAAACGGATTTGACGCTCTGCACCAAACATTTTTTGAATAATCATTTCAAGTGTTCCTTTAAGATCCCCCATTGAAATGTTTTTACCAACAACCAAACCTTCGATTTGGTGGAATTGGTGACTGTGAGTCGCATCATCTGTGTCACGACGGAAAACACGTCCTGGTGAGATCATCTTAAGAGGACCTTTAGAAAAATCATGTTTATCAAGTGTACGAGCTTGGACAGGACTTGTATGTGTACGAAGCAAGATTTCTTCAGTAATGTAGAAAGTATCTTGCATGTCACGTGCTGGGTGATCCTTAGGCAAGTTCATACGTTCAAAGTTGTAGTAATCTGTTTCAACTTCAAAACCATCAACAATTTGGAAGCCCATCCCCAAGAAAATATCTTCGATTTCTTCAGCTGTTTGGCTAAGAATATGACGGTTACCAAGGTTTACTTGGCGACCTGGAAGAGTTACGTCAAGACTTTCAGAGTCAAGTTGAGCTTGAATTTTAGCTGCTTCAACAATTTTAGCTGCCTCGTCAAAAGCTTCAGTCAAAACGTCACGAACTTCGTTGACCATTTTACCAACTTTAGGGCGTTCTTCATTAGGAAGGCCTTTAAGTCCCTTCAAAAGGTCCGTCAAAGAGCCTTTTTTACCTAAAACTGCAACACGCAATTCTTGTAATTCCTTAGAGTGTTCACCACGCATTTCAGCTAATTTAGCCTGCGTTAAGGTTTTCAACTCTTGCAATTGTGTTTGTAAATCCATGTGATTCCTTTCTGATATGACAATTTCGAATCGCAAACAAAAAACCACATGCCAAAACTCCAACCCGGAGCGTTGACACGCGGTACCATCCGTTTTTTATCTGGTTACCCAGACCTTGATTCGTCAGCCGTTTTCATGAGTGAATTCGCCAAACTTCCCTTGAGGAGGCTTCCAGTCCATGGCCCCCAATCCCTGTCAATTTCCATAAGGTTACTAGTCTCTACGACTTCTATTCAATTACTACCAATTTTACCAAAAAAATATAAAGCTTTCAAGAGGAGAAAAAATCCAGGTTTCCCAGCCTGGATTTTTTACTCGAAATAAGACTTCTTAGACTTGCATACTCAAAGCCTAACATGTGTCCAGAAAATCGTATCTTAACACATACACTATAACTAACTTCAAAAACACCATATCCCCATATGACATTTCCATAATTATTGTAACATGTCAGTAGAAAAAGACAAGCTGACCTCTTTCTCATAAAGGCAAAAATCCTAATCATAGCCACTGTTAGAGCATTTTACGCAATCGGTTGCGTATTTTTGAAAGCGCCAACCTTATTTTTTTCTGAAAGCCGTTTCAAATTTTTTTGAGACTATAAAAAAGATAGTGATAAAGCTATCAACTATCTTTCATGAAAATATAATCTATTTTTAGTCAAAATCAAGGTCTTTCAGTTTGACCGAGACGATTTTCGAGACACCTGATTCCTGCATGGTTACCCCATAAATAGAGTCTGCCGCAGACATCGTTCCCTTACGGTGGGTAACTACAATAAATTGACTGGACTTGTCAAAACGATTAAGGTAGTCACCGAAGCGTTTAACATTGGCTTCATCCAAAGCCGCTTCTACTTCGTCAAGGATAACAAATGGAATGGTTTTAACACGAATGATGGCAAAGAGAAGGGCAAGAGCTGACAAGGCCTTCTCACCACCAGACATAAGGTTAAGTGATTGAATTTTCTTACCTGGTGGCTGCACAGAAATTTCTACTCCAGCCTCTAGGAGATTGTCTGAGGTCAAAATCAAGTCTGATGAACCTCCACCAAACATCTGGGTAAAGGTCTGTTTAAAGCTTTCTCGGATAGCCTCAAAGGTTGCTTTAAAGCGTGATTTCACTTCATCATCCATGTCATTTATGGTATTCAGAAGGAGACTCTTAGCTTCGAGCAAATCATCCTTTTGTCCGTTCAAGAAATCAAGACGTTGCTTAACCTCTTCAAATTGGGCAATAGCATCTACATTGACCGGACCTAAAGCTTTGATTGAACGCTCAAGACCTTGCAGGTTCTGGCGTGTTTGTTCGACATTGTCAAGTGGGCTAGCCTGACCTTTGGCGACTTCAAGTGTCATCTGGTAATCTTCAGCCAACTGAGTCGCAAACTTACGAAGTGATTGACTAATCTGACTTTCACGTTCTTCCAAACGAGTCTGCTGACGAATCAAGTCCTCATTACGATTGCCAGCTTTAGCCAAACGCTCCTCCAAGTCTTCCAACTGACCTTCGTAATCTTGCACCTGAATCTTGGCACGGACAAGAGCTTGTTCCAAATCGTCCTTACGTTGGACAGCTTCTTTATGCTGTGCTTGCAAATGCGGAAGGCGGTCAGTTTGGTCATCATTGACCTGATTATTAAGGAGCGCTTTAAGACTATCCGATTCCTTCATTAACTCAGACAAGTCGGCTTGAAGACGATTACTTTCTGTCTTAGCAAAACGCAATTCTGCTTGCAAATCACGTTCCTTCAACTGAAGTTCTGATTGCTTGTCTAAGAGAACCTGTTTTTGTTGGCCAAGAGCATCTTTGTCTTCCTTAATGGCCTCAATACGGTCGTTAATGGCCTCACGCTTAGATGCAATTTGTACTAACTCTGCTTTAAGTTGTTCAGCCTTATCTTGAAGATTTGCCCCATCAGTTCCCTGAGAATCCTGTTTGAAACTATCCACTAGGGTTTGATTTTTCTCCACCTCTGACAAGGCTTGTTGGTGTTCTAGGTCTAGTTTTTGCTCTTGCAGACGAGCATTTTCACCATCTACCTTAAGGTCTTCTAGTTCTTTCTGTAGAGCCTTACGTTTGATCTTGAGGGCTTCAACTTTAGCTTCACTATCACTTAATTGAGCCTTAATCTGGTTAATTTCAGCAGTCAATGCATCCAGTTCAGGCTTGATGAAGAGATTATTATTTTGTTTGTTGGTACCACCAGCAAAGGCACCACCGGGACGAATCTCAGACCCGTCAAGAGTAACCATACGAACTTGGAAACGAACAGCTCGAGCTGCCTTATTAGCATTGTCAATGGTATCAAAGATTGCCGTTACCCCTAGGAGGTTTTGAAAAATATTAGATAAGCGGTCCTCATAGGTAACCAAATCGGAAGCCATACCAATAAAGCCCGGTGCATTGGCTAGACTTTGGGCAAATTGTCCGTTAAGTTGACGTGGTTTGATGGTTGTCAACGGCAAGAAAGTTGCACGCCCCTGACGATTGCGCTTCAAGTAGTCAATCGAACGCTTAGCAGCCGCTTCATCCTCAACAATAATATTTTGCCCACTAGCCCCCATAGCGATTTCAAGAGCCGTCTGATAGCGCGTATCAAAGGTCAAGTGTTCACTAACTGCACCAATAATTCCTTGAATGGATTGGGCGTTTTGAAGGACAGCCTTAACCCCTGCATAGAAATTAGAATGATTTTTTTGAATAGATTCAAGACTTTGACGACGGGCATCTTTACTCTTAAGGTGATCCATGAGGTCAAACATCTGCTTTTGAGCCTCTTGATAGTCCTTATCAAGAGTTTGATAAGCCTGAGCCTTTTCTTTGTAGATAGTTAGAAGGTTTTGAAGACTGGCTTGGGCTGCTTGATAAGCTTTTTGGGTTTCGCTGGCCACTTCCTGAGCGGAAAGCAAGTCTGCCTGAGCTTGTTTATACTCTTCAGCTTGAGCTTCCAATGCCTGTGTCTGACTATCCATGTCGTGGGTTACCTGAGTCAAACTGTTGGAAACCTTGGCTTCCTCCTGCATCAGACCAACATAGTCCTCACGTAAACGTTCAATAAGCGTATCTGGGTCATCAGAAAATTGCTCTAGTTCTTTTTGAATAGCAATCAGCTCCTGGGCAAGGCTATCCAACTCAGCATTCAATTCAACTTGGCCTTGATTAACCTTATTGAGTGCTGTCTGAGCTTCTTCTTTCAAATGCTCTAACTCACTGAGACGAGCTTCAGTTTCTTCTTTTTTCTCTGAACGCTGCTGACTCTCCATAGTATAAAGATCAATTTGACGCTCAAAGTCACTAATAAGACGTGTGACATCCACCAAGGTTTGTTGGTCAGAAGAAATTTGTTCTGAAATTTGATGTCGTTTCTGTTTGAGCTCCTGGTTCTCAGTCTCTAGGCGATGGCGTTCCTCATAATAGCTGGTTAATTTTTCCTTGACCGCTGCCAAATCCTCTTGGGTCTGGCTCAAATCAGATTTACCAACTTCAATATCGTGGACCAAAAGATTAAGCTGAGTCTGTCTACGTTCCTCATCTAATTCCAAATAACGTTTGGCAGTCGCAGCTTGCTTTTCAAGCGGTTTAACCTGACCATCTAACTCGTAGATGATATCTTCCAAACGATCAAGATTATCTTGGGTTTGATTAAGCTTGCTTTCCGTTTCTTTCTTACGTGTCTTATATTTGAGAACCCCTGCTGCTTCTTCGAAAATAGCGCGGCGTTCTTCAGGTTTGGCATTAAAAATAGCCTCAACACGACCTTGGGAAATAATGGAAAAAGAATCACGCCCTAAACCTGTATCCATGAAAAGGTCATGAATATCACGTAGACGAACCTTACGACCGTCAATCAAGTAATCATTGTCACCGTTTCGATAAATGTGGCGTTCCACACGAATTGTTTCACCAGCACCCGCGATAAAGCCATCACTGTTATCAAGTGTGACCGCTACTTCCGCATAGTTGAGAGCCTTACGAACCTCTGTTCCTGCAAAAATAACGTCAGGCATCTTGCCCCCACGCAAGCTCTTGGCAGATGATTCACCCAGTGCCCAGCGCAGACTCTCTGTAATATTTGATTTTCCCGATCCATTTGGACCTACAACGGCTGTTACTCCCTTGTCAAAGATGACTTGCGTCTTATCCGCAAAGGATTTAAAGCCCTGCATTTCAATTGATTTCAAATACATGCTTAATTTCCTAGTTGTTCAAGGGCAGCCTTTGCCGCTGCCTGTTCAGCTAATTTCTTAGATTTTCCAAGACCTGTGCTGAGTTCCTTACCATCAACAGCTACCTGCATAGTAAATTCTTTGGCATGAGCTGGTCCAGACTCGTCGATAACAGTATAAGTAATATCAACCGTTCCATTGACCTGAAGACACTCTTGCAAGGCTGTCTTATAGTCCGTGACGCGGTCAAAGTTTCCCTTTTCAACCTGAGGAATCATGACCTGATTCAAGAATTTCTCAACAGCAGGCAAGCCTTGATCCAGATAAAGGGCACCGAGGAAGGCCTCCCAGAGGTCACCAAGGATAGTGGCACGTTCACGTCCACCGGATTTTTCTTCCCCTTTACCAAGACGAATATACTGCTCGAATCCGCAAGCCTTAGTAAAACCTGCCAAACTTTCTTCACGAACGATAGTACTACGCATCTTAGACATTTCCCCCTCTGGCTTGTTAGGGTAGCGATTGTAAAGATAAACGGAAATGACTAATTGCAGAGCCGCGTCTCCTAAAAATTCCAAACGTTCATTATGTGAAATGTTTAGGAGGCGGTGCTCATTGGCATATGAGGTATGGGTAAATGCTGTTTCTAAGAGGTCTTTTTGGCTAAAAACAATACCAAAATCCTGCTCAAGTTTTTGTTCAAGTTGATTCATGAAACTTCCTTTCTTTTTAAGCACACTAATTATAATTATATCAAAAAAAGCTGATTTTCATGATAGAAAACTGCTTTTAGAGCCTAATCTGCTGATTTTGTGAGATTTAACCTATTCAACTAAAAAAGCTGAGCAATCTGAATCTGCTCAACTTCATTTTCTTAATAATCTGGACGAACAACACCTGTAACTGTCTCACGTGTTGCTTCGACATCTTCTTCAAGAACGACCTTGATGATACGTTTAGCTTCTTCTGAAGTACATGCAACCAATGGCAAACGAAGTGGTCCAACTTCGAAACCAAGATGGTTAAGAACAGCCTTAACAGGTGCAGGACTTGGTACTGAGAAGAGAGCGTTAACTTTAGGAATAAATTTACGTTGGATAGCTGCTGCTGTCTTGAGGTCACTATTTTCAATAGCTTCAAGCATGGCGTGCATCTCATCACCATTTGTATGAGAGGCTACTGAGATAACACCGTTAGCTCCAAGGTTCATAGCGTGGAAGGCATCCCCATCTTCACCAGTATAAACCAAGAAATCTTCTGGTTTATGTTCGATAAGGTAGGCCATATTAGCAAGGCTGGTACATTCTTTAACCCCGATAATATTTGGATGTTCAGCCAAACGAAGCATGGTATCAGGAGCCATTTCAACAACCACACGACCAGGGATGTTGTAGATGATAATTGGCAAATCAGAAGCGTCCGCAATAGCTTTGAAGTGTTGGTACATACCTTCTTGTGATGGCTTGTTGTAGTATGGAACGATAGCAAGACCAGCTGCAAAACCACCAAATTTAGCAACTTCTTTGGCAAACTCGATAGAGTCGCGTGTATCGTTGGTACCGACACCAGCAATTAATGGCACACGTCCATTAACGATTTTCTGAACAGCCGCAAAGAGTTCCAATTCCTCATCGTGAGTAAGTGTTGGACTTTCAGCTGTTGTCCCCGCCAAAAGAAGAGCTTCTGTATGATGAGCCAAAAGATGCTCAATCAATTCTGGAAGCGCATCGTAATTGATTGAGCCATCTTCGTGGAAAGGTGTAATAAGGGCTGTAATCAGTTTGACATCTCTTAATTGATCAATTGACATAATATTCTCCTTCAACCGTTTTCTAATCCTTTCCATTTTACCATAATTTTGACCAGACAGACAGATAAGTTGACAATTTTCTGAAAACATGAGGACTGACTGTTTCAATTGATGGCCAATAAACAAAAAACAGAGAGAAGTCTCTCTGCTTTATAGGATTCAGCATGATTTTAGTATTCAAGTACAACACTAAATCCTTACTGATTTCTGTTTCGCTCCCTATTTCAATTCAAATTTCAATTCTGAAGTTGAGCGAACCAAACCACGTTCGTGAAGTGTTTCTGCGATTTGGACTGAGTTCCAAGCGGCACCTTTAAGGAGGTTATCTGAAACAACCCACATGTGGATACCTTTTTCAGCATCCAAGTCTTTACGGATACGTCCGACGAATGTATCACGTGAACCTACAGCATTAACGGCTTGTGGGTAGACTTGGTTAGCAACGTCGTCTTCAAGGACTGCACCTGGGAATTCTGCAATAGCAGCTTTCACTTCGTCAATTGGTGCCACTTCTTTTGTTTCAATGTAGACTGACTCTGAGTGAGCTGACAAGACTGGAATACGCACACATGTTGCTGATACAGCAATGCTATCGTCTTCCATGATTTTCTTAGTTTCGTTTGTCATCTTCATTTCTTCGTAAGTGTAGTCATTTTCAGTGAAGACGTCGATTTGAGCCAAGGCGTTAAAGGCGATTGGATAGTGTTTCTTATCACCACCACATGGCAAGATTTCAGCTTTGACATCACGTGGGTTAACGCCATCATTCAAAACTTCTTTCAACTCACGTTGTGTTTCAAGGATTGCTCCCATACCAGCACCTGATACGGCTTGGTAAGTTGACACGATGATACGGTCCAGGCCCCATTTTTGACGAACTGGCTCAAGGGCAACCATCATTTGAATAGTTGAACAGTTAGGGCAAGCAATAATACCGTTGTGAGCATCAAGCGCATGTGCATTGACCTCAGGTACAACCAATGGTACATCTGGGTTTTGACGGAAGTATGATGTATTATCAACGACTACTGCACCAGCTTTAACGGCGTATGGTGCATATTTAGCAGAGGTAGATCCACCAGCTGAGAAAAGTGCAATATCTACACCTTCAAATGCGTCTTCAGTCGTTTCTTCGATGGTCACGTCTTGGCCTTTAAATTGCAAGACTTTGCCTGCAGAACGAGCAGACGCAAGGTAGCGAATTTTATCGATTGGAAGAGTTGATTCTTCCAACATTTTGATCATTTGAGCACCAACGGCACCTGTAGCACCGACAACAGCAACTGTGTATCCCATAGTAAAACCTCTTTCGGAATTTTCTATCAATTTAGTTTAGTGAATCTATTATACTACGTTTAAGCCCAGTTGAAAAGGGTTAAAAGGCCAAGAATAAAGAAAAGCCCCTACCAAATGGTAAGGGATAGGAGGCATCTTTCGATGAGAGTAGCAGGTTCACACAACTACTCAAGGTCCGCTCCTGCGTTACAATCTAATGTAGACCTCCTCAGCGCAAAAGGCTCCAAAGAGCCAATCGACTCATCGCATGTTTCTATTCTAGCATATTGAACGACAGAGTCAAGCTCTTGATTTCTATAAATACTTACTTGCCTCACGAATGCTAAGAGATGCCATTTGACTAGCATGTTGATCAATAAAAGCCCGAACCCAATCAGGATTTACCTTTGAGTAATTGCGCAAACTCCAACCGATAGCCTTATTAATGAAAAACTCTGTCTGCCCAAAGTTGTTACAGATAACCTCTGCTAGGAGAGCAGTATCTGTCAAATCTTTACGCATAAGCTGGTGGTCAATGGCAATACGTCTCAACCAAAAATCCTCATCAAGACTCCATTGGCGCATGATATTCTTGGTTTCTGGATAGTGAAAAGTAACCTCTCCGATGATAAGGTCCAATTGATCTATACTGTCCCACCATGATTTGGTTTGAGCCAATTCCTTTAGCTTTGGAAAATCTTCAGGTCTAAGCTCCTTCTTCTTTTTATCCAGATAATCCATAGCAATATATTGAAACTCACGGTAAGGTTGCTGCCAACACTCTTCCACAAAAGTCCAATCAATTGGATTTTTTATGAAAGGCTTAAAAAACTCTCTTTCAATCTTTTTGAGAATTGGTTTTTGAACGCCAAGAAAGCTGAATTTATTTTTCATATAAGCTTCCATTGCTGGGACTTTCGTTGAATCAGCTTGGTCTTCTAACAATTTCAAAAGAATGTTTGTATCCATATGATTTCTTCTTTTTTACATCAATGGTCCAATCAGAGAAAAGAGATAGCCACCTAGACGATGAGCCATAGGCATTTTCGACAAACTTTCCAGAGTAACTTCCTCTGAGAGAGCCTGGGTTTTCTCAAAATCTTGTTCAATCTTAATCACTTCCAGATTTTTATAAAGATAAATACCATCTTCAAAATTTTGATAGAGGCTTCGGTAGTCTGTGTTAATAGTGCCTACCACAGCTTGTTTGGCATCAGAAACATAAACTTTTGCATGGACAAAGCCTGGGGTATAACGGAAAATACGGACGCCAGCCTCCAAGAGGGCTTTAAAATAGGTAGTCGCAATATCAAAGGCATACTGTTTATCCGGAATTCCTGGCATAATGATACGAACATCAACACCTCGTCTGGCCGCAAAGGTCATGGCTCGAACCAATTCGTCATCCAAAATCAGATAAGGCGTCATGATATAGACATAATTAGTTGATGTATTTAGAAGATGTAAATAAACATTTTCGGCAACCTTGTGGTAGGTCAGCGGTGAATTGCCATAAGGGAGTACAAAGCCTTGACTCTTTCTTTGTTGAGGTTTTTCTTGTAGATAGTACTCCACATCCGTTTTATCCTCTATTCCAGTCACTGTCCACATGGTCAAAAAGAGAGCTTTTAGCGTTTGAACTGCTGAACCATCTAAACGAAGGGCTGTGTCCTTCCAATGACCAAAGCGTTCTCGTTTATTAACATACTCGTCAGCGATATTAACGCCACCAGTATAAGCAACTTGACCATCAATCACTGTAATCTTTCGATGGTCTCGGTAATTGTAATAGGTTGATAGAACGGGTTTGACTGGTGAGAAGGCCTGGGCTTTAATGCCAACCTTGTGTAGTCGCTCAATATAATCGTAGGACAAGGTAGTCATCTCATTCATCCCATCAAACATGACACGAACGTCCAGACCTGCCTTGGCCTTCTCCTCTAAAATTGTTAAAATCTCGCCCCACATGATTCCTTCGTCAATGATGAAATATTCCATGAAGATATAACTCTCCGCCTTTTTCAAATCCTCCAACAAGGCTGGAAGCATGTCATCTCCAAGTGGAAAATAGGTAACCTCTGTGTTTCTGTAGATAGGAAACTGTGCTGGACTATGCTCCAAAAAATAAGCTAATTTCTGTAATTGGCGATCACTTTGGGATAAATAATCAGCAACTTCTGGATTGGTGCTTAAATGGTCGGATGCCTGCACTGTAGCATCCTCAAGCCGTTTCTTCAAGCGTCTGACACCCAAATCAGCCAGTGAAAAGTAAAGCAGAGCCGTCCCAAAAATTGGAAAGAGGGCAATGATAATCATCCAGGACAGTTTGGAACGAGAATCCATGGAACGATTGAGCAAGTAAAAGAAGGTAAAGACACTCAACAAGTGTTCCCATAAGATAATGGATGGGAAATGCTCTTGTAGGCTGAGATATGAAAAGACAAGAAAGGCCAATTCCAGTAAGAAGAACAGGAGGATGGGAACCTTTCGGTTAAGTAGAATTTTGCCCCATCTGGAGGGCTTTTGGGGTAACAGTCTAGCACTTTGTTCTTGAGTCATATAGGCTCCTTTCGTGTAGGGGAGACCATTACAACTTTCCGGTCTCCTTCAGTAATTTTATTAGTATCGTTTTAGCCTATGAAAAAGGCAGGAATAATTAGCTATTGCAATTTAGAATTGGCGTGGTTTCTACTGTATTTTCCTGACAGGGCCATCTATGGTCTTTTGCATCCAGACGATATCATGCCATTTGTTAAACTTATAGCCAATCTTTGGGAAATGAGCCACTTGAACATAGCCCCGCTTTTCATGCATGGAAATGCTCGCTTCGTTCGGAACAGCGATACAAGCCAGAAAGCGTAAGTAGCCTCGTGCTTGCAACTCCTCTTCTAAGGCCGTATAAAGGGCCGATCCAATCCCTTGTCCACGCGCCTCTTTGGCTACATAAATAGACAATTCAGTGGTCCAATCATAGGCTGTACGAGCATAATAGGTTGAGGCATAAGCATAGCCTAGCACTTGGCCATTCTCTTCCGCTACTAAATAGGGGTATTTTTCAAGCGTCTTGCAAATGCGTTTTTCAAACTCTTGAACACTGGGAACCTCATATTCAAAGGTAAAAGCTGTCTTCTCGACATAGGGTGTATAGATGGCCTGGATAGCTTGTGCATCTGACAAGCTGGCTGGACGAATGGTTAACATCATTTTCTCCTTCGACTTCATTATCTTTATTTTAAACTATAAAAAAAGAGGGCTCAACCCTCTTATAACAAGTCTTGTCACTACATCAATGGCGCAACTAATCTGGTCAATAAGCCCAAGCACTTCTGGTGAAATGGTCGATTTTTAACATCAGTCATGCTGACTCGATGACACTTGGCCATTGTCGCTTGGAAATCTTCCTCAATACCAACCACTGATGACGTCCTGTAAAGATAGGTCGCACACTCAAAGTGGTGATAAAGACTGCGGTAATCCAAATTAATCGTTCCGACAACAGCCCTACTATTGTCACTCACAAATACCTTTGCATGAACAAATCCAGGAGTGTACTCATAGATTTTTACGCCGGATGCCAAAAGTGTTGGGTAGTAAGTCTTAGCGAGGTAGTAAGCTGACTTTTTATCAGGAATACCAGGCATGATGATACTGACGTCTACCCCACGCTCGGCCGCAAATTTCAAAGCATGTAGTAACTCACCATCTAAAATAAGATAAGGCGTCATGATGTGAACAAAATCGCGCGCATGGTTAAGGATGTCAATATAGACATTCTCACCAACTTTATCCTTGTCCAATGGAATATCTCCATAAGGAACAACAAAGCCAGGGGTATCAAAGACCTTATGTTCAACCATATACGGCGTAACATCTAAGGTTTCGTTAGAATAGGTCCACATCTGAAGAAAGAGAACTAAAAAAGTATCAACCGCTGGGCCCTCCAGCATCAAGGCAGTATCTTTCCAATGACCGAAACGCTCAATCTTGTTGATATACTCGTCAGCTAAATTAACCCCGCCTGTGAAAGCAACCTTACCATCAATCAGCAAGATTTTTCTATGGTCACGGTAATTGTAATAGGTTGACAGGAAAGGGGTTACCGAGGCAAAAACTCGAGATTGAATGCCAATTTTTTCCAATCGTTTCTTATAGTCAAAACTCAAAGTTGAAAATTCATTCATACCGTCATACAGGACTCGAACTTCCACCCCTTCTTGAACCTTTTGTTTCAAGATTGCTAGGATTTCACCCCACATTTCACCTTCACCAATGATGAAATATTCCAAGAAAATGTACTTCTCTGCTTTAAGGAGCTGTTTCTTCATTTCCTCAAACTTGGCTTCACCACTTGGGAAATAGGTCGTCTTCGTGTGACGATAAACTGGAAAGGAAGCGTTCACATTTTCAAGATATTGGACCAAGTTATAGTTGCTGGTGTGACGCTGTTTAAGCTCTTCGAGGGCCTGATTATCTTGTTTCAGAATACCAGAACTGCGGTCAATATTGCTCTGAATAGCACGCTTCATCCCTGTGTAACCTATATCAAGTTTCGTATAAGCCAAGAGCAAGGTTCCGATAATTGGAAAAGGCAAGACTATCAGGAGCCAAGTATTGACGGCTGTTGATTCCATATCACTTTGAAAGAGATAAATAATGGCCAGAATACGAAGGACTACTTCTGTAACTTGCAGGTGTATCCTATATTGATGCAACCAGAGGTAAGACATGGCCACAACAACAAGCTGCAGTAAGATGATCAAGAAGATAATCGTAGCACGACTAAAGATTCCACGAAGAAAGCCGCGACGACTCTTATCATAAAGACGTTCAATTTTAGCTTCGTTTTTGATAGCATGACTCCTTTCCCTTTTTAATTAATCTTATTATAACCAAATTTGTAAAATTAAGCAAGACAGAAAAAGCCATCTAGGCTAGTCTCAGATAAACACCACATTTATCTGAAAGGAACTAACATATAGGACGAAATGGATTACCGAAACAAATGGATTTTACGAATGTTTCTCAAAATTATGAGGCTGGGACAAAAGTCCTAGCCTCTCAATTTGTCTTTGGATTGTCGAGAAAGACGCAGTGGTTGAGTGGGCTCTACTACGCTGATTTCATCAGCTTTTACAGCCCTACTCAACTGTGCGGAGGTGGGACGACGAAATCGAATTCTAACGAATTACCGATTTCTGTCCCACTCTCAAGAAATAGAATTCCTAGGAAATCATTGAATTATCAATCACCCTACCAAGTTTTTCTGAGTTACTTGAAAAGTCTAACTTAATTTGACAATTTAGGTTCTTAAACGTCTCTAGTTAATCAACTAAAAATTATAACTAGCTGGGTGTTATCTAATCTCCCCTCATTTTTAAGTTATTATCATTTTTGATATAATGGTAGAGAATGAAAGGAGATTTTATGTCAACTAAAAATTTAACGCCGGTCTTAAAAACCTCTTTTGTGCTACTGGCTATCCTGGTCCTTCTTGGTATTGTTATGCCTGACGGCTACCAAGTTTGGTCAGAACAACTAAGGGAAGTTATTTCAGATAAACTTGGCTGGTTTTACTTATTACTGGTCACGTCAATCGTTCTACTTTGTGGCTTTTTCCTGGTTAGTCCCGTTGGGCAAATCAAACTGGGGGAACCCAATTCGGTGCCTGAACACTCTACTATCTCTTGGATTGCCATGATATTTTCTGCTGGAATGGGAATCGGCCTTGTCTTCTACGGTGCCGCAGAGCCCTTATCCCATTATGCCATTTCAACGGTACGAGCTACCCCAGGGTCGCAGGAAGCCTTAGCCGATGCTTTCCGTTACACTTTCTTTCACTGGGGCATCCATGCCTGGGCAATATATGCTTTAATCGCCCTGGCCCTCGCCTACTTTGGTTTCCGAAAAAAAGAGAAATATCTTTTATCGGTTACCTTAAAGCCCTTGTTTGGTAAAAAAACAAACGGTAGCCTTGGTAAGATTGTAGATACGATTACAGTGGTCGCTACTGTTATCGGGGTGGCAACCACTCTTGGTTTTGGGGCAGCCCAAATCAATGGGGGACTCAACTACCTCTTTGGTATTCCAAACAATGCCCTTGTGCAAGTTATTATCATAATTATCACAACCATCCTCTTTACCATTTCAGCCCTTTCTGGTCTTGGAAAAGGGGTAAAAATCTTATCAAACACCAATCTTATTTTAGCGGTTGGACTACTCGCCATCACCATAATCATCGGTCCCACAGTCCAGATTTTTAATACCTTGACCGATAGTATCGGACTGTATATTTCCAATTTCTTCCGTATGAGTTTCAGTGCTGGTTCCTTTGGTCAATACAATCGTGACTGGATCAATACTTGGACGATTTTCTATTGGGCTTGGTGGATTTCTTGGTCACCATTCGTGGGAGTTTTTATTGCCAGAATTTCTAAAGGACGTAGTATCAGACAATTTCTATCCATCGTCTTATTAGCACCGACTGTATTAAGCTTTTTATGGTTTTCTACCTTTGGAACACTTTCAACGCATGTTCAATCACTTGGAAATGTAGATTTAACACAGTTTCCAAGTGAGCAGACCTTGTTTGCAACCTTCAGTCAACTGCCATTTGGTTTTATTGCCTCCGTTGTTGCCATCATCCTGATCATTACCTTCTTTATCACGTCAGCAGACTCTGCGACCTATGTGCTAGCTATGCTCTCTGATGATGGGAATCTCAAACCAAAGAATAACCTTAAAATCTTCTGGGGCGTACTCCTTGCGACTATTGCCATCGTCTTACTTCTTTCAGGGGGCTTAGTAGCCTTGCAAAATACGCTGATTATCGTAGCCTTTCCATTTTCACTCATCATGGTACTGATTATGGTTTCCCTAGTCATTGAATTGCTACACGAAAAAGACAAGATGGGACTGTCAATCACACCGACACGATACCCTAAAAAAGATCAACCCTTCAAATCTTATGAAGAATAAATAACCCAATTTGTAAAATTAAGCTAGACAGAAAAAGCCATCTATGTTAGGCTCAGATAAACACCACATTTGTCTGAAAGGAACTAAGATAAATGACCTATACTCATCTTACCACAAACGAGCTTGTAACGATAGAGGCTTACTATCAAGAAAACATAATAAAAATTAATATAAAAAGTGTCTAAAATACATATTTAAACACTTTTTGTATGCTATAATTTTCATTAACACTATAACAAAGGAGAACCAAATGAAACGTTTAAATACTCTATTTCATATTATAAAAGTTACAGGTTTTAATCAATTTTTGATAAGTTTTGTAAGTTTTATTTTTATTTCAGGAGGAATACTTTTATTAGTTGAACCTCAAATAAGTAATTACTGGGATGGACTATGGTATGCTTTTGTCACATCAACAACAGTAGGTTACGGAGATATACTAGCTACTACTCTAATCGGACGTATTACTAGCGTCTTTTTAACTGTATATGGACTTATTTTTTTTGGATGCTTATCAGCCGTAATTGTCAATTACTACAGCAAATTAAATACATCTAATAATAAAACTGACTAACATATTTCTTAGTAACTGTAAAAAATAATTCTTTCTCTGCCAATTCCAAACGGCTACAATTTCCTGACCTCGCGATACTTCTTGACTATCCTCTCCAGTCTGAACAAGATTACCATCTTCGACATCATCTAAGTCTAATTCTTTCTTGATAGTCTTGAAGAGTTTTCCAAATCCAATCTGTCGTTTCCGATAAAGTCCCTCAAACAAATCACCCGTTATCCGTTCCTTCGTCTCTTCAGGCAAGACAATCACTTGTTTGTCATTCTCTTTCTCGACATCAAATGGATTTTACTAATATTTCTCAAAATTATGAGGCTGGGACAAAAGTCCTAGCCTCTTTATTGTTTTTGGATTGTCGAGCAAGACGCAGTGGTTGAGTGGGCTCTACTACGCTGATTTCATCAGCTTTTACAGCCCTACTCAACTGTGCGGAGGTGGGACGACGAAATCGAATTCTAACGAATTACCGATTTCTGTCCCACTCTCAAGAAATAGAATTCCTAGGAAATCATTGAATTATCAATCACCCTACCAAGTTTTTCTGAGTTACTTGAAAAGTCTAACTTAATTGTTATCATTTAATTTATCTAACAGAGCCTCTGCTACTTTTTCTGGAATGCCAAGTGCTTGGATGTCCTCAACAGTAGCTTTTTGGATAGCTGTCATAGACTTGAAGTGTTTGAGAAGTTTTTGTTTGCGCTTAGGTCCAAGGCCCTCCACGCCATCAAGTTTGGAGCTGAAACTATTTTTACTACGAACTTGACGGTGGAAGGTGATAGCAAAACGGTGAACTTCATCTTGGATACGGTGAAGAAGGAAAAATTCCTCGGATTGACGTGGCAAATCAATGACTCGCAAAGGATCTCCAAAAAGCAATTCATTGGTTTGGTGCTTGTCATTTTTCTGAAGACCTGCAACTGGGATAGATAGATTGAGTTCCTTGCGAAGCACATCCTTGGCCACATTGACCTGTCCTTGACCACCATCCATGATAATAAGATCTGGTGGTGTTAGCCCATCGCGTTTGACACGACTATAACGTCGACGAATGACCTCACGCATGCTGGCATAATCGTCAGGACCTTCAACAGTCTTAATCTTGTATTTGCGGTACTCTTTTTTATTAGGTTTACCATTTTCAAAGACAACCATGGCAGAGACAGGGCTAGTTCCCATGATATTAGAGTTATCGAAAGACTCGATACGGACCGGTGTCGGAATCCCCATGAGTTTGCCTAGATTTTCAATAGCTCCTTGGGTCTTAGCCAAGTCTTTTTCGAGGAGATCAAATTTTTGGGTCAAACTGACGCGGGCATTTTTCGTCGCCAGATTAACCAACTGCTTCTTCTCTCCACGTTGAGGTTTAAAGACCTTGACCTCATCTCCAACTAGAGCCTCAACAGACTCTTGATCAATGTCTCCTGGAATGAAAATCTCCTTAGGCTTGAGATGACGACTATCCAGATAAAACTGACCCATATAGGTTAGGAAATCTTCCTCAGCATCATTATAATAAGGGAACATATTGACATCATGCTGAATGAGTTTCCCTTGGCGAACAAAGAAAACCTGAACACACATCCACCCCTTATCCACGTAGTAACCGAAGATATCACGGTCCTGCATGTCTTGACGGATAACCCTTTGCTTGGTCCTAAGCGTCGAAACCGCCTCAATCAAATCGCGATACTCCGCAGCACGCTCAAACTCCATCTGGTCAGACATATCCTTCATCTTGGCCTTAAGCTGATTAACGATTTTATCATCATGACCGTTTAGGAAATTCTTGACATCTTCAACCAAACCTTGCCAATAGTCCTCAGTGGTGTGACAGATGGTGTGGGCATTACATTGGCCAATATGGTAATAGAAACAGACCTTATTGGCCGGATTTTTACATTTCTTAAAGGGGAAAATACGGTCCAAAAGCTTCTTGATTTCATTGGCCGCACCAGAGTCTGGGTAAGGACCAAAATAGAGACCGCCATCCTTCTTAACCTGGCGGGTAATCAAGAGCCTTGGATAGAGCTCCTTAGTAATCTTGATAAATGGATAAGACTTGTCATCCTTGAGGCGGATGTTGAATTTAGGCATATTCTCTTGGATAAGATTAATTTCCAAAAGCAGGGCCTCAATATTGGACTCGGTTACGATAAATTCAAAGTCTGCAATCTCAGATACCAAAAGCTCCGTCTTAGTATCATGACTTCCACGAAAATAGCTACGCACACGATTTTTTAGATTTTTAGCCTTACCGACATAGATAATATTGCCGAATTTGTCCTTGTGGAGATAGCACCCCGGGTTGTTTGGGAGCAATTCCAGCTTATGTTTAATCAGATTATTCATGCTTTCATTGTAGCAAAAAAAGAGCTGAAAAGCTCTTAATAGTCATGGGTAAATACAATTTGAAAAGAGGTCTATTTGCTCAAAATCGTCAAAATTTCTTGGTAGTTTTTGACTTGATAGGTTGGAACAGCTGGAGTCTCATTAACCAAACCTTTTGGATTAAACCAAATGCTGTCAATTCCTGCATTATTACCACCTTGAATATCAGCAGTTAGACTATCACCAATCATGAGGGCCGAATCGGGATGAAAGTCATTCACCTGATCCGCAATTTTTTCAAAAAAGTCCGTAGACGGTTTGTGGGCACCCACTTCATCTGAAATGAAAATATCGTCGAAGAAAGGCAAGATGCTTGAGGCTTGCAGACGACCACGTTGGATGTAGCTAACACCATTAGTTGCTGCATAAATCTTGTGACCGCGATTTTTAACGTTCGATAAGAAAGCATGGGCCTGAGGCAACTCCTGCCCCTGTTGGCTCAAGAAATGCTGGTAACGGCCAGCTAAGTGACTGCCATCAACCTCCTGTCCAAAATGCTCAAAAAGACGAGAAAAGCGAGTGCGAAGCAATTCCGGCTTAGTGATTAAACCATGATTGAGATCTTCCCACATGGAACGATTCATGGGGATATAGTGATCCTTGTAAACTTTAAGATCTCGTGAAGCCACCCCAGCCCCTTCAAGAAGGTAGGTCAAAGCCAAATCTTCAGCACGGTCAAAATCTAGGAGGGTGTGGTCAAGGTCGAAAAGTAAATGCGTGTAGGTCATGGTATATCCTTTCTAACTGGAAATCTTTAGGCTCTATTTTACCACAATCCAGCTACATATAATTAAAGAAACACAAAAGGGCGACCCACAGGCCACCCTCTCAGATTTATGAAAAATAAGTATTGCTTACTTAATAGACTGCTATTATATCCATTGAAGCTTAAAGAAAGCTTAAAGTAGGTTATTTTTTTTGATTCTATAGATTTTTACTTAAACAGCGAATCTCTTTAATTCGTGGTATACTGAAAATACAAGATTAATCAAACGAGGCGTGTTATGAAAAATTTAAAATTTCAATCCGTTTTTGACATCATCGGACCTGTCATGGTCGGGCCTTCCTCTAGTCATACTGCAGGAGCTGTTCGTATTGGCAAGATTGTTTCTGCCATCTTTGGTGAGACACCGACTGAGGTAGAATTTCAACTTTTTAATTCCTTTGCCAAAACCTATCGAGGTCACGGGACAGATGTGGCTCTAGTGGCTGGTATTTTAGGTATGGAAACGGACGACCCTGACATCCCACGCGCTCTGGATATCGCATACGAAAAAGGCATTAAGGTCTACTGGAAAATTAACAAGGATAGTAATGCGCCACACCCCAATACGACTCGTATCACCTTAAAAAATGCTACAAAAACCATTTCTGCCACAGGCGTTTCTATCGGTGGAGGAAATATCCAAGTAACTGAACTCAATGGTTTTGCGGTCAATCTCAAGATGAATACACCGACTCTCATCATTGTCCACCAAGACGTTCCAGGAATGATTGCCCTTGTCACAGATATTTTGTCGCGTTATGGCATCAATATCGCCCAAATGACTGTTACTCGGGAAAACGCCGGTGAAAAGGCCATTATGATTATCGAAATTGACTCGCACCAGTGTGATGAGGCCGTCACTGAAATCGCTAGAATTCCTCATCTACATAATGTCAACTTTTTCAGCTAAGAGGGGGATTGCATGTTTTACACTATTGAAGAATTAGTTCAACAAGCTGACCGAGATTACCAAGGTAATATCGCCGAACTCATGATTGCTACAGAGACAGAGCTAACTGGACGGGAACGTCCTGAAATCCTAGCTCTGATGGCTCGAAATCTTGAAGTGATGAAGGAGTCTGTTCAGGCTGGTTTGTCTCCTGAGAAATCACCAACTGGCTTAACCGGGGGAGACGCTGCCAAACTGGATGCCTATATCAAAAATGGAAAGACCTTGGCTGATTCTGCTGTTTTGGGTGCTGCTAGAAATGCCATGGCCGTCAATGAATCTAACGCCAAGATGGGCTTGGTTTGTGCTACACCAACTGCTGGATCAGCTGGTTGTCTGCCTGCTGTTCTTACAACTGCTATCGAAAAACTGGGCTTAACCGAATCACAACAATTGGACTTTCTCTTCACTGCGGGTGCATTTGGTCTAGTCATCGCAAATAATGCCTCGATTTCTGGTGCCGAGGGAGGCTGCCAAGCCGAAGTCGGTTCCGCCTCTGCTATGGCTGCTGCCGCTATTACAATGGCTGCTGGTGGAACACCTTTCCAAGCTAGCCAAGCCATTTGCTTTGTACTAAAAAATATGTTGGGACTCATTTGCGACCCCGTAGCTGGATTAGTCGAAGTCCCTTGTGTCAAACGTAATGCCATGGGGGCAAGCTTTGCCCTAGTCGCTGCCGACATGGCACTGGCAGGTATCACATCGGCTATTCCAGTAGACCAGGTTGTCGACGCTATGTATCAGGTGGGATCAGCCATGCCAACTGCCTTTCGTGAAACTGCTGAAGGTGGCTTAGCAGCAACTCCAAAAGGAAAAGCACTAGCAAAAGAAATCTTTGGTTGAGAATCAGTCGACATCCGTAATGACTAATTCAAAACTATAATATGTCTAATTAAAAAACTTAGAAGCAAAAATGCTTCTAAGTTTTTTCTTCTTACACTTCGCTTACATCAAACAAATAGCTTGTCCGTCTTAGCTGAATAGCCATTTTGTTAAAAAGTGCCATGTTTCTTTAGCAATACTTGCAAGAAAGGTTGAAAGACTAAATTTGTTAAATGTTTTTAGAAGATTGTCAACTACTGGAGCGATAGTCTTTGGTGTTTCCACTGGAGTGTTACTTTCTTCTTGCTTACTAGCATTGTCCTGAGATGAGGATGGGGATGGTACTGTACCTGTATTGTCTTGGCCACCAGTTTGTCCAGTTGGTTCAGGCTCTGGAGACACTTCTGGCTGATGTTTGGGTTCATCTGGTTTGTTTTCCGGATTTGGCTCTGGCTGAGGATCCGGTTGAATCATCTCGTCAGTTGTGCTACTGCTTGAGTTTGTCATTTTTTCAGTAACGAAGAAGTTTCGGAATTCAACGGCTCCATCCCAAAGACCGACACCTACATGGGCTTGATTGAAGTAATTGTCCACGGCATCAAATTGATGATGGAGAACTTCCTTGCCATCAACATAGACTGTCATCGTGTCCTTGCCCTTTTCAACCTTGACGTGATGATACTGGCCATCATTGATTGCTTTATCCAAATGAGTTTCAGCGATGGTTTCACCACCAAAACGGAAGAGACGAACAGTATCATTAACAGCAAATTGGACAGAGTAGGCACGACCTGGTTCTTCACGTTCCGCAGCTACAAAGAGGTTGACCAAACCATGTTGATATTTGACGTCGATATCATAGTCAAATTGTTTGAAGCCATTACTTTCATAGGCCATGAAGTAGTCATTGGCACTGATATTGCTATCGTAAAGCGTGTCGTCATCAATATACCAATCACCAGTAACTGCCTTCAAGCCTTTGAGATTAGTCGCAAAATTGTTAAGTGTGATGGCAATATTAAAGGTCTTGGTCAATGAAGGATTTTCAACGGAGGTTGCTGTGACAGTGAGATTACCTTTATGAAGGGCTTTGAGAGTAAGTTTATTGTCATGTTCAGTGAATGACACCAAACTTGGATCACTAACTGTCCATGTCACATCTTGCTCTTCAGAAGCCGGTGCGAGGTAAACCTGCAAGTCCTTACTTTGACCGACTTCAAGGGCTAAATGACCTGAAGCTGTTGTGTTCATGGCAACAGCCTTTGTGACTTCCTTCTTGTCAGTCCAAGTACTCTTAATTGGATAAATAGCAATGTTTGCTCTGGCTGGACCGCCTTCAACCAAGACACTTGCTCCAACGGCTCTTGGGCTTGGGAAAATCTGGTTAGCACCAGCCACTGTATGCCCCTTAGCAAAGACTTCTACACTCGCACGGTCTACATAAAGGTGCAAATCAATAGAACCATCTTCATTGCGAGTCACCCGTTGGCTATTAACCTTAGCAAAGGCATCAGAAAGAATTGTACCAGATTGGCTACGGTCAATAGACAAGGTTTCCTTGCTTAAATCGTAAACGACCTTAGTAGCTTGACCATCACCAACTCGAAGGTTAAAACCAACTGCTGTCGTGTCCTTACCTGGTACAAAGTGAGAAACCACTTCATAAGTGTCGCCTGTGAAATCTTTAAGCAGTTCATTGTCAGAAGCTACTGTGACATTTTCAAAATACTGGGCATTATCTGTATCACGGAGGCTTTCATAGGCCTTAACAGGAGTTTGTGTTAAGAGGTAACGGTCGCCTGATTTGACCAAACCAAGGTCAAGGTTAAGGTTAAAGGTACCATTAAATTTTTGGCCAACAGTATCGGCAACCAGATTACAATAGTCTTCCCAGGTGTTCATCCAGTTGATTTCAGTCAATTGAGGGATATTTGGATGGCTAGCTGTCCCAAAATCATGAACATAATAAGTCATGGCAGCATAGGAATCCTTACCAAAGTTCATGATTTCATCATGGTCTTGGTAGACCTCATCAGCTACAAAGGCCCACTTGCCACCCACTTGTTTAAAATCACCAACCTTGTAAGAACGACCACCACGTGAGAGTACCCACTTGAGAGCCCCATCATTGGCCACTATTGGATAAAGGTCTGGACATTCTGTATGTAAATCCTTATAGGTTGTTTCAACCTGCCAGTTCTTCAAATCTGGTGAGGAATAAATGCGGAGTGGACCACCAGCAAGGACCATAAACCATTGGTTATCCCAGCGAAAGACCTTAGGGTCACGGAAATCTTGGTTTTGAAGTGGGTCCTGAGACCAGTCGGCAACCACCTTATCATATTTTTGCCAAGTTCTACCCTCGTCCTCACTATAGGCAATTTCAATCCGTTGCCCATTACCGTTTGAAGTGATAATAGCTACCAGGCCACCTTCCGGAGATTTGAAGAGACCTGAGCTATTCGTACTGTCAACCACGATAGAGCCTGAGAACATGTGACCTGTTGCATCTGGATAAAAAGCAATTGGCTCTTCATCCCAATGAAGCAAGTCTCGGCTGGTCGCATGGGCCCAGTGCATTGGACCCCATTTGGTATCATCGTAAAATTGATAGAAGAGATGGTAACGTCCCTTGTAGAAGACCAAACCATTAGGGTCATTAGCCCAACCATCCTTAACAGAATAATGATACTGATCCCGATAAAGCTCGTTGTAATACACATCATCGCTCTGTCTTCGGTGGATATTGACACGGTAGGTCAAGGTCACAGGACGACCAAGCGAATCGGTCATACTACTTTCAATGGTAAAGTAATTGGCACCCACAGCCACTGGCAATTGAGAAATATCTGTGTAGACATTTCCTTTAGCATCTTCTACCCTGATAAGAGCATTAGGATTGTGCTTAGTGATGTCAAAGCCCACCGTCTCAGCATTATGGCCTACATATTGGATATGAAGTGGTTCTTCGGAGAAGAATTGAGCTTGTTTTTCAACAGAGCCTGTCTTTGAAGTTACCACAAGGTTATCAATCAAAGGAAGACTGGATTCGTCAAGATTGACATAACGGGTATTTCTGAAAATGACATTGGCATTCCAATTCAGAAGACCAAAGTAGCCCTCTGAAAGAACCTGGGGTTGACCCTTGTCACTTTTTTGAAGAACAGAGTCACCTGTACTAGCCACAAGTACATCATTGACATAATAAGATAGCCACTGATTGGCTGCAATCACCCTAAGATTGTAGGTTTCATCAACAGTTGGTGTCACATCTTTTTCATCTACGAGTTGAATATCCTGATTATTGACCCAACGCCAAAACTTAACCTTATGGTTACCAGAGTCCACATTGACCCCATACATATTTTTATCGCTACTGTCATTGTTACCACGGAAAATGAGGGCTGCGGCACCACCGACTTCCTTGAAGGTCACATCAGTTGAATAGATAAAATTTTTACCCTCAGATTGAGAATAAAGGAAAGAGTCTCCCCTGTCTTTGGCTTCTGAATGTATACCATCATCCTTCATTTCCCAGTGACCATTTTGATCTGCGGTCATTCCTTCAAGATTGGTAACTGCTTCATTATTAGGCAAATCCGTTTTATCTTCTGTCACATGAACAGGACTGGTACTATTCGTTATAACTGGCCTTTCTTGACTGGTCTGATTCAAATCAGCTTTTTGCGTTTGATTAGTCACTATTTCAGCCTCACTAGCCTGTGTTGGCACTTCTTTTGGTTGATCAGTACTAGACTTAGTGGCATTCTCTTCAGATGCTTTAGCTGGCTCGGTAACAGGGGAAGGGCTAGATTCTACCACCTGGGGGGCTTCCTTGGTCGTGCTAGGAGCAACCTCCACTTGAGGGGCGACTTGATGATCAGTCTGAACTACCACTTCTTGAGCTGTTGGGCTCACAGTCGCCGGTTCCACTTGGTCCGCATAGACAGGACCAACTAGGGCCAAGCCTGCAAAACTTACCAGTGCACAGCCATAGACCCATGTCTTCCCACTTTTACGCATAAACCAATTTTTACAAACAGTATCATTCATGACTCTTCTCCTTCTTTAGAGTAACATTAAATGTTATCTCGTTTTTCATGAAAATTCAAAGTCAATACATTTGCCTTTATTAATAAGCCTATCAAAGTTTCCGGAAATATCTCTAGCATTTATATTAAAACGGTAAACGCTTACTTTTAATATCATTATAACACTATAATCTGAAAACGTCATCTTTTTCTGTTATATTTTTCAGATAAATGAAAAACCTCCGAATTTGCCATTCGAAAGTCTCTTACTTATGCTTAATCTGAGCCTGTTAGTAGGCTATTTCCAATAATACCAAACCAAAGAGCCCTCACAAAATATGATTGTTTTATAATTGTAAACTCCTATAATTATTCTATTGGACAGTATTTATAACAATAAAAAAAAAGGAGGTTATCATAATGACTTCCTTAGTTTAACTTTTCACTTTAACTTATCCTCATGTTTCTTAAGGTATCTTTTACCATACCAATTCGACAGTGACTTAATCCTAGTCACCTTTTAGCTGTACCTGTGTGTGAGCTAGGAGGTCACCTAGATGCCTCTTATCTTTCCTGAACATCATCATTGCTAGTAAGAAAACTGCAAGTAGAGTCGCCGAAATCGAGAGGATAATGGATAATACATCAAAATTACTATAGAAGCCATGAATCGTTCCCATATGACCTATTTGCCAAGGTAAAAATTTAATGGTATTTCTGATTAAGCTAGCTTGCACTGTTTTTTTCTGGTAGACCAGTTCAAGTCCCGCTTTTACCTTCCCAAAACTCCCATTATTTGCATAATCCAAGAATGTGAAAAGGAGCGTGATTGGCAAAACAGAGGTGAAAAATACGAGCCACTGCGACTGAATTTCTGTAAATTCTGGGACACCATTAAAAAAAATGAAATAAATAAGCATAGAACCTAAAAACAGAAGAAATAAATAAGCTAGAATGAAAAGATAATCAAATAGAAATTCCATCATTCTTTTTTTAAACGAAATAGGATTAATTGCTAAGATCTTCATCATCGTCTCCCCTTTCTCATTTACTATTATAACATTTTTAATATTCTAAATAATATTTGAGAGGAAAAATTGAAGGCTATTGAGCTCGCAAAATGCGTTTGTTTCATAATTGTAAACTCCTGTAGATTCTATTGTACACTAGATTCAAAGTCTTTTGGACTTTATTTCGATTTTACGTTATATTAGTATTAAAAATCTGAATCATAGGGGTAATGTATGTCTCAGGATATTAAAATAGAGATTGGAAAAAGAATTCGTGAAGAACGTGAGCGACAAGGGTTAACACGTGAGCAAGTCTGTGACACTGAAGAAGAATTAACCGTCAAACAACTGATGCGGATTGAGCTTGGTCGTTCATTGCCAACTATTGTCAAACTGCAATACATCAGTAATCAACTAAATGTTTCCCTGAATTATTTGTTGGGAGAAACTAATTTAGACATTCCTGAAGACTATTATCAGGCTAAATATAAACTCATGAAGTCTCCTGTCTATGGCGATTCTGAACGTATCAAGAAAAAACTACAGGATATTGAAGAACTTTATGAAAAATATATTGACATACTACCAGAGGACGAGCTTCTAACCATTGATATCATTGAAAGAACCCTGAATTTTATATCTAAAGAGAAGAAAGAAGATCTTGTTGAGATTGTATTTGAAGACTATTTGAATCAGGTATTAAAAAAAGAAGAGTACACCTTGAATGACCTTTTGTTGATAAAATATTATGCTGTACAATGTCAAGGTTCTTCATATGATAAAGCTACAATTGAGCATTTTCGAATGAAGTTAATAAAACAAAGATTGCAAGGTGATGAATTATCCAATGTGGAACTATTGGGGGCTTTATCAGCTGTAGCTGGGATTTATGTGATGCATCATGACTATAAAGAAATGAAGTCTGTTGTTGATAAAATGTATGAGGTCATGCATTTTATTATGCAACATTCCTATCAACCTGGGATAGCAATGCTTGAAGCGAAATACTATTTATATTATGAGAATAACCTAGAGAAAGCAACCAAGCTCTATCATACAGCCACCGTACTAGCCGAAGCCTTCGGTGACCAAGTCTTCATCAAAAATCTAAAAATGGAAAGGAAAAAAGATTTAAAGATAAAAAAGTAAGAAGGCGTATGTTCGCCAAACATAGGCCTTTTTACTTCCTTTTATCTTTTTGATATAATCTATTAAAATTTTACCTATTGAAAGAAGTTCTATGATTGAAACAAGAGAAATGGGCGCACTTTTCAAAAAGATTCGCTTATCAAAAAAATTAACTTTAAAAGACGTTGCTGGTGACTACTTATCTCTATCTTTCTTGTCAAAATTTGAGCGTGGAGAATCAGAAATTTCTTTATCTCGGTTCTTCTTACTACTAGAAAATCTAGATGTTAGTATAGAAGAATTCTATGGTATTCTCTCAAAAGAAAAACCGACTTATACAGAACTACTGTTAGAACGTGTTAGTAAGGCGTATTATCAAAATGATGTCCTTGCTTTAAAAGAATACCTAAAAGAAGAAACTAAAAAATATCATGATAGCAATAAAAAACTATTCCTGTATAATACAATCATGATTGAATCCTTTTTATCTACCATTACAAGTGAAGACGTAGATGAGGATAAGATAAAAATTATCACAGACTATCTTTTTGATATTGAACAATGGGGTAAGAGGGAGTTGATCATACTAGGAAATAGTATGCCAGCTATTTCTTCAGAAACTCTCAATTTACTTGTTAAAGAAATCATTTACAAAACAACCCTTTTTGGAAATAATGAATCTAATCTAAAAATTAGGCTTGATATACTGATAAATGCAACATCTGAATTTATTGAAAGAAATCAACTGGATTTAGCAAAGTCATATTTAGATATCATTTCAGATATAGGTATTCCAGAAACCCTTTTACACGAAAAACTTGAGTATAATATACTTTTAGGAGCATTCTGGATTAAATCAGGTAAAGTAGAAATTGGAAAAAAACTTATTGAGAACTGCCTTGAAATTCTCAAAACTTTAGGAGCAGACAATCTACTCCTATCTCATGAAGCCTACTATGAAGAACTACTAAATTCCACTATATAACAATATTTAACTTTGATGTTTAAAATGATGTAAGCTAGAACTGTAAAAAGATAATATCTTTTTATAGTTCTAGTTTTTTTAAGGAGAATATTTATGATTGATACCATGATTTTTCCAACTAATCTATAACGCTTTGATAAGTACGGTACAAAATAAGGACAAAAATTATGAAAAAATACATCTTACAATTTAAATTTAAAAATTTATTGCATATCATTCTCATTGCTTGTAATTCTGCATTTCTTGTAGGTGCTTCTGTTACCTTAGCATTTATGACCAATCAATTAGTCGCAGGTAATTTTAAACGTTTCCTTATTTGGTTGGGAATTGAAATATCACTCTACCTTCTCTATCTTGTATTTACCTATATCATTAATATTCATCAGGTTAAGTTAATACAAGAAATGTCTCTAAAAATTCGTTCCGATTATATCAAAAATATAACTAATGCTTCTTTCCATACATTCCAAAGCAAAACTATCGGAGATCATATCTCCATATTGAATAATGATATTCAAATCATCGAAAATAGTGGCTTTTCGAACTTATATAATCTATTTTCTACATTATTCACCACCCTCTTTTCTATTATTGCTCTTTTAAGTTTTGATATTAGAATTGTA
Source organism: uncultured Streptococcus sp. (assembly GCF_963545685.1). Lineage (GTDB taxonomy): Bacteria > Bacillota > Bacilli > Lactobacillales > Streptococcaceae > Streptococcus. The sequence continues at coordinate 4,980 of NZ_CAUUKN010000003.1, read as the reverse complement.
GTTCTAACTATCCTATTAACAATTTGTCTTACCTACCTTCCTAAACCATTTGCTACAAAAATGCAACATTTTATGTCGCTTTTTTCAACTGCAAACGAAGAGCTCGTATCTGGATTAAACGACCAATTATCAGGATACCAAACACTTTATTATTCGAACAAAAAACCTACTTTATTAATTCAGACCACAAAAATCATTAGAAACTATATCACACAAAAAGTAAACTTTACTCAAAACAGTACTAGGATAGAGATAATCATGTCTACGTTTTCTATTATTGCACAAGTGTCAATTCTTTTCTTGACAGGTTTACTTATCACTTTAGGACAAGTTTCAATTGGTTCTATATCTTCTGTGGGACAAATTTCAGGTAATATTTTTAATTCATTAACAACACTTAATCAACTACAAGTGGCAATCAATTCTGTTAAACCTTTATTTTTAAAATTTGAGATTTCTTCTAAAAATACCGAGAAAAAAACAGTCAATAACATTGAGAACATTGATATTTCCGATTTAGAATACAATTTTGGTAATAAGAAAGTCTTCTCTAAACTCAATCTCAACTTAGTTAAAAATAAAAAATATGCTATTATTGGTGAATCTGGAAGTGGCAAGTCAACATTGATAAATATTATCTTAGGAAATCTACAGAATTATACTGGTCATGTAACATACAACAATTTAGAGTTAAAAGAAATTGATGAAAATTCCATTGTTTCTCAAGTCGCATATATTAGTAATTCTACACATATTTACAATGACACACTTGAAAATAATTTAACGCTGTGGTCTCAAGACATTACTCAAAATGACATTAAAAAAGTTTTGAAAGATGTCAATTTACTGGACTTACAGGGGCGTTTAAAGGAAAAGGTATCTAATGATCTACTTTCAGAAGGTCAAAAACAAAGAATTGGTATTGCAAGAGCATTATTAAAAGGTAGTAACATTATTATTATGGATGAAGCTACAGCCAATCTTGATAAGGCTAATGCTGATTTTATTGAAAATAATCTTTTAAAAAACCCTGATATTACCTACATTACCGTAACACATCACCTTAGTTCAGAAAGAGAAAAATACTTTGATCAAATAATTAAATTAGCATAATAAAGTGCTGAAGCTTTTGGTGACCAAGTCTTCATCAAAAATCTAAAAATACAAATGAAAAAAAGATTTAAATAAAAAACAAATCTAAGTGACATAAATGTCCTTTAGATTTGTTTTATTTTAGTTTATACTAATTTATATCATTAAAAAGGAGAAATCAATAAATGACAAACCTTATCGTAGCAAAGCAGTTAAGCAAAGTCTTTCAAGATTATAAAGCGATAGAAAATCTAAGCTTCACAGTTGAAGAAGGTGAAATTTTAGGTTTCCTAGGTCCATCAGGTTCTGGTAAAACGACAACAATCAATATCCTAACAGGTCAACTCACTCCCACTCAGGGAGAAACCTATATCTTAGGCAAACCATCCCTTCAGTTAAAAGAAGAGGATTTGTCAAAAATTGGTTTAATCACTGAAAATAGTGGTTTTTATGAAAAATTGACACTCTATGATAATCTTCTATTCTTTGCAAAACTCTACAATGTTTCACCAGATTATATTGACGATTTGATGAAACGTGTCGGCCTCTATGACCATCGAAAAACCTTAGCAGAAAAACTCTCTACAGGGATGAAACAACGGATGCTTTTAGTTAGGGCTATCATTAACAAGCCAAAAGTTCTCTTTCTTGATGAACCGACTTCTGGTCTAGATCCATCAACATCTCAAACCATTCACGCTCTCATCAAAGAGCTTAAAGAACATGGGACAACCATTTTTCTGACAACACATGACATGAACGAGGCTACCATTTTATGCGACAAGATTGTACTCCTAAATAAAGGAAGGATTGTCGAAGAAGGAAAACCCAATGAGCTTATTCAGAAATATAATACCAATAAGATGGTAAAAGTAACCTATTGTTCAGGTCAAGAGAAAGTGATTCCCTTCTCTGAATTAAACCAGATTACTGCCATTCAGGATATTCAAACCATCCACTCATGTGAACCAACTTTAGAAGACATCTTCATCCAACTGACAGGAGGAAAACTTAATGTTTAACCAATTAAAATCTTTACTATGGCTTAGAAAACGAGTAATCAAATCTAATAAAAGCATTCTCCTACAAATCCTCTTTCCTTTAGGATTTGCCTTTCTCTACAAATATATTTATGAGATTCAAGGTAGCCTAAACAATTCAATGAAAGTCACTCTATTACTTAACTGTTTAACCATATCTTTGAGTTTATCAGTTGGAAATCCAATCAGTACTTTTGTTTCCGAAGAAAAGGAAAAAAATATTTTAAGAACCTTGTTTTTAAGTGGTGTTAACAGTACAAACTATATCCTTTCAGTTTTGTTTTACCCAGTGCTTATTAGCTTAGTTATGACAACTGCTATTCCTAGAATACTCGAATTGAATATTGAAAATAATTATGGTGCTTATCTTATCATCTCACTTGCTACAGCTTTAGTAATGATGCTTATCAATCTTTTCATTGGATTAATCAGCAAAACTCAAGTATCTGCCCAAGTGATTAGCGTTCCAGTAACACTGATTAGTATGTTTATTCCAATACTTTCAGGAATCAGTAAAGATTTCGATAGTATAGTAAAGTATAGTTATATGGGACTTTTCACGAAGTCTTTAAATCACCTTGAAACCTTTAAGTGGCAGGACCAAGTAGCAAGCTCACTATCCCTGCTAGTCTGGTTACTCCTATTTACTGCACTGACCATCCTACAATCTAAGAGATTACGAAAAATATCTTAATCATAACCACAACCATCTAAGACTCAGTTTAGATGGTTGTTTTGTTTATTCCCTCTATTTTGCTCTAACTAGAAACACAGACAAGTTCCTAGAGTCTTTTCATTCACATGATTTTAAGGTATATTATTATATAATTAAAACTCAAGGGAAATACAGATGTCTGAAGATATTAAAATCGAGATTGGAAAAAGAATTCGTGAAGAACGTGAACGAATAGGTTTAACACGTGAGCAGGTTTGTGATACTGAAGAAGAATTAACTGTCAAACAGCTGATGAGAATTGAGCTCGGACGTTCTTTGCCAACCATTGTCAAACTGCAGTATATCAGTGATAAATTAGGAGTTTCCCTCAACTATTTGTTAGGTGAAACAAAACTAGACATTCCTGAAGATTATTATCAGGCTAAATATAAACTCATGAAGTCTCCTGTCTATGGCGACCTCGAACGTATCAAGAAAAAGCTAAAAGATATTGAGGAACTCTACGACAACTATATTGATATTCTACCAGAAGAAGAACTATTAACCATTGATATCATTGAAAGAACCCTGAATTTTATATCTGAAGAGAAGAAAGAAGATCTTGTTGAGATTGTATATGAAGACTATTTGAACCAGGTATTAAAAAAAGAAGAGTACACCTTGAATGACCTTCTGCTAATAAAATACTATACCTTTCAATGTCAAGTTGGTGACTATGATGAAGAAATTGTTGAAAGTTTTCGATGCAAATTAATTAATCAAGAATTACAAGGGGAAGAGCTAGTTAATGTTGAACTACTGGGGGCATTGTCAACTATAGGTGGAATCTATGTGATGCATCATGATTATAGAAATATGAAAACTATTGTCGATAAAATGCATACTATTATTGATAAGACGCTACAACATGCTTACAAACCCGCCGTACTCATTTTTGAAGCGAAATTTTATCTTTTCTATGAGAACAATAGAGATAAAGCGACTGAGCTTTATAATACAGCTACCGTACTAGCTGAAGCTTTTGGTGATCAAGTCTTCATAAAAAATCTTAAAATGGAAATGGAAAAAGATTTAAACATAAAATAGAAAATATATCATCAACATTTTAAACATGATTCATTCCAAATGTAATAACTACCAAAGAAGCATCTGAAGTTAAACTCAGATGCTTCTTATCTTTCCTGAATATCGTTGAGTAAACGAAAGTTTTTCGGCAACGAATTTTTGAGTGAAATCATTGTCTTCTCTCAAATCCCTTAAACGTCGGTACATCAATCTTTCTCCTAAGGAAAAGTATAGAGGAAAAACAGGAAAAATTTTATGTATTGTCCTAATTGGACAATATGAAATATACTCAATAATATCCACTAGTATTCAAGTATATTCCATTTATAGAGGGTTGATATGTCTTATTTATATTATTTGTAGGTATTTATTTACTTTATTTGATAATAACTCTTGATCCATGTTTAAAGTACCAGTTATGATAAGAGGTTCCAGAAATGTTAGACCTGTCAAATACTGAATCGTAGTGATAGGCTTTAAAATCTCTTCAATTGTTACATGGAAGCGGCCGTTTCTCGTGTAGTCATCTTGCCCAGCTCCAAAACTAGCTACCAACATGACTTCCTTGCCTTGTAAGGCAGTACCAGTCGAACCATAGGCCCAACCGTATTCAAAAACAACGTCAAACCACTGTTTCATGAGGGCTGGCGTTTGGTACCAATAAATTGGGAACTGGAGTACAATGCAATTACTTACCTCTAGAATCTTTTGCTCCGTTTTGACATCAATGTCAAAATTGGGATACAGTTGGTACATATCTCGCACGTCATAACCAGCTCCAGCAGCAGCTGTTGCCAGTTCTTTATTAATGCGTGAGCCCGTTTTTAATTGAGGGTGAAATGTAAAAATTGTGGTTTTCATATCGTTTCTCTTTCTTATCTTAATTATGCTTGACCTTCCTTAGACACAAACCATACATCAAAAACGCACTAGAAACACATTACTCAAATGCAAAATTGGAGGGGACCAATAAGCTTATCAAAGACATCAAACGTCTGGGCTTCGGTTTTAGAAACTTCATCAACTTTAAGAAACGTGTCTTCATCATTCTGAACATAAAAAAAGAGAAGACCTATCAGGTCCTCTCTAGATGTTAGCTTTTCGTCA
>NZ_CAUUKN010000002.1:0-88099 GCF_963545685.1 uncultured Streptococcus sp. | reverse complement strand
TCAATACTGCGTAGAATTTCAGAATCAGTTAAACCCAAATCTTCTTGGATTTTGTAAATCCCAACCATGCCATGCCAGACATTGTTTCCCCATTTTTTCAATTCAGGGTCGAGATCATACTTATCAATTAGCTCTATGAATTCCTGATCTGGAAGTTCCTTGGCATAGTCGTGTAAAAGACCAGCCAAACCAGCTTTTTCAGTATCATAACCATACTTTTCAGCAAGAGCAATGGCAGCTCGCTCAACACCCAAAACATGATTAAAGCGTTTAGGACTCATAACCGCTCTAACTTTTTCAAGGAGTTGGTCACGAGAAAAGCCAAGGTATTTTTCATAGGTCATTTATAGAGCCCCGCTTTCTTGATGTAGGCAAGTACAGACTGTGGCACCATGAAATTAGGTGTACGATCCTTCTTAATGTAGGCTCTGACTGCACTTGAACTAATATCCATAAGGGGCACATCAACCCAGATAACAGGATATGACGTTCCAGCCTTATACTTAGGACGCTGAACACCAACAAATTGAACCATCTCGATAAGTTCATCGATACGGTGCCATTTTGGTAGGTACTCGACCATATCAGCTCCAATAATAAAGTAATAATCCGTATCAGGATTAGCCTCTGTCAAGAGCTTCATGGTGTCATAGGTATAGCTGATTCCCTTACGTTCCAACTCGATAGTTTCAATATCCAAACCTTCGATGCCGTTAATAGCCAACATGAGCATATTAAGGCGATGTTTTTCATCAATAGTCTCTTTTTTATCGACATGAGGGGGCTCAAATTCAGGCATGAGAAGAACTTCATCGAGACCTAACTGCTGACGCACCTGGTCTGCAACAACCAGGTGGGCATTGTGAACAGGATTGAAATTTCCACCTAATATTCCAACCTGCTTACGGCCGGTATCTTTAATTTCTTCCTCTAGTTGAACCTTTGTAAACGGGGTTACAAGATCTAATGCCATGTTCGTCTCCTCTTATTCAAGCATTATATTATTTTTTTAACATCTTCAATGCTTTAAAAGTATTTCTATATCTTAATTTGTCCTTCACCAAGTAACGTCGTCAACTATTTTTGGATAGCTTTAACCTTTGGCGACAACTTACGATTTTCTTTTTTAGCTGATTCCTTGTAAAGAATCAAGATACGTCCAATCTTGAGAACTGTATCACAGCCGATTTCTTCTTCCAAAATTTCAGCAACTTCATGGATATCTTCCATAGTATTTTGAAGAAGAGTTACCTTGATTAACTCACGGGCATCAAGGGCGTTACGAACGCTAGTTTTGATATGATCGTTAAGACCGTTTTTCCCGATTTGTACAATAGGTTTAAGGGTGTGGGCTTCCGATTTGAGGAAGGCACGTTGTTTTGATGTTAGTGACATGTTTATTCCTTTTATTTTTTTGTTTGCTTATGGTTTAAATCTAGGCAAACTTCATGTTCTTTGAAAAGACTTTTTTATAATTATCTAAGATGGTGACGGACGTCAAGGACCTCCTTACGGAGCTCCTTGACTAAAAATTGAGCACTAGGTCTCAATTTTTCCTTGCCTCATTCTGCAACTATAAGAATGAGGCTTTCACCACTGCGAAAAGTATGACCTAAAAGCTCGCAATGCTCGCTTCTTTATCTGGCCTAGTCTTTCCTTTCTTATACTTTTAACTACTTTAATAAGTTTAAATAATTGCTTTTCGTACGACGACACCAACGCCTTCTGGTGCCCAGGCCGCAACGATGGTTGGTTGGTCTGCTTTTCCTTGGACACGAATCCATCCTAGTCCTGAGAAGACAATGTCTGTCTTATCTTTGACAGTGAACTCATGACGGACAAGTTTTGGAAAATCGGCCAATTCCTTAGGTCCAGGAGGCATAAGGAGACTTCCAACATGCTTATCATAAAAGGCATCTGCGCCTTCAAGTTTGGTACGATGAAGCTTTAGATTATTGTCAAAGAAGGCTGTAAACCCTTGTTTAGTCCCATCAATAAAGTCAAAACGTCCTAGTCCTCCTAGGAAGAGGGTTTGGCCTGCATTTAACTGATAAGTCTTCGGTTTGATTTCCTTCTTAGGACTAACGTACTTGAGATCCTTAGCTGACAAATAGTGTGCCATCTGGTGGCGGTGAATAATTCCTGGTGTATCAAAAATATAGCTACCGTCATCTAATGGGATTTCAATTTTATCAAGGGTCGTTCCTGGGAAACGAGAAGTTGTGATAACATCTTTATCACCAGTAATTTCTTTGATAATGGCATTGATTAAGGTTGATTTACCAACATTCGTAACACCAACAACATAGACATCACGCCCCTTACGGAGGTCTTCAATACGTTGGATCAGCTCTTTAATGGCATGATGATTTTGAGCAGATGTCAACATGACATCCACCGGACGCATCCCTTCTTCGTGGGCACGTTCTGTCAACCATTGTGTTACCTTACCATCTTTAACGGATTTAGGTAGGATATCCTTTTTATTTCCAACCAAGAGCACATCATTTCCCGAAACAAAACGTGATAAGCCTGGTATGATTGATCCATTAAAATCGAAAATATCAACAACATTGACAACGAGGGCATCACTATCACCAACTTCATGAAGCAATTTTAAAAATTCATCATCCGTGATGTGGACATCCACAATCTCATTGTAATGACGAAGACGGAAACAGCGCTGGCAGTATAACTCACCTGTTTCCTCGGCCTTTTTAATAGAGCTAGCAGGTGTGAAACCTGCTTTTTCTTTATCTTCTGTTTGAATTTGGGCTCCACACCCAATACAAAATAATTCTTCCATTAAATTCCTTTGTTGAAGGTCATTGGACCATATGCTTTTTCAATCTTTTTCCACATGCGACGTTCACGCCATCGGTTAAACTTGGTTACCCAAGAATCAGACTTCACCAAAGGCTTAACCAAAATCGAGCGAATACCTGCTCGGTGGCTGGCCCTAATGTCAGTCATGAGCTGGTCACCCACCATTACAACCTCTTCACGATTAAAGTGATAGCGCTCAATCGCTTCATTAATGCCTTTAGTGAAAGGCTTCATGGCACGACTCACGAAATCCACATGGAAATTGGCAACCGCACGTTCAACACGTACATATTTATTGTTAGAGACCACAACCACTGGAATGTCAGCCTCTGTCATCTCATCCAACCAAGCACGTAGCTCAGGAGTCCCATCGGGGTTGTTCCAAGCAATCAAGGTATTGTCCAAATCAACCAAGACGGCACGAATACCGTGTTCACGTAGCTGGTCAGGTTTCAAATCATAAACAGCCTCCACCATAAAATGGGGCCTGTAATCGTCTATACTCATTTTCTCTCCAAAATGTTAGTTTACCTCTTATTCTACCATATTTTTAAGGTTTATGTGTGGAACTTAAGTCCTATTTTTATGAACATCCTTTACAGAACAATAAAGAAAAGAGCCACAATCACTCAGGCTCCATTCTTATCTCTGAATTTTTTCTTGTTTTTTAAGGGCTATTAAATCCTTAAGTGAAATGAGGATGACGGCAAGAACAATTAAAATCATCCCAACTACATCGATAGCAAAAAAATGGTCGCCCATGATTAAAACCGTTAAAATGACAGAAGCTACAGGCTCTACCGAAGCTAGGAGACTCCCTTTTACGGCTCCAACCATAGTCGTTCCCTTAAGGAAAACAGTGTAAGCAAAGACTGTCCCGATAAAAACCAAACCAAAGAGCGCTAAAAGATTTCCACTAGTCAAGGGGAGCTCATACTTCCAGGCTTGGATAGCAATTGGAAAGACCAAACCACCAAGCAACATTCCTAAGCCAATAACAATCAGACTGCCCCACTTTTCAATAGCCTTAGCAGGCAGTAAGATATAAAGCGCATATGTGACCGCTGAGAAGAGACCCCAGAATAAGCCCAGAGGCGTAATGGCCAACTCTGTCAGCTGCCCATGCGTTGCGATGATAAAGGTTCCCGCAATAGCCATGATAATCGCTACCAACTCTGAAATGGTTGGAAATCTACGATTCTTAGCACACACAAAAGCCAGAATGAGTACTGGCGTGACATACTGCAAGACCGTCGCAGTCCCTGCATTGGTGTGCTGAATGGCACTAAGATAGGCATACTGATTCAAGACCAGACCAAAGAGTGCAAATAAGACGATACTTACTAAGGTTTTTTTATCTTTAAGAGCTTGAACCAATTTGTCTCTCTGCCTAAAAAAGACCGAAGCTGTCAGAAAAATCCCAGCTAGAATCAAACGCAAACTCGTCAGAAGATTAACATTAACTCCGTGAGCCATCAGGTATTGGCCAGAAACCCCTGAGATTCCCCAGGCAATTCCAGCAATCAGGACCATCAGACTTCCTTTTAATTGTTTAGACATGTGTTTTCCTCGATTATGATAATGCTTATTTATTATAACACAGGGAGTCGTAAGTCAGGCGATAACTTCAGAAAAATTAAACTGTTTTTCTTGAGGAATTTTCAAGCCACCAACCTACAATCCATCCAAGGACTAAAAGATAATTTTCAAGTGCACCAATAGCATTGACTGAGTGATGATATTGAAGATAACAAAGGAAATGATTAGTCCCAATCCCAAGGCCTCCAATAATCAAAGCTATTAGTACCGCTCTTAGATAAAACCAATCATATCTGAGATTTACGGCTAGAAGAATGACCAGAACTGCCACATTCCAAATACCAATCTCCCTCTGCCATCCGACAGAAATACCGTACCCCGAATGACTTCCCATATAGGTTGGAAAGAAAAGTTGAAAAACAATAGCACCAGTCATGGCGATGATGACGAGGATAAATAGGACTCTTAAGAATTTGTTCATGGGGTTACTCCTAAACTCTTTTTTAAATGTTCCCGACTAGTCTAACACAAATATTGCAAATAAAAAACCAACCTTTCGGCTGGCTCTTTATCTATTACTCTTCTTTCAACTTAGCCAATTCTTGGGCAAGTAACTTGAGGGCCACTTGTGAATTGGCTTGGCCTTTGGTTGCTTTCATAAGGAAGCCGAGACTAGCTAATTTTAAAGTCCGAATCGCATAGATAATTTTTTGCTTACCTATTACAGAAGATTATTGGCTCTTACCTGTCTCCTTAAAATGATTGATGCTCCATCAGTCTAGCATGCTCAAAAAATTAAGTGAGTGTTTTCTTATTTTATCGTATCTTTTTATATTGTTCTCCCCGAATTAAAAAAGCAGCCCTAAAGACTGCTTTGTATTCAATTAGAAAGGAAGATACGATTTACGGTTCAACCAAAATCTTGATTTGAGACTTATCTTGTGTCAATTCAATAAAGCCATCTTGTACGATATTTTCCAACTTGATTTTCTTGGTAACCAATTTTTCAGCAGAGAAATATCCTTGTTCCATCAACTCTAAAACTTTAGGGAAGATGTGGCGGTAAGCAATAATCCCTTTCAGAGATTTTTCTTGGATGGCAAATTCATTAGGATTGATGCTAGCTTCACGTTCCCAGATAGAAACAACCATACATTCACCAGCTTTATGAACTGCTGCCAAGGCTTGACCTAAAACAACCGGAACACCTGTAACTTCATAAGACACATCTGCTCCACCACCTGTCAAACGATGGATGGCATCGACCACTGATTCACCTTCTTGAGGATGAACCACAATTGCCCCTAGCTCTTCCGCTTTAGCTTGGCGTTCAGGAGATAGCTCAACCGCATAAATTTTTGAAGCACCCGCTGCACGAAGAGCTTCCACAATCAAGAGCCCAATTGGTCCCAAGCCAAAGACAACTGCTGTATCCCCAGCTTTCAAAGCAGATTGACGAACTGCATAAACAGCAACAGCAGCAGGTTCTGTAAGAGCGGCTTGTTCATAGCTCAAGCTATCTGGAATCACATGAACTAAATCCCCATCAAGGACACAATATTTAGCAAAACCACCATCTGCAGCAAGGCCAACAAAGTTCAAGTTTGGATCGAGGTTATAATCACCAATTAAGTTGTGCTCTGCAAGAATTGGTTCGATTGTCACGCGATCTCCAACTTTAACACGAGTCACATCACTTCCGACTTCTACAATCTCACCAGAGAATTCATGACCCAAAGTAACCGGTGCTTTTTGACCAGAATACACATGCTCTTCTGTTGGAATAAAGATTGGTCCATCCAAGTATTCATGCAAATCTGTACCACAGATTCCTGTGAACTTGACTGCCACTTTTACCTGATGAGGTTGTACCTTAGGTACTTCCACTTCTTCGATACGAACGTCTTTTGCTGCATACCAGCGAGCTGCTTTCATAGTAGCCATATGATGATCTCCTTCTTTTCACGATCTTTTGTTTTCTTTTCAGGAAACTTCATACACTACATTGTAAACGCTTTATTAGTGTTTGTCAAGGAAAAACTGAACCTGAAACGAACAAAAAACCAACCTCTCGGCTGGTTCTTTATCTATTACTCTTCTTTCAACTTAGCCAATTCTTGAGCAAGCAACTTGAGGGCTACTTGTGGGTTGGCTTGGCCTTTGGTTGCTTTCATAAGGAAACCTGTGAAGGCCTTATCAGCGTTACGTTTACCAGACTTGAAGTCAGCTACGGCTGCTTCATTATCTGCAAAGACTTGGTGGATAATTGGGATCAAGACTTCAGGGTCTGAAATCTGTACCAATCCAGCTTTTTCGACATATTCACGCGCACCGCCACCGTTTTTCGCCAAATGAACGAAGACTTTCTTGGCAATCTTAGAGGAGATGGTGCCGTCTTCGATGATAGCAATCATTTCTACCAAGTTTTCTGGTGTCAACTTGATTTCTTCAAGCGTTTTACCTTCTGCGTTCAAGAATTGTGCGACTTCACCTTGGAGCCAGTTAGAGACTTGTTTGGCATCCCCACCAAGGGCTACGGCTGCTTCAAAGAAGTCAGAAGTAACCTTAGTAGCTGTCAATTGGTTGGCATCATAGTCAGACAAGCCAAGCTCTGCTACATAGCGAGCACGGCGGTCTTTTGGAAACTCAGGCAATGATGTACGCATTTCCTTGATCCACTCATCTGAGATTTCAAACAATGGAAGGTCTGGTTCTGGGAAGTAACGGTAATCCGCTGCTCCTTCTTTGACACGCATAAGGATGGTGCTCTTGTTGGCTTCATCATAACGGCGTGTTTCTTGACGAATGACACCACCTGAACGCAAGATTTTCGCTTGGCGTTGGACTTCGTATTCAAGACCCTTGCGCACGTTTGAGAAGGAGTTCAAGTTCTTCAACTCGGTCTTAGTACCAAATTCCTCTTGACCGTATGGGCGTAGAGAAATGTTGGCATCCACACGCATAGAACCTTCTTCCATCTTAACGTCAGAAATGCCTGTGTATTGAATGACTTCCTTGAGTGCTGTCAAATAAGCGTAAGCTTCTTCAGGAGAACGCATATCGGCTTCAGATACAATCTCGATCAATGGCACCCCTTGACGGTTGAGGTCTACATAAGAGAAACCGTCTGTTCCGTGGGTGTTCTTACCGGCATCTTCTTCCAAGTGGGCACGTTCAATCCCGATTTTCTTCGTTGTTCCGTCTTCCAATTGTACTTCAATCCAACCGTTGTAACCGATTGGCTCATCAAATTGTGAAATTTGGTAAGCTTTTGGATTATCAGGGTAGAAGTAGTTCTTACGATCAAAGTGCATGTGCTGGTGAATATCCATATTCAAGGCCAAAGCAGCCTTGATTCCAGCGTCCACAACGCCCTTGTTCAAGACAGGAAGTACCCCTGGGAAAGACCAGTCAATCACATTGGTATTGGCATTTTGCTCGTTCCCAAAGTGAGCAGAGGTTGGTGAGAAAATTTTTGAGTTTGTATTCAATTCAACGTGGACTTCAAGTCCGATGACTGTTTCAAAGTTCATTAATTGTCACCTCCAAAAATCACGGGTTGTTGCTTATGATAATCCGTTGTTGCTTCAAAAGCAGCTGCAGCTTGATAGATCGTTTCTTCGGAATACTTAGGACCAATCAACTGCAAACCAACTGGAAGACCTTGCGCAAAACCTGCAGGAATCGAAATTCCTGGAAGACCTGCCAAGTTAACTGGGATGGTCAACAAGTCAGCCAAGTACATAGCAACAGGATCATGATTGAGCGAATCCAAATCAAAGGCCACGCTTGGAGCTGTTGGACCAAGGATGAGGTCGTAATTCGCAAAGACTTTTTCGAAGTCTTGGATAATAAGGGTACGGACTTGACCAGCTTTCTTGTAGTAAGCATCGTAGTAACCAGATGACAAACTAAAGGTACCAAGCATGATACGGCGTTTGACCTCATCACCAAAGCCTTGGCTACGAGTGTTCACGTAGATGTCATCCAAGTTCTTGGCATCTTCCGCACGGAAACCATAGCGAATCCCATCGAAACGTTGCAAGTTTGAAGAGGCTTCAGATGAAGCAATGATGTAGTAAACAGCAACCCCGTATTTAGAATGAGGCAGGCTGACTTCTTCGACAGTTGCTCCTAGTTTTTCAAAGTGTTTGGCCGCATTAAGGATGGTTTCTTTAACTTCTGGGTCAATTCCTTCGCCGAGGTATTCCTTAGGAAGGGCAATCTTCATGCCTTTGATGTCTTGACCAATCTTAGCAGTAAAGTCTGCTACACGGACTGGCGCAGAAGTTGAATCCTTGGCATCTTCACTGGCAATGACATTGAGTAATTGGGCATTTTCCTTAACGGTTTGTGAGAACGTACCGATTTGGTCGAGTGAACTACCAAAGGCAATAAGACCGAATCGTGAAACAGTACCGTAAGTTGGCTTAAGACCAACAATCCCGTTGAAGGCAGCCGGTTGACGGATAGATCCCCCTGTATCTGAACCAAGGGACAAACGAACTTGTCCTGAAGCTACAGCTGCTGCCGAACCACTAGATGATCCACCAGGCACCTTGCTGTGGTCCCAAGCATTTTTTGTTGGTCCATAGTAAGAAGTCTCACCAGATCCCCCCATGGCAAATTCATCCATGTTGGTCTTCCCAATGACAACCATATCTTTAGCTTTAGCGTTAGCAACCGCTGTCGCATCAAAGATTGGCTCATAGTTATAGAGCATTTTTGATGCCGCAGTGGTCAAGATGCCGTCAGTAGAGATGTTATCTTTTACTGCCAATGGAATCCCTGATAGAAGATTATCTGCATCGATTCCTTTTTCGTCAATGGCCTTGGCTTGTGCAAGGGCAGCTTCTTCTGCTACCGTCACAAAGGCATTGACTGCTTCTTCACGCGCCTTGATATCGTCAAGAGTCGCTTGTGTCAATTCGGTTGCTGAAATTTCCTTAGAGACAAGGAGATTGTGCAACTCTTCAATGGTTTTATTGTTAAAAGTCATTAGGCATCTCCTCCATCTTCTAGGATAGCTGGTACCTTGATGTAGTAATTGTCTTTTTCAGGTACATTTTTAAACAAACGGTCACGGTCTGTCCCTTTTTCAGCAACATCCGGACGCAATACGGTCTTGCGATCCGCCATTGTCGTTGTTGGGGCAACACCCGTTGTGTCCACCTCTTCCAACAATTCCACCATGTCGACAATTTTAGACAAGGTTGTCGCAAACTCAGCTGTCTCTTCTGGAGAGAATTTCAATTTTGAAAGATTGGCAACGTGTGTTACCTCTTCTTGCGTAATTTTCATCTTGCTTCCTTTCGTGAAATGATGATTTTTCAATACGTTCTATTTTACCATAATTAGGCCTATTTTGCTTGGAGGATAAAAAAACTGTAGCAACTTTTTTGTCGCTACAGTTTACCAATATACAGCTTTTTCAAAACAGTTATCGTATGGCTATCAAGAGCTTTCTCCAGGCTTCTAAAATTTCTGGTTTCAAATAATGTTTTGCCAGGTCATATGAGGCTTGGTGCATAGACTCAAGATCACTTTCTAAGGCAAATACAATCTTGTCGGCCATCTGAGAAACAAGTAAATCCTCATCCATGGTCTCGCTATAAGGAACCAGATAGCCATTCTCACCATCTTTGATGAAGGTTGGATTACCATAGCGGGCATCAAAACCAACCAAGGCTAGCCCTGCTCCTACTGCTTCCATCAGAGTCAACCCAAAAGTTTCCCACTGAGAGGCGGTAACATAAAGTTCATACTGTGAGTAGATTTCCTGCAAATCAGCATGACCTCGAAGTTGGATGTAATCATTCGCCCCAAGAGTGTCAATCAGTTCTTGTAGATTCTCTTGCTCTCCACCTTTACCATAGATGTCAAAGCGAAGGTTTGGCTCTTTTTGATGGGCAAGAGCAACGGCTCTTATAGCCAAATCCAAGCGTTTACGTGGGTCCAATCGCGAAGCTGTCATCAAACTAAGAGGCTTCCTCTGCTCCACGGGAAAACTAAGCTTATCCAAATGTCCAACTGCTAGGGCATAGATAGTTGCGTCGATGCTCTGTTTATGAAGAGTATTCTTTAAAACAGCCTTTTGTGCTTCTGTAGCTGTAATAAAGAAATCAAAACGTTGGGCGTACTTAAAGATGTAATAATACTCATAGTAGAGGTCCCCATTTTCAAATTCATGCTCTGAATGAAAAACGAAGCCTAACTTTGCAGGAGAATTAAGTTCATAAATCGGTCGCATAAATTCCATTAAGGAAGCCCTATCCAGTAATAGGGTATCTGCATCTGTCAATGGAAGTCTTGCCAAAAAGCGACGCATGACCTCTGTTTTCGTCACTAAAATCTCAGTTCCCAGCCTATATAACCAGCTAGTCCCTTGCTTGAGTTCTTCAAAGGCAATGCGACCATCTTTATTATGATAGCTTCTCCTGATGATGATTCCTTTTTCAAAGTATTCTGTGACTAATTTACTTGTTCCATACCACTCACGCTTTAATAACGTACCATTAAGGTAGTAGTCCACATAGCGCACGCAGCCTTTTTGGTAGGGATCCATCTTGAAAATCAGAGAACTGGTATCAGAAAAGGCATAAACGACCTCTGTTTCGCTTTTCCTCCTTAAATCTAGTCGTGTCAATTTAAATTTTTGCTGCAAGGCACCCACTGTCAAAGATGGGGTGTGACTGTCTTGATCTGTAAAGCTCAAATAGGCATGAAGGAGTTCTTCATAACGGTGCCCCAAAGAAAGATAATAGTCTAATTTATAGGGTTGTGGCCAAGTTGTAAAGACGAATTTAGCAGGTTCATTTAATTCACGTAGCATCAAAGCTCTCGATGCCTGTGCCACATCCACACCATTTGCCTCATAGCCAACCAGTAGGTTAAAGGTGTAAATCGTCATCTTTTTCCCCCTCCAATCTAGTCAAGAAAGCTAGGATTTCTCCCCTCTCGGCGAGTTTTAAAATCTCTTTCTGACTCTCAAGAGCATTAGAATAAAAGTCAGCTTGTTGTAAGAGTTGTCGAAAACCCTGCTCTAGTTCTTCATAAGAAGTGTAAACCGTTGGTAAGGTCTTATAGTAGGGACGATGAACCGTTGATTCCAAACCATAAAGCAAGTGTTCATTTTCAATCGCATCTAGAGTAACATCAGACACTTCACTTCCATAATTCAAATCGAGATAAATTGAAGATTTCCTTAGCAGCTCTTGGTATTGCTCCTGACCAATCCCCGGATAAAGATGGACATTCACCTTCCCCTCCAGACAAGTCAATTTAGGTCCCATACTAGTCTGAGCCGCAATATGAAAATTGAGATTAGGAAAGGCATCAACCAAATCAGCTAATCCCTCAATATTTTCCGAAGCGGTCATAACCATGGCTTGAGGAGTAAAAGTTTTAGCCCCTTCTTGTTCCGCACCAGCTAGATAAATCAGATTTGGCCTGCGCTCCTCCTGGGGATAATAATCAGCAATCAAAGTATGACTTACCTGATTTTGAATATGCTCAAGACCATCGTGACTAGCAGAACAATAGACCAGACGATTTGGGTGCTGGAGTTGCAAAATCGGGATTAGGTTGGAATCCATACAGATGATAGGCTCATCTGACTTGAGGATTTGAGTCAGAACAGCCTTAGTCAACTCTTCCTTACCTGAGAAAATCCTATCTCTTCCTTCAGACCCCTGATCAATCAGGTGACCTTCTTGGATATAGTGCAACAAGACCTCCTCTTGATGACGATTAAAGTAAATATCAATAAGAGCTTGTCCCTCATCATCCTGTAGACGCTGTTTGGTCCGCCAGCCATAGCGGTTATAGTCATCTATGGCAAGAACTTTTTCCCCTTGACCAAACCAATGAACTTGCTTAACGGTACGGTCCTTAAGATTTTCACGAAAAATGATACTAGCACGACGGTCTTGACCATCAAAAATATAGGTCGTAATCCCCAAAGTCCACAACTCCCAATATAGAGGAACTGACAAATCGTTAAAGAAGAGAGGCTTGCCTTGATAGTCTTCATCAGAGGAGTAAATAAATGATGATGCTAAACTAATAGTAGCTTTATCTACATCTGTTTCAAAATTAGTGTAAAACACACGGTAGTGGATACCAAAGGAATCTAGTAGTCTTCTCAGTTTATCCGTTACCTGACTGGGTTCTTGTGCAATAAGGAGCATATTTATCCTTTCTAATTACTACAAGCAATAAATAGCTTAACCCTCAACCTTTATTGCTCCAAAAATCTCAAGTTAACCTGCGCCGTCTTATAGGTCTCAGTATCTTGAAGATTAGCTTCTTCCATTTTTTCAATCGCTCGTTTTAGACGTGTCTTGTAAATATAACGGTGCCAAGTCAAATCATAGCCCAACATGCCTAGCAGAGCTAATTTTTCATTCTTGGCTTCCATCTCATCTAAAACACGCTTTTCAGTCCAGACCTGCGATAGGGTGTCTTTGCGCCCCACTCGATACCAGTAGATACATTTTTCAGTATGGACAACACGATTGGCTTTTAACAAGAGTTTATACATAAGGAAGTTATCTTCGACATTCTTACCAAGAGGAAAACGAAGATCCTCAAACAAGGAGATTTTATAGAGTTTCATCATGGCGCATGCCCAAGCCATATCTCGTGTCTCTTGGATGGCATCTTGGTCAATAATGCCTCTTCCTTCATAAAGGGTTTCAGAATAATCGTTCTCTGTTACCTTAATCAAAAACTTACTAGTGCTCTCATTGAACAAGTTATAGTTGGCAATAGAAACATCTGCCTCATACTTCTTAAGCTGATTATACAAGGTCTCCACATAGTCCTCTGTCACCCAATCATCTGGATCTACAAAGGTAATATAATCACCTGTGGCTAGATCAATCCCTGTATTTCGAGCTGCCGATAAGCCCCCATTAACTTGTCGCACATAGCGAATACGTGAATCTCGCTTGAAGAATTCTTTGCAAATCTCCTCTGAATTGTCAGGGGAACCATCATTGACAAGAATGATTTCAAGGTGAGGATAGGTCTGATTCACTACCGTCTCCAAACACTGCTTCAAATACGTCTCCACATTATAAATGGGAATAACAATACTGACTACTTCTTTATTTTCCATCGTTTATCTCTCAATCGTCTCAATATATTCTCGAACGGCCTTCACCATTTCATCCACTTGGTCATCCTTAAACACTTGGTTTTTCCCAGTCTGGTCATGATTGGTTCCTTCAAAAGAGAAGATAGGAAGACCTAACTGATGAATTGTTTCTGTGATATTATCAACCTCGTTAAAAGGATTGATATCCAAATAAAAATCTATCTTTTCCGAGACCTTTCGACTGGTCAGAGGATCAAAGGATGGATAGAGAATAAGGTTTGGATACTGCTCCAACTTCACCAAATTAAATCCGAAATGAGAATGAGCCAAAACATGAAAAGCTACATCTGGAAAGGCCTGCAGTAACTGTTCCAACTCAAAGATGTCTGCCGTATTAGTATAAATGGCCGTATGATAGGAGAAATCCCCCACCATATCCTTAAAGCTAAGCTTTAGGGATGGCTTTCTCAATAAGATATCATCCCAAGCCAAGGCATAATAGAACCACCAGATATCCCTGAAGCGATTGAAACGCTTAGAGGTCCAGGGCTTATTGTGAGAGGTGTAATGAATAACCGCTGGTAGCCCTTTAAAGGCATCATACCAATCCAAGTCCCCATATCTGTACTGATCCTTGTCAGAGCCTACTTGGAGATTATACGTCCATGGAAGCTGGTGCCAGGCGCCTTTAAAATAAAGATTCAAAATTCCTTGATCACCATAAACATTTTGGTGATTTTCCTTAGTTAATTCAAAAAGAGACTCTGTCACCTTGTGTTGTCGCCACCAATCGATGTCAATGACCATCAAACCAGCATTAAAACCTTCTGTCGTCGTTGGACGATCCACTACCGCTCCAATGCCAAATCCGTTTATATCCACTTCAAAAAGTGGTGACAAATCCTGCGTGAAAATCATATCACAGTCTAAATAGAGAACGCGATTTTCTTGGACAAATTCAGGAATCGCATAACGGAAAAAAGTCGCATAATGAATATGCGCACTCGGAAGCGAAAATTGTTTAAAGCTTTCTGCAGACACACGACAATTAAGAATTTCCGAATCAATAGCCTCCAAACGACTATTCATCAGGGCAAACCATTCTGTTGGTAAATTCTCATTTAGCACATAAATTTTCCACTGACCTCGATGTGCACATAAAGACTTTAGAGCCACCTCTAACTTTTCCATATAGGATAGCTCTGCTACAAATACAACTGATTTTTTACCCATATTTTCTTCCTCTCAAACTCTAATAAGAATATCATTTTTTAGAAAACATTACAATTTCTACCCCTTACAAAAAAAGCCAGCCCAAAGGCTGACTTCATCGGAGATCAATTTTCTTTCAGTGCTTGCTAGATTCGTAAAATTGAACCCAGACCAGCACTCAGCTCAAATGCTCTATTCTACAGAGGCACCGTTACTTGCGATAACTTCCTTGTACCAGTTAAATGATTTCTTCTTAGAGCGTTTAAGGCTACCCTTACCATCATTGTCACGGTCTACATAGATGAAACCGTAACGTTTCTTCATTTCACCAGTTCCAGCAGAAACAAGGTCGATACAGCCCCAGGTTGTGTAACCCCAAAGCTCTACACCATCTTCATTGATAGCATCCCTCATGGTCTTAATGTGAGCTGCCAAGTAGTCGATACGATAATCGTCTTCAACATAGCCATTTTCATCTGGTGTATCCACAGCACCAAGACCATTTTCAACAATAAACATCGGTTTCTGGTAACGATCCCAAATAGCATTGAGGGTAATACGAAGACCTAGTGGGTCAATTTGCCAACCCCACTCTGAAGCTTCCAAATATGGATTTTTAATAGAGGCAAAGATATTGCCGGCAGTCTTTTCATTAACTTCTGGATCACCTGAAGCCACACGACTTGCATAATAAGAGAAGGAAATGAAATCAACAGTATGCTCTTTGAGAAGGACCAAATCTTCTTCAGTCATCTCAAGCTTAATACCATCACGTTCCCACTGTTTCTTAGCATAATTTGGATACTCTCCACGAGCCTGAACGTCAATGAAGAAATAGCTACTACGATCTTCTTGCATGGCTGCCCAGTAGTCACGTGGGTGGGCTGTATTTGGATAATACTGACCGGCTGCCAACATACAACCGACCTTATTTTCAGGATCAATCTCGTGAGCCAACTTAGTCGCCATAGCTGAAGCTACCAACTCATGGTGAGCTGCTTGGTATTTAACCTGCTCCTCATTTTCACCCTCTTCAAAACAGAGCCCTGCTCCCATAAATGGTGCATGGAGAATCATGTTAATTTCGTTGAAAGTGAGCCAGTACTTAACCAAACCTTTATAACGTGTGAAAAGGGTACGGCAAAGATTTTCATAGAAACCAAGCATCTTACGGTTACGCCATCCCCCATACTCTGTAATCAAGTGCATGGGACAATCAAAGTGCGTAATAGTTACTAAGGGTTCAATGCCATGTTTGTGACATTCCTTGAATAGGTCCTCGTAAAAAGCTAGCCCAGCTTCATTTGGCTCAGCCTCATCACCCTTAGGAAAAATACGTGACCAAGCAATAGAAAGTCGATAAGTCTTAAAGCCCATTTCACCAAAGAGAGCAATATCTTCCTTGTAACGGTGGTACATATCGATGCTTTCCTTAGCTGGATAAAAATAACCATCCTCAAAATCAAACATCTTGCGACGTCCAGTAATAATCGAAAGGCGATCCTCACCAATTGGCACCACATCAACATTGGCTAAACCACGCCCATCAGCATCATAGGCACCTTCACATTGGTTGGCTGCTGTCGCACCACCCCACAAAAATCCGTCAGGAAAAGTTAATTTTTTAGTCATTATTCTACCTCTTATATATTTCGTCTTAATATAGTAATAGTATACAATAATTTGTAATCGTTTTCTTATAGTAAACTACGGAAAACTGATACAATCCTATGATTTCAGACGACGAATTGAAAGCAAGACTTGCTCCTACATTCGATAAGAGATAACTCCCAATCCTCTCCCCCATTATTACAATGATCAAAAAAGAGTAAGAACCAACTCTTACTCTACAATTTTCGCTCCAAGAACATTTTTAAAATGCCCAATAGCAAAGTCATGTGCTTCAGGTGTCAAGGAGGCTGTTGCACTCTCTACCACCTCGATATCATAGCCAAAATTATAAGCATCGATAGCCGTATGTAACACACAAATATCTGTTAAAACTCCCGTCAAAACAACTGTCGTCACACGACGCTCACGCAAACGAATATCCAAATCGGTTCCTGAAAAAGCCGAATAGTGACGTTTGTCCATCCAAAAGACACGATTATCATCCTTGATGGCATCATACACATCAGCTAGCTTACCATAAAGTTCTCGCCCAGCTGTCCCTTCAATATTGTGAGGCGGAAAGAGTTTAGTCTCAGGATGAAAAGTATCCCCCTCATCATGTCGATCCATGGCAACAAAGATATAATCCCCATTGTCATAAGCTTCTTGAGTTACCTGAGCAATACGATCTTCAATAGCTTGGGCAGGCTTACCAGCCGTCAACTTCCCATCATCTGCCACAAAGTCATAAGAGTAATCAATTGAAATCAATGCTTTTGTCATGTTACTTTCTCCTTTTAAAAAAAGTGGGGCAGCCTCAGCCTACCTCACTTCTATTCAATGTTTTATTCGTATTCTTTCAATTTGTCGTAGATACCTTCGTTAAGGACTTTAAGATAAGTTCCTTTCATACCGAGTGAACGACTTTCAATAATACCAGCCGATTCCAACTTACGAAGAGCATTAACAATAACAGAACGGGTGATTCCGATACGGTCCGCAATAACAGAGGCTGTCAAACGGCCTTCTAAACCATCCAACTCATTCAAGATAGCTGAAACTGCCTTGATTTCTGAGTAAGACAAGGTATTAATAGCCATATTAATAGCTGTTTGTTTACGAATCGTTTCTTCCAAGTTTTCTGTTTGAAGGTTCAACAATTGCAAACCAACTACTGTAGACGCAATCTCAACCAAGATAAGGTCGTCGTCCACAAAATCATGGTCGTTACGCCAAATAATGAAAGAACCAAGACGCATACCACCACCATAGATTGGTGCAATTGTAGTCAAACCGTCTGGGAAATCATCTTTTGATTCCACTGGGAAAATAGTTAAGTCACTGTCAATACCAATATTTTCTTGAGTGTCATAAACACGGCTGATACCACGTGTGTATTCCTCTGGAAGTTGTTTCGCTTCAAAAAACTCTTCCACACGGTCATTATTAGTTTTGTATTTCATAGCAAAACCAAGGAGAGCACCACCACCATTTACGATAGCAGCATTACAATCAATGATATCTGCCAATTGAGCAGCCATGTTGTTATATGGAAGATCCCCTTCCAAGCTATCTACTGAGCGTTGCAAGATAGAAGTAATTTTACGTGTTTTAGCCAGCAAATTCGCCATACTTATTGTCTTCACTTTCTATTTGTAGTCTTAATAATATCAGGCCTTGTAGCAATCATCATACGCAAGACCTACTAGCCTTATCATTATAGCATACTTAACCTAGAAATTGCAAACAATTGTCTGAAAATTATTTATTATTCTACTATTCATTATATTATGTCTTTTTTAGGGAAATTGTTCGGATTTTGGGTGAACACGCTCCCTTTTTAAACAAAACAAAAACCGGACAAGCCTTTTTGTCCAGTTTTCACGAATTTAGCGCTTGTAATATGACAAGACACGTTCGATTTTATTTCCAAGATCAGCCAATTCTTCCACACGAGGAAGGTAGACAATACGGAAGTGGTCTGGTTCATTCCAGTTAAAGCCTTTACCTGGAACCAAGAGGACCTTCTCCTTCTTCAAGAGACGAAGACAGAACTCTTCATCATCGTCAATATCATACATGTTACGGTCAATCTTAGGGAAGATGTATAGACCTGCATCTGGCTTAACAGCTGTAAGTCCTGGAATATCATTTACTGTATTTGTGATAAATTCACGTTGTTCATAAATACGACCACCAGGAATCAGGAGTTCATCAACAGATTGGTAGCCCCCAAGTGAAGTCTGTATAACGTGTTGAGAGAGCACATTAGCACAAAGGCGCATATTGGCTAACATATTAAGCCCTTCAATATAGCCCCGAACATTCTTCTTAGGTCCAGAAAGAACCATCCAACCCACACGGAAACCACAAATACGGTGAGATTTAGAAAGACCATTCATAGATACACAAAAAACGTCTGGCGCAAGACTTGCAATAGCAACGTGCTTCTTACCATCCATAACCAAGCGGTCATAAATCTCATCCGCAAAGATAATCAAGTCATTTTGGCGAGCAATATCAACAATTTGTTCAAGAACATCCTTAGGATAGAGCGCACCTGTTGGGTTATTGGGGTTGATTAGCACAATAGCCTTAGTATTTGATGTAATCTTTGATTTGATATCATTAATGTCTGGATACCAGTTAGATTTTTCATCACAGACATAGTGTACAGCGTTACCACCAGCTAGACTGACACAGGCTGTCCAAAGAGGATAGTCTGGCATTGGAACCAAGACTTCATCTCCATCATCAAGCAAGGCTTGCATAGACATGGAAATCATCTCCGAAACACCGTTACCAATATAGATATCATCGATGTCTACATTTGGAAAGCCCTTGAGCTGGCAATACTGCATAATAGCCTTACGAGCTGAGAAAATCCCCTTACTATCCGAATACCCCTCACTGTTACGAACATTCATAATTAAGTCACGAATGACTTCATCTGGTGCTGTAAAACCAAATTCCGCAGGATTTCCTGTGTTAAGACGGAGAATTTTTTCACCGTTGGCAATCATACGGTTGGCCTCATCCAAAACTGGTCCACGAATATCATAGGCAACGTGTTCCAACTTTGATGATTTATCAAATGTTTTCATAAGTTAATCCTTTCAAAAGATACTAAAAGCAGATACATCTAGTAGAAAATAAGAAAATTCAACACCTGATGGGGATTTCTACTTTCATCGACACCATCTTAGGCCTAGCCATTTGGTATCATTTCTGAAGACTTCTCTTCTTCATTAATTATCACGTTTCTTACGAAGCTAATAACAGATTGTATTATACCTCTTTTTCAGGCAATCTTCAATTTTTAGATAAGGTCAAACTCTTCCCATTACTGATAAAATCGTAAAGTAAGTAGTCAAAAAAAGATTTCAGAAAACCCATAACAACGCTTTCATTTTTTAAATTAAAGGAGTATAATAAAACTAAAGATAGGAGGTAGAGCTTATGTCTCAACAATATGAACGTATTATGGTAGCTATCGACGGTTCTTACGAATCAGAACTGGCCTTTCTCAAAGGTGTGCACGTTGCAAAACGTAATAATGCACAGTTACTCTTGGTACACGTTATCGATACACGCGCCCTTCAAAGCGTTGCGACTTTCGACTCTTATATCTATGAAAAACTAGAAGAGGAAGCAAAAGCTGTATTGGCTGACTTTGAACGTCAAGCCAGAGAAGCTGGTTTAACCAAGATTCGCAAAGTTATTGAGTTCGGTAATCCTAAGAGCCTTTTGGCCGTTGATATCCCCGATAAGGAAAACGTTGACCTTATTATGGTCGGTGCCACTGGTCTCAATACTTTTGAGCGCTTGCTTATCGGTTCATCTTCTGAATACATTCTCCGTCACGCAAAAGTTGACTTGCTCATTGTTCGTGACTCTGAAAAAACACTATAGTCGCCTCTCACAAGCACCTATGGTGCTTTTTTCATATGAATAAGTTATGAAAAATAAGATATTTATTTTAATTGGAAGTAAGAGTGTAAATGCCGATACGTAAGAGTATACTAAAATTACAGAAACGATGGATGCAAGGTATAAATTTATTAAGGGTTAATCTAATATAACTTGTTAAAGAAAGGAAATTTATGAAATTAAAAGAAGCGTATTTTTGTTTAGGAATAATATTTTTTATATTATCATTTACTACAAACAATTATTTCTTGATTATTTTCGGATTAGTAATGATTTTAGGCTCCCTATCCCTAAAAGAATGAATATAGCTTTGCTTGATAAAAGCAATAGTAGATGAGAATAAGGTTATTGAATAGGTTGTTGAGATGAATGTTATAACGATTATTAAGGAGTTACTATGAAAAAGAACTGAGATTAATAACTCAGTTCTTTTTCTTGTTCTATTTTTCAGATTTTGCTGATTCAGACACAACTTCTGATTCTGAAGTTGCTTGACTTTCTTCTACCAAGTCTTCACTAACAGATTGACTTGAGGCACTTGCTTGCTCCAAAGCAAGACTTGTTGAAAGGCTCTCGCGTTCTGCTTCCTGACTAAGGCTTGCTTCAACAATCATCAGTTCCTTTTGACGTTCTGTTTCACGAAGATACTCACGTTCTTCTTGTTCTTCCTGACGTCGTCTTTCTTGCTCACGTCTTTGAGCTTTCTGACGCTCACGCTTAGCATGGCGTTTTTGCGTCTCATCAATCAAGACCTTCGTATTGTCTTTAATATGCATTAATTTAACAAGACGAACCAAAAGTCTCCATACAAACACAATGACTGACTCTGCAAAGAGAAGAATCTCAACCAGAATAACTCCCAACAAGCTCCAAGCCATGAAGAGCGTGATCAATAATTGCGTGAAAATCTTCTTCAAGTCACCCAAATGATTGTTGTGAATATTAAGGGTCTCAAGGAAAAGATCTAAAATCCCTTGCAAGAGGTGAGACTTAACAGATTTGTCTCCCTCAAGGCTCAAGTCCATTTGAACTTCCGCCGGAGTTACCACTGTCAATTCTCCATCTTGATAGACCTCAACACGATCTCCTAATTTTATATCAAAATCAAAAAGGGCACGATCTATTTTCTTCAGGCGCCCATCGGGATGACTAAGGTAAACAAAGTCATCATCACTTTTTAAAATACGAAACATAATTTACCTGCTTTTTATTGCTTCCTAAATAATAACAAAGTAAAAAAGCTCTTGTCAAGAGCTCATTCTTTAATTCAAGGTTTTGACACCGATGCGATTCTTATATTCTTGATAGGTTTCCGTATGCATAAGGGCCTTAGCATTTTTAACACGATCTGCAGTTGGTGGTTTGACACCTTCCAATGGATAAGGGATGCCAAGTTCACGCCACTTGAATTCCCCCATCGTATGATATGGAAGAATTTCAAATTTATCGACATTTTTCAAGGTCTTCACAAATTCACCCAATTCAACCAAGTGCTCATCAAAGTCAGTCAAGCCAGGCACCAAGACGTGACGAATCCAGACCGGCACTTGTTTATCAGACAAGTATTGTGCAAATTCTAAAATGTTCTTATTAGGTTGACGTGTCACCAACTTATGTTGTTCTGGGTCAATCTCTTTGATGTCAAGTAGAACCAAGTCAGTTACAGCTAAAAGTTTGTCAACAACTTCATGATACTCAGGAGTATTACGGTAAGCAAAGCCACAAGTGTCCAGTGTACAATGAATACCAAGCTTCTTAGCCTCCGTAAAGAGGGCTGTGACAAAATCAATCTGAAGCATGGCCTCACCACCAGATACGGTGATACCACCCTGTTCACCCCAAAAATGACGGAACCGAAGAGCTTCATTTAAAACATCTTCAACTGTACGTTCAACAGCTTTATTTGATTCCATAGCCCAAGTATCTGGGTTGTGACAATATTGGCAACGCATTTTACAGCCTTGCATGAAAACAATAAAACGGATACCCGGTCCATCTACGGATCCAAAACTTTCAGTTGAATGAACAAGTCCAGTCACCTGACTGTAATCAATTTCTGCCATGGCAGCCTCCTTGTAAACGCTTTTTACATGTTTTTATTATACCTCTTTTATCAGAAACATGCTCCATATCTGCCTGATTTAAGGCAAAGGTTATACTATAATACATCTAAAATTACGATTTAACTATACTATACCAGAAGAAGAAAGAAAAAACTGGAAGAATCCAGTCTCTTATTATCTATACAATTAGGCACGTTTCTTGAATCCCAAAAAAGCAGCAAGAGCAAGGAAGAATGTTCCTGCAAGCGTCAAGATTACAGTTGATGCTTCACCAGTCTTAGGAAGAGTGACTTCTGTACCTTTAGCATCTTTACCAGTCAATGTACCGTCAGCGTTCACTTTGAATCCTGCTACTTCAGGAGCGACAAGACTTGTTGTGCCGTCAGTGTTAGCAACAACAAGTTGGCTATTTTGTGTAGAAACGATTGTTTGACCAGCTGCTGTGATAACTGGCGCTGCAGGTGTTACAGTAACAACAGGTTGACCATTAACATTGACTGAAGGAACTTCAGGTGATTGAGGTGTCTCACTTGTACTTGTATTTGTATCTGTATCAGTTTTCGGAGCTGATGCTTCTGGCTTATCCCCCGACTGCTCAGCTGGCTTCGCTGATGTATCAGTTGTTGGCGTTGGGACCTCAGGTGTTTCTGGTGTTGCTGGCTCAACTGGTACCTCAGGAACTGTAGGAGTTGTTGGCGTTGTTGCACCTGTGTTTGAATCATTGCTACGGGCTAAGTCACCATCACTTGGTGCAGTAGATGATCCTGTTGCCGAACGATCTGTTGTTGGTTGCGTAAGAACAGAATCATTTGTCGCAATGCCATCATCTGCAAAGGAAGTTACTGGTACAAAAGCTCCTAGGGTAAGGGTGAGTAAAAGCAAGCTACTATATAATATAGATTTTTTAGAAGCCATTAAGTTTCTCCTTTTTTTCATTTATCAGTTAATTTATATTCTACCATAAAAAAGTAATATAGAAGCATTCTAATCAAAATCTTATTTATTTTTATTCTGAGTCTATCATAATGTCAAAATGTGTTTAAATCACACCAAAAAGCAAGGCCATAAGTCAATAACAACTAGATGTTTTATTGGAATAAAAAAGCATAGTTTAGCGATTTCCATCCGCTTTCTAATCTAATTATGCCGATTAAAAACACTTCTCAATTAGATAAGAAAAAGCGCTTTCTCTCAAAATGAAAGAAGGCGCTCGATTATTATTATCTTACTTTTTAGCTCTAGTATTTTCTATTCTAAAACTGGTAGATTCTATTCTTCAGCTTCTTCTGGAGCGGCTGTGATGATTACCTTAAGTTTGGTTACGCGACCATCCTTAACCTTATCATTAATAAATTCAAGATGTTTATCCTTGTTGATAACTTCATAATGTTCCTTGACTTCTTGAGTGGGAATTGCTCCTACACCAGTCAAATAATAGCCTGCTATAGTATCAACATCATCACTCTCAAGCTCTGTGTCAAAATGCTCATTGAAGTCATTAAGAGTCATAGCTCCCTCAACAATATAGGTATTCTCTCCTATTTCACGAACTTCCACACTGGCTTTATCTGTTTCGTCATCAATTTCACCGACGATTTCTTCTAAAAGATCCTCAAAGGTAACAAGACCAGCCATACCTCCATACTCGTCAAGCAAGATAGCCATCTGATTATTGGTATTACGAAAAGCTGCCAAGAGGTCATCTACGAAGATAGTTTCTGGAACAAAGAGCGGCTCATTCATGATTCTACGAAGCTTAATATTATCAAAACCAAGTTCAAAACCTGCTTTAAGAAGGTTTTTGGTATGAATCACACCGATAATCTTATCCTTGTCATCTTCGTAAACGGGTATACGAGAGTAACTCTCCTTAAGAATAGCTTGGATATTCTCTTGAATATTGTCTTCGATATCAATCATAAAAGCATCGGTACGAGGGACCATAACCTCACGTGCCATCAATTCATCAAGAGAGAAAATCCCCTGGAGCATTTCAATTTCTTCAGCCTCAAGTGTATCTTCACTCTTGGTCAACATGTACTCAATCTCATCACGTGTCATCTGCTCATCCGCATCATCAAAGGTCATAGGTGTCAAACGAGACAAAAGGTTTGTCGATGCTGAAAGAATCCAAACAAAGGGACTAACAATCTTACCAGTTACAATAATGACAGGTGCTGAGTAGATGGCTAGATTTTCCTTTAGGTTCATGGCAATACGCTTAGGATAAAGTTCACCAAAAACGATAGAAATGTAAGTCAAGACCACCAAAGATACCACGCTACCTGCTGTTTTAGCCCAGGCTACGTGACCAAACCAGGTCGCTATAACTGCTCCTAGCGAAGCAGAGAGACTGGCCCCTTGCAAAAGACTGATAAAAGTAATACCAACCTGAATAGTTGATAAGAAGTTATTGGGGTTTTCAAGAACCTTGAGCAGGCGAATAAATTTCTTGTCGCCTTCTTCAGCCTTTTGTTCCACACGTGAACGGTTTAGTGATACTAAAGCCATCTCAGACGCTGAGAAAAAGGCCGTAAGCAAGGTTAAAATTAGTAATAAAATAAATTGAAATAATAAGGACTGACCACTAGAGTCTTCCATTTTTTTCTTCTCCTCTAAAAAAATTCTGACTTCCATTATATCACATTTTTCCAATATAGGTTCCTATTTTATGCTATAATTAGAGTAATTTATCATCGAAGGAGAGACTTATGTCACTTATACGCTTAGAAAATGTCAGCTTGGCTCGCCAAGGAAAAACACTCTTGTCCGATCTTAACTGGACAGTTGACAAAGGCCAGACCTGGGCTATCCTTGGACTTAATGGTGCAGGAAAATCAACACTTCTACGCTTATTGACAGCTGAGTTCTTTCCTTCCGAAGGTCATGCCGAAATACTTGGCTACGCCTTTGGTAACGGAGACATTACGGGTCTTCGCAAACATATTGGTATTGTCAGTTCCTTCATCACTGAGCGTCTGCCTAAGCATATGACTGCTGAAAAAATCGTCCTTACTGGGAAATACAAGAGCTCAATCCTCTACAAGGCATATGGAGATAAGGAGTTGCAAGAAGCCAAGGACATGCTGACCTCACTTGGTGCTGGGGAGTTGATAGGTCGTAAATACCATGGTCTCTCTCAAGGAGAAAAACAAATTTGTTTGATTGCTCGCAGTCTCATGGAAGATCCTGACATCATTATCCTTGACGAAGCGACTGTTGGTTTGGACCTATTCGCCCGTGAAAAACTCTTGCGTCAAATTGATCGTATCACCTCGCTTCCTCATGCTCCACTGGTTCTTTACGTCACTCACCACGCTGAGGAAATCACTGAAAACATGGACCATATTCTCCTACTCCGTCAAGGAAAAATCGTAGCGCAAGGACCCAAAAATGATGTCATCACACCAGAAGTTTTAGCTGACTTCTACCAAAATCCTGTTCAAATTATTCCAATTGACGACCATCGTTTTTACATTAACCCACTTTTATAGAGACCAGTCATAATATAGCTTGATTTAAGGCTAATTTTAAACAACATCAAAGAAACAAGTCCCTCAGACCATAGGCTGGGGGACTTGTTGTTTTATCACTACTCCTCTTTTATTTGAGATACGCCATACAAAATTAAAGCTGGAACGATAAGCTGTTCTATAGACGTTCTTGAACACATGAATAGTGCAGCGACTATATATAGACGAGTCTTGGAAGCGATTCTTATAGCATTTGGAAGCATTATAGTAGGAATAATAATTAAAGGTGTCATGATAATGAATTGTATAAACCAACCAACACCTGCTAAGGGATTAAATTCATCTATAGGAGTGTAAATGACATAAGTTAAATTAACAACTAAATCCCTAAGCGATAAAATAAAAGCAGTCCAAAGCCAAGGAGAATGAAGACTGTAAGGATTGACTTGTCTTTGGCTCTCCGAATAATCATAAATCTGTCGCTTTTCAATTACTGATTTTGTTCTTTTCTCCACAAGTAGGTCATCCTCACTCACCTCAAAGCCATACTTCTTCTGCCATTTTTCAACTAGTTTTGATGTGTTGCCATTTACACGATAGACAAGATAGAATGACACTACTAGAAGAAAAAGAGAGACATCAGTAATGATATGGTCAACCAAGAAACCATAAACCAATTCAAGTAAACTAATGACGATGAGAAGTATTGAAGAGATTTTTAATTTCTTTTGAGTTTTTTCAGTCATCAAGTTAAGGAATAAGAAGATACTCGCACACTCTAGTATTGGATACATTATGTAAATAAGACTACTTAAATCTTTTAAATCAATATCTATATAGTGTGTGCCCCAGGCCACAGCAGCCATTCCTAGGCCAAGGAGAGGAAGGGAGGACTGCCAAGCTGACTGGCTTTTAAGGGAGGCTAAGAGAGTTGGAAGCTCTACCTTCTTAATCATAATGACAAGCCAAGCTAAACAAATAACAGTTAAAACTGGTGAAACCAACCATGGCTTAAAAATAGTAGCCGGTATTAAGAAATAGGTAACTAGCTGACAAATATGGAAGGCAAGCACAGCCAAGATGCCCTCGGCTTTCCGCTTATCCTTCAGAAGCCTAAAAATAAACCATACTAAAAAGATTTGCTGTGGAAGCTGAGAACTTAGCAAGGATACAGAATCGGGTATTTCGTATCCAAAATGCAAACCATAAAACCAAAGCATAGACAGAGTCAACAATACTTCAAAAAAGATAAGTATATAAAACCGAGTTTTTCTAGACATATGACCATCCTCTACTTTCATTCAAGATTAAAGAGATCACCCTCCTTCAGTACTATTATACTCTTTTTTTGTAAGTGGTTTCACTGCGTGGTGAAATTTTTTGACTTTTACTGATTCAGTCAAAACAGTCCTTTTTGACCGAATAGATTCTAGAATTTACCACATAGACATATGATATTGTTCGAGGGCTCCCCTTTTGATAAATTAGTAGGTGTTAAAGCAAAGTAACTTTCGGATATAGAAAACGAGGTAGAAACATGACTAAAGTAATAGGTTTTGGTTTAATCGGTGCAGCAGTAACAGTTATCATTTATAGTATTCTCGGCTTCCCCAAAATTGAGATGTCCCTTTGGCCACTCTTTCCACTTGCCTTATTTATTTTCTTTACAATTGAGAATCTAATGAAAAAAGATTATAAATCTAGCCTCATTAGTGCCTTGATTGGACTGATGATTGCTAATGCAATCTATGACCTGCTCCCTATTCCAACTGAAACTCTGATTGTTGCCGCTATCCTAGTAGGCCTAGGATTGGACTTTCTCTTGCCAAACCACGATAATGAGAAAAACAAACATTAAAAGAAGCCAAATTGATAACTTGGCTTCTTTTTCTACTCTAAATGCTTTCTTAGGCTCCTCTTCGGGCCAGATTAATCATATCATAGGTCAAAGTATTGCTTGTTTCTTTGAGAGAATAGTCTTCCAAAGTATTGACTTCCTTACGAAGCTGTTTGGCATAACGACTAGAAATAAGCTCAGCCTGTTCATATTCGTTGATAACCTTACGTTCCAAATAATAGCCTCGCAACATTTCGTCAACATTGTCTGGATTTAAGTGGGTGATAACCCGCTCAACAAAGGCTCCTGATTGAATAATTTCAGCCTCTTGAAGTCGACTGCGTTTCAAATAAGATAAAAGATCTGAATGATAGACACCTTCTAGATTACTCAAGGCTTCCAAGACCTGCTCAGTATTTGTTAAATAAAGCTCAGTCATATGGTCACGATTTTCCTCCGTCAATCGAGGACCTCGCCTATTCTCCTCTTGTTCAATTCGAAACTTGAAGGTAAGAGCTAAGTGCAAAATTCTACGAAGACCACGAACAAAGACAGCAAAGACATAAGTGAGACTAGAAACAAAACCACGGTTGATACGGCGCTCCAAGCCTTTGATATAACGCTGGTAGAGATTGTATTCGAGTTCTGAAATCTTCCCCTTCTTGTAGGCATATTCCAAACCCTCACTCTCGATTTCCATAATCATGACGCGGATATTAGCTAACTCTTCCTTGACATCATTTGATTCTTGCTCCAAGATTAAATCTTCCAAACGTTGGTTATAGTTGTCAATAGTAGCATAAACAGCTCCTTGATTTGCAGACTGCTTTAGGTCATTGTCTAGCTCTCTTACCACATCATTGAGAATAGCAATCTGCATATAATGGTTGGTCGTATGCGCTGGTCCAGTGGCTAACTTAGGTAGAATTAAAATACCTGTTAAGAAGCTCAATAGTGTGACACCCGCTACCGTAAAGAGCAAGAGACTATGTTCTAGTGCAGTCATATTGGCAATCGGAAGCAAAAGGATTGTTGCAATCGAAACCGTTCCTTTTACCCCAGAAAACGTCAAAAGAGTAGCACTCTTCCAGATTTTTTTCAGTGACCGTTTGGTCCGCCAAGCTCTTTGGGCAAACACTGCACTAATCATGACAAAACGAATTCCAAACATGGTCGCTGTTAACAGGACGATGTCAAGAAGCATCCAGAACTCATCGTAAGTGCTGCTAGACAGTACTGGCATTGCTAGGGTTGGCAGTTCTGTCCCCAGAAGGAAAAAAACCATACCATTAAGCATGAAGGTAATGGTTCCCCAAATCGTATGGGAAACACTATCCAGTTTGGCATCAAATACAGTGATTTTTTTGAAACGGCTAGCAAGCGAAATCCCTGCTACGACAACAGCAATGATTCCAGAGGCATGAATTTCCTCAGCTACAAAGTAAGAGGCAATCGGTAGTACTAACTCTAGTAAGAGTGCTCCTGTGACATCTGCTGCATCCATATTATCTAAAATGGTCAAAAAGAGACGATTAAATAGGGCTGTAGTCAAGCCAACCAAAAAACCACCAATAACAGAGATAACCAAATTCCAGCTCGCACCCAGGAGGGAGAAGGCTCCTGTTGTCAAAGCAGTCACTGCCACCTGAAAGGCGACCAAGCCAGAGGCATCATTTAGCAACCCCTCTCCCTGCAGAATATAGCTAATCCACTTTGGAAAACTGAAGCGTTTGGAAATAGCGGAATAGGCAACCAAATCCGTTGGACCAAGAGCGGCACCGATGGCAAGACAAGCAGACAAGGGCACCGAAGCAGGCAAGACAGCCTTAGTAAGATAGCCGATTCCCAGCGTAGACACGAAGATGACTGGAAAAATCAAAAACAGAATGAGTTTCCAGTTACGTAGAATACTAGTAATGTCACTCTCTTCGCCTTCACGAAAAAGCAAGGGAGCAATAATAAAGGCTAGAAAAAGTTCCGTTTCAAATTCAAAAACTCCCCCCTTAAAAAGAAAACCAATACCCACTCCAAAAATAATTTGAATCAAAGGTAGGGGAAGACGTGGAAAGATACGGTTGATAACGTTCGATAATATTAAGCTAAAAAAAAGAACCAGCAAAGCTAATGATAAATGCATAGCTCCTCCTAACCTTCCTTATGACAACAGTTAGAAAATAGTTCTTTTTGCTTGCGAATTTTTTTATCAATGGCCGTCACGTCTTCCTTGGCTAAAAGTTTATGGCAACGTTCGACCTCAAGACTGGCTAGTTTCTTCTTAATTTTCGCCGTTTTACGATTGTCAACCTTTTTCAAGGTGTCTTCAGCACTCTGCTTGTCTATATATTTGGCCTGCATATCTGCAAGCTTTTCTTTAATATCTGTAATCATTGTAATTTCTCCAACATCACCAAAAATGGCGGGGTATTAATTTGATTGAGAGGTTGATAAAGCATGGCTGTAAAAGCACGCTGGTCTAAACCAATCACATACTCAAGAACAGCATCCTTTTCCATATCACCACCATCATGACCATAGTAAATCATAATAGCTAGGCGACCACCCACCTCTAAGCGGTCAAGAATCTTGTCAATAGCCTCAAGAGTCGTGTGAGGTTTGGTGATGACACTCTTATCTGCAGATGGTAGATAGCCTAGATTGAAAATAGCTGCTCGAATAGGCTCCGTAACATAACGGTCCAGATTTTCATGACCATCTAAAATAATTTCCGCATTTTCAATGCCCAAGTCTGACAAGCGTTGACTGGTCTTTTCAAGCGCCTGCTCTTGCACGTCAAAGGCATAGACCTTCTTAGCAAGGCCAGCCAGAAAGGCGGTGTCATTGCCATTTCCCATAGTCGCATCAACAGCTGTACTCTCATCATCCAGCACTTCTGCTAGAAAGTCATGAGACAGATGAATGGGACGCTTAATCATGCTTTTTCCTCCTTCTTGCTAACTACTTTACATCCTTGCCATGAGTCACGACGTTCCATCTCTTTGTCAATGGCATTAAGGACTTCCCACTTGTTGAGACTCCACATAGGCCCAATCAACATATCTCGCGGTGCATCACCAGTAATCCGATGAATGACGATATCCTTAGGGATGATTTCCAACTGGTCACAGATGATGGACACATACTCTTCCTGACTCAGCAATTTAAGACGCCCCTCGTGGTAGTCTCTCTGCATACGGGTATTGGTCATCAAGTGGAGCAAATGGAGCTTAATTCCTTGAATGTCATTATCAGTCACACAACGGCGGACATTCTCCACCATCATCTCGTGAGTTTCTCCTGGCAAGCCATTAATCAGGTGCGATACAATTTCAGCCTTGGGCGCACGCTCACGCACACGCTTAACCGTCTCTACATAGAGTTCATAGCTGTGTGCTCGGTTAATGAGCTCTGACGTTTCTTCATAAGTCGTCTGCAAGCCAAGTTCAACCGTTACATGCATTCGTTCGGTGAGTTCTGCCAGATAATCAATCACATCGTCTGGCAAACAGTCTGGTCGAGTACCGATATTGATCCCAACAACACCAGGCTCATTGATAGCCTGTTCGTAGCGGTCCTTGATAACCTCAAGCGGTGCGTGGGTATTCGTAAAGTTTTGAAAATAAACCAGATATTTTTGAACTTCTGGCCACTTGCGGTGCATAAAGTCAATCTCATGGTAAAACTGCTCACGAATCGGTGCCTCAGGAGCTACAATAGCGTCCCCAGACCCCGATACCGTACAAAAGGTACAGCCACCGTGAGCCACTGTTCCATCACGGTTGGGACAATCAAAACCAGCATCTATAGGAAGTTTGAAAATTTTTTCGCCAAAAAGCTCACGATAGTAATCATTGACTGTTCTATAACGTTTTTTCATAAGGACTATTATAACACTTTGACCTAAAAAAGAGGGTAAGACAGAGACAAAAATCATGGATTTCTGTCTGTCCTACTCCCTCTTCTTATTTAGTCTTTTTCAAATAATCAATGGCTTCCTGAGCTGTTTTAACAGGAACGATTTTCATCTTGGTTCCCAGTTTCTTGGCAGCTTCCTTGGCCTCTTGATAATTAGTCTTGGCATCCGGATCAGCCTTTTTCATTTCCTTCGTTACTGGATTATTTGGTACGAAGAAAATGTCTGCGCCACTATCAGCCGCTGATTTCACCTTAAGGTAGGCACCACCGATATCACCGACAGAGCCATCTTTTTCAATAGTTCCTGTGCCAGCAATCTTGCGGCCAGCCTTGAGATCTTGATCAGACACCTGATCGTAAATAGCCAAGGTAAACATAAGACCAGCACTTGGTCCACCGACACCATCAAGTTTAAACTTAACATTCTCAGGACTCTTGACCTCGGTATGGTCCGTTAGGCCGATACCAATACCATTTTTGCCATTAGCAATCTTAATAATCTTACCAGTAGCAGTCTTTTCTTTGTCATCTGCCGTATAAGTGACCTTGACCTTTGAACCCAGCTTAAGTCCCTGAACGTATTTAATCAAATCAGCCGAATTATCAAAGGTCTTGCCATTAACTGCCGTCACCGTATCAGCGATATTGAGGACGCCCTTGAAGCTAGAATCATCAGCAACCTGAAGCACATAGACGCCCATATACTCCAAACTAGCCTCTTTACCAGCCAGAGTCAAACCCTGATAAATCGCTTGGTTTTGAGAAGTCTCCATGTAAAATTGGTTGATTCGCATGAAATCTTCATCAGAGTAATTTCCGGTTGCCTCTTCAGCCGTTTGAAGCTTTGCAAAATCATTAAACTGAGCATAGAGCATCAAGGCCAAAGTCGCCTTGGTTTGAGCCACCGCCACAAAATTATAGGATCCCTTAGAATCATCAGCTTTCTTATCTACAGTCAAGACTTCCTTGGTATCAAAAGCACCACCCGGAAGCTCCACATAGTAACTATTGAGCGGGAAAAAGAGGGCAAAAAGGAGGAAAAGTACCGTAAAAATACCTAAGAGCCACCACTTAATCTGCCACAATTTTCCTAATAGCGATTTAGATTTTGTCTTGTTTGCCACGCTTGGCCTCCACTTCTTTAACAACTGCTTGCGGAACATAAGAGCTAATGTCCCCCTCAAAATAAATCAACTCACGTACACGACTCGAAGAGACTGGTGTCACTTCATGACTAGCAATCAAATAAACCGTTTCTAATTCAGGCGCCAAACCTTTATTGAAATAGTCCATATTAGCCTCATAGTCAAAATCTGTCGCATTGCGAAGGCCTCGAACCAGATAAGTCACACCAAGGTCTCTGGCGACATCTACAGCCAGACTATCGTGAGCCGTTATGACCTTGGCATTGGGAAAATCTGTCACAACCTCATCCAAAATACGCTTGCGAGTCGCAACATCCCAGAAGCCCTGCTTGTTTTTATTATAAAAAAGACCAATATAAAGCTCATCAAAGAGCTTGCTGGCTCTGGTAATAATATCCATATGCCCATTTGTAATCGGATCAAAAGACCCCGTAAACATAGCAATCTTGGTCATCGCATTTCCTTTCTACACCTTTTACAGGTACCTAGCGCACATAAACGGTCACCTTACTGATACCATAGGTTTTCTGCTTCCAAATCCCAAAGTTTGAAATTTCTTCAGGCAAGTCCACAGCCTTATCTGTCTCACAAACCAACATCACCTCTTCAGCCAAGAGCCCTTGCTCCTCTAACTGAGTAATATTGGCCACAATCTGCTCTTTGGCATAAGGCGGATCTAAAAGCACCAAATCAAACTGTCCTGTCAATTGTGTCAAGGCACGCGCCGCATCCATCTTCAAAAGCTGGAACTGCTTCTCACTCTTAGTCATCTTGATATTTTCCTGAATAACAGCCTGTGCTCGACGATCCTTTTCCACGAGGACAGCAGACGACATGCCACGACTAATGGCCTCAATGGCCAAACTACCACTCCCAGAAAAAAGATCCAAAACACGTCCTCCATCAAAGAAAGGACCAATCATATTGAAAATGGCACCTTTGACCTTGTCCGTTGTTGGACGAGTCGTTTTGCCTTCTAACGTTTTAAGCGGACGCCCGCCAAAATCACCTGCTACAACACGCAAGTCGATCACCTCGTTTTTACTGATTTTTAGTAAGACTTTTCTATTATAACAAAAAATCACACATAGATGTTGACTCAAAGGAATCTAGACAAACTAAAGACCATCACACAAACACAAAAAACTCGAGATTTTCCCGAGTTTCCATGCATGTTATTTATCACCAAGTGCAGTCACGTAGTTGTAAGCCTCGATACCGGCTGTGGCACCATCCCCTACGGCTGTTGTAATTTGGCGAAGGTCTTTCTGGCGCACATCACCAATGGCAAAGATACCTGGAATACTTGTCGCCATCTTATCATCTGTAATTACCCAACCATCTTGGTCAGTGATGTCGAGGCCTGTCAAATAATCTGAAACTGGATCAAGTCCAACATAAACAAAGACACCGCCAAATTCGTGGTTAGTCACCTCACCAGTTTTGACATTCTTGATATCAACACTGCGAACCTTGATGTCATCACCCTTGATTTCTTCAACGACTGAATCCCAGATAAACTTGACCTTTTCATTGGCGAAGGCTCGGTCTTGAAGGACCTTTTGGGCACGCAATTCGTCACGACGGTGAACAATGGTCACGCTATTGGCAAAGCGTGTCAAATAAATTCCCTCTTCAACAGCAGAATCTCCACCGCCAACAACCAAGAGGTCTTGATTGCGGAAGAAGGCACCATCACACACCGCACAATAAGAAACACCACGGCTATTGTACTCTTCTTCACCAGCAACACCAATGTGACGATGTTTGGCACCAGTCGCAATGATAACTGTCTTGGTTTGGTACTCCTCGTCACCAGTTTTGACAACTTTATAATCACCCTTGTCTTCGATACCAGACACGATACCATAAAGATTTTCAACACCTAATTTTTCCAAGGGCTCAAACATCTTCATTGACAATTCTGGACCAGAAATACTTTCAAAACCAGGGTAATTTTCAATATCAGATGTGTTATTCATCTGTCCACCAGGAGCACCTTGCTCCAAAGTTGCTACTTTAAGGTTGGCACGAGCTGCATAAAGTGCTGCAGTCATCCCCGCAGGACCAGCTCCAATAACAATTGTATCGTACATGAGTAACTCCTTATATGATTTTCTTGTAGAGATATCTTACACCTAATGTGCCAACAAAGCTAGAATTATGCATTCAGTACGATAAGAATCGCCATAAAAGCAAATGCCAAAACTGGAATCGAAACCATTGACATCATAATCGCATCATAGAGGGCACCTTGACGCTCCTTAACGGTTTTGTCTGCACGACGTAGAGCACGCCATCCAAGCCAAATGGCACCAATCACCAAGCAAACAAAGAAAGCAATCACAAGGCCTAAGAGATAAAATTTAAAAATATTTAATAACATAAATCATCCTAAAGTGAAAAATAGAAAAGGCTGAGATAACATTCTCCAACCTCTGAATCCGAATAGTAATAACTGCGCGGTGTAGTATCTGATTGGACTCCTTAGTCGCCTTTGAAGTATTCAAAAGTTCCTAATCATCCTCATGGGACTTTGACTATGAACTAGAAATATAGTCCTATCCCATCACCTTTTCTATTGTAACAAAAATCCCATCTTAAAGATATTGTTTTGAATAAGAAGCGAAAAATTCTTTTGTTCGCTCTTCTTTTGGATGGTTAAAGATTTCATCAGGTGTTCCTTGTTCAAGGATATGACCTTTTTCAAGGAAAAGCACCTTGTCAGCCACTTGATAAACAAAGTTCATGTCGTGACTAACCAAAATCATGGTTTGACCTGACTTAGCCGCGTCTGCGATTGATTTTTCAACCTCACCAACCAACTCAGGGTCAAGAGCAGATGTTGGTTCATCGAGCAAGAGCACATCAGGCTTCATAGCAAGAGCACGAGCCAAGGCCACACGTTGCTTTTGACCACCTGACAAATGACGTGGGAAGTGATTTTCACGATTTGAAAGCCCAACCTTAGCGAGCTCTTCTTTCGCAATCTTGGTAGCTTCTTCGTCAGAAAGTTTCTTAACAATCTTAAGACCTTCCTTAACATTATCCAAGGCTGTACGACGCTCAAAAAGGTTAAACTGTTGGAATACCATAGCCAACTTACGACGAAGGGTAAGGATTTGCTCCTTGGTAATTGTTTCGAAATCCACCTTGAAATCGTCAATGGTAATGGTACCAGAATCAGGCTGTTCCAAATAGTTCAAGCTACGAAGGATAGTTGACTTACCTGCACCAGAAGCACCGACAAGAGCCACAACTTCACCTTTTTCAATGTCAATATCA
Organism: uncultured Streptococcus sp.; assembly: GCF_963545685.1. Classification (GTDB taxonomy): domain Bacteria; phylum Bacillota; class Bacilli; order Lactobacillales; family Streptococcaceae; genus Streptococcus. Next base: position 52,166 of record NZ_CAUUKN010000002.1, on the reverse strand, counting down.
ATGCCATCGAGAACCTTTTGTCCTGAAAATTCCTTGATCAAATTTTTGATGCTAATCATTAGCGGTCACCTCCAATGCCAGAAATGTCAGTCGCTTCAGGAGCCTTAATGGCCATATGATTTTCAACTGAACGACCAATGTTCTCAATCAAGATTGAAATTAGCCAGTATACAAGAGCTACTGAGATAAAACGTTCAAAGTAACGATAGTCGGCACCACCTAGGATTTGAGCCTGTGCATACATTTCGACGATACCAGCACTGAAGGCAAGTGATGTTCCCTTAGTCAAACCAATTAAACTGTTAATCAAACTTGGTGTCGCAATAACAGCCGCATTTGGAATAATGACACGACGGTAAACCTGTGCTGATGTCATCCCAAGTGACCGGGCAGCTTCAATTTCCCCAGCATCAACAGCCTGAATTGCCGCACGAATAGTTTCACTCATGTAAGCCGCTTCGTTAAAGGCAAAGGCAGTAATGGCGAAGATAGCTGGTGGAACATCATTAATATTCCAATCTAAGCCGAACTCCCCATTCAAGTAACGAAGAAAGAGTGGAATACCATAGTAGGTCAACATGAGTTGTACAAGAATTGGTGTCCCGCGCAAGAAACTCACAAAAATAGCTTGAATCGGATAAAGGATACGTACTCGATTGATCTTAACAACCGCAAAAACAAGGGCCAAAATCAAACCGAAGAAGGCACCTGCAATGGTCAAGCCCAAGGTTACAGGCAAGCGTTCCACAATCTGAGGAACTGCGTCGAAGACAGCCTTCCATGAGAATAACTTACCAGCTGGCATCCAAGATGAGATTGCTTTGAAGACAATTGTAACCAATTGCAAAACATAGCCCCAGAGAATCTCCACTAACCAAGACAAAGGAATGGCTAAAGCAACGGCAACTACCAAACCAACCAGACCAATAATAACTTGGAGATACCAAGGTGACCGATTAAATGCTTCTATACTCTTTTTCACAATGTCGCCCTTTCTTTCTAAAAAAGTAGGTTAGCCAAGCGCTAACCATCTTTATTTCTTATATAAATTCTATAGTATTCATTTTAGCACGACTCGGAAAGTCTGTGAAATAGTCTTTTCTTATCATAGTGATAAGGAAATCATATCACTGATAATTCTGCCTTATCAGGACCAAAAAAGATTTGAACTAATTTCTTATATTACGAATCAAGCGAACATCAACCGAGGCTTTCTGCCGTGAGAAAAACACCTGAAACGTTAACATTTCAGGTGTTCGAAAAGTTTTAAGTTCTTAGGCTCAAAACTTAGTCATGGAACTTTGAAGAAGGTCGCTGACATCCGTCATCACCTAAGGAAAGCCTCAAAAGAAAACTTTTTTCGATCTAAAGCTGAGACAGCGACCTCACCTTTTAACCGTCTTATTTCAAATCACTGACATAATCACCACCGAAGTATTCCTGACTGAGTTTAGCAAGGGTTCCATCCTTCTTGAGCTCTTTGATACGCTTATTGACAAAAGTCTTAAGTTCCTTACCTTGCTTATCATTTGAGAATAGAAGATATTCAAGACCATCAGTCTTCATACCGATATCGTCTTTAATCTTGTTTACAGCTAGCTTATAGCCTTGATCTTTAACAATGTACTCAGACGAAATGGCATCATAAAGGATAAAGTCAATTTTTCCTTCTTGAATGTGTTGAATACGTGTTGAAAGACCAGTTGAGCTAGAAGCGTAGTTGATTGTAATTGGTGTCTTGTCCGCATTGGCATGGTTCCAATTTTCAAGCAACTGAGCATAGTTAGAGCCAGGAAGTACCTCTGTCGTCTTACCAGACAAATCGTCTAGACTAGTGTATTTGGTGCCCTCAGCACTGGTGATGGCATAGTTAGAACGTGAAATCGGATCTGAGAAAGCATATTTCTGCGCACGCTCTTCATTGTAGTTGAAATCATTAGCTGCAATCTGATAACGTCCAGAATCTACCCCTGTCAAGATGGAATCAAAAGGCGTCGTCACAAACTTGACCTCATACTTGTCTGAATCCTTGAAAATAGCCTTGACCAAATCAATATCATAACCCTTGAAGTCGTCACCTTCTTTGAAAGTGAAAGGCGCCGTATCAGAGTCTGTCGCAACAGTAATCGTCTGTTTTTCACCAGATGCCTTACTGTCATTCTTATTTCCACAAGCAGCCAAAGTTAAAACTGACAAGCCAAGAATCCCTAAACCTGCAAGCCATTTTTTCATATCTATCATCCTCGATACTTTCATTAATAGTTAGTGATAACAGTTTACCATCTTCATCCAAACTCGTCTAATAATAAAAACCTAAGAGGCGATAGAAAATGGTTATAGGGGTGAGGCTAGAAATAACAAGATAGAAAAGAGCCGCCACTGATGTGACAACTCTTTTCGCCTTTAACTTATTACATTATATTGACTGTCTAGCATTCATGTGAAATACTATCAACCTATCACCCCTATATAATCCCAAGAGGAGAATAAATAAAAATAATCTATTATCCACACTACTTGTCCTTGCCTGATGACTTACTGCTTGAGTCGCTACTGTCTTCAGGTTGATAGTCTGACAAATTCTTATGGATACGTTCGGCGTAAACGGCTCTGCTTCCTGACTCGTCATGATCGACCAAGGCTTCGGCAAGTTCTTTATAATCGGTTACAGAAATAGTCCAGTTACCACCATCATCTTTAGTAAGTTTGAAAGTCTTTTCCAAATTATCTGCACCTGTCAAAGGTGTATAGGACATTTCTTTATCAATATCCTTAAATTGTGTCAAATCTCCGTTAAAGTTTTCACCATAAAGAAACTTACTTGTAAGATCTTTGGCTTTTCCTTTTTCCTCATCGTTCTTATCAGCTTGATTCCACTGTTGCAACTTATCAATGTCGTTATCATAGAGGCTCATAAGGAGAGTACGAACGGCAGCTGCAGCTCCATAGGCACTGACAGATCGTGATGTAAAAGTAACCGTCGCCTCATTACCACTAACTTTAACATCCTTCAGTTTATAGTCCTGAATTTTCCCAATCATATTACGGCGAACCTTAAGAAATTTAGAGAGGACTTGGGTTGGTGTCTTAGCATCATAGCCTTCGATGTACTTATAGGTGTAATTTTCTTCAGGAGTGTAGCCTTCCTTCTCAATAGTATCTGCAACCTGTTTTTCAAAGACATTCGTTTCGGTCCATGTTTCGTAATTTTCCCCGTAGAGTTTTGAAAAACCGTTACTTGATTTTCCAAGCATGGTGTCAATCAAAATCGTCGCATCAGCCTTGGCACGTTCTGTCGAAGTTGGTTCGGTCTTTTTCTTTTCCGCTGACTTATTTGAAGTACAGGCTACAAGAACCAAGCAGGTTGCTAAAATCAAACCCAGATAAGTAAAAACTTTTTTCATTACTTTTATTCCCTCATTTCTATTACTTACTAATTAAGATAGCATAGGTCTGATGATTCTTCAAGGTCAACTAGCAACGGAAAAGGCGAAACTCTACTATTATATAATCACGCCAAATCGTCTAAGTCTAACTGTCTACCTTCTTGATCTTCCAAGCCTGTCAGCGTAACACCTAAGAGGCGAACACCACTGCTATTTTCCTCCAGCTGGTCGAAAATGGTGTGAGCAATTCTTTCAATAGTATCAAAGTCCTGGGTCGATTTGTCCAAGGTCATACGCTTGGTTAGGGTTGAGAAGTCCGAATAACGAACCTTGATAACAATGATACGTCCTACTTTTTTATTTTTCTGGGCGCTTTCCGCTACCCGTCTAGCATTCTTAGTCAACTCAGCCTTGATGTCATCTTCATTATACAGGAGCTTACCGTAGGTTCTCTCACTTCCGATAGATTTACGGACACGATTAGATTTTACTGGGCTATTGGAAATGCCTCTAGCCTTGCGAAAGAGGTCAAATCCAAAACGTCCAAAGCGGTCAATCAAGTCCATTTCGGAAATCTTTAAAAGATCGGCACCAGTGTAAATGTCCATATTATGAAGACGTTCAACTGACTTTTTACCAACACCATGAAATTTTTCAATAGGTAGCTTTTCCAAAAATTCCTGGGCCTCCTCGGGAAGGACTACCGTTAAACCAGCAGGCTTTTGAAAATCAGAAGCCAGTTTCGCAATGAATTTATTGTAGGAAACACCTGCCGAACAAGTCAGATGAAGTTCCTGCCAGATATCATACTGGATGAGCTTAGCCACCTTAACTGCCGACTTGATTCCAAGTTTATTGGTCGTCACATCGAGATAGGCCTCGTCAATAGACATAGGCTCAACCAAGTCCGTGTAGCGTTTAAAAATCTCACGAATCTGCATCCCTACCTCACGGTAATGGCTATAATTTCCTGAAATGAAGACAGCATTAGGACAACGTTCGTAAGCTTCCTTAGAAGACATGGCTGAGTGGACACCAAATTTTCTAGCCTCGTAATTACAAGTAGACACCACACCACGACCTCCAGTTTTTCTGGGATCATGACCGATAATAACAGGTTTGTCTTTAAGACTAGGATCATCTCTCATCTCGACCTGAGCAAAAAAGGCATCCATGTCAATATGAATAATCTTCCGACTGGTATCATTAATTAGAGGGAACTCTAGCATGGCTTCTTGCCTCCTTTCTCAGATTCGTCTCATTGTAAAGCTTTTCACATAAAACTTTGGGCCTACAAAGCATTCTCCCCCTATGATACCAAAATCTATCAAAAAACAGAAATTTATAATACAGATTTCTACTTTTCAAAACTGTATTATAAAAGAATGTCACTAAAAACGCAGTTTTAAAATTGTGTAAGCGGTTACTGTGTGATAGAATACTCTTAGAGAATGTAACAGATTATTTGTTACTAGAATTATAGGAGTACAAACTATGGCAACCGTAAAAACTAACACTGATGTTTTCGAAAAAGCGTGGGAAGGCTTTAAGGGAACTGATTGGAAAGAAAAAGCAAGTGTGTCTCGCTTCGTACAAGCAAACTACACACCATATGATGGTGATGAAAGCTTCCTTGCAGGACCAACTGAACGCTCACTTAAAATCAAAAAAATTGTAGACGAAACTAAAGCTGGCTACGAAGCTGCCGGCCGCTTCCCTATGGACACACGTCCAACGTCTATCGCTGACATCCCTGCAGGTTACATTTCAAAAGAAGATGAACTTATCTATGGTATCCAAAATGATGAGCTCTTCAAATTGAACTTCATGCCTAAAGGTGGTATCCGTATGGCGGAAACTACTTTGAAAGAAAATGGATACGAACCAGATCCAGCTGTTCACGAAATCTTCACTAAATATGTAACAACAGTTAATGACGGTATCTTCCGTGCTTACACTTCAAACATCCGTCGTGCTCGTCACGCTCACACTGTAACTGGTCTTCCAGATGCATACTCACGTGGACGTATCATCGGTGTTTACGCACGTCTTGCTCTTTACGGTGCAGACTACTTGATGCAAGAAAAAGTAAACGACTGGAACTCTATCGAAGAAATAAACGAAGAAACTATCCGTCTTCGTGAAGAAGTTAACCTTCAATACCAAGCACTTCAAGATATTGTTCGCCTTGGTGACCTTTACGGTGTAGATGTTCGTCGTCCAGCCTTCGATACTAAAGAAGCTATCCAATGGACAAACATTGCTTTCATGGCTGTATGTCGTGTTATCAATGGTGCGGCTACTTCACTTGGTCGTGTGCCAATCGTCCTTGACGTATACGCAGAACGTGACCTTGCTCGTGGTACTTACACTGAATCAGAAATCCAAGAATTCGTCGACGATTTCGTTATGAAATTGCGTACAGTTAAGTTTGCTCGTACAAAAGCTTACGACCAATTGTACTCAGGTGACCCAACATTCATCACAACTTCTATGGCTGGTATGGGTGCTGACGGACGTCACCGTGTTACTAAGATGGACTACCGTTTCTTGAATACTCTCGATAACATCGGTAACTCTCCAGAACCAAACTTGACAGTTCTTTGGACTGACAAATTGCCATACAGCTTCCGTCGCTACTGTATGCACATGAGCCACAAACACTCTTCTATCCAATACGAAGGTGTAACTACTATGGCTAAAGACGGATACGGTGAAATGAGCTGTATCTCATGTTGTGTATCTCCACTTGACCCAGAAAACGAAGAACAACGCCACAACATCCAGTACTTCGGTGCTCGTGTAAACGTGCTGAAAGCTCTTCTTACTGGTTTGAACGGTGGTTACGACGACGTTCATAAAGACTACAAAGTATTTGACATCGATCCTATCCGTGACGAAGTTCTTGAATTCGAATCAGTTAAAGCGAACTTCGAAAAATCTCTTGACTGGTTGACTGACACTTACGTAGATGCTTTGAACATCATCCACTACATGACTGATAAGTACAACTACGAAGCTGTTCAAATGGCCTTCTTGCCAACTCACCAACGCGCTAACATGGGATTCGGTATCTGTGGATTCGCCAACACTGTTGATACATTGTCAGCAATCAAATACGCTACTGTTAAACCAATCCGTGACGAAGATGGCTACATCTACGACTACGAAACAATCGGTGAATACCCACGTTGGGGTGAAGATGACCCACGTTCAAACGAATTGGCAGAATGGTTGATCGAAGCTTACACTACTCGTCTTCGTAGCCACAAACTTTACAAGAACGCTGAAGCAACTGTTTCACTTCTTACCATCACTTCTAACGTTGCTTACTCTAAACAAACTGGTAACTCTCCAGTCCACAAAGGGGTATACCTCAACGAAGATGGTTCTGTGAACTTGTCTAAATTGGAATTCTTCTCACCAGGTGCTAACCCATCTAACAAAGCTAAAGGTGGTTGGTTGCAAAACTTGAACTCACTTGCAAGCCTTGACTTCGGTTATGCAGCTGACGGTATCTCACTTACTACTCAAGTATCACCTCGTGCCCTTGGTAAGACTCACGACGAACAAGTTGATAACCTCGTAACTATCCTCGACGGATACTTCGAAAATGGTGGACAACACGTTAACTTGAACGTAATGGACTTGTCAGACGTTTACGAAAAGATCATGAATGGTGAAGATGTTATCGTACGTATCTCTGGATACTGTGTAAACACTAAATACCTCACTCCAGAACAAAAAACTGAATTGACACAACGTGTCTTCCACGAAGTTCTTTCAATGGATGATGCTTTGGGATAAAATGAATAAAGAGCTCGCAATAGCGAGTTCTTTTCTTTTTGTAAAACACTAGTTTTTCATTATAATTTTCTAAATAAACTATAATTTATATTTGACTTTCTTTCAGATTAGCTATAAAATATAAGCATTTCCGTTTGGTTTCTCCAAACACTTCACTCTCAGAAGCACCTCAGAGACACAACACTCTGTCACCGTCTGACGGCTAGTTTACAAATAACAGGTCAACTAGCATGCATGACAAAATAATTAAAGCGTATACGTATAGGGAGGAAAGATGAATAAGAAAAGTTTTAAGCTAATTGGATTATTATCTCTCATAGCAAGTACCATCCTACTCGTAGCCTGCCAGTCTGAAACTAAAAGCGAAACCTCTAAGTCTAAAGAGGTCCAATGGGGCTATACGGGTACAACTGGTCCTGAACATTGGGGTGACCTTTCTAAAGATTATGAACTCAGCAAGACGGGTAAAGAACAATCTCCGATTAATATCACCGAAGCTGAGGACGTTGATCTTCCAGAACTAAACCTTAATAATCAAGAATCAGAAGCCCAAGTTGAGAACAATGGTCATACCATTGAAGTCAGCTTTAAAAATCCAAAGAATACCCTAACGATTGGTAACGAAGTTTACAAGTTGCAACAGTTCCATTTTCACGCACCAGCTGAGAATGAAATAGATGGCAAAACCTATCCTCTTGAAGGGCATTTCGTCTACAAGACGGATAATGGAAAAATCACGGTTGTCTCAGTTCTCTATAACTATGGAGATGAAAACCAAGCCTTGCAATTAATCTGGGATAACATGCCTCAAGCCGCAAATACTGAGACGGATTTATCTCAGGCTATCTCACTTGATGATTTCTATCCTGAAAACAAGGACTATTACAACTTTGAAGGCTCATTGACAACACCACCTTGTACTGAAGGCGTTAACTGGATTGTCTTCAAAAACCAAGAAACTGTCAGCAAGGAGCAGGTAGAAGAATTCACCCAAACTCTTGGATTTGAAAACAACCGTCCTATCCAAGATACAAACGGCCGAAAAATTAAAGAATAAAAGCTATCAAAAGCTGGATGACTACTCCTCTCATCAAGCTTTTTTTCATTGACTATAGACTATAATCTTTGTTACACTGGTCCTATGATTATCAAACATACAAGAGATACACTTTCAGAGACTTATCTAGATGCTGTGGCGATTCGAAACACCGTTTTCGTTAAGGGGCAAGGAGTTCCTCACTCTATCGAGATTGACGCAAATGAAGCCTACTGCATTCACTTTGTCCTCTATGATGACAAGGGCCAGGCTGCTGCAACCGTGCGCTTACTGCCCAACAAGGATTTGACTCAGGTCACCCTCCAACGCATGGCCGTACTTGATGACTACCAAGGTCAAGGTCTGGGTAGCATCCTCCTAAAAGAGGCTGAAGATTTCGCTCAAGGACAAGGCTTCCAGACTATTTCTCTCCATGCTCAACTAGGTGCACTTAAGTTCTACCTTGAATCGGTTACACTAAACTAGACAGATTTTATAAAGTGTTCTACACTAAAGAAAAGAGGAGAACAATATGTCTAGAAAAACTCGCCGTCACTTCACAGATGACTTCAAACAACAAATCGTTGATCTTCATAATGCTGGTATGAAACGAAGTGAGCTTATCAAAGAATATGATTTAACACCCTCTACCTTTGATAAGTGGGTCAAACAGGCAAGAACGACTGGTTCCTTTAAGTCTGTTGATAATCTCACCGATGAACAACGTGAGCTCATTGTTCTTAGAAAGCGAAATAAAGAGCTTGAAATGCAATTAGATATCTTAAAGCAAGCGGCAGTGATTATGGCACAAAAAGAGAAGTAATCACTGCTAATAAGGATAAATATTGCATTTCAGCCATGTGTCGTTGCTTGAACATCCCTCGTGCTAGCTATTACTACAAAGCCATAGAACCAAAGTCTGAGGCAGAGCTTGAAGAAATGATTAAAACCATTTTCCGTGAGAGCAAGTCTAGATATGGTGCTAGAAAACTCAAGAAATGTCTGGAAAACGAAGGAATTATCTTGTCTCGTCGGCGGATTCGTCGCATCATGAAGCGATTGAATCTCGTATCCGTCTACCAGAAGGCTGCCTTCAAATCGAATTCTAAAGGGAAAAATGAAGCACCTATTCCAAACCTATTGGATCGACAATTTGACCAAGAAAAGCCACTTGAAGCAATTGTAACAGATTTGACCTACGTCCGTGTTGGAAATCGTTGGGCTTATGTTTGTTTGATCATTGACCTCTTCAACCGTGAAATTATTGGTCTGTCAGTTGGGTGGCACAAGACTGCAGAGCTCGTCAAACAAGCCATTCAAAGCATTCCTTACGCGCTTACCAAAGTCAAGCTGTTCCATTCTGACCGTGGTAAGGAGTTTGATAACCAGCTGATTGATGAGATGCTAGAGGCATTTGGCATCGCTCGGTCTCTAAGTCAAGCAGCTTGTCCCTATGACAACGCCGTTTCTGAGAGTACTTACCGTGCCTTCAAACTCGAGTTTGTCAACCAAGAGACCTTCCATTCGCTGAAAGAACTAACCCTTAAAACAAAGGACTACGTTTACTGGTGGAATCATCATCGCATTCACAGCAGTCTTAACTACCAAACCCCAATCGCTAAGCGAATCAGCTCTTAACAAAAAACACTTTATAAATTTTGTATAGAAAAGTGTTGCCTTTTCACCTAAATAATGGCTATCAAGAAGTCGGCCAAATCTTTGAAGAAGGTGGAATCCAACATATTACCGTTGAAAAATCCTTAATAAGTAAAAAAGCTTAAGCAGTTGACCTACTGCTTAAGCTTCTTCTTTTGTTAAAAATATCGGATAACCATGCTCGACAGCAAGGACTGTCACATTTTCTCTTTTCTTTAATGACTCTACAATCTTTTTCCAGTATTTCTGCCCTGTAAAAAGAAGGACAAACACTCCCATGTAGACCAAAAAACCAAGAAATCGTTTATGTTCAGAAGATGACAGTTTTGATTCTAGTTCTAGGAGCTTGGACACTTCTCTCAATAGAACTGTAAAGGTAATCATTATAAGACTAAGTCCACTAAAGTATCCTAAACATATAAGCAAATACCCTATTTGAAGCTTCTTGGAACGCTTCTTGTAGAGCAACTTATAGTCCTGACCGTACTTTTCAAATACAGGAACGTGGATATCAAACCCTCTTCTCATACGAATGACTTTCAAATCAGGCTGGGCACGATAACCAAAGCAATGAATCAATTTGTATAGTATCTCTCTTATCAAGATATAAGAAGAAGCGATTATAGGGGATACTATACAAGAAAATACAAAACTAAATAAAGAGAAGTAATCTTTATCAAATGCCAATTGGCCTACCATCACCCCAAAAAACATACCACAGACAAAGAGATTACTCCCGTTAAGCATGCAAAAGAGCAGACTCAGAAACCGAGAGACAAGCTTTCTTTTCTTAGAGTGTCTACTCGACCGTTTCACGAACCAACTCCTTCTTCATTATCTCAATCAAAGCATCTCTATCCTTAATCCATTGAGCCCTCTCATCCTTATAATAAGTACGATTACTGAGGAAAATCGCCGCACGTTGACGAGGGATATTGATAAGCACAAAGGTACCTGTATAACCAGTATGAAGAATCCAATCTCCTTGAAGGTCCCAAGCGACACTGCGCTCCTTCTCGGAGTGACTGATATTTTGCGTCAGATTTTTAGCAAAATCATCCGTCAAATAATGGTTAACAAAGATTTCCAAGTCCTTCAGGGTTGAAAAGAGACCTGCTGAACCTGTATGCTCTTTGAGCACTCGAGCCTTGGGATCGTGAACAGTTCCTCCCGGAATGCCTTTAACCGTTGGAACAGCTACATCAACTGGACCAAACTGTGTTTCAGACATACCAAACGGTTGAAAAACTTCGGAGTCAAAGAGCTTATCCAGACTTTGTCCAGATAGTTTCTCGAGCATCAGCCCTAAGAGAATAAAGTTAATATCGGTATACAAGAAAGGTTTATCAGACTTAACTTTGATGGCATTTATAGCAGCAATCAAGCCCTTTTGGTCTAATGCATCACGATTTGGAATAAAAGGATCAACCCCGCTACTATGAGACAAGAGCTGACGAAGGGTTAGCGTCTTGTCTGCTACTTCGGGATAATAGGTAGACAACTTCTCATCCAAATCCAATTTTCCTGACTGTAAGTAGAAGATACAAAGAGTCCCAACTCCCACCACCTTGGAGACACTAGCTAAATCATAGGTTAAATCTGGAACTACTGGATTCTCCCCATCCTGAGTACCACAATAGTACTCTTGCCAATTCTTTCCGTCATAAAGTGCAAGGCTGGCACCTGGGAAGATGTCAGCCTTGATGTAGTCTGTAATTGTTGACAATGTTTGTTTAAAGTTAGTCATTATTTTGTTAACCAAATCTCAATATTACTCATATCAGTCAGTGCGAGTAGGTTTCCTTTAGGATCTAGATAACTTGAGAACTGTTCCTTTTCAAGTTTCTCATGCAAGGCAGCCAAGTCGTAGTCTTCAGCTACCTTAAATTCTAGAATTTCCAAATCCCAAGTTTGGTCTGGACTTACTTGAAGGTCAGGACCTTCTGCCTTTTCAAAGTGGATAGATAAAGGCAATTCTTCGCCAAACAGATTATCGTAGAAAAAAGCCGCTTGAGCCGTATCAACAACATTCAAGGTCAAAGACTGAACAGTAAAGTCTGACACTCCTTTGAAATCTTCTTTTTCTTCAACATCTGCGTACTCGACTGTCTTTAGAGTTGATAAATCATCTTCAGCATGCATCAAAATAAGACCATTTTCAGGTGAGATAGTCTCAAAAGCATAACCATTTTCCCCTTGGAAAATAGCCTTAGCTTGATGATCATCACGCGCCAAAAGGTACTCAATCTCAAGTGGATTTGAAACCTTAATGACCACTTTATTAATTTTCTTAGGACCTTCAACTGCACGGCAACGGTAAGCTGGAGACTCCTCAATTACAAAAAGTGAGTTACGATCTCCCCAGTCAGTGAAGACAGTAAGAGCATTTTCCTCAGTCAAAAGCTTAAATCCTAGAGTATTTTGGTAAAAATCGATATTTTCTTGTCTATTATTCACACGAAAAATTGGTGTGTGAAACTTAAAATTCCCTGATTGCGTCATGACACCCTCCATTCTTCTCTATTTTATCCGAAAAGAGTCTGTGTGACAAGGATTTTCCTAAGAAAAAACAGGATTGTAATTTTTTCACATTCTTTCACATAAATTATGAAAATCATTATATTATCTTCACCTTAGGACTAGCTATTTACTCATTTTAGAGTATAATAGAGACTATGAAAACTTTCGTCAATCATTTGGTGTTTAGACATACCTATCAGGGATTCTTTTTACTGCTGATGATAGCTATTCCAAACCTCGCTTTAGGTATGACAACGTCATATAACAATCAGACTGGGTTGACCTTCACTAGCCTTGAGAGCTGGGGAATTATCGCTGTCAATCTCATTATTTTTTATATTACCTATCTTTGGGCTAAAAGTGAAGGTTTAGTTACTCGCTTTAGACTAGACTGCAAGGACACTAAAGCTATTATCTGGGGCTTTGTTCTTATTTTTCTGATGGGAGTTATTGGGAGCAATCTTATGCTACTAACCAACTCCAACTACCATGCAGAACTTCAAAGAACCCTTACGACAACGCCTATCCTCCCGGTAGCCATTGGCATGATGACTACAGCTTTCTTGCAAGAACTACTCTTTCGCAAATGGATTTTCACTTGGTTGGCTCCTTATTCGACAGTTGCTGTTTTTGTGAGTACCGCTCTCTTTTGCCTATTCCATATGCCTACTAACCTCGCCCACCTCTTCCTCTATATTGGAATGGGCTTGGCTCTCTCTATGGTCTACCAAAAAAGAGAAAATTTATCAGCGGTTATCTCGCTTCATATCCTATGGAATCTTTTCACCTTAGGTGCAACAGTCCTAGTCATAACTACTCCTATGTAACTGAGAAAACTTTCTCAGTTTTTTGTTACTTTCGAAACTTTATGCATAAAAAAATCTGAAGCATTGGCTTCAGATTTCTTGTTATTGATTAAAGGTAGAGGAACTTGAACAGAGCTACTGCCGAAAGTCCTGCAAGGATTGGAGCCACAACTGGTACCCAAGCATACCACCATTTAGAATCACCTTTGTGCTCACCAAGAACTGATGTTGGCAAGATGTGGTGAAGAAGACGTGGCATCAAGTCACGGGCTGGGTTAAGGGCTGGTCCAGTAGGACCACCGAATGAAAGAACCAAAGCGGCAACCAAGAAACCAACACCGATATGAGCTGTTTCAAGTGCTCCGTGGAATTGTGCATCAACCATTTCTTTAGTGTAACCAGCAGCAAGAGCTTGTTGTGCAAGCTTGTGACCAAAGTAGTTGTTTGTCAAGGCAAGGGCACCAAAGAAGAGGAGGAATGATCCTGCAAACTCATTGACAAAACCATTAGCCCAGGCACGATTACGGTTTTCTGGAGTGTCATCATGTTCGTCAACTGCTGAGATAGTTGAGAAGGTACCAAGAATATTGTTAGGGTTCTCAGTTTGTACATAGTAAGGTTGGTGTACCCAAACCACGATAGCTTGTCCTAAGAAAGCACCGAGAAGTTGAGCAATCAAGTAACCTGGAACGCCTACCCATGGGAATATGCCAAATGTAGCAAGTCCAAGTGTGAAAGCAGGGTTGATGTGGTTACCAGAAACATCACCAAACATAAGGGCTGGCATCATAACACCAAAACCATAACCAAGGGCGATTACAATCCAACCAGATTTGTTACCTTTTGTTCCCGTAAGCTCAACGTTAGCAACAGCACCATTACCAAGTGCTACAAGAAAAGCAGTCGCGATAAACTCAGTGAGGTATTTCAAAACCCATTCACTGGTGAACGCTTCTTTTAAAAAATCATTCATTTGTCTCTTTATTTCCTTTCGATTTTACAATAATTTAGACATCTATCATTTTATCAAGTATAATGTCTGATGTAAAGATATTTCTGAAATGTTTACGTATTATTTTTGAGGTTTTTAAATATGAAATTTAACCAGTTTAGTTACATCCCTGTAAGCCCTGAAAAGGCTTGTCAGGAACTCCGTTCTTTGGGGTTTGAAGTCTCTCTAGATGCTAGTGCCAAAGCTAATTTTGAATCCTTTGTTCGCAAGCACTTCCTTTTCTTTGAAGATACTGATTTGGCTTTGAAAAATTGGATTGCTGATCCAGAGACTGACCTCCTGAACTTCTTCCAGTCAGACCGTCCTTTGACTGCTGAAGTCTTTGGCTTGGTAGCCCTTCAACTACTAGGTTTTGTCCCAAACGTGGACTTTACCGACAGTGTTACTTTCCTTGAGAAAATGGCCTTCCCAATCACTTTTGATGGTAGCCTTAATAACCTCCACCAGTTGTTAGCGACACGCACACAATCTGGCAATACCCTAATTGATCAGTTAGTAGCCCAAGATTTAATCCCAATAAGTAATGACTACGTCTTCTTTAATGGTAAGAGCTTGGCCACATTTGACACTAATCAGCTTCACCGTGAAGTGGTTTATATCGAAACACCTGTAGATACCGACAAAGATGGGCTGTTAGACTTGGTCAAGGTTACTATCTTACGACCTAATGTGGACTTCCCAGTTCCAGCCATGATGACCGCGAGCCCTTATCAACAAGGGACTAATGAGCCTGCCTCTGATAAGCTCACCCACAAGATGGAAGGTGATTTGCTCGTCAAACCAGCAGGAGATATCTCTCTTAGCCATCCAGAAATTAAAACACCAGAGACAGACCTTACGCCTATCCAGCCTGTCACAAAGGCACAGGAGCGTTTTGCTCACACTGATACCTATACGCTTAACGATTACATGTTGGCTCGTGGTGTGGCTTCTATCTATGTATCTGGTGTCGGTACCCTCAACTCGGAAGGTTTCATGACCTCTGGAGACTATCAACAAGTTCTGGCCTATAAAGCTGTCATTGACTGGCTCAATGGTCGTGCACGCGCCTTCACTAGCCGTAGTAGACAGCATACAATCACTGCTGATTGGGCGTCTGGAAAGGTGACTACTACTGGACTTTCATACTTGGGTACCATGTCCAACGCCCTTGCGACAACTGGCGTTGACGGTTTGGAAATGGTTATTGCTGAAGCAGGTATCTCTTCTTGGTACGACTATTATCGTGAAAATGGACTCCTCGTTAGTCCTGGAGGCTACCCTGGTGAGGATCTCGATACCTTGACTGAATTCACCTATTCTCGTGCCCTATTAGCTGGAGAATACCTACGTCACCAAAAAGACTACGAGGCCTACCTCAAGGAGCTAAGCACAGCTATTGATCGTAAGCATGGGGACTATAGCCAGTTCTGGCATGACCGCAACTATGTGCAATTCGCAGACCGTGTCAAAGCTACTGTAGTCTTTACACACGGTAGCCAGGATTGGAATGTCAAGCCGATTAATGTTTATCAAATGTTCAGAGCCCTTCCTGACTCTCTTGAAAAACACCTTTTCTTCCACAATGGTGCCCACGTTTACATGAATGCTTGGCAGTCTATTGACTTCCGAGAAAGCATGAACGCCTTGATTTGTCAGAAACTCCTTGGTTTGGATAATGGCTACACACTGCCTACTGTTATCTGGCAAAACAACCAGTCTGAACAGACCTGGGAAGTTCTCGATAACTTTGGTCATGATAATGGTAAACACATTCATCTTGGTGAGGCTGAAGCTAGTATCGCTAACCATTATGAAGAGGAAATCTTTGCTAAGTACGGTAAGACTTACCAAAGCTTCAAGGACGACCTCTTTGCGGATAAAGCCAATGCCATTACCTTGGACTTTGAACTGGACCAAGACATCCAAATCAATGGTCGTGTCCACCTAGAACTCAAGGTCAGATCTAGCACAAACCGTGGTCTTATCTCAGCTCAGGTTCTGGAAATGGGAGATAAAAAATACCTAGCTCCAATACCTGAATTAAAACGTATGAGCTTAGACAACGGCCGTCTCTTCAAGGAGGAAGCTCTACGTGAATTGCCATTCAAGCAGGCAAAATACCGTGTCATTACCAAAGGACACCTTAACCTGCAAAATCGCAAAGATCTCCTTAGCATTGAGAATGTCACTCCAGATGAATGGATGACTGTCGGTTTGGACTTGCAACCAACCATCTACAAACTCAACAAGGGCGACAAACTCCGACTCGTTCTCTATACCACAGACTTTGAGCACACTATTCGCGACAATAGTGACTATGAAGTAACTGTGGACCTAAGTCAAAGTCAAATGACATTGCCTTATTAATCTTGATCACAAAAATTCCCATAGGATGATAAGTCCCATGGGAATTTTTCATTAACAGGTTGGAAAAGAACCTTTTTGCCCCATCTTTCTTTTCTCAATGGACAACTCAACCTTAAAACCAAGAAATCCTCTCTAATGACATCAATAGCCATAACGAATCGCTAGCAATTTTCGCAACTCTGCCATTCGCTCCTCGATAAAGGGAGACAAGGTTAGCTGGTCTTTTCTGATCACTTCGGATATTTCCAGTGACATCCTGCTTAAGATATAGGGAGTGGCTGAACGAGAGTCTGCAAGTTCCGTTCGGTAGGAGTGCAGGACCTGCTTCAAATCAGCATAATCTGGCTTATCTCCAATAGTTTCAATTACTTCATTGATGATAGCTACTGCTTGTTCTCGTCTCTCTTTGCCTCCTGCAAACCATTTAAGTCCTGTCATTAAGAAAACCTCCTTACTTCTTTCAACTAATTTTTCAATCACATCTTTAGTATAGCACCCTGATAGTCATTTAAAAGCCAGCGTCCCAAAAGTGGTTATATGTCCTAAATGGTAGCCAAATCCAGATTGGATGCTGACTAGATAGAGGATTTAAAGCTATATTCCCAATGACTACTCCTAAGATTGCTGATAGGAAACGTAACGAACGTAACACAGCAGAACTAAATTTTTGTAATATCACCATGGTGATTCCTTTTCTACTAGAGTCATTTACATAAACTAAACTACTAGGGCGTTATCTAAAGAATGATTGGCTATTATTCTGAATCTAGCATGGCTAAAGACACGAATCTGTCACTTTACATGCTGCTTAAAACAAATACATCACTTCTCATTTCTAAAAAACAGCTGACTAAGATCATCAGAGAACGATAAAGAAACATAAAGTGACAAGGTATAAAATAAAAATGTTCTTTCTTGATGCCAGAAAAATGTTATCACACATTGAATACATACAGCCAAGATAACTTGTAGGATAAATTTTATGTATTTTCTAGAAATAACAGATTGTTCCAATAGTAATCCTCCTTTCATGACATTTTTTGAAAACCCAGACCTTGCAGGTTTTGTCTATACGATAGAAGAATATCCTTCAAGCCATAGAAATCCTACTCTAATTTTCACATTTTTCATTAATCACTTTCTTATTATAGCGCTTTTATGCACTTTATGCACTTTATGCAACGTAAATTGAATAATGTCACAAATGGTTACTATATTTTCTATCTTTTAAAATATTTTTTGACTTGCAAGTAAGCTAGAAAATCACAGAAGATTAACAAAAGCATTAATACGGCTAGTACTATACGGTCTGTGGTATCACTGAATGTTAGTAAGGTGTAAAACTCTACACTAAGCACTAGAAATGTGATGACAAGAAAGACAATGAAGGACTGCCGTATTGTTAACAGATTTACTGAATCTGGACGCTTCTTAAGCATACGGTAGAGCAGACCATTTACCAAAATGACTACTAAAGCTAGTGCTCCGACTGCTAACCAAATCTCTGGAGAAGTCTTGCTTTTGTAGAGAGAAATACTGGTACTTATAAGGAAAACTCCCAATATAGCAGTAGCGACCCTAAAAAATCGCAATACTCTCGGACTAATATTCTTTAACTTCATGATAAAACAATTAAGCTATGAATAACCTCAGTCAGTCTTGTAAACCGAATAAGCTATTACATTTAACTCTATTCCTTTCTGTATTTTTTTATACTGCTGTAAGATCTCAAGTAAGCCCTTAGCGATTAAATTCTACTGGAGATGTAATACAATAGCGTCATTAGCACTGATATTTTAAATAAGCGAATATACATATCTTTATTTTTTCTATTACAAAAATATGCAATCAAATATAATACAATCTCCACTATCATTAGCAAGAATAATTTTACTTCGGGAACATCAAAAATAAGCATTTGCAAACACCTTACGTTCAAAGGAGACAAAAGTCACTTTTTAAACTGTACCCATTTTTTAAAAAGAAGACTATAAATAAGCAAGGTTAGTCCTAGCAAGTTAATGGTATGGTGGACTGCATCTAAACTTCTAAATAGATTAGCAAGGCCAATTCCTATGAGAATGGTAGCCAGTAAATACGGTTTTGAGTTTTTGAACATACTTTTCTCCTTAAAGTGTTTTTAGCGTTCTGTGTTCAAGCTATGATTTTCATTATAGAGTTGACTCCGATAAAAAAATAGTGACATAAATGTCACTACTTGTCTGACCTTATATCCTTGATAATCGTACACATAAGAAAGAGAAAAAGACATAACCCAATAATATTTAGGCATTGAAGTCCAAAACTCAGTTTTTCTCCCAAGTTATGTAAAGCAACAAGGACGAAGCCCATAGACATCATTAGAGACAGTAGGCGTTTTTTAGTCATGAGTACAAATACCTCTTCTTTTATGTCGAAATTGTCAACCATTATTCACATGCTATTCACAGACCAACAATTGACAAGGTATCTTAATTAGGAATTCTTTTTAGAGGAATTGGTAGCTTTATGTTTTTCAAGAAATGACATAATAGGCTTATCTAAAAAACTCATCACAGCCATGAAAACCATCCCTACAATATAACTTTTCAAATCAAACATAAGCCATCACCACCTTCAACGTTCCCAAGTGCTTCAGGGTCAAGGAGTCTAAAATTGTTCATTTTTTTTGTTGTCATAGCAACAACCTCCTAAAATAATTTTTAGCATTTTCTCTCAAGCTATGATTTTATTATAGGGTGGAAACTGATAAAAAAGTAGTGTCATTCATTTCACTACTTTTTTAAGAACTTTATATTCCGGTTTCTTTTAGCTGATGTTAGAGAAATAATATCCAAAAATATAATTTCTCAACTTACACAACTAATTCAGTTCCTAGGTTACTACTCAAAGGAATCCACCTATTTTTTGAGTCGCTCCCATTTACTAAAAATCAAACTAAAAGTGATTAATGTTAACCCTACCAAATTAATGATATGATGAACAAAATCTAAATTTCTGAAAAGGTTAGCAATTCCAAATCCTAAAAGGAAGATTGCTAGTAAATACATTTTTTTATCTTTAAGCATAGGGTCACCTAAATATTAGCAGAATGTAGCGTAACCAACTAAAGCTCCTCCCCAGTAACCTACTGGGCCTCCTGCTGATCCTACTAGAGCAGATCCGATTGTGCCGGCATAACACTTAACCCATCCGCCACCTTCAACGTTTGCAAGTGCCTCGAGATCGAGTGTTTCAAAATTGTTCATTGTTTGTGTTGTCATTCTAACAACCTCCTAAAATTTTTTTAGCTTTTTGTCTCAAGCTATGGTTTTATTATAGGATGGTAGCCGATAAAAAAGTAGTGACATAAATGTCACCACTCGATTTTGATTTTTAAGAAATATTTTCGAATATAAGAAGCTATGGTCTAGATTAGCTTACTCTCCTTCCATAGCGCCTGCTTGTAGGCTGTACATCTTGTGATAGGTGCCGCCGAGGGCTAATAGCTCCTCATGGCTACCATGTTCGATGATGCGGCCCTTGTCTAAGACATAGATGCAGTTGGCATCTTGGATTGTCGATAGGCGGTGGGCAATGGCAATAGTTGTGCGGCCTTGACGCATTTTTGCGAGAGAGTTTTGGACAATAGCCTCTGTCTCCGAATCAATATTGGCTGTCGCTTCATCCAAAATCAAGATTTTAGGCTGGCTAGCAACGGTTCTAGCAAAGGCTAGAAGCTGGCGTTGACCGGTTGAAAAACTTGAACCCCGTTCGGAAACTGGGGAATCATAGCCTTCTGGAAGTTTTTCAATAAAGTGATTGGCATCCACAAACTCAGCAGCGGCTTTAATCTCTTCATCAGTTAAATCTTGATACATAGCAATATTGGATTTGATTGTACCATGATAGAGAAAGGGTTCCTGAAGGACAAGACCAATGTTCTTACGCAGCTCTGACTGACTATAATCGCGAATATCCACACCGTCTAGGAGAACTCGCCCTGATTGAAACTCATAGAATCGCATGAACACATTGATTATAGAGGATTTTCCAGAGCCTGTAGAACCCACAAAGGCGATGGTTTCACCTTTATTGACAGAGAAGGAAATATTATCCAAAATCTGGTGCTTACCATCATAGGAGAAGGAGACATTTTCAAAACGAATATTCCCCTCAGTAACCTTGGCAGCTGTGTCTCTCTGTTCAGGCTCATAGGTACGCTCGTCAATCAAGGCAAAGACCCGACCTGCTGAGACCATAGAGGTTTGCAAGGTTGAGAAGTTTTGTGTCACTTCAATCAAAGGATTAAAGAGGCGATTAATGTACTGGATAAAGGCATACATGGTACCTGCTGTAATACCCAGATAGATGCCTTGATAGCCAAAATAGGCCATGAGAACAGCATAACCCAAAAGCTTCAATAAACTCATGGCTGGGCGTAGAAAGAGAGAATCCAGTGACATAGAACGACTGGCATAAATCAGGTGTTCCTCATTAATGGCATCAAATTCTTTTTTGAGACGCTTCTCCTGGTTAAAGGCCTGAATGATGCGAATCCCTTCGATACTCTCTGACAATTTGGCATTTATATCTGAAAGCAAGGCTCTGGTCTTTTCAATGATGACCACTGATTTTTTACGGTAGAGGTTAACCAAAAGGACAATCAGTGGGAGAAAGAGCACAATAAGCCCGGTCAGACGAATGTCCAATATCATCATGGTAAAAAGGGTGGTAACAAAGATAAAGATAGCCGAGATAAAGCTAGACAGAATCCCCGAGAACATCTCGCTAATGGTCTCAGTATCATTGGTCAAGCGAGAAACGATAGAGCCTGCTGGAGTTTTGTCAAAGTAAGACATCCCCAGTTTTTCCATATTGGCAAAGGTATCTCGACGAATATCTCTGACAATACTATAGGACACGCGCGCAAAGAAAAGATTTCCCAGATACTGGACTAGCGTCTGCAAGAGGTAGAGACCATAGTATCCAATCAGAATCATACTTGCCGTCTGATTCATATCATGGAGATAATGGTCAATAAAATAAGAGGCCACCAGAGGAATGATACTCTTGATAACCGTTGTGGACAAGAGGAAGGTCAAAGCTAGAAAGGTCAAGAACTTGTAGGGCTTGAGATAAGTCAAGAGACGCTTAAACACAGACCATTGGTTTTGATTAGGCATGAGCTTCTCCTCCTTCCATTTCTAACTGTTGAGACTCATAGGTCTTAGCATACCAACCACCTTGAGCTAGTAAGTCCTCATGACGGCCACGTTCAATGATACGACCATCTTGCATGACTAGGATGAGGTCAGCGTGCACCACCGCACTGAGACGGTGGGCTGTAATGATAGTTGTCTTGTCCTTTCGAGTATGCTTGAGATTATCAATAATAGCATACTCTGTCTTGGCATCAACCGCAGATAAGGAGTCGTCCAGAATCAAAATATCGGGATTCAAAATCATGGCCCGGCTCATGGCTAGACGTTGTTTTTGACCACCTGATAGGCTAACACCCTTTTCACCAATGATTGTTTCAAAACCTTCAGGCATATCCTTGATATCATCATAAACTTGAGCCAACTTAGTCGCTTCTTCCACCTTATCAATGGAGAGATCAGGATCACCAAAGCGGACATTGTCTAAAATAGAACTGGCAAAGAGAAACTGGTCTTGAGGAACATAACCCATCAAGCTACGCAAGTCTGCTAGGCGATAGTCACGTATGTCATGTCCATTCAAATAGATGGCTCCTTGATTGACATCGTGTTCTCGCAAGAGTAGCTTGACAAGAGCCGTCTTTCCTGAGCCAGTCTGTCCAACCAAACCAAGGGTTTGACCCTTGTCCAAAGTGAAATGAATATCTCGCAAAGTATCCTCATCTTCAAAAGCAAAGTAGTCAATCGCATAGTCTAAACGACCATTTTTGATACTTGGGAGGGGATGTGTAGGATCTTGAACATCTGATTCCTGCTCCAGAAGATTTTCAATACGTTGGTAGGACACATTTCCCCTCTGTGTGATATTAAAGAGGAAGCCAATGGCCATTAGGGGCCAAACCAGCATGTCCAAATAGGTAATGAAGGTTACCAAATTTCCGACCGTTATCTGACCGGCCTGAATCATAAAGGCCCCGACAAGGAGGGTCAAAACATAAGATGAGCCAACAAAGAGTAAGACCAAAGGGTCAAAAAGGCTGTCGTACTTCATCGTATGCATATTCTTTTCAAAAGTCATCTTATTGGTCTCTTGGAAGGACTGGAGCTCAGCCTCCTGATAGCCAAAAGACTTGGTTACCTTGATACCTGACACCGATTCTTGAACCTTATTATTAAGTTCAGAAAAAGCTGCCTGGGATGCTCCAAAAGCTTTGTGGGTCTTACGTCCCAAACGACTAGTCGCAAAAGCCATGAAAGGTAGGGGTAAGACAGCCACCAGAGTCATCTGCCAGGAAATGCTGAAGAACATGGTGATTAAAGTTACCAAGGCTGTGATAGACGCATCCACGGCTGACATAACACCCCCACCAGCCAAGCGGGTTAAAGAGTTGATATCATTGGTGGCATGGGCCATGAGATCACCAGTTCGGTACTTTTGATAAAAAGAAGGCGACATCTTGGTAAAATGCTCAAAAAGGCGTGACCGCATAATCTGTCCCAAACGATAGGACGTTGCCAAGATATACATCCGCCAAACATAGCGCAAATAGTACATTCCAAAAGCTGCCAAAAGCAAATAAACGAGATTCAAAAGCAAGATCTGATTGGTCAATTTTCCCGATGTGATAGCATCAATGACCCGCCCCATAACCATAGGAGGAATCAGATTGAGTACCGAAACCAAACTCAGTGCCAATATCCCGACAATATAACGGCGTTTTTCTAACTTGAAAAACCACCAAAGTTTTGCAATGATTGATTCTTTAAAAAACAAGTTACTCCCCCTATACTTACAAACCGATGATTATAATTCTAACGGAAGGTTATTTCCAATAGCGATAAATTGTACCATCTTCTAACTGAAAGTAACCAATATATGTCAATTTCCCAAAATCAGTAGATTCTGGTAATTGATAAGCAAAGGAGTCAAAATTATAGACCTTGTGCCCATCATCAATAGAGTAGTTATCCTTATTGTGGATAACTGATTCGTCCTTCTTAGGGTTCCAAATGCGTCTGATTTCATCCGATGTCTTATACTCTCTGACGAAATTGTACAATTCAAAGTTAGTTGCCTCACTGAGATAGCGACCATCGGTGTTGTAGTTAGCTAATTGAGGCTCTCTCTTAACCTCAGAATAGTTCCAAACCTGCCCTCTTTGTCGCATAATATCGGCATCACTGCCACTTTGATAAGCATCTGCCTTAACCATTATCATCGTTACTCCTAGCGTCAATACAGTGATTACTGTCATCATAAAGTGTTTCATTGTTTCTCCAAAAGTGTTTATTCATTTTTCCCTCTTTTGAATGTGTTGTATTTGTATGATAGAAAATAAGTGAAACCTGAGACGCAAAGTGTCCCAGGTTTTTTACTCATTAAAATACGTTTGAATCAGTTTCACAAGGAGGCGGTAGGCACCTAGTGCCACAAAACCTCCCAAAGTGTTGGTCCATAAATCATCTAACTCAAAGACACGATTAGCATCAATGAGAAGGTCTAGAATGACTTGGCCAACCTCGATTGTCAAAGACAAGGCAAACGCCACTAAAAAGACCTTTTTCCAAGACCTAAATCTTGGGTACAAGGCTAAGAGCCCCAAAATCAGCGGACTCAGCAAGAAAATATTGGTCACATTTTGCCCAAGGACAAAGACAATCTCCTTAAGGCTATCCAGCTGATAAAAGTTGGTCAAACTATTGAATGGGGTCAAGAGGACCACCACACGACCAAAATGTTGAATTCCAGGAGTTTCAACACCTTCAACTAGCCCATACTGGGGGGTCCAACAAAGGAGTACTAAACAAAGGAGATAAGCACCAACCAAAACTCGGCTTACCCTTCTTCCTTTTGGTGTTAGTTCTCCATCCTTATCTACCCAAGTTGTCAGCTGAAACATCTTACTTACCTTCTGATTTACCAGAAGCTTCTGCCACAGCCTTTTGACGGTCACGTTTCATAGTGTTTGAGCGCAATTGTCCACAAGCAGCATCAATATCTGTACCGTGTTCTTGACGAACGACACAGTTAACACCATTTTTCTTGAGCACATCGTAGAAGGCAGCCACACGCTCTTTAGTTGAACGGCTATATTGGTCGTGCTCTGATACTGGGTTATAAGGAATCAAGTTGATGTATGACAACTTACGGATTTTCTTAGTCAAATCAGCCAACTCTTGAGCATTTTCAGGGTGGTCATTGACCTCATTAAGCATGATGTACTCAAAAGTTACACGACGGTTGGTTGTCTGGATGTAATACTCGATAGCTTCAAAGAGTTTTTCAAGTGGGAATGAACGGTTAATGCGCATGATGCTTGAACGAAGGTCATTGTTAGGCGCGTGAAGTGATACGGCGAGGTTAACTTGAACACCTTCGTTGGCAAATTCCTTAATTTTTGGTGCCAAACCAGATGTTGACACTGTAATGTGACGAGCTCCAATGGCAAGACCATTATCATTGTTAATGGTACGCAAGAAGCGAAGCACATTGTCATAGTTATCAAAGGGCTCACCGATACCCATAACAACCACGTGGCTGACACGTTCACCATCGCCACGGTCATCAAAGTACTTTTGTACCAACATGATTTGCGCCACAATCTCACCAGCAGTCAAGTCACGTTGTTTCTTAATCAAGCCACTAGCACAGAAAGTACAACCGATGTTACATCCAACCTGAGTTGTCACACAGACAGACAAACCATAGTGTTGACGCATCAAAACAGTCTCAATCAACATACCATCTGGCAATTCAAAAAGATACTTAACGGTACCATCTTTTGATTCTTGAACGATACGCTGTTTTAGTGGGTTTACGCAGAAATTCTCGTTCAATTTAGCAATGAAGTCCTTAGAAATGTTGGTCATTTCTTCGAAAGACTGCACACGCTTCTTGTAGAGCCAATCCCAAATTTGAGTGGCACGGAATTTTTTTTCACCGTGTTCCATAGCCCAGTCGATCAACTCATCACGAGTAAGACCGTAAATAGAAGGTTTGTAGCCCTCCATATCCTCCAATTTCTGACGTTTACGACGTTCTGGTTTTGCTTGTGTTGTTACTTCTGACATAGTTTAATTTCCTTTATTTCTGATTGTAAAATGCTGACCATCTGACTTGGCATTACTTTGTTTTTTTAATGAGGGGGGTTGATTTTTTGAGTTTGAAGCTTTCTTCTGACTCTTCTTGAAGTTAGACTTTCGCTCACGACTAGCATCCTCGGACCTAGATTTGAACTTAGGTCGACGCTTGATTTTCTCAAAGCTTGGTCCCTCTTGGTCCCTGTCTCTACGTTTGGACTTGTCTCGCTTTTGCTTAGCAGAAGCTTTTTGTCCCTTATTCTTTTGAGAAGCATTACGCTCCTTCTCTCTAGATTCCTGAGAAGAATTACGTCGATTATTAGAACGACGACGCTTGCGACGAGGCTCTGTCTCCTCTTCAAAGACGATTAATTGCGGCTCTTCATTTTTCAAAATAAAGTAGGCACAACCAAAGGCACAGTGTTCGCGTAAATACTCTGACAATCGGCTAATACGATCTGTCTTACGCGTATTAGGGCGCTCGTCCTCGTAAAATCCCTTAAGGCGAAGCTGGTCATTAGACCAATCCCCAACAATATAGTCATACTTGAGCATGATTTCAGAAAAACGTTGCCCAAAGCGGGTAGCGTCTAAAGCATCCTTGTGATTTTCAAGAACCGTAAACTGATAGGCATCTGATTTCAGAAGGTCGGCCACATACACAAAGTCTGGCCCTGGATATTTATTATAATTAAACATTTCTGGCAAGATTTCTTTACGCATGTGCCATCCTTTCTGCTCTCTCTTATTTTCTATCCTGATGCTGTGATAATGTGCTTATCTCTTATCCCAATCAGCACCATTTTTTCTTAAATACTTGGCCACAAGTTCCCTTAACAAATCCGGAAAAAGAAGAGTAACTTCCTTTTTCTTGATTGTAGGGAAGTAAGAAGCAAAGTAGTACTGATCCACAAGGACCAAACTAAACTTCTCATTGGAATCTACAACCCTACTATTATACAACAAATTATCGTTTTTGTAAGCAAAATTCCCTGTAATTAGCTCACCAAATACCTTGCCTCTAAAACCCATACCTTTAATAGCTTGGTTTTTAAGGAGTTCAGTCTTGGCAAAAACTTCACGACAGATTTCCTTGAGTTCTTGCCCTGTCACGACTAGACGCGCCATCCGCATCTGATGGGGAAGGGCTTCTTGAAGGTCCGCCATGGTCACTTGAGGACCTAACGTTTTCATGATAAGACCTGTATTTAAAAGCGTTAACTGGCTATCTGTCTCTTGACAAACAGCTTGTAAAACCAATTGACAGGTCTCATCAAAATCTAGTTTTCGACCTAGGTTAGCCACCTTTTCCTGCGCCAAACGACGATGGCCTTCCTCACGCATAGCCTTGATAAAGGCTTGGTCCTCCTTGTCCAAATCCAAGATGTAGGACTTGGTGGGAATAGCCGCGATCTGACACCCTATCAATTGCCCATTTTCCACAGTAAGGTCAATACAGCCAAGATAATAGCCATATCTATCAGCAGCTGCCAAATAGGTCTCATTAATCAATTTCCCCTCTTCAAAAAGGTGATGGGTATGGCTCCCGATAACAAGGTTTACTTGTGGATAAGTTTCTGAAATCTGCTCATCATAACGCACACCTAGATGGCTGAGTACTATGACTAGATCTGCAGCCCTAACCTCAGGGCGAGCCAAATCCTCTTCCAACCTAGCCATAGGCTCTAACACCTGCCAACCGTTGGGAGCATAGGTAATATAATAGGGAAAGGTATAGGCCAAGAAAGCCATTTTTGTACCTGCTTTAGTTTTGTGGATAAGATAGGGCTTGGCCCATTCAGGCTGTCTCCCCTCATCCTTGAGATTTCCTATGATTGGTTGAAACTGAGCCTGCTCATAAAGACAGTCTAGCTCCTTCTTAGCTAGACCAATCCCCTCATTATTTCCAATAGTCGCATAGTCTATCCCCAACTCATTCATCAGGGCTACATTAAAACGCCCAGCTGTCGCATCAGACAAGGGATGAGACCTATCCACATTATCCCCAAGATCTACCTTGATCAACTCTCTATCCGTCTGACTCAAATCATCCACAGCCCGCTTGAGTTGTGGGTACTGTTCAAAATGAGAATGCAAATCATTGATATGGAGAATTCGAATCTTGTCTTTCATGACTTCTATTTTAGCACAAAAAAACTTGACATTCATTTTGCCAAGTTTTCACATACTATTTTTCAAACAGGAACGTATTTCTAGTTAACTTTCTTTTTAACATATTCTTCTGCGAGATGATAGACATCATCTGCCAGGGATATACTGACATAGATGCACACAATTGAGAAAACTTCTCCTCCAAAGTGTTGCCAAGCAAGGAAGATAAGCCCATAAATTAGGAGCGCAAGTACTATTTGGCCAAAAAATTGACTCAGTAATCGCCTAATAACCACAAGTAAGGCCATAAGTAAGGCCATAAGTAATCCCACCTTTAATACCATAACCAATACCCTTTAAGGCTGCACCCTGCCAAGTACCTGTTTGAATCCCACCTTTAATGGCTCCTCCAACAGCCCCGACACCAACGGCAGCTGTAGCTCCCCAAAAACTACATGCTCCACCCTTAATAGTAGCAAGATCTTCGAAAGCAAGAATGTCCATCTTGTCAATTGTTTGTGTTGTCATGAAAACAACCTCCTTTAAAATATTTTATTTTAGCCTTTTCTCAAAAGCAATGATTTTATTATAGGTGGGAAGCCAACAAAAAAGTAGTGACATTAATGTCACCACTTGATTTTGAGAGTTGATTCAGCTTATAACTTAGGAATTACAGATTCTTTTACTTTTAGAGGACATCTGCTAAATACCGAGACTTTCTGTTGTGGTAAAACACCTAAAACTTTCTAGTCTTAGGCGTTGAGACCTTAGGCTCAAAAGAAGAATTCATCTTCAAACTAAATAAGGTCTTTTGACTTTCCAAAAAGTTTAATAGTAACCAAAAGAGGCTGAAACACATTGGTTTCAACCTCTTGAATTTTTTAATCTAAATTTGCTTTTACCTAAAAGCCTGAGCTTAGAAACTTTGCTTCTTAGCTTTACGCTCAGCACGTCCCTTAGCACGATTAGCTGCACGACGCTCACGTTTGCGTTTTTCGTCAACCTTCCACTGAATTTTCTTCTTGTAGCCAGGCTTGATTTTTTTCTTTTTCTTCTTAACCAAACCAATCATTTCCGTATCAAGTTTTTGATAGGCTTTTTCTCGGTTGGCACGACGGTCTCGGTCATAGGTATCTTGGAACTCACCATCTTTAAAGACCTTAGGTTCAAAGGTGATACCCATTTTTTCCAGCTCACGAATATCTGAGTCGTCACTTGGTTGATAAAGGGTGATGGCTGTCCCTGACAAGCCGTTACGTCCAGTACGTCCTACACGGTGAACAAAGAATGACAAATCTTGAGGAATAGCGTCATTGATAACATGGCTAACCCCTTCAATGTCAATTCCACGCGCTGCGAGGTCAGTCGCTACAATATACTCAAACTCAAGCTTCTTGACTTGATTCATGATACGCTTACGTTCACGTGGTGGAATACCACCGTGAATTTTCGCTACTTTAAGACCGTTTGATACCAAATAACTATGTAAATCATCCGCACGTTCCTTGGTATTGACGAAAATCATTGCCAAGTATGGCTGCATCCCCTTAAGCATCTCAAGAATTTGGTCATTCTTGTTACGCCCCTTGGTAGATACCAACCAGTTATCAATGGTATCTGCAATCACCGTTGAAGTCTTGATTTGTTCCATGACAGGATTAGTCAAGTATTTCTTCAAGAATGGTTGTAATTTTTGAGGAATGGTTGCTGAGAAGACCAAAATTTGAACTTCCTTAGGAAGACTTGCCGCAATCTTATCCACAGTATCCAAAAATCCCATATCCATGGTCATGTCGGCCTCGTCAACGACAAAAGTATGTGCTTTGTGGATAGCCAAGTCACCAGACTTAACCAGGTCATAAATACGCCCCGGTGTCCCGATAACGATATGCGGTTGGGCTACCTTAAGTTTCTCAATCTGGCGTTGTTTATCTGTACCACCTACGTAATTAACAACACGAATGTCTGTCGCAGAGTGTTTGGCAATCTGTTTTGTCGCCTGGTATATTTGAGTTGCCAATTCACGCGATGGGGCTGTGATAACAACTTGAACATCACCACTCTCTGGGTTAAGTTTCTCAAAAATTGGCAAGAGGAAGGTATGTGTCTTCCCCGAACCAGTCTTTGATTCACCCACTAAATCACGGCCAGAACGGACTACTGGAATCAATTTTTGTTGAACAGGTGTTGGCTCCTTAAATTTAATCTCGTCAAGAGCCTCTTGAATATAGGCTTTAAAATTAAAATCTTTAAATGACATTTTTACTTACTTCTTTTCTATCTAGTCTATCCTTACCATTATAACAGAAAAAGAGCATTTCTGCTCTTTTTCATTTATTTCATAACATTTTCAAGAATCATCCAAAGGGTAATGGCACTTGCAAGAACTCCAACAGTCCAAAGGAAAGCATCAACCTTCCATTCTGACCATTTGTCACCCTTACCCGAGATACCACCTAACTCGAGGTGATGGTGGAATGGTGTCATACGGAAAATACGACGACCCTCACCATACTTACGCTTAGTATATTTGAAGTAGCTGACCTGTAGCATAACAGAAGCAGTCTCAAAAACATAAACTATACCAATCAAGAGTAGTGTCCACTCCACACGTAGGGCAATGGAGATAACTGCAAGCATGGCACCAAGTGACAAGGAACCAACATCCCCCATAAAGACCTTGGCTGGCTTGTGGTTAAAGACGAAGAAGCCAAGAAGGGCACCAATCATAGTGATAATGATAGTCAAGATGGCGAACTCACTCTTGACAAAAGCGATGATTCCGTAGGCAATCAAGCTGATAACCACAGAGATGGAAGCTAAACCATCAATACCATCTGTCAAGTTCACAGCATTTGAGAAACCAACAATCCAGAAAAGGACAAAGAGAACATAGAAGACACCAAGGTGAATTGTCAATCCTCCAATAGCTAGGCTATCTGTCCCACTAGGCAGTACATGGATGAAGTAGAAAAGCAAACCTGCAATAATCTGTAAAGCCATCTTTTGCCAAGGTTTAAGACCCTCATTGATTTGATAGAAAATCTTAAGGAAATCATCAAGGAAGCCGATGATACCATAAATCAAAATGACAAAGAGAATCCCTGCTGTAGCCCCATAAGCTTGGGGCCCCCCAGTAAAGACGTGGAAGTTGAAAATCAAACTAACCAAGATGGCAACCACTAGGAAGACTGTTCCTCCCATTGTTGGTGTACCAACCTTAGCCAGATGCTGCTTCACATCTTCATGCATCTGTTGGCCACCGATTTTTTTGATTTTGTAGTAAGTAATAAAATGAGGCATGGCGAGCACCGTCAACACAAAAGCGGCTACGCCTGCTATCAGACTCATAGTCATCTTAGTCTCCTAAAGTAATGGTAATCTTTTTGGTTTTAGACAGGGCGTTTCCTGCCGCAACACTTTGTTTGGTAACAGTCCCTGACTTGCCACCCTTGTAAGTAATTTTAATGCCCTTCCATTTGGCAAAGGTTTCAACGTTCTTCTTGGTCCAACCATACATGTCTGGAAGTTCTGTGAAATCATTGGTCATGATAAGAATCTGTTCATTAGCCTTGATATTGGCTTTTGCATCTACAGAAACCTTCTCAATCTTATCACCAACACCCAGAACAATCGGATGAATCAGGTTTTGACGAAGAGTGTTAGCTATCTCTCCTGGTGTCTTACCAATGATATCGCCAGTTTGGTAGCCAGTCTCTTCAGTCTTTTCGCTCCCCTCAGAAACAGAAGTATCCAAGGTAGCACCCATTGACATGGCTTCTTCCAAAACCGGGTTAACCACAGTTGCATAAAAATTATTATCCCAAGTCTTAGGCTCCAGTACAGTCACATACATGATGTATTCTGGATTATCTTTAGGTACCATGGCTACAACTGAGTTGAGAGTCTCATTAGTCCCAACCTTATAGGTCCCAGTCTTTTCATCTGGCACTTGGGCAGTTCCTGACTTAACTGAAACATCATAATTACCAACCTGAATAATAGGCGCCCCTTCAGTTTTGTTGTAAAGAGTACCAAACTCAGGATCCGTACCAACGGAAATCATGTAATTAAGGGTTTCAGAAGCAGCCTGCTTAGAAACAGGCTTACCAATAACTTCTTTCTTGGATGTACGAACAGTACCTTGATTAGTATCGGCAACTTGTTTAATAAATTGAGGCTCTAACATAATACCATTGTTAGAGATTGCGGTAAAGGCTCGGAGCATTTGAACTTGAGTTACTGAAATCCCTTGCCCAAAGGATGATTGGGCAATATTAACTGAGTTTTGAGAGACAATACCTGAAGACTCACCAACCATCCCAAAACGGGTTGGAAGACCAAATTTGAAAAGAGATAAGTAGTTAGACCAAACTTTGTCTCCCATCTCTTGTTCCAGCATGGTCATACCAACGTTACTTGAATAAGAGAACCCTTGGGCAAATGACATGGTACGACCTGTTGATATACCTTCATTGATTGACCAGTCATTGATTTCAACGTCGTCAACCTTAATACCATTAGCATTACTGAAGGTCGCATTCGGGTTGAAACTTCCATTATCGATAGCTGCTGACAAGAGCATCACTTTCATAGTTGACCCTGGCTCATACTGAGCTTCATAGAGTCGGTTGACCCAGTCGTAACCTTTTTCAGTCTGTCCTTCTAGCGTATCCGAGTTATAGGTTGGACGTTGTGTTGTTGCAAGGATTTCACCTGTTTTCGCATTAACAACTGTTGCTGAAGCATTTACTCCTTTGGTCTGCTCCATAAACGTATCCATCTGCGTTTCTAGGAAGGTCTGAAGGGGTGCCGACAAGGTCGTATAGATATTTTTACCATCAATAGCTTCTTTGGTAATTGTTTCCGTACCCAGAAGCGTATTACCGTCTTTATCCTTCTCATAGATAGCTTCCCCATCTGTCCCAGTCAATAAGCTATTAAGCGAACGCTCCAAACCTGTTTGACCAACCAAAGAATAAGAGCCATCTTTTTTATTTTCAATAGCTTCAGCACGACCAAGAAACTCCGATGCAAAGGTGCCATTAGGGTACATACGTGAGGTTGTTGCCTCAAATGCCATCCCCTTAATACCCGCATCCTTAAAAGTCTTTTCTAGATCCTCTTTGACAGAGTAGGTGATTCCCTTACCTTTTAGTCCAAAGGATACTTGATAGGCGCCCTTGGTACGCAATTGAGCTAAAGCATCACTCTTTTCAATCCCTAGCTTGTCCTTTAAAATATCGGCAACCTTATCAAACTGGCTTTCTTGAACGTAGAGTTTCTCCTGCGTTGCTGACACATAGCTGGTCGATACAATAGCATAAATGGAATAACTGGTTGAATCCTCAGCCAAAACATTTCCATTTCGGTCATAAATCGTCCCACGCTTGGCAGGCACTGTGGTTTTCGTGTTATAAGACTTAGCAGCCTGAGTTGACAAATCAACACCAAACTTACTGTCAGCCCCAATAATTACCACAAAGTTGACAATAAACACGAAAAAGAGAAAAATGCTGAGAACCATCAGGTTCTGACCAACATGCTGTCGGTTTTGGGCTGGCTTTCTCCTATCCCTAACGGCATAGTTTAGAAATAAATGTTTAAGTTTTTTAAGTCTGTTCATTGGCTATTCCACACTCCTAATACTATCGTTATTAATAGACAGGCCTGCCTTATTGGCAATCTCTTTGATACGATCAGAGTTAGTCAACTCATTTACTGCCTGCTTAGCATTGTTAAGCTCTGTCTTTTCGTCACTAATCTTGCGATTAAGGTCTGTGATTTGATGCTTGATGGCCTGATTACGTCCTTGTAAAAAGACGACCGAGATACTCAACACAATAGCTGTCAAAATAATTGCCGAATAGAAGGCCTTTTCCATACGTGTCATAAAACGAATATGGTTTTTAATGGCCTTATTAACAATCTGACGTTCCTGATTTTCCATAGTTACTTCCTGATTTTTTTAGCCACACGCAACTTAGCAGAGTGCGAGCGGTTATTAGCTTCTAATTCTTCCTGACAAGGTAGGATAGGCTTGCGATTAACCAGAGCTACCTTAGGTTGTAAGTCTTCGGGAATAAAAGGTAAGCCTTTAGGTACATCTACCGTACTAGCTTCCTTAAAGAGCTGCTTAGTCAACCGGTCCTCCAAAGAATGGAAGGTAATCACCGAAATGCGACCATCCACAGCTAGGAGATCCAAGGCCTCCTGAATAGACTCATCCGCAGCACCAAGTTCATCGTTCACTTCGATTCGAATAGCTTGGAAGATTTGTTTGGCTGGGTGCCCCTTCTTCTTTAATTCCTTAGCAGGCTTAGCTGATTTAATGATTTCTGCCAGTTCCGTCGTCGTCTCGATAGGTTTTACCTGACGCGCTTGCTCAATCTTACGTGCAATTTGTTTAGAGAACTTGTCTTCACCATACTTGAAGAAAATACGTACCAAATCGCTGTAAGGATAGGTGTTGACCACATCATATGCGGTCAGACTAGCCTCCTCATTCATGCGCATATCTAGCTTGGCATCCTGTTTGTAGGAGAAACCACGCTCACGCTCATCCAACTGCGGGCTAGACACCCCCAAGTCATAGAGAATGCCATCGATTTCAGACACCCCCAAAGCCTCAAGGTTGGACTTGAGATTACGGAAATTATCCTTAATGAAGGTCACCATACCCTTATCAATATAGTCCTTGAGACGCACTTGAGCATTATCAATAGCCTTTTGGTCTTGATCAAAGCAATACAAATGTCCCTTTTCAGATAATTGTGACAAAAGATAAGACGAATGTCCTGCGCCACCCAAAGTCGCATCTACATAAATGCCATCGGGCTTGATATCAAGCATATCAACAGTTTCGTGTAAAAGAACGGTTACATGGTGAAATTCATTAGTCATAACTTTTATTATAGCACAAGAATAGAGAAATTGTCTCGCCTTGAAAGTTGTTAGGATGTCAAAAAAGCCAGACCCTAGGCCCGGCTTTATGATTGATATATTGGTTTCAAAAAATTAGTCTACTCTGTAATAATAATTTTCCTCTGAAGGCATCCCATTCGTCGCTAAGATACGGTCCTTGCTACTGTCTCCAGCATTTGTGAAATCAGCGACCCCTTTAGGATAGAACTGAATTGGGGTATTACCTGTTGGATTGGAATCAACATAAGTTAGGTTGAACCCACCCGAGTTAGATTGACTTGCACTCACTGAATCAATTGGGTAAGTATTCCCCCAGAGTTCCAATTGTCCATCCGAAGTAATTTTGATGGTCTTTCCATCTGAGGACTTCCATGTGCCTACAGCTGACTTGTAGTTCCCATTTTTCAGTTCATCAGCGTTAAGAGCTGTCGAACTGGTTTGAGCTTGTGACACTGTGCTAGAACTCCTATTACTTGAAGCACTACTCAAGTCCTTCCAATCCCAACTAGAAAGATCTGCTTTTTCAACACCTGAATCGCTGTCGTCTTTGATAAGAGATTGGCCGTCATCATTAAAGTGATAACCTGAACCACCGCCTGCCGTGGCACCGGCACTTCCATAGTAGCTAAAGGTCTTATCCTTGAGGTAAGTCAAAGTCATGCGCTCACCCAACATTCCCAATTGCGGACCTTCTGTCAGACGAATCACCTGACCACTATCCTTAGAAATAGTGTAGATATCCGTAATCATATAGTCTTTAAAGAGATTACCTGGTTTAAAAGCAAGAATCAACTCGTCAACCCCATTACCATCCAAATCACGATAAGTATAGACCGTTGAGACCGGACTCGTTTGAGAATTAGCATAGGTCACAACTAGAGAATTGAGCGAGGCATCTGTTTGATTGTTGGCCACAGCTGTTTGATACTTGCTGATGATGTCATCATAAGCAGAGGTATCTACTTTCTTCTCTTCACTTGAACTTGAACTTGAGCCATTGTCTGATTGGGACTGCTCTACTGATGAGGAAGAATTAGTTTGTGATAAATGATTAGACTGATTTGAACAAGCTGCCAAAAGGGCTAGGCTAGATAAGCCCGTTGCTAATAATAATAATTTCTTTTTCATGATAATCTGATTTCTATCTATTCGGCTACAGTAGAGCTAACATCTGCGCTGTAGGCAGGGGTTGTATAGCTTGAGGCATCACTGTTTGACTCGGTATAAGTTGTTGGTGGCACATAGTTATACTGAGGAGCTTGATAAGTCTCTTGTGCTGAAGATGGGGTTGGCGTTGACGCAACCGCAGGGGTAGAGCTCGCCTCTGTCTGACTAGCCACTCCTACCGTTGAGCTTGCTGACGAAGATTCGCTTGATGACTCACTTGAGCTTGTTGCAGATGACGATGAACTAGAGCTAGATGACTTGGATGAGGACTGCTTTGCAGCTACCTTGACTTGGACCTTAGCATGATTGTGTGCGGGCTGCAAAAAGACGATTGCCAAAGCCAAAAGGATAGCTGGTAGGGTAAATGCCAAAATAAGGTAACGTTTTTCTTTTAAATGACGAAGTAGTTTCATAGAATATTCACATTTCTTAAATATATTTTTAGTATCGATTAGTCTCAGGTAAGATTATATCAGAAATATTAAAATGTGCAACATTGACATAAAAGTTTTTTGACATCAGAAAAACCAACTCAAAGAGTTGGTTGGTTGTCATTATTGCCGTGGGTTATCGACGTTTTTAACTGGCACTTCTACTTCTGTTGGTTGGCATAGTAGAAAAACAAGGATAAAAATACCGACAAATGGGATTAAAGGAATAAAAATATATGCCCAATGATAGCCAGCATCACGCAAACGACGAACAGCTACAGCAATACAAGGTAAAACCGCAGCAATACAAAAAATAAATAGGATAAGATATAAAATAACTGAAATAGTAAATAAATCGCTTGATATTTCAGCTACCATACTTTCAAACACTGCATCGAGCCAATACCCAGCAAAAACAATCAATACATGTGCCAAATATGCAGACCATAAATCTGAGGGTGTTGATCGTCCCTTAAAATCAACATAGCCCTTCCAAAATTTTTTGTAGGCTTCAATCATAATAAAATCCCCCTTTATTTAGGATACCCCCAAGGGGCGCTTGACAAATCAACTAAAAAACAGCCTAACGAGGCTGTTAAGTCATTATTATTGCTGTGGATTATTGAAGTTGTTAAATGGATACTCAACTTTAGTTGGTTTACACAACAACACAATTAAGATAATACTACCTACAAATGGGATAAATGTAACAAAAATATACGGCCAATTGTAGCCAGCATCACGCAAACGACGAACAGTTACAGCAATACCAGGTAAAACCGCAGCAATACCATAGGCAAAAAAGATAAGTAGGAAGATGATTGAAATAACAGTTAAAAAGCTTGATTCTGTTGCACTTGCAATTCCTCCAAATACTGCTAGCAACACATAAAAAGCAAAGACAGTCAACATATTTGCCAAATATGCAAACCAGTAATCTGAACGTGTTGAACGGCCTTCAAAATCTACATAGCCCTTCCAAAACTTCTTATAAGCTTCGATCATAATAAAATCTCCTCATTTTTTGATACTACTACTATACCAAAAGAGCTGTCTTCTGGCAAATCGCCTCGAGATGTTCTTAAAAATTGGGGTAACTATCATTTAGTGTCGGGGTGTATCAAAGTTCTGGGATGATACTTCTACCTTGGTTTTTCGTAAGGTCAGAATAAAAATAACAAAAGCTCCAAGATATGGAATCAACGATAAAAATATCAAAGCCCAATGATAGCCGACATCACGTAAGCGACGTACGATTATTGCAATAGTAGGTAGTATAGAGGCCAACATATATGCTCCCAAAGCAAATAAGACAACAAATATGGAAATCATTTGCCAACTCGATAAGTCAGAAGTATAAGCAGATGAATCTCCCCCTAAAATCATGATTAACACGAGTAAGAAACCAAAGAATAAGTAAGCCAACCATTGCGCAAGGACAAGAAACCAATAGTCTGTGCGGGTTGAACGTCCCTTAAAATCTACATAGCCCTTCCAAAATTTTTTGTAGGCTTCAATCATAATAAAATCCCCCTTTTTATGATACTCCCAGTATCCCAAGAGAAGGGAAGATTGACAAATCAACTAAAAAACAGTCTAGCGAGGCTGTTAAGTCATTATTATTGTTGTGAATTATTGAACTGGTTGAAAGGAAATTCTACTTTTGTGGGTTGACAAGACATAACCAATAGTACGATATCACCTATAACAGCCGCAAAGCGTAAGAAAATCAATGCCCAGTGAAAACCGGCATCACGTAAGCGACGCACCTGAAGGGCAATAGATGGAATATAGTTAGCAAACCAATATAGCATTACAAGCCCATACAGTAAGTTGAGAATAAGATGATAATGACTACCTGGACTATCAAAAACAATTACAACTATAACTATGCTAAATAAAATGATACTTACTATAGTATTTGCTAAAACTGCCAACCAATAATCTGAGCGGCTTGAACGTCCTGTGAAATCGACATAGCCCATCCAATACTTTTTATAAGCTTTAAACATCACTAAAACTCCTCATTTTGATACCCCCAGTATATCAGAAGCTTCATACTCTAGCAAACTAACCAAAAAAGCCCCTCATGGAGCTTTATGGTTTATTCTCTAATTTGACCTTGGCCATTAATATAGAACTTGGTTGAGGTTAGGGCCTCAAGTCCCATTGGACCACGGGCGTGCATTTTTTGGGTTGAGATTCCGATTTCAGCACCCAGTCCAAAGACGAAGCCGTCTGTGAAGCGGGTTGAGGCATTAACATAGACAGCTGCAGCGTCTACGTCGTCTTGGAATTGCTCAGCACGACTGATATCCTGAGTTACTATAGCCTCTGAATGCGATGTCGTGTATGTATTAATCCATTTAATAGCCTCATCAAGGCTGTCTACTACTTTAACAGACATGATATAGTCAAGAAACTCTGTCGCAAAATCTTCGGGTGAAGCGGGTACGGCTTTTTCCATAAGTTTCAAAGCTCTTTCATCTGCACGGAACTCGACAGACTGAATTTTTGAAATAGCTTTTTCCAACTTAGGCAAGAATTCTTCTGCAATATCAGCATGAACGACGAGAGATTCTGCCGCATTACACACACTTGGTCGTTGAGTCTTGGCATTGATGACAATCTGTGTCGCCATATCTAAGTTAGCATATTTATCCACATAAATATGACAGTTACCAACACCCGTTTCGATGACTGGAACCTTGGCTTTTTCTTTAACAGTTTGGATGAGACGGGCTCCACCACGAGGGATGAGCAAGTCAACATACTTGGTCGCCGCCATGAGTTCCTCGGCTACCTCATGAGAGGTATCTTCAACCAACTGAACGGCATCTGCTGTAATTCCCGCATTTTCCAAAGCCTTACGAGCCACCGTAACCAAAGCCTTATTAGAATTGATAGCATCACGTCCTCCACGAAGAATAATGGAATTATTGGTCTTGAAGGCTAGGCTGAAAGCATCAATTGAGACATTTGGACGGCTTTCAAAAATCATAGCGATAACGCCCATGGGAACACGCTTTTGAACGATTTTAAGTCCATCTAGATTTGTATAGCCACGAACCACTTGGCCGATGGGATCTTGGAGATCTGCGACCTGACGAACACCTTCAGCAATTCCTGCGATACGGTCTTCCGTTAAGAGCAAACGGTCTTGCATAATCTCTGAAATGCCATTTTCCTTGGCATTGGCCATATCCTTAGCATTTTCAGTGATAATATAGTCACTCTCAGCTACTAGAGCTTTAGCTACCTGATTTAAAAGGTCGTTTTTAGCTGCTGTTGATAATTTAGCAATTTGACGACCCGCCACTTTGGCCTGCTGGCCCAATGTATCAATATATGTCATATTAGTCCTCCTGTTTAAAGAGTGTACCGATTTTGGCTCCTTCTAGGACACGAAGAATGTCACGTGGATTTTCACCATTCATTAAAACCATTTGGCTTTGATTTTCAAAAACCATCTGGGCTGACTTAATCTTACTCATCATACCACCCGTACCAAATTTACTACCAGCACCACCAGCTGAGGCTAGAATTTCCTCGGTAATCTCTGGTACATAGCTACGAAGGGTTGCATCCTCATAGACATTTGGGTTCTTATCAAAGAGCCCATCAATATCTGACAACATGATAAGTAAGTCCGCACCAACAATCTTGGCTACAATAGCTGACAAGCGGTCATTGTCCCCAAACTTAGTTGCATGATCCATTTCATCTACGCTGACAGCGTCATTTTCATTAACTACTGGAACAACGCCAAGTTCAAAGAGGCTTTCGAAGGCATTGATGGCATTGGCCAAACTCTCGGGATACTCGACCACATCACGGGTCAAAAGAAGCTGAGAGACCTTGGTTTGGTAATGTGAAAAGACCTGAGAATAAAGGCTCATCATGGCCACCTGTCCTACACTCGAGACAGCCTGTTGCTTACCAACCTCTGCTGGTCGCTTTTCAAGATCTAGAACATTAAGACCAAATCCCATAGCTCCAGAGGATACGAGGACAACCTCAATCCCTTTATTATGTAAGCTAGAAATAACAAAAGCTAGCTGGTCGATTTTTTCAAGATTAATTTTCCCTGATGGCAAAACCAGGGAGCTGGTCCCGATTTTGATAACTAGGCGTTTTACTGAGTCAAAATTTCGTTTCATGTTTATGATTATACACTAATTTCTTGTATTTAACATATATAATGCATAACTTTACATATCCAGCATTATCATCAAAAAAGAATACCTCCAATAGGAGAGACTCTTTAAACAATTTATCCTAGGCAAAAAACATAGCTCTAATGCGTTTCCAACGTCTACGATCAACAAATAGATAAATGATTAGAGCAATTAAAGCTAGAATCACAGCTGCTATAATATTAACTACTAGGGCAATCCAGAACTTACTTGCAAAGAAGACAACAGCACCCAGCAAGGCTGCAATAAAAACGGTAAGGAAAAAGATACCCATATAAAGCCACTGGCCGCCACCTCGATTGAAGAGCTGGGTAACTTCTTGCCAATTTACTTCCAACAATTTAAGGTCACGTTCAAAGAAATAGCCACCTACAAGATAGGTTGTTACAAGGAAACCAATGATGAAACTCAGCACTAAAAGCGGATGGAGATGTGCAAGGAATATTAAACCAAGTCCTCCTAATAAAAGGGAAACACTGACTTGCAAGCCATAGAAAAGCCAAAACTTTTGACGAAGATAGTCACCAGTATTGATTGGCAAGCTACGAATAAAATCAAAGTTTGTTCCCTCTAAGGAAGTTGCCACACCAAGAAAACTTGTTGGTTGGGCTGAAAAGAAACCAAAAGCCATCCCGATTAAAAGCATGAGTCCGAAATAGTCTGGGCCTAGATCTTTCAAAAAGATCGCACCTCCACCTAGCATAATCATATATAACACTGGTACCACATAGGTATTGATAATGAGGGTTGGATTTCCCAAAGTAGATAAATGATGGCGAATCAAGACCTGTCTTTGACTTCGAGTAACAGCTTTGGCCTGAGTCTTTCTAGCCTTTTGGTTATAAATGGCTTCGTGAAAATAACGAGGCATTCTAACCTTATAAAACCAAAAGGCTAAGATGACTACTAAAACAAGAGGAAGATAGAAATTTAGTAGAGCCTCCGGAGATAGAGGGGCAGCTACAACATCATAGTAACCTCTTAGATAAGGCAACAAGGGAAAATCGACATGTCCAGCCCCCTTAATGTAACCATTAAGAAAACTAACCAACATAATAGGCAGCATAATCAATATGGTCGACAGGGTCATCAAAATAGCTGAATAGAGCTTTTGACGAGAGCTGCGAACAATCAACGTTCCAATACTATTAGACAGAATCACCGAGAAAACGAGATTTACAAAGAGGGATATGAGAAAGACCACAATCCCTACAGGTATCGCAAGTAGCCCAATAAATTGCCAGTAAGCTAGAATCATAAGACTAAAGATAGGTACCATGAAGGTCATACCAACCATAAAGCCTGACAAGGTTTTGGCGAGGAAGACTTCTGATGGTTTCAAGGGTAGAGGTAGATAGACCTTGCTATCCTTACTATCATAAAAGGTACTATAGAGAGCTGTAAATGCCTGGAGAAGTCCCATCACTGAAAATGTCAAGAGATATAGGGATAGGACACCAGGGTTAGCCTTATAATCAACACCTATAAAAAGATAGCTATAGATAAGCGTAAAAATAATTAAAATCAAGAGTTGCTGCCTAAGCATGGCATTAACGATGGAGAAATTGGCTTTTTTCTTTTTGTCCTGACGTTTCTGCAGGCTTGTAACTGCCTGGGGATTCGCATAGAGGAGATTAATTTTAAAAAGCTCCCAAACATGGTTCCAGTTCATGACTACACCTCCTCGACCTTACGTCCAGCCATTTCTAGATAAATGGTTTCCAAATCCTTGTCAGGGTACTGATGCTTAAGTTCAGCTATAGACCCTTGGAAGATGAGTTTTCCTTTCTTCAGAATACCGATGCGATCACAGAGCTGCTCAGCTACACTTAGAACGTGGGTTGAGAAGAGCACACTATTGCCCTCCTTAGCATGGTTACGCATGGCTTCTTTCAAATCATAAGACGCCTGTGGGTCCAGACCAGTCAAGGGTTCATCCAAAACCCAAATCTGTGGATTAACCAGAAGAGCACCGATAACAACAACCTTTTGACGCATACCGTGAGAGAAGGATGAAATGAGGTTATAGCGATTTTCAGTCAAGTCAAAGGTGGCCATGAGATCTGTCAAACGTTCCTCAACCTGACTAGCTTCCAAATCATAAATACGCGTCAAAAAGTACCAGTAGTCATTGGCAGTCAAATTTAGAAATAAGTCCGGTGAATCTGGCACATATGCTATTTTCTTCTTAATAGTATCACGATGCTGGCTGAGGGCCATATCATCGACGTAAACTTCTCCGTAACTGGCTTCAATAATAGACGTCAAAATAGAAATAGTCGTGGTTTTACCAGCTCCGTTGTGACCAATCAAACCAAAGATTTCACCATCTCGAATCTCGAGATTAAGATCTGAGAGAGCATCCTTATTTTCATAACGTTTCGTTACATGTTCAAAACGAATCATCTTTTATCCTTTCTTGAGAACCTATTTAACGATAGTCTCATTTTACGCTTTATATTAGAATATAAATTAGAGTTGTTCCCTTATTTTTTATGAACAATACTCTAAGAACACAGGCAATAGATTTAGATAAGGCTATTTGTTACCTTCTCATTTATTGTATCACTTCAAAGATACAATTTCAAGAAAACGTTTGATAACACGAGACAATTTTGCATTCAGCTTTTGATAATGCTAAACTTATAGTATTTAGAACAAATAGGAGGAAAATTACTGGTGCCAACTGGAATTATCATCAACTCGCTATCCATTATCCTAGGAGGAATCGCTGGAGGTCTCTTCGGCGACTATCTTAGAGAAGACTTCAAGGAGAACCTTAATCTCATATTTGGCCTAGCCTCTATGGTGATGGGGATTAGTGCTATTATGAATATGGTTAATATGCCTGCGGTTATCTTCACGGTGGTTATCGGTACTATCATCGGCCTCTTGTTGAAGTTTGAAAAC
This sequence comes from uncultured Streptococcus sp., assembly GCF_963545685.1. GTDB lineage: Bacteria > Bacillota > Bacilli > Lactobacillales > Streptococcaceae > Streptococcus. Next base: position 8,633 of record NZ_CAUUKN010000002.1, on the reverse strand, counting down.
CTTATCAACAAGGGAGCTGGGCTCATGGAAAAAGGCTTGTCCAGGATTACGCCTAGCAAGAAAACCGGACTGGCTCACGATGAGTTCTATGCTCAACTGCTGACAGTTATCGTCCTCTTTTGTGCGAGTGGGACAGGAATTTACGGGAGTCTTGAGTCTGGAATGACTGGTGATGCTTCTATCTTAATTTCCAAGTCTATCCTAGATTTCTTTACAGCCATGATTTTTTCTTGTAGTCTGGGCTACATCGTTTCCATGATTGCCATTCCACAATTTATCATTTTTTTCCTTCTCTTCTTGAGCGCTGGGTTCATTCTTCCTCTAACGACAAAAGACATGATTGGAGACTTTAAGGCTTGTGGGGGATTCCTCATGATTGCAACGGGTTTTCGTATTATGAAACTTCGTCAATTCCCAACAGCAGATATGATTCCAGCCATGATTCTGGTTATGCCTATTTCTTGGGCTTGGGTTAATTGGGTCTTGCCATTTATTGGCTGAGATTACTATTGACATAAGGAAATACCGTCAGTGATTAACTCCTGGCGGTATTTTATCTGTTGGGAAATTGGGGTAAAAAGTAATTTTGCAGAGAATTATTCTGCCGATTATTGCAGGTTTGGATAATTATAACTTTATAATCTGTGTGGTTGTAGTTTTAATTTTTCTAACCTTGTTTAGACTAAGGTTGGTTTGTTATAATAGCCCTTGTAGGCCTAAGCAACCTACAAGATACTTTTTTTCATAACTATTTCCATCCTCTAATATTTTAACGAACTTACAATACTGATGGAAATCTATCAGAAAAGACCGGTGTGCATACATCGGTCTTTTTTGGTGGGATCGGGACACAAAAACCACTCTCTCACTTTGAAAGAATGGTTATGTGATAACCTATACTTCTACAACTTCCAAATCTTTTCCACCTAAGAGGATAAGATATTTATCGACCTTTTCCATTTGATAGGCTTGGCTAAGCGCTTTCGCATAGAGGCTCATTTGGCCTGTGTAGCGTTCTTTAATCTCACTTGAGTGAGTGAAGCGGTCCGTCTTGTAATCAAAGAGGACAATACGGTCTTCAAGAAGAAGATAGCCATCGATGATACCACGGACGACGAAGTCCTCCTTACTAGCTGGGTCTTCTGCCAACATGGCAAAAGGTGCTTCACGACGTAGTTTATCTCTATTAGCTAGAATGAGCTTCCCAAGCTCTGTATCAAAGAATCCTAAAAGTTTTTCTAACTGCACACGCGCCTTGACTTGATCATCTGCCGATACCCGACTCAGTGCCTGAGTCAAATCTTGGAGAGTCACTGTATCAGAAAGAATCAAGCGTTGCATGAGTTCATGGGTGGCTGAACCAACTTCAGCTCCAGTGACCTTAATTTTTTGCCCAAAGTCTGGTAGCTCAAAAGTGGTAGCCGTCTCAAGAGGTTGCACTTCCTCTTTCTTGTCCATAATATCCACGCCCTCTGTATCCATAACTGGTTCGTAGAAGGCCTTGAGCTGACTTGGGGTACGCACAGATGGTAGGTCAATCGCTGGTGCATAGAGGTGGTTGAGTTTTTCAACACTTTCCAAGACAGTCAGGGCACGCTTAATCTCTTCCGTCTGACGGTTGTTAGATAAATCATCGGCATCTACTGCCGCCTTGACCTCAACCTGACCAATAGCCTCTGGTGTCAAATCCTCAGCCTCAACAAAGCGAACAGTAAACTTGAGGTCCTTTCTCTTAAAAGCAGTGTCAAGTGCCATGATCCAATCCTGATAAGTAGCGATTTGGTCACGTAGAGCTACTGGTAGGCGATTATTTTCGACATCAGTGCCATATTGCTGGGTTAAGGTTTCCTTACTGCCCTTACCAACTAGGTAGAGTTTTTTCTCTGCACGTGTCATTGCAACATAGAGTAGACGCATCTCTTCTGAGATACTTGCCCTGCGCTCTTCCCTACGATTTTCCTGGAAGGTTAAGGTCTCAAGAACAACATTTAACTTAGGCAAATTGGTGTTTATCTGATCTTTGAGGTCGGCTAGGTACTTAATACCAAGCCCTTTTTCACGATTAATAATATACTTACCACTTAGTCCATCCTTACTGTGACCAATGAACTTGCGATTCATCTGAAGGACAAAGACATACTTGAACTCTAGCCCCTTAGACTTGTGAATGGTCATGAGGCTAACGGCATTTTTGGGAACCAAATCTGTTACTTCCTCTAGGTCGTTACCGCTAGCAATAATCTTATCAATCATACCAATAAAGCGAGAAAGTCCCTTAAAGCCTGTCTTTTCATAAGCATTGGCACGCAAGGCAAGAGCGTAAAGATTAGCCTGGCGTTGCTCAGCTCGTGGGAGACTTCCGACGTAATCATAATAGAAACGATCGTTGTAAATCTTCCAAATGAGGTCGTAAAGGGAGTGCCACTTACTGTAGTCACGCCAATCTGCCAGAGTCTCTGTGAAGAGAGTCAACTTGGCATCAAGTCCTTGCGTCACAACTTCCGGATGAAGACCTGATTTGGTATGAGCTGCAAGGAGCTTGTCATAGAATTGTCCTTTGTCAGCCTGGACAGCGATACGAGCCAGGTCATCCTCGTTGAAGTTAAACATAGGTGAACGTAGGAGAGCAACGAGAGCATAGTCGTTAAGAGGATTATTGATAGCACGAAGGGTGTCCAGCATAATCATAACTTCTAGTGACTCTAGGTAGCTTGACTTGTACTCGTCAGGAACCAAAGGAATCCCGTGTTCCTCGAAACTTGCCATTAAGTCAAGATAGGTGTTACGTGTAGGCGCTAGGAGGGTGATGTCCTCAAAACCTACACCCTGCTCATGAAGTTTGATGATTTCTTTGATAACCAAGGAAATCTCACCGCTGCTGATAGGTTGGTCAGAGCTTTCTTCATCGGGACTCGTACTAGATTCATCACTATTATAAATCAGAACCTCAGTCTCATTTTCAGGATGGGGCTCTTTTTGCTTCTCGCTACCCGCTACCAACATATGCGTCTTGTCATAGAGGATGTCCCCGATTTCCTGGTCCATGAGGTGGCTGAAAACACCATTGGTCGCATCAAGAACTTCAGATTGACTACGGAAGTTCTCCTTGAGAAGGATAAGTTTACCGGCATCTGAATTTTCAAGGAAGAGCTGGAACTTACTATTAAAAATCTGAGGGTCTGCCTGACGGAAACGATAAATGGACTGCTTGATATCTCCCACCATGAATCTGTTGTGGCCGTTAGATAGGAGTTCCAACATACGTTCTTGAGTATGGCTATTGTCCTGATACTCATCCACCATAACTTCATGGTAACGGTCACGGTAGCTAACTGCCACCTCTGGATTTTCCTCCAAAATACGGATGGCAAAGTGGGCAATATCCGAGAATTCAAAGGCATTTTCCTGAATCTTTGCCTGTAAATACTGATCCGAAAAATCAAGTACAAAGGACTGAAGTACCTCCAACAGAGGTAGGATGTCATTATTATGCTTGGTCAAAACCTCGAGGACCGTTAGTTGAGTATTGACTTCTCGCAACTGGGCCACAAACTCATTTTTGGTCTTGTTGTAAGCTTCCTTGTAGGCCTTGAGTTCCTCGTCTTTAGGACGGGTCATATTGGTCAAACCAGTACCTCCTGACAGAGTCAAGACTTGTTTGAGGAGATCCTCCATATCAGTTTGGTCATTAGCCAAGGATGCCTCAAGAAGACTAATGGCATCTGACACATTATTCAGATACTTGGCCTTGGCAAATTCACGCTGAGCTAGACCTAAGTGGTCTCTTAAGAAAGCTAGGAAATCAGCCAACAAGCCATCTTTAAGACCGTCTAAAAGCTCATTTTTAGCCTGTTCTGGCTTGGCCTCTGTCTGTCCTTTCAAGAGATTTTGTCGCAGCCATTTTTCAGGACCTGCAGTGGCTTGAGAAAAGCTATAAATAGCGTAAACCAAATCACGAAAAGCCTTACTGGTCTTGCCATTTCCAGCGAAATTCCGGACTAATTTTTGGAAAAGTTGGGCATCCTTTCCTTGCATGTAATCGTTGAAGAGGTCTGCATAAACCTCATTTTTCATAAGTGTCTGCTCAGCAGGGTCTGTCATAATACGGAATATAGGTGACACACCCAGGAGATAGCCATACTGATTGACCAATTTCTGGGTAAAGGCATCCATGGTTCCAATATCAGCTGTCCCAATTTTGCCAATCTGGTCTGAAAGAAAGGCCCGCTCTTCATCCGTCTCTACCTGTCCTAGCTGCTCTGTCAGACGCTTTTCCAAACGCTCCTTCAACTCACCTGCAGCCTTTACCGTAAAGGTTGAGATAAAGAGTTGATCAATACCAACGCCACGTCCAATCATATCAAGGATACGTTCAACCATGACAAAGGTTTTTCCTGACCCAGCTGAGGCTGATACCAAAATATTGGTACCATTACTGTAAATAGCCTCAATCTGTTCTGGTGTTAACTTTCGGTCCTTGTCAGAAGCTGCTTCTTGGGCAATGCGTTCCATAATCTCTGCTGGACTTAAAAAAGCTTTAGTCAACATGGTTATCCTCCTGGTCTTTTTTGTCTGCTTTCACAGCTTGATCAGTGACTGGAAAGGGGATACTATTTTCAGCAACTAGCATCTGATGATTGTCCTCATATGTTGCCATCAACTCCAAATAGGCTTCCTTCTTGCCCTTCTTTGGTAAACGCAAGAGCTTTCGAGCCTGTCCCATGTGGCGGTCGGCCTCGAAGTGAGTAATTGACTTGATTTGTTCTCCTTGAACAGACTTGCCATCCTCAGTATAGGGATTGACTGCAAAATTCCCACTTCGGATAATCTTCGCAGCACCCGTAAAGAGCTTAAGATTATAGTCTAGCAAGGTTTCTAGATCCTCCTTGTCATAGGTGACAGTCTTTTGCAAATCATAGTTTCCACCAGCCAGATGCTCTGTTTCAGAAGCCACAAAAAGTCCCTTATAGGTCAATTCCTTATGAGCCTGAGCCGCTAGCTTTTCCAAACCAAACTGAGCTAGATTAAGCTGTGGGTCCTGCATGTGAAGATACATGGCCCCAAAAAGTTGATCAGCATCAACCTTATAGGTTTGACGGAGAGCCTCCAGATAGGTCACCAATTGCGGACTGAGGCCATTGTAGAATTTCTGAATGTCAAAGACATTTTTTCCTGATTTATAGTCAACGACACCCAGAGCACCATCTGTTAAACGGTCCACTCGGTCAATAATCCCAGTAATCTTAATGCTATTTTCTAAAAGCAAGTCAAACTTGGCTTCCTCACGCTCAACCTTAACCGCCGCATTGTCACGCAAAACACTGGCAGTTGAACGGGCGATATCTTCCAAGATCTGACGAGACAAGCGACTCTCTTGGTCCTCGGTATAGAGAATTTCAAAAGGTTGCTCCTGATTGGTCTGAGCAATGGCCTTTTCCAATTTATCATCGAAGTTTTCTGACGAAGAATCACCCATCACACGCTCAAAGACACGGTGTAAATAAGTCCCGTGGTGTCGAGCATCCGGATGGATAGACTCCAACTCCTCCAGTCCCAAAACATAGCGCAAGAAATAAAGATATTGGTTGTTATAGAAGGTCGTCAGAGCCGAAGCTGACAATTTCAGTGGTTCTTCTCCTGGGAAGACCAGCTGCATGACCTTATCGTCCACCTTGGTCGTCGTCACATCGTCAATCACCTTTGGAATCAAGACTTGGTCCTTATCAAGTCGCTTACGGAGATAACGAACAGCAACTGACCAGAAAGTCTGGGTTTCCTTATCCAAATCAAGATCCAAATGACTACTGTTAAGGGCAACGACAGTCGACAGGAGGTCTTTATAGTTCCCAATCTGGTCACCCTTAGCTTCGAAACGATTGCGTCCCTTTTCAACCAAAGGAAGACCAAGGTCAAGAAGCTCCTTCAAATAAACCGACATATCATCTTGACTCTCATTGAGAATTTGTGGCTGACTAAGCACTAATTGTTCACTAGCTGAATTGAAAAGCGACATGGCCACGAAATGCCCTCGCTGACTATTGCTCTGAGTAACAATATCCAAGCTCCTGTGTTCATCCGTCGCCTCATTGATACGACTACGCTCCTCGTCAGATAGGAGACTCTTATTTTGTCCTACCTTAGGAAAATGTGACTGGGTCATACCCAAGGCAAAAACATAGGGAGCCGAATGTGGCTGTATTAAGTCGTATTTTTTCACATTGATCACATCAACAGTGGCTGGGACCGTACGGTAATCACAAGCCAACATTCCCGAACGCAAAATAGACAAAAAGTCGTCCACTGAGAGCGTTTCATCCCCAAAAATAGTCTCAACCTGCTCCAAGAGGTGAGTGAAGGCCTTCCAAACCTGTTCATTCTGTTCTTTTTCAGCCTCACTGGCCTTGGCAGTCAAAGCAAGCATCTGACTTGGCAGTTGCACAGCCTCTAAAAAGACCACCAGTTTCTTGAGTAGACTAGATCCCTTTTGTTTGCGACTTTTAAGCAACTTGTCCAAGGGCTCTACCAATTGTGATCGCAAAGCATTGATTTGGTCTAAATCATATTTGTCACGACTATTAGCTGTAAAATCAGATAAGAACTTGTGACGCCCCTTGATATCTGCAAAATTGACATAATACTCAAAAAGGTCTAAATCCTCTTGAGTAAAACCACCATAGAGACCGGTTTTTACGAGGTTAAGCAAATCCTCAGCACGGTAGTTATAGCGCTTGATACGCTCTAGCGAATCCACAAACTGTACCAAAGGATGGCTAGACATGCTTTCTTCCTTACCGAAATAATAGGGAATATCAAATTTTCGGAAAATCTGGCCCACCTGAAGCTTGTAACTCTCCTCATCACCAAGTAAGACCAAGATATCCTTGTAACGCTTGCCATCTGCCAGCAATTGACGAATACTCTTGGCAACCTGAGCCACTTCTTCTTTCTGGTTAACCACTTCCCAAACCTGCAGGGCATGCTTATCCTGCTCAGTAACCTTCTCATCTACCGTACTAAAGTCATGACGGCTCTCCAAAAGACGACTAATACGCGCAAAAGAAGGATTGCCCTCCTTGTCCGTCGTCACGTAGTCGGGTGTCACCTTATAGGTCTGAGCCAAAGTCCTCAAAAAATCCACCGAGGCCTGATAAACATTGCCATAGACAAAATTGGCCTTATAAGCTTTTTGACTGGCATAGGTTCCCACTACAATCTGATGGCACTTGTCGTTCAAGAGTGCAACCAGAGCCTCCTCCTCAGCCGAAAAACGGGTAAAGCCATCAATGACCAAAACCGTGTTACTCAAGGCCTCATCCAGATGTCCTGAGGTAATTTCCTTAAAGAAGGCACTAAGCTTTGATTGATTGTCAAAATCCCCTGCCAACAAGAGGTCCTGAGCTGCACTGAAAATCCTTACCAAATCCTCTTGTTTTTCAACCTGATCCAAATGCTGCAAATCCAGAACTGTCATATTGGCCTGCTGCAACTCTTTATAAAGATCCACCAATTGATTAATAAAGTTGCTGTCCTTACGTAAACGGCCATAAACCTTGAGTTCATCGTCGCCCATGTGCGACAACACCTTATAAAAAATCATGGCCAAACCTGTATCATCCAATTGAGTCTTTGGGTTGCTCGTATTGAGAATAAAATACCTAGCCATCTGAGTAAAACGAGTCACCGTAATCTCAAAAGATGCTGACTGAGGCAGGTATTCTAAAACCTTTCGCTCCTTCTCAAACGATAGGGCATTAGGAGCAATATAAAAAACCCTCTTTCCCTTTTGAGCATAACTAGTTGCCTGCTCCGTCAGAATTTCTGTTAAATCCTGAGACATATCCGTATAAAGTAATTTCATAAGACGTCCCTTTCTTGTCTCTACACCAGTCGTTGGAGCTACAATTCACTTAGCGCTAACAACCACTAATCCTTGCTATTATAACACAGAATTAAGCAACAATCAGACTCCTCCCTCATCCCTTTCTATCCCTCTGACCTATAGGCCAGACATAAGCTTATTCCTTACAGTAAAAGTCCCCAATATCTGGTCCTATAGCCAAAAAAGGCTCTATAATTTCTGTAGTGGGTAAAACCACCGTAGAGATTATAGAGCTTTTTGAGACTACACAAAAAGTCCCATAAGAACTATAATGAAAAGCGACCAAACCATCATTAGGGAGAACTTATGAGACTTATTAAGAATACCACAGAATTAATCGGAATTAAAGACCCTAACATCATTATTTCTCTTGTTTTTGAAAAAGATACTTACATCGAGGTTCAAGCAAAACTGGATTATCCTGCACCCCAATGCCCTCATTGCCAGGGAAAGATGATCAAATATGACTTTCAAAAACCTTCTAAAATCCCTCTTCTCGAACAAGCTGGAACTCCAACACTACTACGTCTGAAGAAACGTCGCTTCCAGTGTAAAAATTGTAGGAAAGTCACGGTGGCTGAGACATCAATCGTTGAGAAAAATCACCAAATCTCAAACCTTGTCCGACAAAAGGTTGCTCAACTCCTAACTGAGAAGCTATCATTAACGGATATTGCCAGAAGACTTCGTGTATCGACGTCCACTGTCTATCGTAAACTTGACCAGTTTACTTTCAAGGAGCATTATGACAACC
>NZ_CAUUKN010000001.1:0-158033 GCF_963545685.1 uncultured Streptococcus sp. | reverse complement strand
ATACAACGCTTCGTGTTATGAACTTTGCCAACGATACAAAAGTTGATCCAACAGGGAAATTGATTGGAGACCCAACTGAGACTGCCCTTGTACAGTTTGGTTTGGACCACAATTTTGAGGTCCGTGAAGTCTTGAAGGATGAACCACGTGTGGCTGAATTGCCATTTGACTCAGACCGCAAGCTTATGTCTACTATTCATAAGGAAGCAGATGGTTCTTACTTTGTAGCCGTTAAGGGTGCACCTGACCAATTGCTCAAACGTGTGACTCGTATTGAAGTCAATGGGGAAGTTCGTCCGATCACAGAAAAAGATAAAAATGCTATCCTTGCAATCAATAAAGACTTGGCTAAACAAGCCCTTCGTGTCTTGATGATGGCTTATAAATACGCGGATGCTGTGCCAACCTTGGAATCTGAAATTGTTGAGTCTGACCTCATCTTCTCTGGCTTGGTCGGCATGATTGACCCTGAGCGCCCAGAAGCTGCAGAAGCTGTCCGTGTCGCTAAGGAAGCTGGTATCCGTCCAATCATGATCACTGGTGACCACCAAGATACAGCGGAAGCAATCGCTAAACGTCTTGGAATCATCGATCCAAATGATACAGAAGATCATGTCTTAACTGGGGCTGAGTTGAATGAACTCACTGATGAAGAATTCCAAAAAGTCTTCAAGCAATACTCAGTGTATGCTCGTGTATCTCCAGAGCACAAGGTTCGTATCGTGAAGGCTTGGCAAAATGACGGTAAGGTTGTTGCCATGACAGGTGATGGGGTCAACGATGCGCCATCTCTTAAGACAGCTGACATCGGTATCGGTATGGGGATTACAGGTACAGAGGTTTCTAAGAGTGCTTCTGATATGGTTCTTGCCGATGATAACTTCGCAACCATTATCGTAGCAGTAGAAGAAGGACGTAAGGTCTTCTCAAATATCCAAAAAACAATTCAATATCTTTTGTCATCTAATACTGCAGAAGTATTGAGTATCTTCCTTGCAACCCTCTTTGGTTGGGATGTATTGGAACCAGTTCACATTCTTTGGCTTAACTTGGTAACAGATACCCTTCCAGCGATGGCTCTTGGTGTTGAGCCAGCTGAACCTGATGTTATGAAGCATAAGCCTCGTGGACGTAACTCAAGCTTTTTCTCAGGTGGTGTCTTGAGATCTATCATCTACCAGGGTATCCTGCAAGCAGCTCTTGTATTGGGTGTATACGGCTATGCCCTTCTCTATCCAGAGCACAGTACTTACGCTGAAATTCACGCAGATGCCTTGACTATGTCTTACTTGACTCTTGGTCTAATCCAGTTGGTACAGGCCTTCAACGTGAAGTCAGTTTACCAATCCATCTTTACAGTTGGTCCGTTCAAGAATAAGCTCTTTAACTGGTCTATCGTAGCTTCCTTCTTGCTCTTGGCAGCAACCTTGACTATTCCAGGCTTTAGTCCCTTCTTCAAGCTTTCAATTTTGACTCCAACTCAATGGTTGGCGCCTATTATTGCTTCAGCCCTCATGATTGTTGTTGTAGAAATTGTAAAATTTGTACAGCGTAAATTGGGCATGGATGAAAAAGCTATTTAAGCATTGAAAAGTCATCTTCGGATGGCTTTTTGTTTTTGTGTAAAGATAAATTGCCAAAGATTTTGTGTTATAATCAAGTATAATGGTAAAGATGGAGGAAAGAGTCTAGGAAAAGAAAATTGTAAAAGATATGTCATTTCTATCGCAGGTATCCCGGTCTGCTAGTCAGGAGGTTCTACCCCTAGCAAAGGGTTTGCAGGATACCCTTTAGGCTAACCGAGAAGCTTGTGTAGGACTAGTAGCCAATATGATTGGAGTGCAAAAACACGTCATTATTTTTAATATCGGAATGATTCCCATGGTCATGTTTAATCCTGTTCTCCAATCCTTTGAAGGTCCTTACAAGTCGGAGGAAGGATGTTCTTGATATCATAGAGTGTTTGGGAACCTCAAGGGCAGTTTTATTATCCAGAATCTAGCGAATATAAAGTTACAGAAAGATAGATTGAAGGTGAGTAGGACTTTGCCTCCTATCCTCCCCATAACGGAGTCCATTTCTAGCCAAGAATTCAGTTGCTTAAGGGACAAATAATTTTGGAAATCCTCATAGGAGCGGCCTTTTTTAGCTTCTTTAGGTATGGGGGAGATTACTTTTTATTCTTTCTTTAAATTTAACGGCTCTGGCAAGACCAATCGGAGCGATAGACAGGTAAGCTTTTCGGATGTGTCGATAGACAGTTGCGGAGCTAACATCGAGGTTATGAGTTTTGAGGATATGATAGATATGTTGTCCCTTCTTAACCCCATCAAAAATGACTTTGTCCATGTCCAAGAAAGTCTGAGAAATAATAGGAGTTCCTTCACGAGCTTCGACAATAATTCGTTCGTATTGTTTTTTAGCTTGTTTAGCGAGGTAGAAGATTTTCAGATAGCCACAATTTTGTCTTCTTTTAGAACTTCCATTACAGACAAAGGGAGCTTTATCGAGCAGAGGGCAAGAAAGGTTATCACAGGTAGACTCTAGGACTCGTCTATTTCGTTTGACTTCTTTGGCTACAGTAGTTGGGTCTTTTAGTATGAATTGTCCAATGGCTTTGAAGGTTTCACCGCGCTCGAAGCCTAATTGGATATCATTGCTATCTGAAAGGGTAAGGTGTTTATGTTTTGTCATAATGGACCTCATTTCTAGTTCAAACGTCTCACACTTAATTCCACCATTAAAATCCGTTTTAGACTAACTTCCACTTTGACCAGCCAAGTGGAAGTTACTTTGAGAAATTCCCCTCTTAGTAATAAGAATGAAGAATAACTGTATGTCAACCCTTGAAAACTTTTGAAATTCTGATATAATAGAGCTACTCAAGGGAGTAGCAGGCGACTTTAATCATGAGATTTGATTAAAGGTTGCGATTATGTCGTCATTACGAAATTTTACATTTCGGGCATATTCTTAAACAGCGAGACCTGTTTTTAATAAAACTGGTCTCTTTTTGTATGATTTTTTATATAAAAAGGGTCTTGTTAGCCATTTTTCCCTATTTAGAAGGAGGAGATTATTTTGTCTAAAGAGCAAAATAAAGACTTATTTTACACACAAACCGCAGAAGAAGTCCTAAAAAACTTGGACACTTCCGTTGATGGTTTGTCTACTGCACAAGCCAAGGAACGATTGGATGCCTATGGCTATAACGAGTTGGATGAAGGTGAAAAACGCAGCCTCTTATCAAAATTCATCGACCAGTTTAAAGATTTAATGATTATTATCTTGCTTGTCGCTGCTGCCCTTTCTGTCATTACAGAAGGTATGCATGGTTTGACGGATGCCTGCATTATTTTAGCCGTTGTTGTTTTGAATGCGGCCTTTGGTGTTTATCAAGAGGGACAAGCCGAAGCGGCTATTGAAGCTCTTAAAAACATGTCAAGTCCAATGGCTCGTGTGCGTCGTGATGGCAATGTGGTTGAAATTGATTCACGTGAATTGGTTCCTGGAGACATTGTTTTGCTTGAAGCAGGTGATGTTGTTCCAGCAGATATGCGTTTGCTCGAAGCTGCCTCACTTAAGATTGAAGAAGCTGCCCTTACCGGTGAATCCGTTCCAGTTGAAAAAGATATTACCGAAACGGTTGAAGCAGAAGCCGGAATTGGCGACCGTGTGAATATGGGTTACCAAAACTCAAACGTTACTTACGGTCGTGGTACTGGAGTAGTAACAAATACTGGTATGTATACTGAAGTTGGTAAGATTGCTGATATGCTAGCTAATGCGGACGAATCACAAACACCGTTGAAGCAAAGCTTGGAGCAATTGTCTAAGACTTTGACTTACCTTATTATTGCTATTGCCTTGGTGACATTCTTGGTTAGTGTATTCATTCGTGGCGAACAGCCCCTTGAAGGTTTGATGGTTGCCGTTGCTCTTGCAGTTGCAGCTATTCCTGAAGGTTTACCTGCCATTGTAACCATTCTCTTGTCACTTGGAACAACGACTCTTGCAAAACGCAATTCGATTGTTCGTAAATTGCCAGCAGTTGAAACCCTAGGTTCAACTGAAATTATCGCATCTGATAAGACTGGTACCTTAACGATGAACCAGATGACTGTTGAAAAAGTCTATACAAACGGTCAATTGCAAAGCGCTGATACAGAACTTGGTGCTGATAATACGACTCTTCGTATTATGAACTTTGCTAATGATACGAAGGTGGATCCAGATGGAAAATTAATCGGGGACCCAACGGAAACAGCTCTTGTACAGTTTGGTTTGGATCACAATTTTGATGTTCGTGAAGTCTTGAAATCAGAGCCTCGTGTGGCAGAGTTGCCATTTGACTCTGACCGTAAGCTCATGTCTACTATCCATAAGGAAGCTGATGGTTCTTACTTTGTAGCCGTTAAGGGTGCACCTGACCAATTGCTCAAACGTGTGACTCGTATTGAAGTCAATGGTGAGATTCGTCCGATCACAGATGAAGACAAACAAGCTATCCTTGCAATCAATAAAGACTTAGCAAAACAAGCCCTTCGTGTCTTGATGATGGCTTATAAGACAACGAGTGAAATTCCGACTTTGGAATCTGAAGTTGTTGAGTCTGATTTGATTTTCTCTGGTTTGGTAGGGATGATTGACCCTGAGCGTCCTGAAGCAGCAGAAGCTGTCCGTGTCGCTAAAGAAGCAGGAATCCGTCCTATCATGATCACGGGTGACCACCAAGATACAGCGGAAGCTATTGCTAAACGTCTTGGAATCATCGATCCAAATGATACAGAAGACCATGTCTTCACAGGTGCTGAGTTGAATGAACTCACTGATGAAGAATTCCAAAAAGTCTTCAAGCAATACTCAGTGTATGCTCGTGTATCTCCAGAGCACAAGGTTCGTATCGTGAAGGCTTGGCAAAATGACGGTAAGGTTGTTGCCATGACAGGTGATGGGGTCAACGATGCGCCATCTCTTAAGACAGCTGACATCGGTATCGGTATGGGGATTACAGGTACAGAGGTTTCTAAGGGTGCTTCTGATATGGTCCTTGCCGATGATAACTTTGCGACAATTATCGTTGCTGTAGAAGAAGGACGTAAGGTCTTCTCAAATATCCAAAAATCAATTCAGTACCTCTTGTCAGCCAACATGGCCGAAGTCTTTATTATCTTCTTTGCTACATTATTTGGATGGGATGTGCTTCAACCAGTACACCTTCTCTGGATTAACCTAGTAACGGATACCCTTCCAGCCATCGCTCTTGGCGTTGAGCCAGCTGAACCAGGTATTATGACTCACAAACCTCGTGGACGTCAATCAAACTTCTTTGATGGTGGTGTCTTTGGTGCTATCATGTATCAAGGTATTTTCCAAACTATCCTGGTTCTTGGAGTATATGGTTGGGGCCTTGTTTTCCCAGAGCATCACACACAAGCAGAAATTCACGCAGATGCCCTTACAATGGCCTTTGCAACACTTGGTTTGATTCAATTGCTTCACGCGTTTAACGTTAAGTCTGTTTATCAATCGGTCTTTAAAGTTGGCCTCTTTAGAAATAAGACATTTAACTGGGCAATTCCAGTCGCCTTTGTTCTTCTGATGGCAACTATCGTGGTTCCTGGATTTAATGACCTTTTCCATGTGTCACACCTAAGCTCTACACAATGGCTTGCAGTTATTGTAGGTTCCTTCTTGATTGTGGTTTTGGTTGAATTAGTTAAAGCTATTCAACGTGCCCTTGGTAAGGATAAAGACGCTATTTAAGACATAAAGTCAGAGATTATGCTCTCTGGCTTTTTCTTATAAGCTATTGAATTCATTAGCTGTCTTGTTTATAATTGAAGGGAACTATCACAAGTTAAGGAGAGGGCCATGAACGAGACCATTAAGACACAACTCAATCACCGTAGTATTCGTCAGTTTAAACCTGTGGCTTTGTCACAGGAAGAAATTGACCTTCTGGTTGATGTTGCCAGGCATACATCAACGAGTAATTTTAGACAGGCTTATTCAATTATTAGCATTACTGATTCAAAATTGAAGGAACAAATTGCAGAAATTGCTAATCAACCTTACATTCCAAACGCAGGCCACCTCTTTGTATTTGTTGTGGACCAAAGACGTAATACCTTGATTGCAGAAGCTAAGGGAGCTAAGGCTTTGGTACAAGGTAGCCCCGAACGCTTTATCTCGGCCTTCTCGGATGCTATGATTGCTGCTCAAAATATGGTGGTGGCTGCTGAGAGTTTAGGTATGGGAGCTGTTTTTTTAGGAAGTATTTTGAATGACAATGCTAAGCTCTCAGAGCTTCTCAAACTTCCAAAGTATGTCTATCCAGCAGTTGGTTTGGCAGTTGGTTGGCCAGATCAGGAGCCACAGCTGAAACCCCGTTTGCCACGTCACGTCATCCATATGGAAAATTATTATCAGGATTTGGAAAATCCACTGGAAGAACTCAAAGACTACGATGCTGACGTTCATGAGTATTATGACCTTCGTGATCTCAATAACAGAGTTGATGAATTTACGACTCAGATTGCAAAGACCATGGACAAATCTGTTGCCAATCGTGCTAATACCTTGAAGGATCTTCAAAAGCAGGGATTTTTCATCGACTAAAAAACGACTCTTCAAAGAGCCGTTCTATAAATCGAATAATGTCATAGATGAAAGGAACTCATTTGCTAGTTCCTTTTTTTCGTAATCTAAAAACTCCGACCGTTTCTTGACTAGGTTGTAACGTTTGGAGAGGTTCCATGTTCCGGTAGGATTGAGTTCAGGGTGATTGGATACATAGTCAATGGTTAAATCCCATTCTCGTCGGTATCCAAGAGGACGCGAGTGATAGGTCACACCGTCAATCGTTACCGTCCCATAACTTCTGTGGGCATGACCAAAAACAACATCTTTAACGCCGTGCTTGACGAAAATCTGATGGAATTGTTCAGAACCTAAAAAAGCATTAAAAGGTTTAAACCGCTCATGAGTCATGGTGAAACGACTGTGGGGGACAAAATGCATGGCAACTATAAGCTTGCTAGTGTCTAAATCATTTAGAATATTGTCTAGCCTTTTGAGACTATTCTGACAGATTTCTGGATCAGTACCCAATCGCTTGAGGCGTCTATCGAACCAGAGTTGCTTCTTACGTTTGAGAATCTTATCCAACTCTTCATCAGAATAGGAATAATCATACCATCCATGAAAGGCCAATAATGTCTGGCTACCTAAATCAATCACCTGAAAATCAAGCTTATCAATAAGGTCATCCTCTAAATCAAGCATATCATGATTGCCTAAATTATAGGTGACCTTGACCTCCTTAGAAAGTTTTCGTAGAAAAGGTTTCGTGTCGATATAGTAATGGTTAGAAATATCACCAGCGATATGGAGGTGGGTGACCTCCTGAACTTTTAGACACTTTATAAGAGTATCAATTTCATATGTCTCAAAGTGATTTAAATCAATATGTAAATCACTCATTACTGCAAGTCTTGTCATAGAAACATTGTAACAAAAAGCTCAAGCCTTGTCTCTATATGAAGATGGAGAAAAATACTTGCCCTAGGGCTAGATTTTCATTATGATAAGAATATGGATATCAAGTTAGAAATACAAAAGATGGCCAAGGAAATTGGCATTTCAAAAATTGGTTTTACAACCGCCGATGATTTCGCCTATCTGGAAAAATCCCTTCGACTTGGTGTCGAAGAAGGGCGAACGACAGGATTTGAGCATAAAAATATTGAAGAGCGTATTTATCCCAAATTGACCTTGGAATCGGCTAAAACCATTATTTCCATTGCAGTGGCCTATCCTCATAAGTTGCCGCAACAACCCCAAAAAACAGAATATAAGCGCGGCAAAATCACCCCAAATTCATGGGGCCTAGATTATCACTATGTTTTGCAGGACAAACTGAAACGCCTGGCAGAAGGTATTGAAAAACTAACGGAAAACTTCGAATATAAAGGTATGGTGGATACTGGGGCCTTGGTCGATACAGCAGTGGCCAAGCGAGCTGGAATAGGCTTTATCGGGAAGAATGGACTCGTTATCTCGAAAGAATACGGGTCATACATGTATCTTGGCGAGCTCATCACAAATCTAGAGATTGAACCAGACCAAGAAGTTGACTATGGTTGTGGGGATTGCCGTCGTTGTCTGGATGCCTGTCCGACATCTTGTCTCATTGGTGATGGTACTATGAATGCTCGTCGTTGTCTATCCTTCCAAACCCAAGATAAGGGGATGATGGATATAAAGTTTCGAAAGAAGATAAAGACTGTTATCTATGGTTGTGACATTTGTCAGATTTCCTGCCCATATAACAGAGGTATCGACAATCCCTTGGCTTCAGACATTGATCCTGAGCTTGCTATGCCTGAATTGCTCCCATTTCTGGAGCTGACAAATAAGTCTTTTAAGGAGACATTTGGGATGATTGCTGGTTCCTGGCGAGGGAAGAATATTCTTCAACGTAATGCCATTATTGCCTTGGCTAACCTACATGATCGCAATGCTATTGTCAAACTGATGGAGATTATTGATAAGAATAATAATCCCATCCATACGGCGACTGCCATTTGGGCTCTCGGTGAGATTGTTAAGAAGCCCGATGAGGCTATGTTAGACTATATGAGGGAACTGTCACCTAAGGATGAAGACTCCCAAGCAGAGTGGGAGCTTGTGTGTGCAAAATGGCAAATTTAAGTGATTTATGCTAGAATTAAACATAATACTATAAAATGGAGGAAACCTATCCATGGAAGTGGCAGAAATTCGCCAAAAAATCTCTGAAAATCAAGAGAAGCTCGTGAGCTTCGGGAGGTCTCTTTGACTTAGATCGTTTGGAAGAGGACATTGCGCTTCTTGAAAACCGAATGACTGAGCCAGATTTTTGGAATGATAATATTGCAGCTCAAAAGACCTCACAGGAGTTAAATGAGCTCAAAATGAAATACGAAACTTTCAACAACATGAAAGAGCTCTCTGATGAGACAGAACTTTATTTGGAAATGTTGGAAGAAGATGATAGTGTTCAAGAGGAACTCGAAGAAACGCTCGAAAAACTTGATAAGATTATGACAAGTTACGAGATGACGCTACTCTTGTCTGAGCCATATGACCATAACAATGCCATTCTTGAAATTCATCCAGGATCTGGTGGAACTGAAGCTCAGGACTGGGCAGATATGTTACTCCGTATGTACCAGCGTTATGGAAATGCTAAAGGGTTCAAGGTTGAAACATTGGATTATCAGGCTGGTGATGAGGCTGGAATCAAATCTGTAACCCTTGCTTTTGAGGGACCTAATGCCTATGGATTCCTCAAGTCAGAAATGGGTGTCCATCGTTTGGTTCGTATCTCACCATTTGATTCTGCTAAGCGTCGTCACACTTCATTTACATCAGTGGAAGTCATGCCTGAATTGGATGATACCATTGAAGTTGAGATTCGTGATGATGATATCAAGATGGATACTTTCCGCTCAGGTGGTGCAGGTGGTCAGAACGTCAATAAAGTTTCTACCGGTGTGCGTTTGACTCACATTCCAACAGGTATTGTTGTAGCTTCTACGGTTGACCGTACACAATACGGAAACCGTGACCGTGCTATGAAGATGCTTCAAGCAAAGCTCTATCAAATGGAGCAAGAAAAGAAAGCAGAAGAAGTGAATGCTTTGAAAGGTGATAAGAAAGAAATCACTTGGGGAAGCCAAATTCGCTCATATGTTTTCACCCCATATACCATGGTTAAAGATCACCGTACAGGTTATGAAGTTGCCCAAGTTGATAAAGTAATGGATGGGGATATTGAAGGTTTCATCGATGCCTACCTCAAGTGGCGTATGGAAGAATAGTAAAAACATACTATTTTAAAGTATTAAGATACTCTATCTCAATGAAAGGAAGACTTTCAGCTATTTTAATAGTTGAATACTGATATTATGGCTCTTATTGAATTAAAAGACGTTACGAAGAAGTATGATAAGTCAACAACAGCCCTTAGACATATTGATCTATCTGTCAACTCAGGGGAGTTCGTTTACTTGGTCGGTCCTTCTGGTGCAGGTAAATCAAGTCTAATTCGCTTGTTCTACCAAGAAGAAAAATTGACGAGTGGTTCTATGAAGGTTGGGGAGTTTGATTTAACTCGTCTTCGTAAGAAAGATGTACCACTCTTGCGACGTTCTATTGGAGTTGTTTTCCAGGATTATAAACTTCTACCAAAGAAAACAGCTTTTGAAAATGTTGCCTATGCCATGGAAGTTATTGGTGAGAAACCTCGCCATATCAAAAAACGTGTGGCAGAAGTTCTCGAGTTGGTTGGTCTCAAACACAAGATGCGTTCATTCCCAAATCAATTGTCTGGTGGTGAACAACAACGTGTCGCTATTGCGCGTGCCATTGTTAACAATCCAAAAGTTTTGATTGCAGATGAACCAACAGGGAACTTAGACCCAGAGATTTCTTGGGAAATTATGCAGGTTCTTGAACGAATTAACATACAAGGGACTACCATTTTAATGGCAACCCATAACTCAACTATCGTTAATAATCTTCGACATCGTGTCGTAGCGATTGAAGAAGGACGTATTGTTCGTGATGAAGAGGAAGGAGAGTACGGTTACCATGATTAGAGGCTTTTTCCGTCACTTAGGAGAATCTATTAAAAACCTCAAGCGTAATTTATTGTCGACACTTACGGCAGTATTTTCGGTTATGATTGTCCTTTCGCTTTTAGGTGTATTTGGTTCTGTTATTCTTAACACGCAAAAATTGGCTTCAGATATTGAAAAGAATATTCAGGTTAATGTTTACTTGGATCCAGATTCAGCAGATGCTTCAGAAACAGTCAAGGATCTTTCTGGACAAATCGTTGCCAATAAGGACTACCATAAAATTTATAATGCTTTGACTAAAATCAAAGGTGTAGAAAAGGTTACTTTCTCAAGCAAAGAAGAACAAAAGAAGCAACTTATTGAAACAATGGGTTCAAGTTTTGAGACAGCTACTGGGGATGCCAACCCTTTATCAGATGTATACATCGTTCAAACTAAATCACCAGATGATGTTAGTCGTGTTGCCAAGGAAGCAAAAGCCATTCAGGGCGTTGATAATGCTAACTATGGTGGATCAGATACCGAAATTTTAATGGCGACTATGAAACGTGTTCAATTTTGGGGGATCATTGCTACAGCTCTCTTAACTATTGTAGCTGTTCTATTGATTTCAAATACCATCCGTATTACCATTATGTCACGTGCGACTGAAATTCAAATCATGCGTTTGGTAGGGGCGAAAAACTCATACATTCGTCGTCCTTACTTGATGGAGGGAGCTTGGATTGGAGCACTTGGTGCTATCATCCCATCTGGCCTTATTTACCTTTTGTATCACATGGTTTACTCAACCTTAAATCCTGATTTTGTTAAAGCTGGTATTTCTATGTATGATGCAGACTGGTTTGTCTATGCAGTCATTGGAACCCTCTTCGCAGTCGGTATTATTATCGGTTCGATTGGGTCACGTATGGCAATGCGCCGTTATTTGAAATATTAAAGAAGTCAAGGGAGAACCAATTTGGTTCTCTTTTTGCTTGTCAAGAGAATTAAAAAAAGCAGATATCCAACTATATCTCAAAATCGTCTGCTCAAAGTCCAAAATCAATCATAGATTTGGTATAATGTTTAAAAAACATTGGAAAAGAGAGACATTATGACAAAGTTAGCTACCATTTGTTATATTGACAATGGAAAGGAGCTTTTGCTCCTACATCGTAATAAAAAGCCTAATGATGTTCATGAAGGAAAGTGGATTTCCGTTGGGGGAAAACTAGAAGCGGGAGAAACGCCTGACGAATGTGCTCGTCGTGAAATTTTCGAGGAAACTCATTTGACAGTAAAGGAGATGGACTTCAAAGGTATGATTACCTTTCCTGAATTTACACCGGGCCACGATTGGTATACCTATGTCTTTAAGGTGACTGATTTTGAAGGAAAACTCATTTCTGATGAGGAATCTCGTGAAGGGACACTTGAATGGGTGCCATATGACCAGGTTTTAACTAAGCCAACCTGGGAAGGTGACTATGAGATTTTTAAGTGGATTCTTGAAGATAAACCTTTCTTCTCTGCGAAATTTAGCTACGATCGTAATCAGAACTTGGTAGATAAAGCTGTAACTTTTTATGATAAATAAGGAGGAACTATGAGCCGTAAAAAGACAGAAAAATTTTCAGAAACA
The DNA here is from genome assembly GCF_963545685.1 of uncultured Streptococcus sp. Taxonomy (GTDB): domain Bacteria; phylum Bacillota; class Bacilli; order Lactobacillales; family Streptococcaceae; genus Streptococcus. The sequence goes on along the minus strand of NZ_CAUUKN010000001.1, from coordinate 145,781 downwards.
TGGTTTTTTAAGTGGATTTTGAATAATCAGGCGGTAGTGGCCTTTCTAATCTTATTCTTGATTGGTTTGACGATCTTGATTTTTACCAAAATTAGTCCAATTTTTTCACCAGTTGTTCAATTTCTGACCATTATCATGTTGCCACTGGTTATTTCCATGCTCCTTTATTATTTGATAAAACCTTTGGTGATGTTAGTCGAAAAAACTGGTTTAAACCGAACCATGTCTATCTTGGTTATCTATGCTATTCTCGCCTTGCTCTTAGTTTGGGGAATTTCGACGGCTATTCCTAACTTACAAGATCAAATTTTGATTTTGATTAGAAATACACCATCATACATTGCTCGGGCAAATAGTGAAACAGAACGTTGGTTGAAACTTCCTATTCTTTCCAATTTTCATGGAGATCTAGAGACCATGCTCAGTGATTTTTCAGCGAGAATGGTCAATTATGCTGAGAATTTTTCTACTTCAGCTCTGACTTGGATCGGTACCTTTGCTAGCACAGTAGCAAGAGTAACAATTGCTATCATATTGGCACCATTCATTCTTTTTTATCTCTTAAGAGACAGTCAAAAGATGAAACATAGCTTTGTCTCAGCTTTACCGACACGTTTTCGTGCAACGACTGTCCGTATGCTTTCAGATATCAATAATCAACTTGAAGGTTATGTTCAAGGTCAAGTGACAGTAGCGATTGTCGTGGCAATTATGTTCTGTATCATGTTCAAGATTGTTGGGCTTCGTTATGGCATGATTTTTGGTATTTTAGCGGGATTTCTAAACATGATTCCCTATCTTGGAAGCTTTCTAGCTATGGTACCCGTTGTTATTATGGGATTGGTTCAAGGTCCTGCTATGCTAATCAAGGTCCTCATCATTTTTGTTATCGAGCAAACTATTGAAGGACGTTTTGTTTCTCCACTTGTTTTGGGAAATAAACTAAGCATTCACCCTATTACCATTATGTTCATTCTTTTGACAGCAGGTTCTCTTTACGGTGTTTGGGGAGTTTTATTGGGTATTCCAATTTACGCTTCTATCAAGGTTGTTGTTAGGGAGATTTTTGATTGGTACCGTTCTGTAAGTAATCTTTACCAAGATGACAATGAAAATGAAGGACAAAAAGACGATGTTAAATAGTGAAAAGATGATTGCCTCTATCGGAAAACAAGATTTAGACCATGCGGATAAATATTTTAAAAAAGCTTTAAATGAGGACCCATCAGAGGTTCTTGTTGAGTTAGCCGAATATTTGGAGTCTATTGGCTTTTTACCACAAGCACAGGAAATTTACGAAAAAGTTCGTTTTGCTTTTCCTGAGGTCAATGTTAATCTAGCACAAATTGCAGCCGAAGATGGCGATATTGAAGAAGCGTTTCTCTATTTAGATGCTATTCCTGAGGAGTCTGAGGACTATTTGTCTGCTTTAATTGTAAAGGCAGACCTCTACCAAATGGAGGGGTTAACGGATGTAGCGCGTGACAAGTTGTTGGAGGCAAGTCGATTATCAGATGACTCATTGATTATTTTTGGCTTGGCTGAGATGGAGTTTGAACTCGGAAACTTTGAGCAAGCCATTCAATACTATGCTAAACTAGATAATCGTGATTTCCTTGCCACAACTGGTGTTTCTACTTATGAACGCATCGGTAAGTCTTATGCCAGTCTTGGTAAATTTGAAGCTGCTCGTGAATTTTTGGAAAAAGCCATTGAAATTGAATACGACGATACCATTGCTTTTGAATTAGCCACTTTGCTATACGATCAAGAAGAATATCAAAAAGCTAATTTTTACTTCAAGCAGATAGAAACCATGTCTGCCGATTTTGCAGGATATGAGTATATTTACGCCTTATCGCTTCACGCTGAAAATCGAACAGAAGAAGCTTTACGTATAGCGCAGCAAGGAATTTCAAAGAATGCTTTTGATGTTCAATTACTTTTGTTAGCATCACAGTTATCCTATGAGTTACATGACACTCAGTCAGCTGAATCCTATTTGAAGCAGGCTTTACCACTAGCGGAAGATAAAGACGAAATCGTCTTACGGTTAAGTTCTCTTTATTTGGAAGAAGAACGTTTCGATGATCTTGTAGCTTTAGCTGATTACGAGGTTGATTCTGTTTTGGCTCGTTGGAACATCGCCAGGGCTTATCAAGCACTTGATGATGAAGAAGAAGCCTTTCGAATCTATCAAGATTTGTCTAAAGATTTGGCTGAAAATCCTGAATTCTTACAGGATTATGCTTTTATTCTAAGAGAATTTGGTTACAGAGACCAGGCGCGTCTAACAGCAGAAAAATACCTTGCCATGGTGCCAGACGATGCCAATATGCAAACGTTTCTTGAAGATTACTAAGCATTAAAACACTTTAAGTGGTGGTTTAAAGAGAGGGAGAGGAGTGCTAAGCTTGCTCAACCCCCTCTTTTTTTATTTCGCTATTTATGTTATGATTTTATTAGAACCCATAAGGAGTAAATATGGTTAAGAGAGATTTAATTCGAAATATTATCATAGCAGTTCTTGTCATTGTAGTGATTTTATTGTTAAGAGCTTTTGTGTTCTCAACACACCGTGTAACTGAAGGTCAGGCAAATGACTATATTCATGCGGGTGATTATGTTACTTTCAATAAAAATGTTGAACCGCAGAATAAGGATTTTATCTTGTATACGGTTAATGGTAAGGAATACATCGGCCGTGTCATTGCGGATGAAGGTAAGAGTGTAACAGCTATGGATGATTTTCTTTATATTAATGATAATCCAGTTGAAGAAACCTATATCAGCAAAGATAAGTCTGCTTATTTAGCAACAGTTTCACCTGGGAATTTTTTCACAGATGATTTTTCAATTGCAACATTGACTGATAATAAGCAAACCAAGATCAAGAAGGGGCAGTACCTTGTACTGAACGATAATCGTCGTAATACTGAAGATAGTCGTAAGTTTGGTCTTATTGAAAAAGATCAAATCAAGGGAGTTATCTCTTTCAGATTGTACCCACTATCTCGCTTCGGTTTTGTTGATGTTGATTAATATTTCAATACTACTAAAAAAGCTAGGAACTATTGATAAGTTTCTAGCTTTTTTGCGTATAGATAGGTGATAGTTTATTTTATGACACTAATCGTTAAATGGTTTTAAAATGAATTAGCATAAATTTGAAGGAGAAAAAGAAATTTATATGCAAGCAAAATCTTATTTCGGATTTAAGAAAAGTAAGGCATATGGACTGTGTGGGGTTATGCTGACTACCCTATTGTTAGGAACTTACGGTTTGACAGTAGGAGCAGATGAAGTAAGACCAGGAACAATTGACGCAGGCTCTTTAAGTCAGGAATCGATAGAGAATAGAGCAAACTCAAGCTCTACGGGAATTTTAAATCCCGACTTGGCAAGGAAAGATGACAAACAAACGTTAGAAGCGAATATTGGAAATAATGCTAATACATTAAATAAGGAATCTTCATTTTATGATGATGGTGAAAAGCTGTCAGAATCAATTTACCCTACTCAGGAACAGAAGACAGAAGTAGCTGTTCTGACTAATAGTTATGTCACGACAAGTTCCTATCAAGAGACAGATGATGCTAGCGAAACTAATCAAAATCAAAGTCGTTTTCTAAGTGCTATTAAGCAAGGTGCCATAGATGGAGCCAAGGAAGGAGTTCTCCCTTCTATTACGGCAGCTCAAGCTATCCTAGAAAGTGGTTGGGGGACCTCAAGTCTTGCTAAGTCTCCTAACCACAATCTTTTTGGTATTAAGAATTCAGAGGACTGGATTGGAGAAACCGTAACTGTGCCTACTCAGGAATATGTTAGTGGTGAATTTATCACAGTTAATGCGACTTTTCGAAAATATGCTTCCTGGAATGACAGTGTTGTAGATCATGCAAAATTTTTTACGGGTACTGAGTGGCGAAAAAACAATTATCGAAAAGTTGTCAATGAAATAGATTACCATATTGCGGCTCAGGAACTTAAAAATGCAGGTTATGCAACAGATCCAAATTATGCAGAAAAACTTATTCGTTTGATTGAAACATACAAGTTGTATGAATGGGATGAAATGAGCCGTAATTCCATCTCTACCGTAGATAATGAGGAAGTAGTGAGTCAGGATCCTAAAGCCGACCTTGCCATCACTGGTCTCAACAATGCTACTGGTAGCTATGATCTTGTCATTTCAAATTTAGTTGCACCACGTGGCTTTAAGGAAGTCCTAGTTCCAACCTGGTCAGAAAAGAATGGTCAAGATGATATCATTTGGTACAAGGCAGCTAGACAAGCCAATGGAGACTATAGGGTGACCGTTCGCTCAAGCAACCATAAGGGAGATAGCGGAGTCTATAACTCTCATGTCTATTTGGTTGATAATGATGGTAAATTCATTGGACTAGGTGGCAAACAAGCGACACTAGATACCACTAAGACCCAAGGCACTCTAACCATCGCAAACAATGATAAAAATCGAGGAACTTTTGATGTCGTCATCACCAACCTCACGAATCCAAGTGGTATTTCAGGTGTCCTTATCCCTGTCTGGTCTGAGCAAAATGGTCAAGATGATCTTGTTTGGCATAATGCTACAAAACAAGAGGATGGTTCCTACAAGGTGACTATTTCAGCTAGTCAGCACAAATGGAATTCAGGCAAGTACATCGTTCATGGTTATATTGTAGATGCTTCAGGTAAGAATATCGGCTTTGGGGCAACTTCAGCTGATGTGGTAGCCCCTAAGAAAATCGGTTCGGCATCAAGAGGAAACTACGATGTTTTGAATAAGATTGTCTATCTAGATGCTGGCCATGGAGGCTATGATCCGGGTGCGTCGTACTTTGGTATTTCTGAAAAGAGCTTGACCTTGGCTATCCAAGATCGCGTTAAGGCTAAGCTAGAAGCGGAAGGCTATCAAGTTGTGACCACACGTACTAGTGATACCTATGTTGATTTGACAGATCGCTCTCGTGCAGCAAATGCTTCTGAATCAGATATCTTCGTAAGTATCCACATCAATGCCTCAGGTAGTTCAGCAGCACAGGGAATCGAGACCTACTATTACCAACCATATGCAGAATACCCATCACGAATTAATGCGACCTATCATGCCAATCCAACTCGTTTGAGCATGAGTGACACCTTGGCTAATGCCATCCAGTCTAGTCTTATTAATGCGACAGGAGCACAGAATCAGGGTGTAAAACGTCAAACCTTTGCGGTCTTGCGTGAAACAACAGCACCGGCAGTTCTCCTTGAACTTGGATTCTTGTCAAATCCACAAGAAGCAGCTCGCTTGAATAGCTCTGCTTACCAAGAGACTTTAGCTAACGCAATTGTGGCAGGGATTAAGGCTTATTACGAAAAAGAATTTAAAGTTTAAGTTATACGGTTAACCCATCAATATGATGGGTTTTTATGCTATAATTGAGATAAATAGTAAATACAATAAAAGGAGCGCTTATGGCCTACGATTTACTCTTAGAGCGTTTTCTACGCTATGTCAAAATTAATACACGTAGTGATGAAAATGCAACAAGAACGCCAACAACACAAAGCCAGGTAGATTTTGCTTTGAATATTCTAAAACCAGAATTGGAAGAACTAGGTTTAAGTAACATTCATTACTTGGAAAGTAATGGTTACCTAGTGGCAACCCTGCCGGCTAACGATGACCAATTAACACGTAAGATTGGTTTCATCTCTCATATGGATACTGCAGATTTTAATGCTGAAGGAGTATCACCCCAAGTTATTGAATCCTATGAAGGAGGCATTATTCCTCTTGGAACTTCAGGATATAACCTAGATCCAGCTGATTTTCCAAATCTCCAAAATTACATCGGTCAGACACTTATTACGACAGATGGTACCACTCTTCTTGGAGCTGATGATAAGTCTGGTATTGCTGAGATTATGACAGCATTGGCTTATTTGAAGGCTCATCCTGAAATCAAACATTGTGAGATTCGTGTAGGTTTTGGTCCTGATGAAGAAATTGGAATTGGTGCAGATAAGTTTGATGTTGATGATTTTGATGTCGATTTTGCCTACACTGTTGACGGTGGCCCATTGGGGGAATTACAGTATGAAACTTTTTCTGCCGCGGGTGCCGAGCTGACCTTTCATGGCCGTAATGTCCACCCTGGAACAGCAAAAGGTCAGATGGTCAATGCTTTGCAATTGGCAATTGATTTTCATAATCAGTTACCAGCACAAGATCGTCCAGAGTTGACTGATGGTTATCAAGGTTTCAACCATCTTCAAACAATGACTGGTACTGTTGAAGAAGCAAAATCCTCATATATCATTCGTGATTTTGAGACAGAGTCTTTTGAAAATCGGAAAGCAACTTTCCAAGAGATTGCCGATAGAATGAATCAAGCCTACGGTCAAAAGCGAGTTGATTTGGTGATTAAAGATCAATACTATAATATGCGTCAAGTCATTGAAAAAGATATGACGTCTGTTGAGTTGGCTAAGGCAGTTATGGAGGAGCTTGGTATTACTCCAGTCATCGAGCCAATTCGTGGTGGAACAGATGGTTCAAAGATATCTTTCATGGGAATTCCAACGCCAAACCTTTTTGCTGGTGGTGAAAATATGCATGGTCGTTATGAGTACGTTTCTTTGCAAACAATGGAAAAAGCTGTAGATGTTATTCTTGGAATTGTCAGTAAACCTTAATTGTGCTTGCTAAAAACTGATTTTATGGTAAAATTAGAAGTAATGGAGGTGCTGAGATGATTAAAATTTTCGGCAAGTATCGTTACCATTGGCAACCCGAATTATCTTGGCTTATCATTTATTGGTCTTTAGCCATCACGCCAATCTTTATTGCAGCGGCCCTTCTGTTCGAGTTGTACTCGGTACCCTCACATATTTTGATGCTTTTCACTATTTTTGTTGCTTTATTTGGTTTAGGGTTCCATCGTTACTTTATTATTGAAGATCATGGAATACTGCGTATTGTTTCTTTCAATATTTTTAAACCACGTAAGGTGCAGATTAGTGACATTGAAAAAGTGGAAGTTATCAAAACTGGCTTGTGCCTCATTTTTAAAAATGGAAAGAAACGTCAGTTTTATATGAGAAAGTGGCCTAAGAAATATTTCTTAGATGCTTTAGCGCTTCATCCTGATTTCAAAGGTGAAGTAGAACTAATGGATCATATGACTAATTTTGATTATTTTGCCTTTTATGAGGAATCAAAAAAAGCCCTTAAGCTTAAACTTCGCAAGAAAGGGCTTTAGTTGGACATGACTTGACAGCTATCAAGGTGTCGGGGCTATCTTCAACGATTAGACTGAGTTGATCGCTATCTTTAAACCTAACGATTCCTTCGTCATCATAATCAAAGACGGGAGAGTAGGTTTGACACAAACCACAAGCGATACATTTTTCTGGAATTAATGATACTTTCATAGTATTATTTTAAAATAGATTTATTGTTTTTACAAGGAGAAGATCATGAGTAAAAAACCATGGGAAGATAAGGTTTCTGACGAAGAGTTGGAAGAAGTAGTTGATGCTGATTTTCTAGATGATGAAGATGAGCTTGAGGATTTTGAAGAAGAGGAAAGCACTCCTTCAGATGAGAAGCAAGAAAAAGGTGGCTTTATTAATTCGTCATTCTTGACAGTCTTGCTTGGTTTGTTCTTTATTATTGTTGTATGTATTTTGTTCTTTGTTTTCTACACATCAAATGTTGGAGGAAGCAAAACTGCAGCGTCTAAGGAATCTTCAGGTTTCTCTTCAACTTCAACTAGCAAAGTTGTTGAATCTTCATCAAGCGAAAAAGATTCAAGTAAGGATGAAGATAGCGAGAAATCATCATCAACGAAAACATCAAACTCTTCTAAAAATGTTGAAAAAGACAGTGCAACTGAGTCAGCTGAAACAACACCATCGAGTGCTACAGCAGCAACTGACGGTTCGACAATCGTTGTTCAATCTGGTGAAGGTGCCGGTTCTATCGCAGCTCGTGCCGGTATCTCTGTAGATGAGTTGGAACGTCTGAATCCAGACCACATGACAAATGGTTACTGGTATGCCAACCCAGGAGATGTTGTTAACGTTCAATAATTTAAAAGCAAAGGAACATCATGAAAGATATTAGAATTGCTATTGATGGTCCTGCGTCAAGTGGAAAAAGTACAGTAGCCAAGATTATTGCAAAAAATCTTGGCTATACTTATCTTGATACAGGTGCTATGTATCGTTCTGCAACTTATCTAGCCTTGCAGAATGGTTTGACTGAGGAAAATGTACCAGAAATTTTAGATCAACTCTCACAACACCCTATTTCATTTGGAAAAGCGGCAGATGGTAGTCCACAAGTTTATGTTGGTGATGTTGATATTACAGACCCAATCCGTGATAACCAAGTTACAAATAACGTTTCTTGGGTAGCGGCTATTCCTGAGGTACGCAAAGAACTCGTTTCGCAACAACAGCGTATTGCTCAGGAAGGTGGTATCATCATGGATGGTCGTGATATTGGTACAGTGGTTTTACCTGATGCAGAACTCAAGATTTTCTTGATTGCTTCTGTTGATGAACGTGCAGAACGACGTTATAAGGAAAATATTGAAAAAGGTATTCCTGCTGATTTTGAGACACTAAAAAAAGAAATTGCTGAACGTGATTATAAGGATAGTCATCGTGAGGTATCACCTCTTAGACCAGCTGAAGATGCCATCACTTTTGATACTACAGGTGTGTCTATTGATGGTGTTGTGAAATTTATTCAAGAAAAAGCAAAAAAAATTATTGACAAAGGATGACTCACTTGTTATACTAAGAACAATGAGAAAAGCAGAAGTGAGAACTTCTCGCCTTGCGACTTAGGTTGTCTGGCCCAACATGTCAAATCCTAAAAGGGATATTATGTGTGCGGGCTTGTATATCAAGTCCGCTTTGTTTTTCTCTAAAAAAATAAAGAGGTGAAGATCATAGCTAAGAAAGATCTATTCATTAATGATGAAATTCGCGTTCGTGAAGTTCGTCTTGTTGGTCTTGATGGTGAACAATTGGGAATTAAACCATTGTCAGAAGCGCAAGCTATTGCAGATGATGCAAATGTTGACTTGGTTCTTATCCAACCACAAGCTACGCCACCTGTAGCGAAGATTATGGACTATGGTAAGTTCAAATTTGAGTATCAAAAGAAACAAAAAGAACAACGTAAGAAACAAAGCGTTGTTACCGTTAAGGAAGTTCGTTTGAGCCCAGTTATTGATAAAGGTGACTTTGAAACAAAACTTCGTAACGGCCGTAAATTCCTTGAAAAAGGAAACAAGGTTAAAGTTTCTATCCGGTTCAAAGGTCGTATGATTACTCATAAAGAAATCGGAGCTAAGGTATTGGCGGAATTTGCTGAAAAAACACAAGATATTGCGATTATTGAGCAAAGAGCTAAGATGGATGGACGTCAAATGTTCATGCAACTTGCACCAATTCCTGACAAAAAATAATTGTCAAACTAACACTATTTTAAGAGGAGAATTTTAAAATGCCAAAACAAAAAACACACCGCGCATCAGCTAAACGTTTCAAACGTACAGGTTCTGGTGGACTTAAACGTTTCCGTGCTTACACTTCTCACCGTTTCCACGGAAAAACTAAGAAACAACGTCGTCATCTTCGTAAAGCATCTATGGTGCATGCAGGAGATTTCAAACGTATCAAAGCAATGCTTACTCGCTTGAAATAATCGCGTATTTGTAAGTAAAGAATTCTAGGAAATATTGGAGGAAATATAAATGGCACGTGTTAAAGGTGGCGTTGTATCACGCAAACGTCGTAAACGTATTCTTAAATTAGCTAAAGGTTACTATGGAGCTAAACACATCTTGTTCCGTACTGCAAAAGAACAAGTAATGAACTCTTACTACTATGCATACCGTGACCGTCGTCAAAAGAAACGTGATTTCCGTAAACTTTGGATCACACGTATCAATGCGGCAGCTCGTTTGAACGATTTGTCATACTCACAATTGATGCACGGTTTGAAATTGGCTGAAATTGAAGTTAACCGTAAAATGCTTGCTGATTTGGCAGTTAACGATGCAGCAGCTTTCTCAGCTCTTGCAGATGCAGCTAAAGCAAAACTTGGTAAATAGAAATAAAGATGGGTTTTACCCATTTTTTTTTATGGAGGCAAATATGATTCGTTTGGCAAAGAAAGAAGATATTCCAAGACTACAGGAACTTCTAGAGCAAATCCTAATAGTTCATCATCAAGCTCGTCCTGATATTTTTAAAGCAGAAGGTAGTAAATTTACGGATAAAGAGTTAGAAGCAGTAATAGGGGATACTAATAAACCTGTATTTGTCTATGAAGATGAGAATGGTATGATCTTGGGGCATCTCTTCTTGATGATTAAAGAAGTATCTGAAAATGATGGTCCTCAAAAACCTGTTAAGACTCTCTTCATTGATGATCTTTGCGTTGATGAAAAAGCTCGTGGACAAAAATTAGGAGAGAAACTTTATCAGTTTGCTTTGGATTATGCGAAGCAACTTGGTTGTTACAATCTAACGCTTCACGTATGGGATGATAACAAAGGTGCTCTACGTTTTTATGAGCGTTTGGGAATGAAACCGAGATATACAGAAATGGAAACTATCCTAAAATAATATGTTTTAATTTACTAGTAGTTGGTCCAATGTCACGTTTTATTTTGGAAAACTCCAGAAACCATTTCCTGGTGAAGAAGTCGTTGAGAATTTTGAAGGCGCTGACGAATTACCAACTATTCTCTAAGTTTTGAATTGGAGATAGTCTCCAGTTTTTTATATCAAAAAGCAGCCACGGATGTGACTGCTTTTTGATGATTAGTTTTTCTTTTTCATTTCACCGTGTGGGTAGTAAGTCCCTTCTGGCATATCGTTAATGAAAACATGGATAGCTTCCTTAGGAGCTTTTGCAACACGTGATACAACTTCAGTAACTTCGCGAGCAAGTTCAATCTTTTGTTCTTCTGAACGACCTTCAAAGAGATCAATTTTTACAAATGGCATAATGCATCTCCTTAGTTTTGATAGTCCTATTATAGCATTAATTAAGAGAATATTCTAAAGTTTTTGGAAATTCTTGAAATAATGCTAGACTATGATTTGTTTTGAAAGTGGTGGGTGTCTTGTGATGTTAGAAAACAGTTTGAGTTTTTAATTTGGAATATTTAAAGAGATGAAAACTCTTACTAAAAATGGTAAAATAGTGCTAACTAGAGACAGTAAGGAGTAAACTATGACAATTGATTTTCGTGCCGAAGTTGATAAACGTAAGGATGCTTTGATGGAGGACCTCTTTGGTCTTTTGCGTATTAACTCAGAACGTGATGACAGTAAGGTTGATCAAAAGCACCCATTTGGTCCTGGACCAGTGAAAGCTCTAGAACATTTTCTTGCTTTAGCTGAACGTGATGGCTATAAGACTCGTAATATTGATAATTACGCTGGTGACTTTGAATTTGGTCAAGGTGATGAGGTTTTGGGTATCTTTGCACACTTGGATGTGGTTCCAGCGGGTAGCGGATGGGATACTGATCCTTATGAACCAGTAATCAAAGAAGGAAAGCTTTATGCTCGTGGTTCATCAGATGATAAAGGACCGACAATGGCTTGTTATTATGCCTTGAAAATTATCAAAGAGCTTGAGCTTCCAGTATCTAAGCGTGTTCGCTTTATTGTTGGTACAGATGAAGAATCTGGTTGGGGTGATATGGATTATTACTTCGCTCATAATGGATTGGAAGATCCTGATTTTGGTTTTTCTCCCGATGCAGAATTTCCAATTATCAATGGCGAAAAAGGAAATATTACTGCCTATCTTCATTTTGAAGGGCAAAACGATGGTGACTTTAGTCTCGTAAGCTTTAATGGTGGCTTGCGTGAAAATATGGTTCCTGAATCTGCAAGTGCAGATTTTACGGCACCTATCACTTTACAGGAACTCGAGTCTAAACTTGCTGACTTTGTTGCTGACCAAAAAGTGACTGGTCAAGTGACTGAAGAAGCAGGTGTTTTCCATGTGACTATTCATGGGAAATCAGTTCATGGTATGATGCCTCAAAAAGGTATTAATGGTGCAACCTATTTAGCCCTCTTCCTAAGCCAATTTGATTTCCAAGGAAATGCGGAAGCTTATTTGAACTTCATTGCTGAAACACTTCATAAAGATTTCTTTGCTGAAAAGACTGGTCTTGCATATACAGATCCAAAAATGGGTGAGTTGACTATGAATGCAGGTGTCTTTACCTTCAACAAGGAATCTGAAGATAATACAATTGCTTTGAATTTCCGCTACCCTCAAGGAGTTGATGAAGACGGTATTAAGGCTGGTCTTGAAAAACTTGAAGGACCTAAGGAAGTTTCTCTTTCAGAACACGGACATGTCCCTCATTATGTACCAGTGAGTGATCCTATGGTTCAAACACTTCTTTCGGTTTATGAGAAACACACAGGACTTAAAGGCGAAGAACAAATCATTGGTGGTGGAACCTTTGGACGTCTCCTTAAACGTGGTGTTGCCTATGGAGCTATGTTCCCAGGTTATGTCAATACAATGCACCAAGCCAATGAATTTACTGAAGTTGAGGACTTGTACCGTGCAGCTGCCATTTATGCAGAAGCTATCTATGAGTTGATTAAATAAAAAATAAGAGACATTTTGTCTCTTTTTTTGGAGGAAAATATGGAAACACTTGAAGAATTGACACAAGCTATTATGGCTGACGAACAAAATAAAACGTATACTGAACAAGGTATCAAACCCTTGTTTAGTATTCCAAAAACTGCGAGGATTAATATCGTAGGACAAGCTCCTGGTATACGTGCTCAAGAGTCTGGGCTTTACTGGAATGACCCTAGTGGGGATAATCTACGGGACTGGATGGGTGTTTCGCGAGAAGAATTTTATGAATCCGGTATGTTTGCCATTGTACCAATGGATTTTTATTTCCCGGGGCACGGAAAATCAGGAGATTTACCTCCTCGCAAAGGTTTTGCAGATAAGTGGCATGAGAGAGTTCTAGATTTAGCTCCAGATATTCAATCAACTATACTAGTGGGAAACTATGCTCAGCGATACTATTTGCATCAAAAATCATCAGCTAAGTTAACAGATACAGTTAAACATTACAAAGATTATCTTCCAGACTATTTTCCTTTAGTGCATCCGTCACCACGGAATAATATCTGGCAAGCAAAAAATCCATGGTTTGCGGAAGAAGTGATTCCAGATTTAAAAGCATTGGTAAAAAAAATTTTGAGTCAATAAATTCTGATAACTGACCTTAGATAGTCTCTAGTGATTGTTAATTGGTCAATGAAACAACTATCAGAACATAGCCAACACCACCAACTATGGTTATAGTCAATGTGTCTAAGAAACCTGTTTCACCTAAAGAACTTGTAGCCCCTAAAGTAAAATGGCATAAAAATTATATTATTGAGCGAGTAACACGCCCAATACCAACACCACCAACAACTCCTCATAAGCCCAAACCCCAGAAACTCCCACAGCAATTACAACATCTTCTGTGCTTGCTAAGAACGAAGTAGCAAGAACTAATAGTGAAGTATTATCAGAGAGAGGTAATACAAATCAAAAATTGGCGTCTGTAGCGGGTGTGGGCTTCCTTTCAATGGCTATTACAGGTCTATGGTCAGCCTGTAAACATAAACATTAATAAGATAAAATGAAAGATTAGGTTGTTTTTGCCAAGCAAGACAGTCTGATCTTTTTTTCTTATTTTTTATCACTTCATTTTACTAGTGTAGGAAATAAGTAACAGAGATAATTATAGTAAGAAAGTCTTACGCTATGAAAATAAAATGCATTTAAAGTTGAATTTTGCCTTGTAAAAACACAATGAAAGCTTGTGGTCAATACTCTTTCACATTTTTTCAATAAAAATACATTAAAGTAATCATCACTAGTTATTAAAAAATTAAACGTAGTAACATGGAGAAGAAATGCTTTTGTAATAGGATTGGACTATATCCGTAACATAGATATTAAAAATTACTCGAATTTAAGAATTTAATAGAATTTAAAGGAACGTATCTGTTTATGAGATATCTCAAATTGACATGATTCTTTCTTTTGTTAGAATATGAACATAACTAAATATATAGAAGGATGTAATTTAAATGGGGAAAAAGGAATTACAACGTTATTCACTCAGAAAGTCTAGCCTTGGTGCAGCTTCTGTTCTTTTGGGGACTGCAGTTCTTGCAGTAGGAGCTTCAAATGCAAGCGCTGATGAAGTGGCAACAACCACAGATTCTGCAACACCAACAGTTGAAGCGCAAGATGCTGTTGAAGAAAGCACAGCTACTGTAGCAGATTCAACTGAGAAAAAGGTTGTTAATGTTACCGAAGAGGGTAACACAACTGTTACAACGAGTGAAGTAACAAATACAAGCTTAGAAAATGCAAAAGCTACTGCAGAAAATGAAGGGATTGAGGTTAAGGAAGAACCTGCTCAAAGCAAAGAAACTGTAGAAGCAGCTGCTGCAGATAATAAAGCACAGGCAGAAAAAATCAATACAGTCGTTTCGGAATATAAAACGGCTAAAGAACAATACAAGTCAGATAAGGCTGACTATGATAAAGCAAAAGCCAATTATGATGCTAAACTAGCTGAAAAAGCACTAGCTGATAAGACTAACGCTGAGGCTCAGGCTAAATATGATACTGAGAAAACAGCATATGACAAAGCTTCAGAGCAATACCAAATTGCTAAGCAAGCTTATGAGACAGCTCTTTCAGAATATAAGACTAAGAAAGTTACTTATGATGCGAAGGTAGCAGAAAAAGAAGCAGCTGATAAGGAAAATGCGCTTTCTGCTGCTAAGTACCAAGCAGAGTTGGCAACATACAATCAAGCAAAAGTAGATTATGAAGCAGCTCTTGCACAATATAATAGTGACAAAGCAAAATACAATGCTGAAAAAGCCAATTATGATAATAAAGTAGCAGAAAAAGTTGTTACTGAAAAACGTAATGCTGAAGCTGAAGCTAAATACCAAACTGAACTTGCGGCATATAATGAAGCAAAAGCTAAGTATGATGTTGAAAAGGCGGCATACGATAAGGCTCTTGAACTTTATAACGCTAAAAAATCAGCTTATGAAGCAGATCTTGAAACAAAACAAGCAATTGAAAAATATAATGCAGATGCTAAAGCTAAATACGACGCAGCTTTGGTAGTCTACAATGATCAAAAAGCTAAATATGATCAAGAGTATCTTGAGTACCAAAACAAACTAGCTGTATACCAAACAGCACTTAAACAATACGAAGCAGCTAAAGAAGCTTACGATAAATACATGAATGACCCTGTATATCGTAACCTCAAAGATTCTGAAGTTGTTCAAGAATTAACCTTCCAACGTGAAAATGATGCTACTCATAAGGTTGAAGGTGTTAGCAATTATTTGACAAAAGAAGCTCAAGAGCGTCTTAACACAAGCAACGTCTTCCAATATGATTCGAACAAGTTGGAAGCATCTGACATTGTATCAAATAGCCCTTGGACAAATACTGAAGATGAGTGGATTCAAGTTAAAGAGGGTGACAAATTCGTTGTTACTTACGATGGTTTGAACCAATCTAGCATGTTGGTTGCAAATGAAGCATCCGCTATTAAGCGAGTTGTTTACCGTTACGAAATTATTAGTTTGCCATCAAATGATGGAAAGGGTATCGCGAAAATCAGTAAAGACCCAACAGTTACTATGACAGTTGGAGCTTCAACTGACCAAGATAAACCAGTTAAGGTTGCGGTAGATATTGAGTTTTACGATAAAGATGGTAAAATGTTCAATCTCAATGAACACAATGCTATTGTTGCGCTTAACTCACTTAACCACTGGAACGGTGCCGCTTATGTCGAAACTTCAGAGCGCCCACGTCCACTTACAGTGGAAGCGAAAGATATTAATGGTAATACTGTACGTGGTACTTACAATCCTTATGCAGATGGTTCAACATTGGCAATTCAAAATGGTGAAGTTGTTACGAAATCTGGTTACGCAGATTTCGGTGGTGCTACTGTTAACATTTCAGATGATAACCCACTTAAGGTAGTTGTTCCAATAATAGACTGGAATGGCTCAGAATGGTTTGTATCACGAGAAATTCCATCTGATGTGACAACTCTTAATGCGTCAGGTAGCGGTAATGGGCATGCTCTTGGCAACGTAGATTATACTTTTGGTGATAAGGATGATGTTATTGGTTCATACAGCGTTTCAGCTGAAACAGGATTGATTACATTCACACCTAAGAAAAAATACCAATCAACTCGTCACCAAGAATATGTAAATATTGGCGACAACCAATTTATTGCTATTCCAAAATCATCAGTAACTTATGATGCTACAAGTAAAGAAGTAACATCAGTCAATGATAACCAATACATTGACCATGGTGCAGTCTTTAATGGTGAGACAACATCAGAATTGACAGGATGGGATAATGCTGATTCGCCATATCTCTACTATGGAGGAGCTGGTATCAAGATGACCAATGGTCACTTGGTGTTTACTGCTGAAGGTGCTAATGCAGATGGTGCGCCAACAGTTTACTGGTTTGCAATTAACTCTAACCTTGGCTTACCAAAGAATCCAGGTGATAAACCAGTAGAACCTAAGGCACCAACACCACCAGTAGCACCAGTTAAACCAGTGTTTAAAACAGTTGGAATCAATCCTCAAGAGCCAACACCACCGACACCACCAACAGAGCCAGTGGCCCCAACGCCACCAACTCCAGAGGTAGTGGAAGTTCCTGGTAAACCTCAAGAGCCAACACCACCAACAGGTCCAACGGCACCAACACCACCGACACCAAAAGTGGTTGAAGTTCCAGAAAAACCAGTTGAACCAACACCACCAACAGGTCCAACGGCACCGACACCACCAACACCAAAAGTGGTTGAGGTTCCAGCTAAACCAGTTGAACCAAAAACACCAGAAAAACCAACTGTTGTATGGCATAAGAATTACGTTGTTGAGAGAGAGTCTCATGTTGTACCGCCAACACCACCGACTCCACAAACACCACCGACACCTGTTACACCACCAACTACACCAACTCCAGATACTGAAGTTCCTGTAGTTCCTCAAGCTGAGTTGCCACAAACTGGCGATCACACAAGCAATGCAGGGTTCCTTGGATTTATTTCAATGATTTTTGCAGCTTTCGTAGGATTCTTCAAACGTCGTAAAGAAGACTAAGTGGTGCTATTATATTAGTTCCCCATCCAAACTAGATTCTAATTTTAGGGTCTAGTTTTTATTGTTTTAAAATTTTTGGTAGCCTTTTCATGCTTATCGTTGTAATTTAAAGAAGACTCATGTTATAATGAATCTAACCGACTATTTAGAAAGATGCAAGGAGATCTGCATGGAAGAATTAAAAAAGCTCGCTGGTGTAAGTGCTGCCAGTTTTGTTGAAGATGGCATGGTTGTTGGCCTAGGTACTGGCTCAACAGCTTATTTCTTTGTAGAGGAGATTGGTCGTCGAATAAAGGAGGAAGGACTCAGTGTAGTAGGTGTAACGACATCTAGTCAAACAACGAAGCAAGCTGAAGGTCTAGGTATTCCTTTGAAATCAGTGGATGATATTGATAGTATTGATGTTACCGTTGATGGCGCCGACGAAGTGGATCCTCAACTCAATGGCATTAAAGGTGGCGGTGGTGCCCTCTTGATGGAGAAAATCGTTGCTACACCTACTAAAGAGTACATCTGGGTAGTTGATGAGTCTAAGATGGTTGATCAACTTGGTGCTTTTAAATTACCAGTCGAAGTTGTTCAATACGGTGCTGATCGCTTGTATCGCATTTTTGAGTCTAAGGGCTATAAGCCATCATTCCGAGTAACCGAACAAGGTGATCGCTTTGTTACAGATATGAAGAATTTCATTATTGATTTGGATCTCGGCAAAATTAATAATCCAGTTGCTTTAGGTGACGAATTAAAAGCTATGACTGGTGTTGTTGATCATGGTTTATTCAATGGAATGGTTAATAAGGTTATCGTCGCTGGAAAAGACGGTGTTAAGATTGTTGAGGTTAAGGATTAGTCCTGTTTGATTTTTAATCTAAATTGTAACTGAAGAAAGTAACCTATTGTTTAGGTTATCACTAAATTATTATATAGAAAGGAAAGAGGTAATTTCGAGAGATTTTAGCTCTTTGTGGTGTTCTTATGTCCAAATTTAATCGAATGCATTTAATCGTTCTTGACTCAGTAGGTATTGGTGCAGCTCCAGATGCCAATAACTTTGTCAATGCTGGTGTTCCTGACGGAGCTTCAGATACCCTTGGACACATTTCTAAAACTGTTGGTTTGAATGTACCAAATATGGCTAAGCTTGGACTTGGAAATATTCCTCGCGAACAACCCTTGAAGACAGTTCCAGCTGAGAGCAATCCAACTGGTTATGCAACTAAGTTAGAAGAAGTTTCTCTTGGAAAAGATACCATGACAGGTCACTGGGAAATTATGGGTCTTAATATTACAGAACCTTTCGATACTTTCTGGAATGGCTTCCCGGAAGAAATTCTTACTCAAATCGAAGAATTCTCAGGACGTAAGGTTATTCGTGAAGCTAACAAACCTTATTCTGGTACAGCTGTTATCGATGATTTCGGACCACGCCAAATGGAAACTGGCGAGTTGATTATTTATACATCGGCTGACCCAGTTCTTCAAATCGCAGCTCATGAAGATATTATTCCTCTTGAAGAATTGTATCGTATTTGTGAATTTGCTCGTTCTATCACTTTGGAACGTCCAGCTCTTCTTGGTCGTATCATTGCTCGTCCTTACGTTGGTGAACCTGGAAACTTCACTCGTACATCTAACCGTCGTGACTTGGCCGTTTCACCATTTGCTCCAACTGTTTTGGACAAATTGAATGAAGCTGGTATCGACACTTACTCAGTAGGTAAGATTAGTGATATCTTCAATGGTGCAGGTATTAACCACGATATGGGCCACAACAAATCAAATAGTCACGGTGTAGACAACTTGATTAAAGCTATGACATCAGAAGAGTTTAAACATGGTTTCTCTTTCACAAACTTGGTAGACTTTGATGCCCTTTACGGACACCGTCGTAATCCACATGGCTACCGTGATTGCTTGCATGAATTTGATGAGCGTTTGCCTGAAATTATCGCTGCTATGAAAGAAGATGATCTCTTGATGATTACTGCAGACCATGGTAACGACCCAACTTATGCTGGTACAGACCATACTCGTGAATACATCCCATTCTTGGCTTACAGCCCATCATTCAAAGGTAACGGCTTAATTCCTGTTGGTCACTTTGCTGATATTTCAGCTACAATTGCTGAAAACTTTGGTGTAGACAAAGCTATGATTGGTGAAAGTTTCTTGGATAAACTTGTCTAAAATGAAACGTTATGCATTCCTGATTCGGGGGATAAATGTCGGCGGTCGTAATAAGGTAGTCATGGAACAATTCTGCCATGAACTTGAGAAACTTGGTTTTAAGAATGTTTCTTCCTATATTAATAGTGGAAATCTTTTCTTTGATTCACCCATGATGAAAGAAGAATTACTTTTAGTCATAGAAGAATTTCTGAATAAGTCTTACCCTTTTATTAATGTCTTTTCCCTTTTCACATTAGAGGAATACCAAAATGAGTGTAAAACTCTACCGAAATGGTGGGAAAATGATTTGTACAGAAAAGACGTCCTCTTTTATACAGTACAATTAGACAAGGATGACTTAAAAAGGGTAATAAATTCTTTTGATTTGACAGATGAAACTCTTCATTTTGGGGAATTAGGAGTTTACTGGGGGAAACATGATAAGACAAGCTACAACCAAACGGCTTATCATAAAAAACTATTAAAGTCATCATTTTATCCCTATATTACGATTCGAAATGCAAGAACTTTTTCAAACATTGGTTCTTATTTAAAAATAAAGTAAGTAATTAAAGGAGATTGATAATGTCACTACTTGAAAAAATTAGAGTTACTCAAGCTTACTTGGAAAGCAAAGGAATTGTAAAACCTGAATTTGGTTTGATTTTGGGTTCTGGGCTTGGCGAATTGGCTGAAGAGGTCCAAGATGCTATTGTTATCGATTACGCAGATATTCCAAACTGGGGACAATCAACAGTAGTCGGTCATGCAGGTAAACTTGTATATGGAACTTTGTCTGGACGTAAGGTATTGGCTCTTCAAGGACGTTTCCATTTTTACGAAGGAAATCCTCTCGAAGTGGTAACTTTCCCTGTACGTGTTATGAAGGCTCTTGGGTGTGAAGGTGTTATCGTAACCAATGCTGCTGGTGGTATTGGCTTTGGTCCTGGTACTTTGATGGCTATTACTGACCATATCAACATGACTGGTCAAAACCCATTGATTGGAGAAAACTTGGATGAGTTTGGTCCACGTTTCCCAGATATGTCTAAGACTTACACTCCAGCCTACCGCGAAATTGCTCATAAAGTAGCTGATAAACTTGGAATCAAGTTGGAAGAAGGTGTCTATCTTGGAGCAACTGGTCCAACTTATGAAACACCTGCTGAAATCCGTGCCTTCAAGACTCTGGGTGCAGATGCTGTTGGTATGTCAACTGTTCCTGAAGTTATCGTCGCTGCTCACTCTGGTTTGAAAGTCCTTGGTATCTCATGTATTTCTAACTTCGCAGCTGGCTTGCAAGAAGAATTGAACCACGAAGAGGTTGTAGAAGTAACTGAACGCATCAAGGGAGACTTCAAAGGATTGCTTAAAGCTATTTTGGCTGAACTATAGAAAAGAATAATTGATGTCAAATTTAATGAAAAACCCGTTGTTTCGTATCATTCGTGGAGTTTTTATAGTTGGTTTCTTGACATTCGTTTGGTTGATTATATTTTCTGCCATTGATACAAGTGGTAGTGAAATAAACTATGAACCGTTTCAAGGAGCATCTATTGTATTTGCGATTTTAAGCTATATCATAGTATTGTTTTTATTTCAATATCATAAAGTCGTCAACTTAAAAGAATTAATTAAATCTTCATACAGCGCAATTGAAATTAAAGAACAGTATGTGGAAAAGTTGATTGTACAACTGCGTGAATTGACTGATAAGATTGTTGATCATGAGTTAAAAATGTCTGTTAGGAAGAATGTTTCAGAATTGTTGGAGGAAAATAAGTCTGTCAACAATTTTACTAATGATGAAAACAAAGCTAATCATTCAGAATCAAAGCGTAAGTTTTATGGTGAGTCTGGCAATTCTTCTAAGCATAAATACTCTACTAAAGTTGAGGAAACAAAGAATAAAATTATAGAGGAAATCGAAAGAGACACAACTATTACCGCTGATCAAAGCATAAAGGATTTGATTGCTGAGATTAAAGAGTCAGAAGTGCTAGTTGCAAATCAAAAATTACACTATAATGAAATGGTGTCGGAATATAATAAAACAATTTACACTTTGCCATTTGCCTTTTTAAGAAGAACTTTTGGCCATTCAGAAGTAAACTATTTATAACAGTTAACAAAATTACTAAGACTAGAGTTTAGTTAAAAAAGGTGAGACAATGTTCTCTGGTGTGAGGTGTTCTAATTCGAATACGATTTTGCCTTTCTATCAAATTTAAAAAAAGAAACGAATTGATTTCCCACTAAAAGCAGTGGGAATCAAGTTGGTTAAAGCTATTTTATCCGAACTTTAATATATGGGTACTCAAGGAAGAAAAAGTTTGACTTGCCTTCCCAAGTCGCTTAGATTATTTTTAGCAGTTATCGGAACCGGAATTGCTTCTGGTTTTGTTGGGATTATTTGTCATTACCTTTTGGAGCTTGTACAAGTTATTGCATTTGGTCGTGATCAAACTGATCTCCTGAGACTGTTTAAATCTGTCAGTGCCTTTCGACGTTTTTCAGTTCTACTTGTAGTCGGTATTTTGGCAAGTTTGTTTTGGTATTTTCTTCAACGACGAGTTTCTCTCCTTTCTATTAGTAAGGCTAAACAACTTGTTGGTAAGAAGAGTCCAAATTTTCTTGGTCAAGCTTTACATGCTTTGATACAGGTGGCAATTGTCGGAGCAGGTGCCTCAATTGGCAAAGAAGGAGCGCCTAGAGAGTTAGGTGCTCTATTTGGTGGTAGTCTATCCAAAGGTTTAGATTTAGATGTTCCTGACAGACAATTGTTAATTGCTTGCGGTGCGGGTGCTGGTTTAGCTGCAGTTTATCAAGTCCCCTTTGCTAGTGTTTTGTTTGTCTTAGAAACGTTAGGGATAGGATGGCGATTAAAGAATATTGTCATTATATCAGTTACCACTTATTTAGCAGCTTATTGTGCTCGACCTATTGTAGGAGATGAGGCTATCTACTTAGTTAATAAGGTAACAATCCTACCCTCTAGCCTAATACAAGTTGCACTATTAGTACTAGGCTTGACTCCTCTTGCTTTGATTTTTAGTCTCTTAACCAAAAGAGCCAGTAAGCATCGTATTACTGACAAACACCTTCTGTGGTCCATGCCCCTATCTTATATTGTATTAGGTGGGATTGCAGCTTTCTATCCTATGATTATGGGAAATGGTCAAGTAATGGCTCAATGGTTGTTTTCAGGAGGCTCTTCGATTTATCTTCCTATTTATCTAGTAGTCAAGGGGCTTATAGTCTGTTTGCTTCTATGGGGAGGTACTTATGGGGGAACTTTGACACCTTCCTTTACTTTAGGTGTAGGTTCCGGTTATTTACTGACAATATTACTCGGGACTTTTGGATTATCTCTTAATCATACTTTAGGAATGTTACTAGGTGCAACCATATTTTTAGGAACAACTTTGGATGCCCCTTTGACTGGTATAGCCTTAGTTTTAGGTTTTACTGGTCAAGGAGGGGTGGTAGCAGCACCACTAATCTTAGCGAGTCTACTATCAAGGATAATTAAAAATAGATGGAAGAAATAACAATGAATATACATTTTATCTTACATGAAACGTTTGAGGTTCCAGGAGCTTATTTAAAATGGGCTCAAGATCGAGGTCATCAGATTTCATCGACCAAGGTATATGAGGAAACGCCCCTTCCTGATACAGTTGATGGTATTGACTTTCTAATTGTAATGGGAGGTCCTCAATCACCCGAAGAAGACCGTCAGGCCTTTCCTTATTATGACCCTAAGGCTGAGATTGCTTTTATTCAAAAAGCAATTGCTGCTGACATCTATATTGTCGGGGTATGCTTAGGGGCTCAACTTTTGTCTGTAGCTTATGGTGGTAAGTATGAGCATAGTCCAGAGCGTGAGATTGGTGTTTATCCTTTAAGCTTAACTGAGGCAGGTTTAGTAGACGAGCATGTCAAAGGTTTCGGAGAAACTCTCAATACTGGACATTGGCATGGAGATATGCCTGGTTTAACCGACAAGGCAGTTGTTCTAGCGACCAGTCAGGGATGTCCACGTCAAATCATTCGCTTTAGCCCTAAACATTATGCCTTCCAAGCACATTTAGAGTTTGATCTTGAAGCGATTGATTTACTCATAGCTGCGGATGGTGAAGAGCATTTGCTTGAGCAACATAAGGTGCTATCTTTTGTTCAAACACCAGAACAATTGCGTGCCCATGATTATTCTCAAATGAATAAAAAGTTATTCGCTTTTCTAGATTCACTAACCCAGGGCAAAACATTTAAGTAGCTTATATGCTATTAATATAATAGTAGAAAACTTTAAAAAATATAACTTAAGAATGGTAGAGAGTATGTCCTAATTATAACTCTATTGAAAAGCTAGGAGAATAGAAAATCCTCTTAGATGCGAGGCAACTACGTCAGATTCCTAGTTTTCAGTTGCTTTCTGGTTGCTCTTTTACCTTCATAAATAATAGAAAGGATGGGTTAACTGTATTCACTGAACTGAATACGGGCGGAGAACGGTGAAACAAATAAACTGGTTAGCATTTGCAATGCGTCGTCAGTTTATTATTTTTACGTCGTCTCTGTCTCCCTTAATATCTTAATTATGTCTATTCATATTTCTGCCAAACAAGGAGAGATTGCTGACAAGATTCTTCTTCCTGGGGATCCTTTGCGTGCAAAATTTATTGCCGAAAATTTCCTTGAAGATGCAGTGTGTTTCAACGAAGTCCGTAACATGTTTGGTTACACAGGAACATACAAGGGTGAATGTGTCTCAGTAATGGGAACTGGGATGGGGATGCCATCTATCTCTATCTATGCACGTGAGCTCATTGTTGACTACGGTGTCAAAAAATTAATTCGCGTAGGGACTGCTGGTTCTTTGAATGAGGATGTTCACGTTCGTGAGTTAGTTCTAGCACAAGCAGCAGCAACTAACTCTAACATTATTCGTAATGACTGGCCTCAATACGATTTTCCTCAAATTGCAAGCTTCAATCTCTTGGATAAGGCTTATCACATCGCCAAAGATCTTGGTATGACAACACATGTTGGTAATGTTTTATCTTCTGATGTTTTCTACTCAAATTATTTCGAAAAAAATATTGAGCTTGGGAAATGGGGCGTGAAGGCTGTCGAAATGGAAGCAGCAGCACTTTATTACCTTGCAGCTCAACATCAAGTAGATGCTCTTGCTATTATGACTATTTCTGATAGTTTGGTAAATCCAGATGAGGATACAACTGCTGAAGAACGTCAAAATACCTTTACTGACATGATGAAAGTAGGTCTTGAAACTCTTATTGCAGACTAGATTATGAAAAGGATGTCTTTAGCCATCCTTTTTTGATTAGCCGAAAGGATATATTACTTCGATAGCTAGAAAGGTTAAAAGTTTTCAAACTACAAGAATACTCTAAAAATATTTGAAGGATTATATTTCTAATAGTAAGATAAATAACTGACAATTTGATAAAGTGGCTTAAAAATGTGAAAAAACACTTACAATATTAGAGATAGTGATAGAGAATAGATACCTGATAGGCTTATAAAAAACGGTTTCTTCTTTTTTAAAAATAATGACAATTGAAATGAAGTTATAGTAATGTTATAATGATAATGGGAAATGTCTAATTTAATAGTCAGGAGCAATTTATATGAGTTCGCGTACGAATCGTAAGCAGAAACGGACGAATAATAGATCGTGGGGAATGGTCAACATTGGGTTGACCATTCTGTATGCTATTTTGGCAGCGGTCTTATTATTCATTATGTTCAATTATAACTTCCTATCTTTTAGGTTTTTGAACATCATTATTACCCTTGGTTTGTTGGTGGTTCTTGCCATTAGTATCTTCCTTCAGAAAACAAAAAAATCACCACTAGTGACAACGACTGTATTAGTAATTTTTTCACTAGTTTCTTTGGTTGGTATTTTTGGATTTAAACAAATGATTGATATCACTAATCGTATGAATCAGACTGCGGCCTTTTCAGAAGTAGAAATGAGCATTGTGGTTCCGAAGGATAGTGACATCAAAGATGTGAGTCAGATTACTAGTGTTCAAGCACCAACTAAGGTTGATAAGAATAATATCGATACTTTGATGTCAGCTCTAAAGGAAGACAAAAAGGTTGATGTCAAAGTCGATGATGTCTCTTCCTATCAAGAAGCCTATGACAATCTTAAGTCTGGAAAATCTCAAGCAATGGTTTTGAGTGGTTCTTATGCAAGCCTACTAGAGTCCGTTGATAGTAACTATGCTTCAAATCTAAAAACGATTTATACCTACAAAATTAAAACGAAGAATAACAGTTCTGCGAAACAGGCGGATTCAAAAGTTTTCAATATTTATATTAGTGGTATTGATACCTATGGTTCGATTTCGACAGTATCACGTTCGGACGTTAATATCATTATGACTGTTAATATGAATACGCATAAGATTCTTTTGACGACAACACCTCGTGACGCATACGTTAAGATTCCTGGTGGTGGAGCGGACCAGTATGATAAGCTAACACACGCAGGTATCTATGGTGTTGAAACATCAGAGCAAACTTTAGAAAATCTTTATGGTATTAATATTGATTATTATGCACGTATCAACTTTACGTCATTCCTTAAGTTGATTGACCAACTTGGTGGTGTGACAGTTCATAATGATCAAGCCTTCACAAGTCTTCATGGGAAGTTTGATTTTCCAGTTGGAGATATCCAAATGAATTCAGAACAAGCTCTTGGTTTTGTTCGAGAACGTTATAGTTTGGATGGAGGAGATAATGATCGTGGTAAAAACCAAGAGAAAGTTATTTCTGCGATTATAAACAAGTTGGCTTCGCTAAATTCTGTATCCAACTTTACGTCAATTGTTAACAATCTTCAAGATTCTGTTCAAACAAATATGTCTTTGGATACCATTAACGCCTTGGCTAATGCACAACTTGATTCTGGATCTAAATTTACAGTTACTTCGCAAGCAGTAACTGGTACAGGTTCAACAGGTCAATTGACTTCTTACGCTATGCCAAATTCTAGTCTCTACATGATGAAACTAGATGATTCTAGTGTGGAAAGTGCCTCTCAAGCTATCAAAAATCTGATGGAGGAAAAATAAGTGATTGATGTTCACTCACATATTGTTTTTGATGTCGATGATGGTCCTAAAACTTTAGAGGAGAGTTTGGAGCTCATTGGGGAAAGTTACGCTCAAGGTGTGCGTACGATTGTTTCTACCTCTCACCGTCGTAAGGGGATGTTTGAAACCCCAGAGGATAAAATCTTTGCAAATTTTTCAAAGGTTAAAGCAGAAGCAGAAGCACTTTATCCAGGCTTAACTCTTTATTATGGTGGTGAACTTTATTACACCTCAGACATTATCGACAAACTTGAAAAAAATCTCATTCCTCGTATGCACAACACGCAATTTGCTTTGATTGAGTTTAGCGCCAGAACATCTTGGAAGGAAATTCATAACGGGCTGAGTAATGTTATACGAGCAGGTGTAACACCTATTGTTGCTCACATTGAACGCTATGATGCTCTTGAAGAAAACGCTGACCGTGTTCGTGAAATTATCAACATGGGTTGCTACACACAAGTTAATAGCTCTCATGTCTTAAGACCAAAGCTATTTGGCGATAAAGAAAAAGTGAGAAAGAAACGGGTACGCTTTTTCTTGGAAAATAATTTAGTTCATATTGTTGCTAGTGATATGCATAATCTTGGTCCAAGACCACCATTTATGAAGGATGCATATACTATTATTGAAAAAACATATGGAACGAGACGTGCGCGTAATCTCTTTATCGAGAACACACAAACACTACTTGAAAATCAATACATATAGGAGAAATTATGACTCAGGAAAACACGAAACGTGTTGAAATCGATGTGCTTGCACTTTTGCATAAACTTTGGATCAAAAAGGTATTCATTCTTTTTACGGCCTTTTATGTAGCTGTCTTTGCCTTCTTGGGAACTTATTTCCTAATCCAACCTACATATACGTCATCTACTCGTATCTATGTGGTTAATCAAGCCAATGACAGTAAAAATATTTCAGCTCAAGATTTGCAGGCTGGCACATTTTTGACAAAAGACTATAAAGAAATTATTACATCTAATGATGTCTTATCTGAAGTTATCAGGGATGAAAAATTGAACATGACTGAAACTGAGCTTGCTAAGATGATCTCAGTTAATATCCCTACTGATACACGTCTTATATCGATTTCTGTCAATGCTAAAACAGGTCAAGACGCTCAAGCCATTGCTAATAAGGTACGTGAAGTTGCTTCAGAAAAGATCAAGAACGTGACAAAAGTCGAAGATGTGACAACACTTGAAGAAGCTAAATTGCCAGAGTCACCATCTTCACCAAACATTAAACGTAATGTCCTTCTTGGAGCAGTACTTGGAGGATTCCTTGCAGTGGTTGGTGTATTGGCTCGTGAAATCTTAGATGATCGCATTCGCCGTCCAGAAGATATTGAAGAGATTCTCGGAATGACACTTCTTGGAATTGTCCCTGATACAGATAAAATTTAAGGAGAAGAAATGCCTCTATTAAAGTTAGTAAAATCTAAAGTAAACTTTGCCAAACAAACAGAAGAGTATTACAATGCCATTCGCACAAATATTCAATTTTCTGGTGCTCAGATGAAAGTGATTGCGATTAGCTCTGTTGAAGCTGGTGAAGGAAAATCAACAACATCTGTTAACTTGGCGATTTCATTTGCTAGTGTTGGGCTCCGGACACTTCTGATTGATGCGGATACTCGTAACTCTATTTTGTCAGGAACATTTAAATCAAATGAGCCTTATAAAGGTCTTTCAAATTTCCTTTCAGGAAATGCTGATTTAAATGAAACTATTTGTCAAACTGATGTTTCTGGTTTGGATGTTATTGCATCTGGTCCTGTTCCACCTAATCCAACAAGTCTTTTGCAAAATGATAATTTTAGACATTTGCTGGAAGTTGCTCGTAGTCGTTATGATTATGTCATCATCGATACGCCACCAATTGGTTTGGTAATTGATGCCGTTATTATTGCTCACCAGGTTGACGCAAGCCTCTTGGTTACAGCAGCTGGAAGAATTAAACGTCGCTTTGTAGCCAAAGCTGTTGAACAATTGGAACAAAGTGGTTCTCAATTTTTAGGTGTCGTTCTTAATAAAGTTGATATGACAGTAGATAAATATGGATCATACGGTTCATATGGATCATATGGTGACTACGGAAAAAAAGCAGAACAAAAAGAAAGTCATTCAAGAGCACATCGTCGTAAAAAAGGATAGCATTAATGGGGATAATGCGGCTCCTTATACATTAATATTTTAAGAGGAGTTAAGAGTGAAAGAAAAACAAGAAATTCGTCGCATTGAAATTGGGGTTATACAGTTAGTTGTGGTTGTGTTTGCAGCCTGGTTAGCTAGTAAATTACCTTACACTGAGATAACCAAAGGAAGTATTGTTCTTCTAGGTGTGGTCCATGTTGTCACATACTATATCAGTAGTTATTATGAAAACCTTAAATATAGGGGTTACTTAGATGAGCTTATTGCAACAGTTAAGTATGGTTTTATATTTGCTCTAATTGCAACCTTCCTATCATTTTTTGCAGATGGTGATTTTTCGATTTCACGACGAGGACTTCTATACGTCACTCTTATCGCATGTACTTTGTTATATCTGACAAATAGTCTTCTAAAGTACTTCCGCTCATCCATTTATACACGCCGTAAAGGGAATAAAAATATCCTCTTAATTTCTGATCAAGCACGTCTTGAAAATGTCTTGACTCGTATGAAAGACAATATGGATGGTAGGATTACTGCAGTCTGTGTTTTGGATAATCCTTATTTCACAAATCCTTTTATTAAGAGTGTAAAACCTGAAAATCTTGTTGAATATGCTACACACTCGGTTGTTGACCAAGTACTAATTAACCTGCCTAGTGAACAGTATAAAATTTGGGACTACGTCTCACCTTTTGAGCTTATGGGAATTCCAGTATCCATTAATCTAAATGCACTCGAATTTATGAGTCAAGGTGAAAAACGTATCCAACAGTTAGGTCCTTTTAAAGTTGTTACTTTTTCAACGCAATTTTATAGTTACGGTGATATCGTAGCTAAACGTTTTCTCGATATCTGTGGAGCCTTGGTTGGTTTGCTCTTATGTGGTTTAGTAGGAATCTTTCTTTACCCTCTTATCCGTAGGGATGGTGGTCCAGCAATTTTTGCTCAAGATCGTGTAGGTGAAAATGGACGTATCTTCAAGTTTTATAAATTTCGTTCGATGCGGGTAGATGCTGAAGAAATTAAGAAAAATTTGATGTCACAAAATCAGATGTCTGGTGGTATGTTTAAGATGGACAATGATCCACGGATTACCAAAATCGGACATTTCATTCGTAAAACGAGTCTTGATGAACTTCCACAATTTTGGAATGTTCTAAAAGGTGATATGAGTTTAGTTGGAACACGCCCTCCAACATTGGACGAATACGAATCTTATACACCAGAACAAAAACGCCGTCTTAGCTTTAAACCAGGGATTACTGGTCTTTGGCAAGTAAGCGGTCGTAGTGAAATTACTGATTTTGATGAAGTTGTCAAACTAGATGTTGCTTATATGGACGGTTGGACAATCTGGCGCGATATCAGAATCTTATTGAAGACAATTAAAGTAGTAGTAATGAAGGATGGAGCAAAGTGATGGCTTTCTCCATTTCTTTTGATGGTGATTAAATGATAAAAACAGTTTATATCGTTGGTTCTAAGGGAATTCCAGCAAAATATGGGGGATTTGAAACCTTTGTTGAGAAGTTAACAGAGTTCCAACAAGACAAAGCTATTCAGTATTATGTGGCTTGTATGCGTGAAAATTCGGCTAAATCTGGTATTTCAGCAGATACTTTCGAGCATAATGGAGCAAAATGTTACAACATTGATGTTCCTAATATTGGACCTGCGCGTGCGATTGCTTATGATATCGCAGCTCTTAATAAGGCCATTGAAATTGCTAAGGCCAATAATGATCAAGCACCGATTTTTTATGTTTTAGCCTGCCGAATTGGACCTTTTATCTCAGGTATCAAGAAGAAAATCAAAGCCATTGGTGGTACTCTTATGGTGAACCCAGATGGTCATGAATGGCTTCGTGCTAAATGGAGTCTTCCTGTCCGTAAATACTGGAAAATATCAGAACAACTTATGGTTAAGCATGCAGACCTTCTGATTTGTGATAGTAAAAACATTGAGTCTTATATTCAAAAAGACTATGACAAGTATAGTCCCAAAACAACTTATATTGCTTACGGAACTGATACAACCAAATCTAAATTGACTAATGTTGATGAGAAGGTACGTTCATGGTACTCTGAAAAAGGTGTCAATGAAAATAACTACTACCTTGTTGTTGGGCGTTTTGTACCTGAAAATAACTATGAGGCCATGATTCGTGGTTTTATGGCTTCTAACTCTGACAAGGACTTTGTTCTCATTACAAATGTTGAAGAAAATAAATTCTACGACAAGTTGCGACAGGAAACAGGTTTTGACAAGGACCCTCGTGTTAAATTTGTCGGGACTGTCTATGATCAAGAATTGCTCAAATACATTCGCGAGAATGCCTTTGCTTATTTCCATGGTCATGAGGTAGGTGGAACCAATCCATCACTTCTTGAAGCACTTGAGTCAACTAAGCTCAATCTCTTGTTGGATGTTGGCTTTAACCGTGAAGTCGGTGAAGATGGTGCTCTCTATTGGAAAAAAGACCAATTGGCAAGTGTCATTAATCAAGCTGAACAATTGGATGAACAAGCTATCGCAGACCTCAATCAAAAATCAAGTAAACGTATCGAAGAAGCCTTTACTTGGGAAAAAATTGTTACAGACTACGAGAAAGTATTTAAAGGATAGAAATGCAGAAAATTTTATATCTTCACGCTGGTGCCGAAATGTATGGTGCTGATAAGGTTTTGTTGGAGCTTATTAAAGGATTGGATAAAGAAAGCTTTGAGGCTCATGTCATCTTGCCTAACGCTGGCGTCTTAGTGGGGGCATTGGAAAAGGTTGGTGCTAAGGTAAAAGTTATCGATTATCCAATCTTGCGCCGGAAGTATTTTAATCCTAAGGGAATTCTTGAGTATTTTGGCTCATATAATCGTTATTCAAAGCAAATCGCTGAATATGCTAAGGAAAACGGAATTACTCTCATTCACAACAATACTACTGCAGTACTTGAGGGGATTTATCTCAAACGTAAATTGAAACTTCCTTTGATTTGGCATGTGCATGAAATTATTGTGAAACCAAAAGCCATCTCAGATTTCATCAACTTTTTGATGGGACGTTATGCTGATACGATTGTGACGGTTTCAAATGCTGTAGCCAACCACGTCAAGCTGTCTCGCTTTGTGAAAAATGACCAAGTTCAAGTCATCTATAATGGTGTTGATAATGCCGTCTATCATGAAATGGATGCCAAGGCCGTCCGTGATCACTTTGGGATCGCACAAGATGCGCTTGTCATCGGTATGATTGGTCGAGTGAATGCCTGGAAAGGTCAAGGTGACTTTTTAGAAGCTGTGACTCCAATCTTGAAGGCTAATCCAAAAGCAGTTGCCTTCTTGGCAGGTAGTGCATTTGAGGGGGAAGAGTGGCGCGTGGATGAGCTGGAAAAAGCAATCTCAGACTCACCAGTAGCTGGTCAAATCAAGCGTATCGACTATTATAGCAAGACGACAGAACTCTATAATATGTTTGATATCTTTGTTTTGCCAAGCACCAATCCAGATCCATTACCGACAGTCGTCCTAGAAGCCATGGCTTGTGGCAAACCTGTAGTGGGTTATCGTCATGGTGGTGTCTGTGAAATGGTTAAGGAGGGTGAAAACGGTCTCCTAGCCACTCCAAATCAGCCTGCAGAATTGTCGAAGGCTATTCAAAAATTAGCTGAAAACACTGAGAAGAGAGAGCAATTTGGCAAGGCATCGGTCAAACGTCAAAAAGAACTCTTCTCATTACAAAGTTATATTCGGAATTTCTCAGAGCTATATAAGAAGTACTAATATGAACAGTGAAACACTAAAGAATAAATTAAAACCAATCATTTATCCAATTATTAATTTTATTCCTAGACGAAGACTTAAGAATAAAAATTTCACTATCATTTGTGATAATTGTTGGGCTGGAAAAGTTTATCAAGAATTGGGCTTGCCTTACCAAACACCATTTGTAGGGATGTTTGTCTTTTCTCCTGATTACATCAAGATGCTCAAGAATTTAAAACACTATTTGAGTGGAAATATCCCCTTGAAATTTGTTAAGGAATCAAAATATATCAAAGACTTTGATAATGCCTATCCTCTGGCTCTTTTAGATGATATCGAATTGCATTTCTTACATTATGCAGATGAAGAAGAGGCAACTCAAAAATGGAACCGTCGTTTAGAAAGAATTCATTGGGATAATCTGTATTTCAAGTTTAATGATAATGATGCTTGTACTTATGAGCTGATGAAAGAGTTTGAAGAACTTCCATATAAGAGTAAGGTCATCTTCTCTTCGAAAAATTATAATGATCTACCTTCCTTAGTTCATTTCAAATCAGCAGAGAAGCAAGGACATGTTGGGATTGATTTGAAAACTTACCACCGCTATTTTAATGCTGTTACCTGGTTGAATAAGGGTGGGGAGGATTTAACTAAATGAAAAAAATAAGACTTATTATTCCTTATTTTGGGAAATTACCAAAGTTCTTTCCTTATTTTTTGTTAACTGCCAAACGTAATCAAAAGATTGATTTCTTAATTTATACGGATCAAAATGTTGACCAATTTGAAGTTTTGAACGCTAATAATATTGCATTTAAGACTCTTTCGTTTGATGATTTAAGAAAAAAAGTCCAGTCTAAGTTTGATTTTAAAATTTCTCTCAAAACACCTTATAAATTATGTGACTATAAAGTAGCTTATGGATTTATCTTTGAAGAGGAGTTGAAGGGATATGACTACTGGGGATTTTGTGATACAGATGTCTTACTTGGTGATATTTATCAATTTCTGGAAGAACATAGCTTTTTTGAGAATGACTATGCTCGATATGGTCTTTTAGGTCATCTCCAAATATTTAAAAATTCACAAGAAGTTAATCATTTATTTATGTCTGGTCAAGGGTTAAACTATCGATTAGATTATCATAATGTCTTCACTAATGAGCAAAATTTTATTTTCGATGAAGCAGACGGTATTCAAGTTTTGTTTAAAAAATCAGGTTTTGACCAATTGCAAGATAAATTCTTTGATGATATTGATATTAGTCATTTTTCATTCAGAGAATATGGTGAAGATGAGCCCAAACGTTATTATTTTTGGTCAGAAAAGAATGGCCTTGAAAGAATTGAAATTAAAGGCAAAAAGCTAGTCGTCGAACATCCATTATATGCACATTTTCAAAAAAGGACGATTGAATGTCCAGAGTTTAAGATTGTAGATTCATTTTATGTCATACCTAATCAACTAGTTGTTGGAGATAAAATTTCTATACAAGAAATTGAAGAACTAACAAATAATAAATTCTATTGGGAATATGTTAGGTCAACATTTTTAAAGAAATTTAAGAGAGAAAAATGGACATTAGATTTTATTCGTCATAAGTTAAGGATGAAGAGTTAATGAAAAATATAGATTTGAGCATTATTGTTCCAGTATATAATGTTGAAGGTTATTTAAAAAGAGCGCTAGATTCCATACTTATGCAATCGTCACCTATTAAGTATGAGATTCTATTAATTGATGATGATTCAACCGATCGGAGTGGTGCGATTTGTGATGAGTATCAAGATAATTACTCAAACATTTTTGTTAGACATATTGAGAATAACGGGGTTTCTGAAGCTAGAAATTTAGGGATTTCTCTCTCGAGGGGGGAATATTTGTACTTTATGGACTCAGATGATTTCTTATCAGATGATTTCTTTGAACAAATATGCCCTAATCTTAATGGTAAATGGGATGTTCTTTGTTTTGGTTACAATGAAATTAAAGAAAACAATAACACTATTTTGTCTTGCCGTTCTCATTCTTATCAGCAATTGGGACTTCTTAAAAAGGAAGAGTTTAGAAAAGACTTTATAGAGCTTTTTAAAACTGATATGATGTATAATGTTTGGTCGAGAATTTATAACAAAGAATTCATTCTAAAAAATAATATTAAGTTTCCTAGTAAACCAATAGGGGAAGATACTTTATTTAATTTCCAAGTTTATCGACAATTAGATAATATTCTTTTTATTGATTCGACTCTTTATAATTATATTGCAGGCAGAAGTGGTTCTGCACTAACGAGTTTTCATCCTAGAAGAATTGAAATTCAATTAGATGAACTTCAAGAATTACATAAATTGCTTGAACAGTTCCAATTAGAAGATGCTACATTAATGCAGGATATTAAGACCAAAATTATCATAAGTTCGGTTTTCCAAATTTCTAATTTAAAGTTGAAAAGACAAGAAAAAATAGAATTACTACAGTCCATTATTTCAAATAAAGCTTTTGACAATATTTTTTCAGGGAGTGGAGAGCAAATCATTGGTCCTTATATTATGTTATTGAGACAGCGAAATATTTCTTCTTTTCTTAGAAGATTGAGTATTGATCTTCTCGCCAAAAAAAAATTTCGGACAGTCATCTTTATTGAAAAAATGAAAATGAATCCAATTTTACGTAAAATTGCTTTTAAATAAATTAGCTATTATTATAAACAGTAAAAAGGTATTATGTTAAAAATTAAGTTTGAGAACCTTTTGGTTATTTTGGTCTTATCGGTAATTGTAGGGTACGATGTTATTATGACTTCGGTTCTTAATAAAACTCTCCCTCAATTACCAACTATTCTCTTGATTGGTGTTGCATTGGTGTTGGCACTAAGATTTTTATTTATTAAAAATTTTAGTATATCATTCATTGTTTCAGGAATTCTTTTAATCGTAACAAGTTTATGTGTCTTTTTACAAACTGGTGCTACCAATTTTCTCCTTTACTCATTATTGATTTTACTACTTTATGATGTTGATGTAGATGTTATTTTAAAAACTTATGTGTTTATTGCTGGTTCAATTGTCATAGGTATATTCTTACTCTCAATAATTGGTTTTCTACCAAATTTACAATTTGCGCAAGTTAGATCTTCTGGATTAGTTATAAGAAATTCATTTGGCTTTATCTATCCTACAGATTTTGCCTCACACTGTTTTTATTTGTTTATTGCTTGGGGATATTTACTTAGAGAAAAGTATATTTGGCTTAGGGTGGCAGTTGGAGTAGCTTTATCGGCTTTTATTATCAAATTTTGTGATGCTAGATTGAATTCTATGTCTGTTTTGATAGCTGTAATTATTTTTTTAG
Organism: uncultured Streptococcus sp.; assembly: GCF_963545685.1. Classification (GTDB taxonomy): domain Bacteria; phylum Bacillota; class Bacilli; order Lactobacillales; family Streptococcaceae; genus Streptococcus. Next base: position 109,940 of record NZ_CAUUKN010000001.1, on the reverse strand, counting down.
TAATGTATTATACTAAAGAAAAGAAATTTAAAGTTTATTACATACTACCCTATTCTGCGGCAATTTTTTCATCATTGATGTTTTATTTGTCTTCCCATTTTTCTTTTTCTTCTCCATTTTTTGTTAAGTTGAACGATTTCTTCAGTATGAGACTTTTTTTGGGTAAAAATGCCCTTGATACATACAAGTTACACCTTTTTGGAACTAATAATGTAAAATTTATTGGTTATGGTGGTACTACAGAGTCAGTACTCAGTTATAATTATGTTGATTCCTCTTATATTCAAATGTTATTCTACTATGGAATTGTTCCTGTAGTCTTACTTGTATTAGTTTATGTTTTATCATCCAGGAGATTTTATAAAGAAGGTAAAATGTTATTTCTAGCATTACTTTCTCTAATAACTATTAATTGTATGATAGAAGCATTTTGGATTAGACCAGGGTACAACATCTTCATGTTTACATTATTCGCAAGTTTAATTTCGATAAAAGAAATAAATGACGAGGAAAATAAAATGAAGGTACTATAAATGAGAGTTTTAAAAAATTACGCCTACAATCTTTCCTACCAGTTGCTGGTCATTGTTTTACCAATCATTACGACACCTTATGTTACTAGGATTTTCAGTTCAAAGGATTTAGGTACTTATGGTTACTTTAATTCGATTGTGACCTACTTTATTCTCTTGGCGACTTTAGGGGTTGCCAATTATGGGACCAAGGAGATTTCAGGTCATCGTAAGGATATTCGTAAAAATTTCTGGGGGATTTATACCCTTCAGTTGATGGCGACTATTCTGTCCCTTACCTTGTACACGCTTTTGTGTTTATTCTTTCCTGGCATGCAAAATATGGTGGCTTATATCTTAGGACTAAGCTTGATATCAAAAGGAATGGATATTTCTTGGTTATTCCAAGGATTGGAAGATTTTCGTCGTATTACCGCTAGGAATACAACGGTAAAGCTTTTAGGAGTTGTTTCTATTTTCCTATTTGTGAAAACACCTGATGATTTGTATCTCTATGTTTTCCTTTTGACCTTCTTTGAATTGCTTGGACAGTTGAGTCTGTGGTTACCAGCAAGATCTTATATTGGTGAACCTCAATTTGATTTATCTTTTGCTAGGACACATCTCAAGCCTGTTATCTTGCTATTTCTTCCGCAGGTTGCCATTTCATTATACGTGACTTTGGATCGTACGATGTTGGGTGCCTTGTCATCTACCAATGATGTCGGTATTTATGATCAGGCATTGAAGATTATCAATATCCTTTTAACTCTTGTGACCTCTTTAGGGAGTGTTATGCTTCCTAGGGTATCTGGTCTCTTGTCTAACGGTGATTATAAGGCTGTTAACAAGATGCATGAATTTTCTTTCTTGATTTATAATCTGGTAATTTTCCCGATTATAGCAGGGCTCTTAATCGTCAATAAGGACTTTGTGAGTTTCTTCCTAGGCAAAGATTTCCAAGAGGCTTATCTGGCTATTGCCATCATGGTCTTTAGGATGTTCTTTATTGGTTGGACAAATATTATGGGAATTCAGATTTTGATTCCACACAATAAACATCGTGAGTTTATGCTCTCTACGACTATTCCGGCTGTTATCAGTGTGGGACTTAATCTCTTGTTAATTCCTCCATTTGGCTTTGTCGGGGCCTCTATTGTATCTGTTTTAACAGAGGCTTTGGTATGGGTTATCCAACTGAATTTTTCAAGGAGATTCATCAAAGATGTGTCTATCCTTCCAGCCATGTCTAAAATCATTCTAGCATCAGTTATCATGTATCTTGCACTCCTTGTCTTTAAGACATTTGTTCAATTTAAACCTATGGTAAATGTAGCAGTAGATGGCCTTGTAGGAGCTATTATTTATGTCATTTTAATTTTTGTCTTGCGTGTCGTTGATATGAAAGACTTGAAGCAACAGTTAATGAAAAACTAAGGAGAGAAATATGTACGATTATCTTATCGTTGGTGCTGGTTTGTCTGGAGCAATCTTCGCACACGAAGCTACAAAACGTGGCAAAAAAGTAAAAGTGATTGACAAGCGTGATCACATTGGCGGAAATATTTACTGTGAAAATGTTGAAGGAATCAATGTTCACAAGTACGGAGCCCACATCTTCCATACCTCAAACAAAAAGGTTTGGGATTATGTCAACCAATTTGCTGAATTTAACAACTATATCAATTCCCCTATTGCTAACTATAAGGGCAGTCTTTACAATCTTCCATTTAACATGAATACCTTCTATGCTATGTGGGGTACTAAGACTCCGCAAGAAGTTAAGGACAAGATTGCTGAGCAAACGGCTGATATGAAAGATGTTGAGCCTAAAAACTTGGAAGAACAAGCCATCAAGTTGATTGGTCCAGATATCTACGAAAAGTTGATTAAAGGATACACGGAAAAACAATGGGGACGTTCTGCAACAGACCTTCCACCATTTATCATCAAACGTCTTCCCGTTCGCTTAACCTTCGATAATAACTACTTTAATGATCGTTACCAAGGGATTCCAATTGGTGGCTACAATGTCATCATTGAAAATATGCTGGGCGATGTGGAAGTAGAGCTTGGGGTTGATTTCTTTGCCAATCGTGAAGAGCTGGAAGCATCTGCGGGGAAAGTGGTCTTTACAGGAATGATTGACCAGTACTTTGACTACAAGCACGGAGAGTTGGAATACCGCAGCCTTCGGTTCGAGCACGAGATCCTGGATGAGGAAAATTATCAAGGTAATGCTGTAGTCAACTACACAGAGCGTGAGATTCCTTATACTCGTATTATTGAGCATAAGCACTTCGAGTATGGAACCCAACCAAAGACGGTCATCACGCGTGAATACCCAGCTGATTGGAAACGTGGAGATGAGCCATACTACCCAATCAATGATGACAAAAACAATGCTATGTTTGCCAAGTACCAAGAAGAAGCTGAGAAAAATGACAGGGTCATCTTCTGTGGACGTCTAGCAGACTATAAATACTATGATATGCACGTGGTCATTGAGCGTGCCTTGGAAGTCGTTGAGAAAGAATTTACTAAATGACACAAGAAAAGATTGATATCGTTGTTCTCTGGGTTGATGGTAGTGATCCAGAGTTTATCCGTGAGAAACAAGCTGTGACTGGTCAAGTTGCAGATTTTGACCAAGAAATTGATGGAGAGCAACGTTATCGTGATTATGGCATTTTTAATTACTGGTTTCGAATGATTGAAAAACATGCTCCTTGGGTAAATCATGTTTACTTAGTCACCAATGGGCAAAAACCCGAATGGTTGAACTTGGAGCATCCAAAACTCAAGTTGGTCACTCATAAGGAATTTATGCCTGAAGAGTATCTACCTACTTATAATTCAGCGGCAATTGAGCTGAACCTCCATCGGATTGAAGGCTTGTCGGAAAACTATCTCTATTTCAATGATGATATGTACTTGATTAGAGATAGTCAACCTTCAGATTTTTATAAAAATGGTCAACCCAAGCTTTTAGCAGTATACGATGCTTTAGTTCCTTGGTCACCATTTACGAATACTTATCACAATAATGTTGAATTAATCTATCGCCATTTTCCTAATAAGAAGGCTTTGAAATCTTCGCCTTGGAAATTCTTCACTTTCCGTTATGGTTCCTTGGTTTTGAAAAATCTGTTACTCTTGCCATGGGGGCCAACAGGCTATGTGAATCAGCATTTACCTGTTCCGATGAAAAAGAGTACCTTGGCACACTTATGGGAAATTGAGGGAGAAATCTTAGATAAAACGTCACGAAATAAAATTAGAGACTATGGAGTAGATGTTAATCAATACATCTGTCAGCATTGGCAAATTGAAAGTAATCAGTTTTATCCTATGTCAAAGAATTTTGGAGAGACAATTGGTTTAAATCAAGTGGATAAACTTGATAAAATCTTTGAAGATAAACATAAAAAACTGCTTTGTGTGAATGATGATAGTGACTTTAAGGAAGAAAATCTCATTCATTTTAAGCAAATCTTGAAAGAACGCTATCCTGAAAAATCAGCTTTTGAAAAATGAGAAATAAGAGATGAAATACTATTTAAAAGAAGAATTTTTACACGATAATAATGTGAAAAATGCCGGGAATAAGGCACGTAATGATGTTGAAGTGATCTTTAATAGACTAGGTTATACTCCCTTAAAAGTTAGAGTAGACGACTGGTATAAAATGAATGTTTTTAATGCTCAGATTCACAAATATAGAGCACTTTGGAGAGCCTTCAAACGTTTAAAGAAAAATGATGATATTGTGATACAATTTCCCTTGTTACATCATTCTTTATTTATTAACAGTCTACTAAAATCTCTTAAAAATAGAGGTGTTAACATCTATCTTCTGATTCATGATCTAGAAACCTTGCGTTTTGTAAATGACAAGACTCTACCATTTAGAATGAAGTTACGGATGAAATTAACGGAAAGTGATACATTTCATAGTGTAACTGGTATCATTGCCCACAATCCTATTATGAAGTCTGTTTTGGTGGATAAAGGGGTTGAGGCAGATAAGATTGTTAGCCTTGGCATTTTCGACTATTTGATTCCAAATTTCCAAGAGAAGACGGGTCTTACTAAGAATCAGCCAATTATTGTGGCTGGTAATTTGGCTCAGGAAAAAGCTGGTTATCTTTATTCTCTTCCTGAAGAACCTGCTTATAACCTTTATGGTGTTGGCTTTGATGAGAGCAGAGCTCTTGCAAATGAGACTTACTTTGGGTCCTTCCTACCTGACGAGCTACCAGCAGCACTTGAAGGTGGTTTTGGGCTTGTCTGGGATGGTGATAGCGCTGAGACATGTAGTGGTGTATTTGGTGAGTACCTTCGCTATAACAACTCTCACAAGGCGTCCCTATACTTGGCCTCAGGTTTTCCGCTTGTGGTTTGGAAACAATCTGCTCTCTCTCATTTTGTATTAGAGAACGGCTGTGGGATTGCAGTAGAGTCACTTCATGATTTGAAGGCGACAATCGACAATCTTTCAGATACTGACTATCAAGATTTGGTTGAAAATGCTAAGCGTGTAGGTAAGGGCATTCGTGATGGTCACTACCTGATTACAGCATTAAACAATTTGAAATAAAAAAATCCTCATGCTTGTGAGGATTTTTTGTATTATTTGGAGGTTTCAAATTGGTATTGGGTTCCTGGAACTTTTCCATTTGAAAAGATTGCTTTTATATAGTCGTCATAAGTGATTGACTTGGATTTACCTGTTTTTACGAGCTCTTGATCACGCCATATATTTGGATCAGTAGCATTACTGTCACGCTTGGCAAGATAGAGGTACTCAATATAGGTTCTGTCATCGACAAAGGCACCAGCAACCTTTTCCTTACCATTGTCAGATCGAGTGTACATGCGAGTCGTTCCACCACCATCAAGTAAGAAAGCGAGGCGAATATTTGAGTAGCCTAAATTTTTTAAAAGCTTATAAATGTCTTCGTGATTTAAGCCTTTATTGAGGGAGGTGTGGCCGTAGGTTTGGATAATACGGATAATACCATCATAGGTCTCAACGTAAATAGAACGGGCATTTGGTTGGTCAGGATCACCTTTCTCCCAAGTTTTATCCAGCTTTTTATCCTTAATGATAATTCCGAAGGCACCTGTATCCCAACCGTTACTTCCCATGTGTGTGAACATTTTTGCCGTGTCTATATTAGGATAGGTTCCAGCAGTTATATTATTTTGATCATCGCCATAAAGAAGGCCAGTTTTACCTTGTTCAATTTCCTTTTGAGCGAAAGGACGATCCAGACCCTCATAAGACCAAAAACCTGAGTTAATCAGAGCAAGAGCTTCTCTACGATTAGCCTCGTACTTAATACTTTTTTCTGTAAGTTCAGGATTATTATCCTCGGTTCTTCCTTTTTGAAGGACATATTTTCCATCTTTTTTAAAAGACAAGATTTGCATATCTACATCCTTGATACTGCCTTTTTCAAGTAGGACTGACTGGTCGAGAAGCTCCTTATTTTTTATCTTAAAGGTCAATCCAACCTTATTTGATGGCATAGAAAGTTTCTTAATATCTCGGTTATTGAAATAGATGGTAAGGTAGACTAGTCCACCAATTATGGCACCAATCATTAGAATAGAAAATAGCATTCTTAAAATTTTTTTCAATTTCATACTATCATTATAAACAATCTAGGCTGACAAAACAATCTTAAGAGCATTAAATATCCAAGAATAGTATCAGTTTTTCCTATTATGGTACTGGTAAGCGTTTTCTAAAAGGGTTATAATAAGAGTAAGTTAGTCAAGGAGGTTGCTTTATGACTATTAAGGTGATTGCATCAGATATGGATGGAACATTCCTAGATGATAAAGGCAGCTATGATAAGGAGCGTTTTAATCATATTTTGGATGCTATGGATGCGCGTGATATGCACTTTGTCGTTGCATCAGGTAATAGTATGAGTCGCCTTAAACCGATGTTTGCGGAGACTTTTGACCGCCTGCATTTTGTAGCTGAAAACGGTGGTCAGGTGGTTAGCTATGGCAAGCTTCTGTGTCAGGAGTTCATGCCATCTAATGATGTTGAAAATTTGCTAAGATATTTTAATGATGATTTGTTAGATAAGCCAACTATATTCAATGGTGCTAGATCTGCTTATATGCTATCAGGAACGAAACTACATTTCGGTAAAGAGATGATAACAGAAGAAGAACAAGCCGCTATGGAAGCATCCATTCTCCGTTTGAATAGATTGGAGGATTTAGATGATGATTTCATCAAAATTACCATGTTGCTGAGTCCTGAAGAAGCTAATCGTGTTTCAGAAGCTTTTAATCGTGATTTTGATGGTAATCTTGTCGCTGTTCCAAGTGGTTTTGGTGCCATTGACTTCATTCAAAAAGGCATGCACAAGGCTTGGGGGTTAAAGCAGCTTCTTGATCATTGGGAGTTGTCTGAGGCAAATGTTATGGCTTTTGGTGATGGTGATAATGATATTGAGCTCCTACGTATGTCTAGTCATTCTTATGCGATGGAAAATGCCAGCCTTGCTCTTTTGCAAGTGGCAGACCAAATAGCACCGCACCATAAGGATCAAGGTGTTTTGACTATCTTAGAAGACTATTTAGGTTTATCGTAAAAAAGGTGGTAAAGTAATGAAGATATATTTAATGCGACATGGTGAGACATTATTTAATACACAAAAGCGTGTTCAGGGATGGTGCGACTCTCCCCTGACTGAAAATGGGATCGGACAAGCAGAACAAGCTAAGGAGTACTTTGCGAAGAAAGGTATTTCTTTTGATGCTGTCTATTCATCTACGCAAGAGAGAGCAACTGACACGGCAAAGATTGTGGCGCCTGAGTATACAATAACTCAGCTTAAAGGAATTAAAGAAATGAATTTTGGGTCTTTTGAGGCTCAACCTGAGCATCTCTTGCCAAAACATCGACCAGGTGCACGATCCTTTGAAGATCTTTTGGTTCCATATGGAGGGGAAGATATCCGTCAGGTTGGTCAGAGGGTTTTAAAGACTGTCATAGAGAAAGCAGAAGAACATACTAAAAAGGGGGATGAGAATCTTCTATTTGTTAGTCATGGAGCGGCTATATGGGGGTTGATTATTACTATGGACTTGCCATTTCCTGAAGGAGTAGGATTTGGTAATTGTAATATGTGTGTTTATGATTATAACAAAGAGCAATTGGAACTTCTTCAGGTGGTTGACCCGATTTCTGGTTTAGAGGTGACATTATGAAAGAATTTTATATCATGAGACATGGACAAACACGATTTAATGTTCAACATAGACTTCAGGGGGTCTGCGATGCTCCTTTGACGGAAGTCGGGATAGAACAGGCTAAAAAGGCTGGTCAGTATTTAGCCAAGCAAGAGCCAATTTTTAATCATGTCTTTACCTCAACCTCTGAGAGAGCTAGCGATACTCTAGAAATTGTGACAGGACGAACAGATTATGAAAGACTTAAAGGTCTTAAAGGACAGGATTTTGGAGCTTTTGAGGGGCAACCAGAATATCTTGCTCCTAAAACCTTACCTGATGGACAAGGTTATGGTGATTTCTTTGTTCAATTTGGTGGTGAAAGTACAACTCAGGTCCAAGATCGTATGGAGTTGACTGTTAGAGCTATCATGGAGAGCGTAGCCGATGGCTCTAAGTCCTTGCTTGTTAGTCATGGTCCATCTATTTTGCAGTTCTGTAGACGTGTTTTAGATCCTATCCCAGATATCCATGGTCTTAAAAATTGTTCTATCTTACATTTTACTTATGACCAAGGTCAATTTGAATTGGTTTCAATTTATAATCCCGTGGAAGAAGAGTATATTTACGGAGAGGAAGAATGACAAGATTCTATTTAATGCGACATGGACAAACACTTTTTAACACACTTAATCGAATTCAAGGGTGGTGTGACTCGCCCTTGACTGAAAAAGGTAGAGACCAAGCTCGTCAGGTGCGTGCTTATTTTGAAAAACATCATATGACTTTTGATCATTATTACTGTACGACAACTGAAAGGGCTTCTGATACCATTGAATTGGCCACAGGGCGTACTGATTATAAACGTGTTAAGGGACTTAAAGAGATGCACTTCGGTATTTTTGAGGGGCAACCGGAGTATCTTCATCCTAAAATTCAAATTCAGGGGCATTTCGGTGACCACTATGCTCAGTTTGGTGGGGAAAGTCAAGACCAGTTTGTAGAACGAGTGGTAAATGGTGCAAGGGAGATAGTAGATCAACATCCTGACCAATCTATTTTGGCTGTCAGTCATGCAGGAGCCTTGATGACTTTTCTTCATGCTGTTGAGCCCGAGCGTGCCTTTCAGTCTTGTCCAGGCAATTGTGCCATCTTAGTCTTTGATTACGATGGATCGAACTTTCACTTTGTTAAACTAATAGATCCTTTAACTGATCAAGAATTTATGGAGTTTTAGTGTCTTTCTATGAACAAAGATAGTAAGAAACTCTTTCTTAGTGTATAATGGAAGGGTATTTTAAATTTTGGAGTGCCTATGAAGTTTACAAAAAATCAGTTCATTTGGTTGGCTGTGCTGTTTTTCAGCTGTTTCTTGATATATACCTATTGGGAAACCGTTTTTTCTATTTGTAACACGATATTTGTTGCCAGTCAGCCCTTCTTAGTTGGAGCGGGAATTGCCTTTGTGGTCAATATCCTTATGTCTTTTTATGAAAAAATACTGGTCAAGTTTATACCATTTGGTTTTATCAATAAAATTAAACGTCCCATTTCCTTGATCTTGGCTTTTGCGACCATCGGCTTGGTCTTTACTTGGGTAGTATTCACGGTCCTTCCTGATTTGATTGATAGTATCAATACCTTGATTAGTCAAGATCGCTCAGCTATTAATAATTTGATTAATTGGTTGCTTAAGAACAAATCTTTGCAGAAGGTCATCCAAGACCTAGGTGGTGTGACACAGGTTAGAGAGCTAATCAATAGCTATAGTGCTCAGTTGCTTCAACAAATCATGAATGGTTTAACGAATTTCTTGACTTCCTTGACTAGCCTACCGTCAACTTTGATTAATCTCTTTATCAGTATAGTCTTTTCTTGCTATGTCTTGGCTGGGAAGGAGAAGCTTGGCAATCAGGTTAATCGCTTAGTAGATGTCTATTTGGGGCGTTATGGTAAAACTTTCCACTATGTGGTTGCTATTCTCAATAATCGTTTCCGCAATTTCTTTGTCTATCAGTCGATTGAAGCCTGCATTTTGGGGACCTTATGTTATATTGGGATGCTTATCTTTAATTTTCCTTACGCTGCGACCATTTCTATCCTGATTGGCTTTTCAGCAGTGATACCTGTTGTGGGTGCCTATATTGGTGTTACTATTGGTACCATTTTGATTATGACTCATTCCGTGACCTTGGCACTTTTGTTTGTTGTCTACGTGGTTATTCTACAACAGTTTGAAGGTAATCTCATCTATCCTTATGTGGTTGGTGGTTCTACCGGACTTCCAGGCATTTGGGTTATCTTTGCCATTACCATAGGATCTGCCTTAGGGGGGATCCTGGGTATGTTGGTTTCCGTTCCAGTAGCCGCAACCCTATATCAGATTGTTAAGGATAATGTTATTAAACGCGAAGAAGCCAAAGCAGTTGCATCTTTAGAAAATAGTGATTAATTAAAACAGACCTCGGTCTGTTTTTTCGTGTTATAGTATCAGATTTCAATAATATAGTATAAGTGTAATCGTTTTCTAAGTGTTATACTATGAGTATCTTGAACAATGCAAGGAGATAATAGATGACTTATACATTTCCGAAAGAATTTCTCTGGGGTGGTGCGACAGCTGCCAACCAGTTTGAAGGTGCTTATAACCTAGATGGCAAAGGCTTGTCTGTGCAGGATGTGACTCCAAAAGGTGGTGTCCCTTTTGAACCTGGTGCTTTGAATCCTTTGATTACTGAACAACCAACAGCTGATAATCTTAAGCTCGAAGGTATAGATTTCTACCACCGCTATAAAGAGGACATTGCACTATTTGCAGAGATGGGCTTCAAGGTCTTTCGCATGTCGATTGCCTGGTCTCGTATTTTCCCAAACGGTGATGATGCCGAGCCAAATGAAGCAGGACTAGCCTTCTACGATAAGGTTTTTAACGAATTGGCTAAGTATGGTATCGAACCTCTAGTTACCTTGTCTCACTATGAAACACCATTAAATTTAGCGCGTGAGTACAATGGATGGACTAATCGTAAATTAATTGGATTTTATGAGAATTATGTTCGTACAGTCTTCAAACGTTATAAAGATAAGGTCAAATACTGGTTGACCTTTAATGAAGTGAACTCTGTTCTACATTCACCGTTCATGTCAGGTGGTATTGCAACACCCATGGAAGAGCTATCTAAACAAGAACTCTATCAAGCAGTTCACCATGAGTTAGTCGCTTCAGCTTCAGCAACTAAGATTGGCCATGAAATCAACCCTGACTTTAAAATCGGTTGCATGGTTCTTGCCATGCCTGCGTATGGGATGACAGCTAATCCTTTGGACCAGTTGGCAGTTCATGAGTTTGAAAATCAAAACTATCTCTTCTCAGATATCCATGCACGTGGGAAGTATCCGAACTATATTAAACGCTATTTCAAAGAGAACGGTATTGAAATACAATTTGCCTCTGAAGATGATGAAATCTTAAAGAATACCGTTGATTTTATTTCATTCTCTTATTACATGTCTGTCGGAGCAGCACACAATCCAGAAGACTATAAGGTTGGTAAAGGCAACATCATAGGTGGTATCGAAAATCCATACCTTGAGAAATCAGAATGGGGCTGGGCTATTGATCCAATTGGACTTCGTTTGGTTTTAAATGATTTATATAATCGTTATCAATTGCCATTGTTTATTGTCGAAAATGGTCTAGGTGCCAAAGATGTTCTCGTTGATGGTCCTGATGGTCCGACAGTTGAGGATGATTATCGTATTGATTACCTTCAAAAACACTTGATTCAAGTTGGTGAAGCTCTTCAAGACGGAGTAGAACTTTGGGGCTACACGACTTGGGGGCCAATTGATTTGGTTTCAGCTTCAACTGCTGAACTCAGTAAACGTTATGGTTTCATCTACGTTGATCGAAATGATGATGGTAGCGGTAGCTTGGCTCGTTATAAGAAAAAGTCATTTGCTTGGTATAAGTCTGTTATCGAAAGTAATGGTGCTGCTCTTTACAAATAGAAAATAGTCAATAATCCCAGCTCATGCTCGGGATTATTTTTTTAGTATTACAATACAACCTCTAATGACTTGAGTTTTAGTTCTTTTAATAAATATGACGTATTACAATACTAAACCTTTTAAACGGGTTTGTTTGTTATAAATTACACATTTTTTGAAAAAGTGGTAGAATAAAAGTGTGAAAACGTTCTTATATTTTCTGAAGAAGTAGCCGGACTATTTCTTTGCTTTTCCTACTAAGATGGAGGTAATAATCATGAATGATTTGAAAAAAGTTCTTTTAGCTGGTATTGGCTTGACAGCTATGACAGTAGATAAGGCTGATAGTTTTGTCAAAGAATTGGTTGAAAAGGGCCGTTTGACTGTCGAAGAAGGTAAGGAACTAGAACAAGAGCTAAAACGTCAAAGTAAAGAAGAGGCTCAAGAATTTTTAGCTAAACTTAATGCCAAGAAAACTTCAGTTGAGTATGCGACTAAAGATGATGTGAAACGTCTTGAAGAAAAACTTGATGCTTTGCTCAGTCAAAATAAATAAAATGTAAGGAGACTAAAATGGCAAGTAAACGATTGAGACATGTGTTGAAGGTTTTCTCGTCAGTTGGTCTCCTTTCTTATCGTGAAAAACACCTTCCTCAAGATCAACAGACCACACCCGTCAAGCTCCGTCAAGCTTTCGAGCAATTGGGACCAAGTTTTGTTAAAATTGGACAAATTCTATCCACACGCTCGGATCTTTTGCCAGAGGTCTATATCAGAGAATTATCTAAACTCCAAAGTAGTGTTCCTCCATTGAACAAAGAGGAGGTCATGACTGCCATTAGGCAAGAACTGCCAAGTGATCTTTCTGAGTTTTTTGTCGAATTTTCCAAAGAACCTCTGGCTTCTGGGTCTGTCGCTCAGACCCATCGAGCAAGGTTGTTGTCTGGTCAGGAAGTGATTATAAAAATCCAGAGACCAGGTATTGATGATATCGTAAGGGAGGATATCCAGCTTCTTATTAAGCTTGCACGGCATATACCCAAGCATTTTATCCCCATGGTCGATGTTCAAGAGGTTTTGGAAAATCTGCGTGAAACCCTAATCAAGGAACTTGATTTTAGGAATGAAGCAGAGGCCATGAAACGTTTTAGGGCTAACAATAAGCAAGTGGCTTGTCTGGGTGTGCCAGAGGTTTATGATGAATTCACGACGCCTCATCTCATAGTCGAAGAGTATATCAATGGAATTCCGCTTAATCATTATAGCCAACTGGTTGAAGCTGGTTATGACCTGGAAGATGTGGGCAAGAAGCTTATGCTGTCGTTTATCAAACAGGTCTTCAAAGATGGCTATTTTCATGGTGATCCTCATCCTGGCAATATGTTGGTACGTGATGGCAAGATTTATTTCATTGATTTTGGTATTATGGGTGAGTTGGAAGTTGGGATGCGTGCGTCCTTAAATGACATCTTATATAGTTTTACTGCACAAGATGTTGACGGCATGACGAAGGCAATCCTATCAGTCACCCAGTTTGATAATGCTCTAAATCGTGCAGTTCTAAGTCAGGATGTGGAGCAGATGCTGGGCCGTTATTCTGGTGTAGACCTGGGAAGTCTGTCGATGACAGATTTGTTTGAAGATTTGCTGGCTATTTTCCAGAAGAATCATCTTAAAGCCTCTTCTCAAATCACTATTTTGGAGAAAGCTTCGCTTCAAATTGAAGGTATTTTTCGAGAATTAGCACCAAATATAGATCTTATGACCCTGGCCAAGGATTACTTCCTAGAGAATATGGGACCGGATATGCTTAAGCAGGCCCTGAATAAAGAGAGCATCTTGATTGAACTCTTTTACCTGCTTCGCAATGGGAAAAACATTCCACGCCGTCTTCATCAGCTTTTGGAGCAGATTTTAAACGGACGAATTGTGCTTAACCATGATTTAATCGACTTTTCAGGTAGGGTTAAAGTCTTTGAGAAAGTTTTAAATAATCTGGTTTTAGCCTTGTTGACATTGGCATTTCTTCTGTCTGGTGCTCTTTTATCCAATAAATCAGATTTTCAAAATCTTGCTTGGCTATTTCTTGGACTTGGAACTTTCCTAGCTTTAGTTACTGTAGGTCGTATAATATTTAAGAAAAAAGGATAAGGTATGATTGAAACAACTAGGCCTGAGCTTGTGGCCTATCAAAAAGAGCGTTTAGCTAAATTTGTAAGTGAAAATCAAAAGTTCGACAAGGGCCAAATTGTTTTTGCAGGGGACTCCATCACGGAGTTTTTTGCATTGAAAAAGTTCTTAGGTCGAGACTTTCCCTTGGTTAACCGCGGGATTGCAGGAACAGACTCGGTTTGGCTTTTGGAACACCTTAAAGAGCAAGTTTTAGATTTGGAACCCAGTAAATTGGTTATCTTGATTGGAATTAATGACATAGGACTTGACTACCCTATTCAAGATATTGTCAATCGTATTTCCGATATTATCATGACAGTTCGACAAGAATCCCTCTTTACCGAGGTCTATTTGCTGAGTGTCTTTCCAGTTAGTGAAGAATCACAGTATGCTTCTAAGGTTAAGATTCGAAATAATACGACTGTACGTGAGCTTAATCAACAACTAGCAGTCCTACCTGGTGTGACTTATGTTGATCTTTTTGATTATCTTACAGATGATCAAGGACAGTTGAATGCCAACTACACAACTGATGGTTTGCACTTAAGTCCACAAGCTTATCAGGTCATAGCAGAACCAATTATAAAGGAGATTTTAGAATGAAGGTAGGCTTAGTCCTCGAAGGCGGTGGTATGCGTGGCTTGTACACAGCTGGTGTTTTAGACGCCTTTTTAGAAGCTGGGATCAAGGTGGATGGCGTTGTTTCGGTATCTGCTGGAGCGCTTTTTGGTGTCAATTACCTTTCTAATCAACCCAAAAGATCTCTTCGCTATAATAAGCGATTCATGGGAGACCGGCGTTACATGAGTTTCTGGTCTTGGCTGACAACCGGTAACTTCGTTAATAAGGAATTCTCCTATTATAAGGTTCCTATGGAGTTAGATGTTTTTGATCAGGAAGCTTTTGCTGAGTCGGGTGTTCCCTTTTATGTGGTCACTACAGATATCGAGACGGGAAAACCAGACTATATTAAGATTGATCATGTTTTTGAGCAGATGGAAGCCCTTCGTGCAAGTTCTGCCCTACCGCTGGTTTCTGAAATAGTCGAGTACAAGGGCAAACGCTACATGGATGGTGGTCTGTCTGATAGTCTTCCTATTGATTTTATGGAAAATATGGGATTTGACAAACTTATTGTAGTTTTGACACGTCCTAAGGCTTATCGTAAACAACCTTCTAAAACTAGCAAACGCATCTACAAACTCTTTTACTGTAAGTATCCTAAATTTGTTGAGGTTGCTTCAAATCGACATATTCACTACAATAAGAGTATTGAGAAGATTGAGGCTTTGGAAAAATCTGGAAAAGTATATGCCATTCGTCCAGAGCATGCGCTTGAAGTTGGTCGATTGGAAAAGGACCCAGAAAAGTTCGAAGCCATTTATCAAGAAGGATTGGAACAAATGCGTAATGATATGACCAATCTCAAAATATTTCTTGGAGATAACTAAAAAACGTGCTCTTCTGGGCACGTTTTTCTTAGTTATTCATTTGTCGAGCTTGACGACGTTCCTTGAGTTTTTGCCGACGCTTCTTTTCATTGTTGAAAATCATATAGAAAACGTAAATTGGTAACATAAGGAAGCAGAGCAAGGCAAAATATTTCATAAATGTTTTATGATTACTTGTCTGTTTATTCTTTTGACCAAAAGAAAAGAGGAAGAAGCCAGCTTTAGTAGCTTTGACGGTGTTTGCTTTGATCTTAGGAGATACGGTTTTTAGTCCATTATCTACAAGGATGTAATCATCTTTAACACTAATTTTAGGCTCTTGTCCTTTTTTTACTGTGGCATAGACATCTTTTTGTACATCGTATTTTTTACCATCAATCTTTTGTTTTCCTCTACTTAGAATCTTCTGATAGGAATAGTCCTTAAACATCTTCTCAATGAGAGAGTTACCAAAGGCATGACGGATTTTTTCACTACGTTCATCTTCCCAATTTCCAACACCCAAGATGATTGAAATAATCCGTTGATTACCACGCTTACATGTGGAAATATAGTTATAGTCTCCTCGTGGACTTGAACCAGTTTTTAAGCCATCTACTCCCTTGAGACCGTAATCAGCACCAGGCAGAGAGTAGTTGTAATTTTCAAAGGTTTCCTCATATGGAGTACCTTTTTTGACGGTTACTGTTTGTTGACTAGTGTATTTTAAGATATTTGGGTGATTTTTGATAAGGTTATAGGCCATAATGGACAAATCACGAGCAGTCGTTTGGTTGGAATGGTCATTGTCATAACGTTTAGGAGTGTAGTATCCCTTATATGATGACGCACCAGCTCCAGAGGCATTGTACCATTTGGTATTTGTCATTCCGAGCTCTTTGGACTTTTCGTTCATCCGATCGATCCATTTGTCAGGATTATTATCACTGAGGTAGTTGGCAAGCATAACTGTCGCAGCATTTGAAGAAGGGACAGCTGTCATAGTGATAAGTTCTGAAACCGTGTATTTAACACCTGCAACTATCTTATTATTTGAAATTTCATAGATATTAGCGATAGCTTCATCAGTTGGCTTGGCTGTAATAACAGTATCTTCCTTAATTTCACCTCTTGATAAAGCATCAAAAACCAAATAAAGGGACATGGCCTTACTCATAGAAGCAGGGTCACGGATTTCATCAATGTTATCCTGCCAAAGGATATCACCGGTGTTTGCATCAATCAAAAGTGATGACTTAGGTCTGTATGTCTCAGTGGCTTCCTTGTAACCTGCTTTTTGTGCAATATCTACCAGTTGGTCAGCGGATGACAGACTGGGAGATATTGCCAGACTAGCTACTAGAAGGAGGCCTAACAATTTCTTTTTCACAAATAGTCTCCTTAGTAATAACGTATTGTTTGATATATTAATATATCCTATTGTTTATAAAACGTCATACCGTACCATTATAGCATAGATTTCAGCACTTTTAGTTGAATTCAAAGCTGTAGTTTTCTATTTAAAATCAGAGAAAAACGTGCCACAGACACGCTTTCTTTTATTTATTTTGTTCTCGAGCCAGACGACGTTCTTTAACATTCTGACGACGTCCTTTTTCATTTAGATAAATCAGGTAGAGTAGTCCAACTGGAACAAGACATAGCAGCCAGAAATAAACCGGTAATTCTCCATTCTTAGTCGATTTAGTTGTTTTCTTATCTTTTTGACTACTTCCAAAGTCGAACAATCCCTTAACTTTAGTAGCTTTGACAGAGGTCGCCTTGATATTAGGTGAAACTGTTTTAAGACCGTTATCAATGACGATTTGGTCATCTTTTACAGAGATTTTTGGTTCTTGGCCTTTTTTTACTGTGGCATAGACATCTTTTTCGACATTATATTTTTTACCGTCGATCTCTTGTTCACCTTTGCTAAGAACTTTCTTGTAAGAGAAGTCTTTATACATTTTCTCAACCAGAGCATTACCAAAGGTATGGCGGATTTCTTCACCAGTTTGGTCTGACCAGTCACCTGACCCCATGATAACAGCAATCATTCGCTGATTGCCACGCTTGATGGTATTGATATAGTTGAAAGCACCTTCTGGACTAGACCCTGTCTTCAAGCCATCAACCCCCTCAATTCCGTATTTAGCACCAGGAATTGAGTAGTTGTAGGTTTCAAAAGTTTCTTCGTAAGGTGTTCCCTCTTTAACAGTTACAACTGGTTTGCTAGTGTACTTAAGAATATCAGGATAATTTTTGATAAAGTTATATGTCATGATGGCCAAATCACGCGCAGTCGTTTGATTGCTCTGATTATTATCATAACGTTGAGGACTGTAGTAGCCTTTGAAGGCTACAGCAGCTGCACCTGAGGCATTATACCATGTGGTATTGGTCATACCTAGTTCTTTGGACTTCTCATTCATCATGTCTATCCATTTATCAGGATCATTATTGGTCAAGTAATTGGCTAGCATCACAGTTGTAACGTTAGAGGATGGCACCGCCGTCATGGTAATGAGCTCAGAAACCGTGTAGTCAACACCAGCAACAATCTTGTTGTTGGAGATTTCATAAATATCGGAAATAGCTTGGTCCGTAGGAGTAGCTGTGATAACAGTATCTTCTGAAATTTCTCCTTTGGACATGGCTTCGAAGACCAAATACAGCGTCATAACCTTAGACATAGAGGCTGGATCACGGATTTCATCAGCGTTCTCCTCCCAGAGGACATCTCCGGTGTTTCCATCAATTAAGAGAGTAGATTTAGGACGATAGGCCTCTGTCGCTTCTGTATAACCAGCAGCGCGTGTAATATCCATTAATTCATCTGCACTAGACAAACTAGGGGTTAGGGCTAGACAAGCTGCTAAAAGGATGGCAACAATTTTCTTTTTCACAATGTGTCTCCTTTGTTTTATATGGGTTCTGTCATAAGCAGAATCCATTTATATACTTTAATAGAAATTGCGTATCAATCAAATTTTAAGAGACAAATTTGATGGTGATAAACACCCCCATTATATCATATAAAATACGGTGTATTAGCAATATTTTCGATTTTAATGCATTTTTTAGAATCTATAGTGTTTTAAAAATCACATACTTTTGATAACAAAAAAAACGAGCTGATTTGCTCGTTAATCTCCATCTTTTATAGCTGTGACTTGGTGATAAATCAAAAACCAGTCTTCATTTCGGCGCCAGATGCTTGTATGAAAAAAACCTCCAAGTTCGTAACTAATTAATTTCGTTTTTTGACTGATGGATGTCATCTTAAACTTGTCAAAGTTATTGAGAAGCGGTTGATGATTGGCAATGACATCCTCCCGGTTCTGATGATGACCATTTTCATCAATCAAGTAGAAATCAGTTGCTAAGAGGTTTTCGTAGTCTGGAATCTTTGATAAGATAATCTTTTCATTTCGAGTGAGTTTGCGAAGGACATTACCATAAATTTCGTCTTCAGGAATTGCGGCAGGCTCTACATGGACTTCAGTATCATAGACAGAAAAACGCTTACTAAGGACTTCTTCAATTTGTTCAGTAATGGCGTGGCTCTCGTAGACGGAGAGGTCAGGGTTCATTTCAACCACAATATCAAGGTAGACATTACTACCATAAGAACGTCCGCGTTGCTTTTTGACACTAGTAACCTTAGGAATTTCAAGAATTGCTTTTTTATAGGCTTTGAGATTTTTTTCGTCAAAACCGTCAGACAAACTAAAGGTCGCTTCCATGAAGATATCATAGGCCGTCTTTAAAATAAAGAAGATGATGATTATGGCAGTGATGTAGTCAATAATGGTGAGGTTAAAGGATGCTGCAATGATGGCAATTGAAGTTCCAATAGAGGTCACGGCATCTGATAGGTTGTCCTTAGCAGCGGCGACAAGGGCACTGGATTTTAGTTTTTTTGCTAACCCTTTGTTATAGAAATAGACTGCGCACATGACAATAGCAGAGAGGACTCCGACGATAGCCCCAAGAGGATCGACGACAGTTTCTTCTCTTAAAAAAATCTTTCGGACTGTTTGAATTAGGACTTGGAAGCCCACTACGAACATGATAAAGGAAGTAACTAGGCTTGACAGGTCTTCAATCTTCCAATGTCCAAACCTATGATCTGCATCAGCTGGTTGACTAGCCAGCTGCAATCCAATGAGTAGGGCCACATTCCCCAAAATATCAGATAAATTGTTAAAACCATCGGCAATCAATGAGCTGGAGTTTAAAAAGTGCCCAGCAATAAGTTTTGCAATGGTTAGAAGTAAGTAGGCTGCAATGCTAACGATGGGACCTCGTCTGGCTGCCCTTAAATTATCATACGTAGTCATAGATTTACCCTTTTGTTTAAATATAAGTAATAATTATAGCACAAAAGATTTGCTAGTTAAAGCTTGTAATACCTTGATTGTTAATAGGAATTATCTTTTTAAAAGTAAGATATTGAAGAAACAGATATCATATGGTATTTTTCAGTATTTTCCGAATATTATCTACAAATTATGGTATAATTTAGGGTGTATAACAGTCTAAAAGAGGTTTTTATGGAACATTCGACGTGGCACAGGCTTCTAAAAGAGGAACTGCCTAACCATTATTTTTCAAAGATAAATCAGTTTATGGACAAGGTTTATGAAGAGGGAACAATTTATCCCCCACGTGACAAGGTATTTAATGCTTTGTTAGAGACTCCTTTTGAAGAAGTTCGGGTGGTAATTCTTGGTCAAGACCCTTATCATGGTCCTAATCAGGCTCAGGGGCTTTCGTTTTCAGTACCTGAGACGATTCCAGCTCCACCTTCTTTGGTTAATATTCTCAAAGAATTGGGGGAGGATCTTGGGCCTAGAACTCATCATGATTTAACACCCTGGGCTAAGCAGGGGGTGCTATTACTTAATGCCTGTCTGACAGTTCCAGCAGGTCAGGCAAATGGACATGCCGGTCAGATTTGGGAACCTTTCACAGATGCTGTTATCAAGGTTCTCAATCAAAAGGATACTCCTGTTGTCTTTATACTTTGGGGCGGCTATGCTCGTAAGAAGAAAGCGCTAGTGACCAATCCTAAGCATGCCATTATTGAGAGTGCCCATCCTAGCCCTTTGTCGGCCTATCGCGGCTTTTTTGGCAGCAAGCCTTTTTCAAAAGCCAATGCCTACCTTGTATCTCAAGGCCAATCCCCAATTGATTGGTTGAAGTAAAATAGAAAGTTGGAAGATTATGTTACTGATTAAAAATGGTCGTGTTGTCGACCCTAAATCTGGTTTGGACACCCAAGCTGATGTTCTTGTGGACGGTAAAAAAGTCGTTAAAATCGCTGAAAATATCGACGCTGGAGATGCCCAAGTTATCGATGCGACTGGTCTTGTGGTTGCTCCTGGTTTGGTGGATATCCATGTTCATTTCCGTGAGCCAGGTCAAACCCATAAGGAAGACATTCATACGGGTGCCTTGGCAGCGGCTGCAGGTGGTTTTACAACAGTTGTCATGATGGCTAATACGAATCCAACGATTTCAGACAAGGAAACTTTGGAAGAGGTCTTGACTTCAGCAGCTAAGGAAAATATTCATGTTAAGTCTGTTGCGACAATTACAAAGAACTTTGATGGTGAAAATATCACTGATTTCAAGGGATTGCTTGAAGCTGGTGCTGTCGGATTCTCAGATGATGGTATTCCTTTGACCAATGCTGGAATTGTCAAGAAGGCCATGGAGTTAGCCAAAGAAAATAATACCTTTATCAGTCTTCACGAGGAGGACCCTGATCTTAATGGTATTCTCGGTTTCAATGAAAATATTGCTAAAAAAGAATTTCATATTTGTGGGGCAACTGGCGTAGCTGAGTACAGTATGATTGCGCGTGATGTCATGATTGCTTATGATACACAGGCACATGTTCATATTCAACACTTGTCAAAAGCTGAATCTGTAAAAGTCGTTGAGTTTGCTCAAAAACTTGGAGCACAAGTCACTGCTGAAGTAGCACCGCAGCACTTCTCAAAAACTGAAGACCTCTTACTCTCAAAAGGCGCTAATGCCAAGATGAACCCACCTCTTCGTTTGGAATCAGACCGCCAAGCTGTTATCGAAGGTTTGAAATCTGGAGTAATCTCAGTCATTGCTACGGACCATGCGCCCCACCACGCAGATGAAAAGAATGTGGCTGATGTGACTAAAGCACCATCAGGCATGACTGGGCTGGAAACCTCTCTATCTCTTGGTTTGACATATTTAGTTGAAGAAGGACATTTAAGTTTGACTGAACTATTAAAAGTAATGACAAGCAACCCATCTAATCTTTATGGTTTCGATGCCGGTTATTTGGCTGAAAATGGACCAGCAGACCTTGTTATCTTTGCAGATAAGGAAAAACGTCAGGTTACAGCAGACTTTAAGTCTAAAGCAGCCAATTCACCATTTGTAGGCGAAGAGCTTACAGGAAGTGTTAAATACACTATCTGTGATGGTGAGATTGTATACAAAGCATAGCCATAAGAGAAGATAGCTAAAACACTTATATTTTTATCTCGATATTTAAAGAATTGACTGATATGTAAGGAGTGACTGATGAAAAAAGGACTGCTTTGGTTAGGACTAGTCTTAGCTATGATACTAACGATTGGAGCTTGTGACATCGCTAAAGCCAGTGATAGCGATAATGAGGTGTCGTATAGCATTCCAAGTTATAAGGGACACTTGGCTATTCACGAGGATGGCGGAGCGACCTTTACCCAAGAAGTGACTTATGATTTTTCAAGTTCTTATAATGGTCAGTACGTGACATTAGGCAGTGTAAATCCACTTCCAAAAGGTTTTAATATTGAAGAAAATCCAACTGTCACAGTCTCTGATAAAGTTGAAAAAATACCCACAGAAAATGGTTTGGAAACTGTCTTTACGAAAAGACAGATACGTGTGGAATCAGAAAAACTCAAAGACGGTATCAAACTAAAGGTCTATAATCCTGGGGCTTATGATAAAGTGGTTCTTAAGGTGACTTGGCAAATCAAACACATGTTAGACCTCTATTCTGATGTGGCTGTTTTAAACTGGTTCCCTATCTCAGATTGGGATAACTCCATTGAACATATTGATTTTACGGTTACTGGTTTAGACGCTGCTAAGGGTGATCTGTATGCCCATACAGGCTTTTTCAATAAAAAGCCAACAGTCACTCGTACCGCAGATGGATTTAAGGTACATATCGATGATTTAGCCTCAAAAGGAAAGTTAGAACTCCATGCTTATTGGCCAATGACTAAGACCTTAAAAGAATCTAATGCCTCCTATATCAAAAATGAGACGCATAAGGCTACTTTTCTTAAAAAAGAAGCTCATATCGTCAGATTGGGTGTCTTCTTTCGTTTCCTAAGCTTCCAGTTAATTCCAAGCTTAATCATCATAGTAACGCTTATGGGAATTGTCTTTTTTATCTGGCTTCTCATCAGTACAAGGCTTCCAGACTTTCCAAAAAATGCAAGACTTTATGAGGCACCAAACAATCTAGCACCTTTAGTTGTTGCTAAATCCATCTATAACCAGTCCTTTGATAAGACTAGCTTGAAAGAAGAAAAAGGTCCTCTTTCTTTCGGACATATGATTCAAGCTACGATTTTAGACTTGCTAGATAGAGGCCATATCGCCTACAAGTCACCAGAATCGGATGCGACGTTGACCGTTATTCAAAAAGAGGGTCTTTCAACATTCGAAGAGACTTTTATTGATATGATGTTTGATGGTCGCAGTGAGATCACAAAAAGCGATATGTTTTCACGTTATTATATTGATAAAGAAGAACTAAGCACAAAATTTAAAAAAGCTAAAAGCTCTGTTGAAAGAGAAAAGATTAAGGATATCGGGGTAAAAGTCAAAGCTCAGTTTTCATCTGACGTTTATAAGCTTTCAAAAGAAGTTGACCGTGAGGTGCGAAAGCTGGGGCTTGTAAAGATCTATAGAGAATTCACACCTCTTGAAAAACGACTATCTTTGTATAGTCATTTAAGCTTTGCATTTGCATTCGTAGTTTCATTTGTTAGTGGTTTATTCTTTGCTATTGCCTTTGAGGCCTCTGTTAGTGTATTTTACTTTTTTGCTATCATACCAATCTTCCTGTTATGGCTAATAGTAACACGCATTGTTAAAAAACGTCGAAAGAGGTGTTTTGATAAGGCGACCATAGATACTTACTATCAGTGGTATAGTTTTAGAAATATGATAAAGAGTATTCCAAGCTTCAAACAAACCGAAATTGACGCTATCGTCTTATGGAACCGTATTTTGGTTTATGCGACCCTATATGGATACGCTAAAAAAGTTACCGAGACCTTGAAAAAATATCATATTCACTTATCAAACCCTTCTATGGAATCGGCTCTTGATTCCACAACGTCCTTTAACACCTATGCTGCAAGTCAAATGCTTCAAGGCTATGTCAGCAACTCTGATACCGTAAGTAATTTCTCTATCAATTCAAACAGTGGTAGTGGAGGTTTAGGTGGCGGTGGCTTCTCTGGAGGCGGAGGAGGCGGAGGCGGTGGTGCCTTCTAAGCCCCACCTATCCATCGTAGAATATTAGCAGAAAACGACACCCAATTTACGAACTTGGGTGTCGTTTTTAGCCTGAGGATTATCCGATTTACCTCCTCTCATTTCAAGATATTTTAGTAAGAAGAGATATGAGGTTACAAAAAAGAGCTGTTGGCTCTTTTTCTTATCATCTTAATAACCAGGCTCGAAGACTTCAATAATTTGTGTCAGGTAACCTGAATGTAAGCCGATTCGGTAGTCGACATTTGGCAGAGTCTTAACTAATTCATTTAGTTCTTTATCTCTATTCACTTTGTCAGTTAAAACTGGTAATTCAACGACAAGGAGTTGCGAATGATCTAGCTGTAGATAACTGCTACTAACCTTGATATCAGGGCGAAGAAGCTTACTGATTGCTTTATCGGAAGCTTGGAGAAGTTGATACAAATCTAAATCTGATAAGGGCATCTCACTAAACTGAGGACTGATGTTTATAGCAATATCAATATGAGCAGCTCGCATTTCTAAAATGCGGTTAGAGAGGAAACTAGCTAAAATTGGATTATTGAGCTGATCCAACATTTCCTGAGTTTCTGGATTACCAATGATAGAGTCACTAGTTTTATAAATTTCAAGTAGTTTAGTTGCCTTAGCAGTATCTTTATCTTCTAAAGCGAGCGAGACTCCTTTGAGGTTTTTCTTGAAAAGGTCAAAATATTTTTGTTTCTGTGTAATGATTTGAATAAAGGATTTATTGTAGTTGGTCATGGTGCCTAGCAATTTATGACGTTCTCTGTCTAGTCTTTGAACAGATTGTTGGTGGACAGCACTGTTCCAATTGTAGAAATCCCATAGTAGAAGGGCTAGGTAAAGTACCAAGACAACTGAACTATTAGAACTTATTCTGAAGACAATTTCAAACAAGTTTTTAGGATCATTTTCTACTGGAAGGACACTGTTGAGACCATGAATAACTGTGAAAAAGACATAATAGACAGCAAGGAAAGTTGTGCTACGCAACCAGTTACGTCTAGCCCAAAACTCATCAATCTTACTCATCTGATCTAAATCAAGTGCGAAAATTTTAAGTGTAAGGAAAATAATAAGTGGGGCTAGAATGTAAGTCAAAATATGTAAATTGGTATCAAGACTAACATCACCTTTAATATGTAGGACGTGGGGGATAATGACAATAGAAAGAAGTCTAGTTGCTACGTCAAATAGTATAGTTGGATAAAAAGCGTAAAGCAATCGATGATAGAAAGAACGCTCTTTGACGAGGGCTAAATCAGCAACTAGGAAGAAAAGGGGGTCCACAACGATTTTAACGAGGTTAAAATAAGACGCTGCAGCCACATAGGAAAGGAATAGTAGCAAAAGGTGCCCTGGTAGTGGCTTAACTTTAGACATGGTCTGATAAAGGTACCAGATAGTAATAAAACCAATGGCTTGTAGGAGAGGATTGATAATATTAGTAATCATTGTAACCTCCTTTAGTCATGTCAATTTCAATTTGAAGGCGATAGATTCCAGCACGTGTATTTGAAACAATATTGACATTTGGGTATCTTGCAAGAATACTGGTTACCCGTTTCAATTCAGGATCAGAAAAATCAGAACTAATAGCTGAATCTTCTTTTATACTTGAACTTTCAACGACAAAGTGTTGGCTATCCTCGTCTTTAAAGTAGGCATAACTGAGGTATTTTTGTTGGCTATCTTTTGCTTGATCGATGACATGATCCAAGATAGTTGATAAGACATATACCCAGTCTAAAGGATAGACAGGATAGACGGTAATTGGTTCTGGCACCTCCATACTTACCCAGACATCCAATTCTTTTGCTTTTAAAAATTTAGCTTCAAAAAGAGTTTGCAAATCGGCTAATTTAATGTTTTCCAGTTTATCTCTGTAAAAATGGTCAATCTTCTTATCTAATGGATTGGGTGTAAGCAAGTAGTCAATAAGCTCTTTTGCTTCTTCATATTGTTGGAAACGAATGATGTCGTAGAGATTCTCAGCCTCATCCTTAATGAAAAGCTCTTGACTAGTTTTCTTTTGATACCAGATGTTGATGTTTTGACTCGATTTTTGTAGGAGTTTGATATGCTCCTTTTGTGCTGCTTGCGTTTGGGCCAACAGATCTTTTCGATAGAGGGAAACCTGTTTGGATAAGATCAGGGCCGTAACGATAAGACAGGCAATGGTAAATTGAATATTAGTTGAAACTAGTTCAGAAAGAAAGTAAATAGTAGCAAGGCTATAGAGGGCTACAGAAGTGGATTTATACCAGGGTCTAGCTTTATCGATTTGCTTCATACGAGAATAATCCACTTGAAGCAGTGCGTTTTGAGCAAACCAAAGTAAAAAAGCGAGCAAGAGGATAAAGGGACCAGCAAAATAGTAATCCAATACTTCTGGGAAAAAAATGGGGATAATCAGAAAAATCACCAGTCTTACCATTAAAGCAAAGGTAAAGGGAATAAAGAATGCCTCTAAAATGGTATGCCTAAGATTCTTGTAAGATTTAGCTGATACTAGAAATACAAGGGCAATGAAGCCAGATTTTGGGAATGGAATTCCCAAGAAACTTAAAGCTAGAATGGCTAACCCCGTTATGATGAGAATCCAATATCTCGTCGGTCTCTGTGTGGTTATTTTGAAGATAATAATTTGAAGTATAAAAGCTATACATGCCGTAAGCCCGTGAACAATGGCATCACTCAATATAATAAAATCTCCTATTCGGGTAAAATCTATACAATTATATCATAATGCTTTGAAAAAGAGCATACGAATTGCCTATAAGTGATAAGGATGTAAGGCTTTTCACTTTTCAAGCATATTTCTTGCTCATTAAGTTTTTTTAACCTATCCTATACGTATAGAAAAAAATTCGATAGAGGAGATCGATATGGTAAAACTGTCTAAAGAGACACATCTTGAGATGTTCACTAAAATGGAACGTATCCGTGAATTCGATTCACGTATTAATAAATTGGTTCGTCGTGGGTTTGTTCAAGGGATGACTCACTTTTCAGTAGGTGAGGAAGCCGCTAACGTTGGAGCTGTTCAACACTTGAGTTATGACGATATCTTCTTTTCAAATCACCGTGGTCATGGACAATCTATTGCTCAAGACATGGATTTGAATAAAATGATGGCAGAGCTTGCTGGTAAGGCAACGGGAGTTTCTAAGGGCCGTGGTGGTTCTATGCACTTGGCTGACTTTGAAAAAGGTAACTATGGTACTAACGGTATCGTTGGTGGTGGTTACGCTCTTGCCGTAGGTGCAGCCCTTACTCAACAGTACAAAGAAACTGGAAATATCGTTGTTGCCTTTTCAGGTGATGGCGCTACTAATGAAGGTTCATTCCACGAGTCAGTCAATATGGCTTCTGCTTGGAAATTGCCAGTGATTTTCTTCATCATTAACAACCGTTATGGTATCTCAATGGATATCCAAAAAGCTACAAATACACCTCACTTGTATACACGTGCGGAAGCCTATGGTATCCCTGGATTCTACTGCGAAGATGGTAACGATGTCATGGCGGTTTACGAAACAATGGGCAAGGCTGTTGACCATGTACGTGCTGGTAATGGTCCTGCTATCGTTGAGGTAGAGTCTTACCGTTGGTTTGGTCACTCTACTGCCGATGCTGGAGTTTATCGTACCAAGGAAGAGGTTGATGAGTGGAAGAACAACAACGATCCAATCATCAAATACCGTAACTATTTGGTTTCTGAAAATATCGCAAGTGATGAAGAACTAGATGCTATTCAAAGCCAAGTTAAGGCACAAATCGATGCAGCTTATGAGTTCGCCCAAAATAGCCCAGATCCAGAACTTTCAGTTGCCTTTGAAGATGTATGGGTAGACTAAAGAGAAAGGTTGAGGAATAACAAGTATGAGTGAAACAAAATTGATGGCCTTGCGTGAGGCAGTGAACCTTGCCATGAGCGAGGAAATGCGTAAAGATGAAAACATCTTCCTTATGGGTGAAGATGTTGGTATCTACGGCGGTGACTTCGGTACTTCAGTGGGTATGTTGGCTGAATTTGGTGAGAAACGTGTTAGAGATACGCCGATTTCAGAAGCAGCTATCGCTGGTGCAGCTGTTGGTTCTGCCATCACAGGTCTTCGTCCGATTGTTGACTTGACATTCATGGACTTCATCACAATTGCACTTGACGCTATCGTTAACAATGGTGCTAAAAACAATTACATGTTTGGTGGTGGTTTGAAGACTCCTGTAACCTTCCGTGTGGCTTCTGGCTCAGGTATTGGTTCTGCTGCGCAACACTCACAATCTCTTGAGTCATGGTTAACTCACATTCCAGGGATCAAAGTTGTTGCTCCTGGTAATGCTAACGATGCTAAAGGTCTTTTGAAATCTTCAATTCAGGACAATAACATTGTTATCTTCATGGAACCAAAAGCTCTTTACGGTAAGAAAGAAGAAGTTACACAAGATCCTGATTTCTACATTCCACTTGGAAAAGGTGAGATTAAACGTGAAGGTACTGACCTTACTATTGTCACGTATGGACGTATGTTGGAACGTGTTCTTAAGGCGGCTGAAGAAGTGGCTGAACAAGGTATTAATGTTGAGGTCGTTGACCCTCGTACTCTCGTTCCACTTGATAAAGAATTGATTTTCGAATCAGTTAAGAAAACTGGAAAATTGATGTTGGTCAATGACGCTTATAAAACAGGTGGCTTCATCGGTGAGATCGCTGCTATGGTTACTGAAAGTGAAGCATTTGACTACCTTGACCACCCAATTGTACGTTTGGCAAGTGAAGATGTGCCTGTACCTTATGCGCGTGTCTTGGAACAAGCGGTTCTCCCAGATGTTGAAAAGATTAAGGCTGCTATTATCAAGATGGCTAATAAAGGAAACTAACTTTCTAGCGACGGTTAAGTGATATTTCTCGCTAGTAAATGAATTTCTTGTTTTAACAGTGGGAGTATCGGAAATTATAATTTAAAGTAGAAAGGAGAGGGCGAACCAGAGGGCCTAACTGAACCCGAGCGGAAAGCTTGGAAAATAGACCGTCCGTCAACGTCAGCAGGCTGACGTGTCGGACGCCTAATTTTCAGTCGCTTTCTGGTCGCTCTTGGTATCTTATAAATGGCTTTTGAGATTATTATGCCTAAGCTCGGTGTTGATATGCAGGAAGGCGAAATCATCGAGTGGAAAAAACAAGAGGGTGATGTGGTTAATGAGGGAGATATCCTTCTTGAAATCATGTCAGATAAGACGAACATGGAACTTGAGGCAGAAGATTCAGGTGTTCTTTTGAAGATTACCCGTCAGGCTGGTGAAACAGTACCAGTTACTGAGGTTATTGGTTATATTGGAGCAGAAGGTGAAGTTGTAGCCGATAATGCGACAAGCGTACCTGCTGCCGAATCTAAACCTCAAGTAGAAGAAGTTGCTGTTGTGGAAACGCCTGTCGTTACAGCTCAACCACAAGTAGCCGTTGTTCATGAAGGTGGCAAAGTACGTGCAACACCTAAAGCACGTAAAGTGGCACGTGAGATGGGGATTGACCTTGCTCAAGTTCCAGGAACTGGGGCAAAAGGACGTGTTCATGCAGATGATGTTGAGAACTTTAAGGGTGCTCAACCTAAGGCGACACCATTGGCTCGCAAGATTGCAGCAGACCTCGGTATTGATTTAGCTACCGTATCTGGAACAGGATTTGGTGGTAAGATTACTAAGGAAGATATCCTGGCAATCAGTGCTCCAGCGCAAGTTAAGGAAGCTGCAGTTGCACCTGTGGTTGAAGCCAAACCCGAAAAAGTCTTGCCAGAAGGTGTGGAAGTCATCCCTATGTCTGCTATGCGTAAGGCTATTTCTAAGGGAATGACGCACTCTTACTTAACTGCGCCAACATTTACTCTTAACTATGATGTGGACATGACTAACCTTATGGCTCTTCGTAAGCAAGTCCTTGATCCAATCATGAATAAGACTGGTATGAAAGTGACTTTCACTGATTTGATTGGTTTAGCAGTTGTGCGTACCCTTATGAAAGAGGAACACCGTTACCTCAATGCATCCTTGATTGATGATGCACAAAATATCGAATTACACAAATTTGTTAATCTTGGTATTGCCGTTGGTCTAGATGATGGCTTGATTGTACCAGTAGTTCATGGTGCAGATAAGATGAGTTTGTCTGACTTTGTTGTGGCCTCTAAGGCTGTCATCAAAAAAGCTCAGGCTGGTAAATTGAAGGCGGCAGAAATGTCAGGTTCTACTTTCTCTATTACTAACTTGGGAATGTTTGGAACCAAGTCATTCAATCCAATCATTAATCAACCAAACTCAGCCATCCTTGGTGTTTCAGCAACTATTCAAACACCGGTAGTTGTTGATGGTGAAGTTGTCGTGCGTCCAATCATGGGTCTCTGCTTGACTATTGACCACCGTATTGTTGATGGTATGAATGGTGCTAAATTCATGGTTGATTTGAAGCATTTGCTTGAAAATCCAATGGAATTGTTGATTTAAGTAAAATATCTGAAAACTGAAGTTTTAAATAGAAAGGAGAGAGCGAACCAGAGGGCTTAACTGAACCCGAGCGGAAAGCTTGGAAAATTAGGCGTCCGTCTACGTCAGCGGGCTGACGTGTCGGACGCCTAATTTTCAGTCGCTTTCTGGTCGCTCTTGGTATCTTATAAATGGCTTTTGAGATTATTATGCCTAAGCTCGGTGTTGATATGCAGGAAGGCGAAATCATCGAGTGGAAAAAACAAGAGGGTGATGTGGTTAATGAGGGAGATATCCTTCTTGAAATCATGTCAGATAAGACGAACATGGAACTTGAGGCAGAAGATTCAGGTGTTCTTTTGAAGATTACCCGTCAGGCTGGTGAAACAGTACCAGTTACTGAGGTTATTGGTTATATTGGAGCAGAAGGTGAAGTTGTGGCCGATAATGCTGCGAGCGCACCAGCTGCAGAAGCAACTGCTCAATTGGAATCAGCTGGACTTGAAGTTCCTAAAGCACCTGCTCAAGCTGCTCCAGCAGCAACTGCAGATAAAGCACCGCTTGCAGCTAACGAATATGATATTATCGTTGTCGGTGGTGGTCCTGCTGGTTACTATGCAGCCATCCGTGGGGCACAACTTGGTGGTAAGATTGCAATCGTTGAAAAATCTGAATTTGGTGGAACATGTTTGAATAAGGGATGTATCCCAACTAAGACTTACCTTAAAAATGCAGAAATCCTTGATGGTCTTAAAATTGCTGCAGGTCGTGGTATCAACTTAGCGTCAACAAACTATACTATCGATATGGATAAGACAGTTGACTTTAAGAACTCTGTTGTTAAGACCCTTACAGGTGGTGTGCAAGGTCTTTTGAAGGCTAATAAGGTAACTATTTTCAATGGTCTTGGTCAAGTTAACCCAGATAAGACTGTTACTATCGGCTCAGAAACAATCAAGGGACGTAACATTATCCTTGCAACTGGATCAAAAGTATCACGTATTAATATCCCTGGAATCGAGTCACAACTTGTGATGACATCAGATGATATTCTTGACTTGCGTGAATTACCTAAATCACTTGCTGTTATGGGTGGTGGTGTCGTTGGTATCGAGCTTGGTCTTGTGTATGCTTCATACGGTGTTGACGTAACAGTTGTAGAGATGGCTGATCGTATCATCCCTGCTATGGATAAAGAAGTGTCACTTGAGCTTCAAAAAATCCTTTCTAAGAAGGGTATGAAGATTATGACATCTGTTGGTGTTTCTGAAATTGTGGAAGCCAACAACCAATTAACCCTTAAGCTCAATAATGGCGAAGAAATTGTTGCTGACCGTGCCCTTCTTTCAATCGGTCGTGTTCCTCAGTTGAACGGTCTTGAAAATCTTAACCTTGAACTCGATCGTGGTCGTATCAAAGTTAATGCATACCAAGAAACTTCTATTCCTGGTATCTACGCTCCTGGTGATGTAAACGGAACTAAGATGCTCGCTCACGCTGCCTACCGTATGGGTGAGGTTGCTGCTGAAAATGCCATGCATGGTAATGTTCGTAAGGCTCACCTTGATTACACACCAGCGGCGGTTTACACCCACCCAGAAGTTGCCATGTGTGGTATTACTGAAGAAGAAGCACGCGCTAAATACGGTGATGTACTCATTGGTAAATCAAGCTTTGCTGGTAATGGTCGTGCCATTGCTTCTAACGAAGCCCAAGGTTTTGTTAAAGTTGTTGCGGATGCGAAATACCATGAAATCCTTGGAGTTCACATTATCGGTCCGGCCGCTGCTGAGTTGATTAACGAAGCATCAACCATTATGGAAAATGAATTGACTGTAGATGAGCTCTTGCAATCTATCCATGGTCATCCAACTTTCTCTGAAAATATGTATGAAGCTTTTGCTGACGTACTTGGAGAAGCTATCCATAACCCACCAAAACGTAAATAAAGAATAATAAGGATCTTCAATAATTTTTTGAGGGTTCTTTTTTTGGTAATTGACATATCAAATTAAATCAGTTATTCTCTTTAGAGAGAGGAGAAAGTTAAAAAAATGGTAAATCGAGTTTATTATGGTGAGTATTCTTTGGAGCATTGGGTTAAATTAATCTTAAACAAAAAGGTTATTCTTCCAGAATACCAGCGTAACTTTGTTTGGACCGAAGATAAGAGAAGAAAGTTAATAGAATCGTTAGAAGAAAAGAACTTTGTACCCCCAGTGATAATAGGTTCTTTTAAGCATAATGGAATAACTGAAAACATATTAATTGATGGACAACAAAGATTAACTAGTATACTACTCTCAGTGTTAGGCTTTTTCCCTGACAGAGCAAGTTTTAAGAAAAATGCTCTGAAACATGAAGTTAAAATTGTTGACGAGAATGATGATTATGTTGATGAAAATGATGGGAATGATAAATACACCGATGTTATTAATTGGACATTTAATGAACTACTTGAAGATGGTCCTAAATCATTAGGAGATATCCGTCAGGAATTGAAGAAGAATATTTATTTTAAACCGTTAGATAATGCTCAAGTAAAACTTGATGATGATTTCTTAAAGAAGACTTTTCTAGGATTTTCATATCTGATACCAGATTATGAAGATGATAATAGTCAGCAAAAGTACTATGCTTCAGTTTTCAGAAATATTAATGTACAGGGACAAAGTCTCACTCCACAGGAGAGTAGAGAGGCTTTATATTATTTAGATCATTCAAAAATTAGTTTTTTTAAACCAGCTTTTTTAGGAAATTATCTTACTACAAGGGTTGATTTTGTTAGATACATGGCAATTTTATCAGAATTTCATAATACACCAGATAAAGAGAAATTGTGTGTAGGTTACGGTGGGAGTAAAGAAAAACTTGAAGTATATTATATGACTTATATAAATTCAGTGATTAGTCATGAAAACAATTCCGATAATGATAGATTCTTTAGCTTTGAAGATTTATTTAATAACAAAGACTACGAGTCGACATTTCAAAATCTAGATAATTATATAGATAAATTAGGTTTATACAATCAAGAATTTGAATCCATTATAGATTACGATATGTATTATTTTGGATTAATCTATGAGGTAATTTTCAAAAAAAGAAAGTTGAACCTTGACATACAAGATGAATTACACTTAAAATTAAAAGAAAAGATAGAGTACTATAAAATGCCTTTTTTAGATACAGAAGGTAATCCAACAGTAAATCCGACTAATAAATTAAATACTCATCCCAAAAATCCATCTACACTTAAGTATATAACACAGAGAGTGAAAGAGTCAGTAAGTATTTATGAAGAGGTTGTTTTAGAGAATAATGAGTAAACAGATTGAAGTAATTAAAGAAAACGTAGAATTTTTTTTAGAAGAAATTAGTCAAATTTTGTCAAATTTGACTAATGAAGTTGATTCATATCCTTTAAAAAATTACATTTTAAAATCAGTATTTCTTCAAATGACAGGTGCACAAGAACAAAAGTTCAAAAGTATTGCTTGGGAATTTTCTTCAGATGATTATGAATTTGCAAGGACATATAAATCATTTGCCAGTGAAGGCTTTTCTACCTATGAATCAAAGAAAAAATTATATAAAAAGATAAAATCTAAACTTAAAATAAATGAGTTTGATGTTAAAGAAAAAATCGCTATTTTCAATGAAACAATGAACGTTTTTAATAATTATCTAGACAATAGTTTGCTTCATAAATGGAATGAAAAAGAATATATTGAATTTAAAGAATATGCAGAACATTTTAAAAAATTATTAGGTATGTTGAATAATGTAGAAGATTTGAATAAAGATGAGACAAAAAAACTAAAAAAAGAAGTTAATTTTGCAAGTAAAGAAGATTTGTTATCTGATGATTTAGTTAAAATTTATAAAGAATACCTTTATGAACATCGAAATAACTTAGCTCACAATACATTATCTTATCAAAATAATACTTCTTTGCTATTTTCATCAGAAAATAGAGACTTAAGTTCAAATAATTATTTTCTTTGGTTTTATATTTTAATTCTAATTGATAAAATAATGATTGAATTATTTAATAAGTTTGATGAAAGTAGGAAAGACTTACTAAACATATAGTGTGTCATATGGTTGTCTAAACTGGTATGAGTGTCAAATTAACATAGCTTAAAACAAGTTTGACTTATGTTATTTTATTTCAAAACTATAGCAATTTCTTTAAAAAAGCTAAGGTATGGAAAATGAATTGACAGTAGATGAACTCTTGCAATCTATCCATGGTCATCCAACTTTCTCTGAAAATATGTATGAAGCTTTTGCTGACGTACTTGGAGAAGCTATCCATAACCCACCAAAACGTAAATAAAGTTGATAAAATTCTCGGACAGATGTTCGGGAATTTTTGTGTTTTACATTTTCCTATTTATCTGAATCTTGTAAAATTTATCACTATTTTTCATAGATGAATACGAATAGTTAGTTAAAGGGGGTTCAAGTTATACGAATTGTATGGTTACAAGTATTTATGATTTTATAATACTTTTATTTTATTTAGAATTTTTCAACAATAACCTTTCCATGAGAGTTTATCTATGGTAAAATGGTTGACGTATTAAAAATGCAAAAGGAAAGTTAAATGCGAACAAAAGATTTTATCTACTATGCCAGTGCGGCGGTTCTTTTAGCTGTCACAACTCAGGTTGCTCAAGCAGATGAAGTGGCAACACAAACGCCTTCTATTACTGAAGGAAACCACTATCAACCTGCAACAGCAGCAGAAATTTTTGGCGGTGAAGCAGCCTTATCTGAGGTGACCACTGCGACTAGTTCTGCACCAGTAGCTACAAGTGAAGTGGCAAAAGCTAGTACTCCAGCAGTATCTACATCACCTGGACCTCAAAGTTCAGAAGCAACTAGTCTAGCTGTCAGCTCAACGGTCTCAACTTCGGTAGCTAACGCAACAACGACTGTTACGTCTACATCAGTAGCGACTTCAAACGCTAGTTCTGAGAGTACGACTGCTTCTGCACATTCAATAGCTTCTGAGGCTCCTAACAACGCTGTTGCCACACCTGCTAAATTAACGAATTCTTCGGATGTCCCTTCGACAAATCTTGAGGTTCAGCCTAAGACTTTTATTGATGTCAGCAGCCACAATGGGGATATTAGTGTAGATGATTACCGTGCCCTTGCACGCCAAGGTGTGGGTGGTGTCGTAGTCAAGTTGACAGAGGATACTTGGTATAGTAATCCTAAGGCAGCGTCACAAGTTCGCAATGCGCAAATCGCAGGACTTCAAGTATCGACTTATCATTTTTCTCGATACACGACTGAGGAAGAGGCGCGAGCAGAGGCTCGTTTCTACATTCAGGCAGCAGAAAACCTTAACCTTCCAAAGAGCACAGTTATGGTTAACGATTTCGAAGACTCTAAGATGCTTCCAAATATCAACCGTAACACTCAAGCATGGGTTAATGAAATGCGTAAGCATGGTTACAACAACCTGATGTTCTATACAAGTGCTAGCTGGTTGGATGAGAACAATCTAGGCTATCGTGGACCTGTCTCAACCTCTCAATTTGGTATTGAAAATTTCTGGGTAGCTCAGTATCCATCAAGTACTCTTACAGCTACGAGCGCAAAAAACATGCGTTACAATGCTAAAACTGGTGCTTGGCAGTTTACAGCAACGGCTAATCTCCTGCCAGGAAAACATGTTTTTGACCATAGCGTGGACTATACAGGACGTTTCACAACTAATGCCAGTGCTGAGGTTGATGTAACTCAAGGCGATTTGAGTGGAACCATTTCTATTGTCAACAATAATCCAACTGTTGGTAGCTTTGATGTTGTCATCTCTAATGTCAAAGCACCAAATGGTGTTGAAACAGTCTCTGTTCCAATTTGGTCAGAAATTAATGGTCAAGATGACATTATTTGGTATACGGCTAACCGTCAAAATAACGGAACTTACACAGTAAACGTTAAGGCTTCAGCTCATAAAAACTCAACAGGTCTTTATAATGTTCACCTTTATTATGTTCAAAAAGATGGTCAATTGACGGGTGTTGGTGGAACAACAACTCAAGTCTTTATTGGTAAGACACCAGAGCAGTTGAAACCCAAAGCAAGTTTTGCCATTGAGAATATCAACACTCAAAATGGTACATTTGACGCCGTTATCACTAATATATCAGCTCCTCTAGGTATTAAAGAAGTTTTAGTTCCATCATGGAGTTTAGAGAATGGTCAGGATGATCTTATTTGGCATAAGGCAACTAAACAAGCTGATGGTAGCTATCGTGTAACTATTAAGGCAAGTGAGCATAAGGGTAATAAAGGAAATTACCGTGCCGATGCCTACATCGTGGACAACTCTAACAATCGACACTACATTGCTGAAAAAGTGGTCTCTGTTGATTATGCTCGACCAAGCGGTGTCCTTACGATTGAAAACAATAACACTGCAACGGGTACCTTTGATGCTGTCGTTCGTAACATTGTTGCGCCTACAGGCTTGAAAGAGGTTCTTGTGCCATCATGGAGTCTGGCTGGTGGTCAGGATGACCTCATCTGGCATAAGGCAACTCGCCAAGCGGATGGGTCTTACCGTGTGACGATTAAGGCAACTGATCATAAGAATTCTACTGGGAAATACCGCGCCGATGCCTATATCGTAGATGATTCGAACAAACGTTTTTACCTTACTGAAAAAGTGGTAGAAGTTAGCCAAACTCGCCCTACTGCAAGTCTCTTTATTGAAAATAATAATACAGATTTAGGAACATTTGATGCTGTTGTTCGTAATATTTCTGCTCCAAATGGTGTTAAAGAAGTTTTAGTTCCATCATGGAGTCTTGTGAATGGGCAAGACGACCTTATTTGGCACAAAGCGACTCGTCAATCAGATGGTAGCTATCGTGTAACAATCAAGTCTAGCGAACACAAGAATTCAATAGGAAATTACCGTGCGGACCTTTATATCGTAGATAATGCTAACAAACGTTATTATGTCGATGAAGCAGTGGTAGACGTTAAACATAACAAACCAATTGGTACGATTTCAGTAGTCAACAATAATAAGGATACGGGAACCTTTGATGTCATTATTAGTGATGTTTATAGTCCTAAAGGTGTCCGTACTGTTCAAGTACCTATTTGGTCTGAAAAAGATGGTCAAGATGATATTCGTTGGTATGAAGCGACTCGTCAATCCAATGGAACTTATACGGTAAATGTTCAAGCTATTAATCATAAAAATTCTACAGGCTTGTTCAATATTCATTTGTACTATATCTTAAATGATGGCTCACAAGTTGGTGTAGGTGGGACAACTACAACACTTGAATTCCGTAATGCCAAGACAAAAACGCAAACCTATATCACTAATGTTAATTCAGAAGCAGGTAGTTTTACAGTAGTAGTTGATCAAGCGCCACAAGGTCGTCAGATTAAGAACATCCGCGTAGCCGTGTGGTCAGAAAGCAACCAAGGTAACCTTTCTTGGTACAATACTGCTCCAACTGGTTCACACACTGAAGTCAATGTTTCGACTGTTAATCATAAGAATCTTATCGGTAACTATACGACTCATGTTTATGTAGATTATGTAGATAATACTGTAGAAGGTTTCAACCTGGGTGAGACAGCTCTTGCTCCACGTAATCGTCGTGTTGAGCCTCAGACTACTTATTATTCTCAACGTGATCCTCGTTGGGCTTCTAAATGGTACGGTGTCAGCAATATGGACCAGTCGGGCTGTGTTCCAACATCACTTGCCATGACCTTTACAGATATTTTGGGAACTGTAATTGCGCCAACGACAGTTGCTGATTACTTATACTACAATACAAATTCATTTAATAAAACATCAGTCGCTGGTACAGATGCAGAAGGTATTGTATTAGCAAGTAAAAACTGGGGACTTAAGAGTAATATGCTTTCAAGCATTGCTAACATTGCTTCAGCATTGATGTCAGGTCACCACGTTCTTGCGGCAGTAGGAGCAAGCCAATTTATCAATTATCCTTACACGCATGAAATCGTACTTCATGGCTATGATAATGGTAAAACCTATGTTCGTGATCCATTTAACGCCAATAACAATGGTTGGTATTCATTGGATTACATTCATGGTGTTCAGAGTCGAGATTCGATGGATACTAAGCTTGGTGCACCATTCTTCTCAATCTTTGCTTAATTGATAAATCAAAGGTCTTTAGAAGGGAACTTCTAAAGGCTTTTTTAGTGTTAAATTTTGATAGTCATATTTTTTATTTATCTATTTTCAGAATATTATATAAATAGTTTAAATCTCATTTTTATGGGTTTTTACCTTATTTATTTTGATAGTTTTGACACTTTCAGTATAGAAATTACTTATTTTTTTATCATTTTTGTAGTTTTTTTAGAGAATTATCACTTTTGCTCTATTCGTAAGACATTTTCTGTGGTAAAATGGGTGACGTATTAAAAAGTGTCAAAGGAAAGTTAAATGCGAACAAAAGATTTTATCTATTATGCCAGTGCAGCAGTCCTCATGGCAGTAAGCACACAAGTGGCTAGTGCCGAAGAAGTAGCTACGCAAATGCCTACGTATACTGAAGGGAACCAGTATCAACCTGCGACTTCAGCAGATATTTTTGGTGGTGGAGCAGTCCTTACGCAAGAGTCACCTTCAGCAACACCAAGTTCAACTGTATCGGAAGCCTCTAAAGCCACTAGTGAAGTAGCAAACTCAAGTGTTCCACAAGTCAGTCAAGCAAGCTCAACAACGATTGTAGCATCTGAATCGATAACCTCGCCTAACACAGTAGTAAGTTCAGAAAATGCTACGGTATCGACGACTGCTTCTGAGGTTTCAGACACCTCGGTAGCCGAACCAGCTAAGTTAACACATGCCTCAGCTTCTTCTCATGATACTGATGTTCTAAAACCTAAGGCAAGCTTCTCAATTGAGAATAATAATAAGGTAACTGGTACCTTTGATGCTGTGGTTCGAGATATTGTTGCACCATTGGGTGTGAAAGAGGTTCTTGTCCCATCTTGGAGTCTAGCTAATGGTCAAGATGACTTGATTTGGCATAAGGCAGCTAAGCAAATGGATGGCTCGTATCGTGTAACTATTAAGGCGGTTGATCACAAAGGGGAGGCTGGCAATTACCGTGCGGATGCCTATGTTGTTGATCGAACAAATAAGAGACATTATATTTCTGAGAAAGTAGTATCTGTTAATTACTCTCGTCCAAGCGCAACCTTAACTATTGAAAATAATAATGCAGCTGCAGGCACTTTTGATGCGGTGGTGAAAAACATCATTGCTCCTACAGGGGTGAAAGAAATCCTGGTACCGTCATGGAGTCTTGTTGGTGGTCAAGATGATTTGATTTGGCATAAGGCTACAAAACAAGCAGATGGTTCTTACCGTGCTACCATTAAGGCAAGTGACCACAAAAATTCAACTGGTAAATACCGTGCAGATGCCTATATCGTAGATAATTTCAACAAGCGTTTCTACTTGACTGAAAAAGTAGTTGAAGTTAGTCTATCTCGTCCAAGTGCAACTCTCTCTATTGAGAATAATGATGCTGAGAAGGGCACTTTTGACGCGGTTGTTCGAAATATCGTTGCACCTAATGGTCTTAAGGAAATCTTGGTACCATCATGGAGTCTTGTTAATGGACAGGACGATTTGGTTTGGCATAAGGCAAGTAAGCAAGCAGATGGTAGTTATCGTGTGACTATCAAAGCTTCAGATCACAAACATTCAATAGGCAAATACAGAGCGGATGTTTATCTTGTAGATAAGGATGATAATCGTAAGTATTTGACTGAGACTGTGGTTGATGTCAATGAAACTAAGCCAAGTGGTAGTATTTCTATCTTAAATAACAATGGTACTGGAACTTTTGATGTGGTCATCAGTGATGTCTACAGTCCTAAGGGCGTTCGTACTGTTCAAGTACCTATTTGGTCTGAGACTGATGGTCAAGATGACATTCGTTGGTATGAAGCAGCACGTCAATCAGATGGCAATTACAAGGTTACTGTTCAAGTAGCTAATCACAAAAACTCTACTGGTCTTTACAATGTTCATCTTTACTATATCCAAAACGATGGCTCACAAATCGGTGTGGGAGGAACACAAACAAAAGTTACTTTGTCAGATCCTAAAGCCGACCTTGCTATCACTGGTCTCAACAATGTTACTGGTAGCTATGAAGTTGTTATTTCAAATTTAGTTGCACCACGTGGCTTTAAGGAAGTCCTAGTTCCAACCTGGTCAGAAAAGAATGGTCAAGATGATATCATTTGGTACAAGGCAGCTAAACAAGCCAATGGAGACTATAAGGTGACCGTTCGCTCAAGCAACCATAAGGGAGATAGCGGCCTTTATAACTCTCATGTCTATTTGATTGACAATGATGGTAAATTCATTGGACTAGGTGGCAAACAAGCGACACTTGATATCACTAAGACCCAAGGCACTCTAACCATTGCAAACAATGATAAAAATCGAGGAACTTTTGATGTGGTCATCACCAATCTTACTAATCCGGGCGGGATTACAGGTGTGGTCATCCCTGTATGGTCTGAGCAAAATGGGCAAGACGATCTTGTTTGGCACAATGCCACAAAACAAGATGATGGTTCCTACAAGGTGACTATTTCAGCTAGTCAGCACAAATGGAATTCAGGCAAGTACATCGTTCATGGTTATATTGTAGATGCTTCAGGTAAGAATATCGGCTTTGGGGCAACTTCAGCTGATGTGGTAGCCCCTAAGAAAATCGGTTCGGCATCAAGAGGAAACTACGATGTTTTGAATAAGATTGTCTATCTAGATGCTGGCCATGGAGGCTATGATCCGGGTGCGTCGTACTTTGGTATTTCTGAAAAGAGCTTGACCTTGGCTATCCAAGATCGCGTTAAGGCTAAGCTAGAAGCGGAAGGCTATCAAGTTGTGACCACACGTACTAGTGATACCTATGTTGATTTGACAGATCGCTCTCGTGCAGCAAATGCTTCTGAATCAGATATCTTCGTAAGTATCCACATCAATGCCTCAGGTAGTTCAGCAGCACAGGGAATCGAGACCTACTATTACCAACCATATGCAGAATACCCATCACGGATTAATGCGGCCTACCATAATAATTCAACCCGTTTGAGAATGAGTGATACCTTGGCTAATGCCATCCAGTCCAGCCTTATTAATGCGACAGGAGCACAAAATCAGGGCGTAAAACGTCAAACCTTTGCGGTCTTACGTGAAACAACAGCACCAGCAGTTCTCCTAGAACTTGGATTCTTGTCAAATCCACAAGAAGCAGCCCGCTTAAATACCTCTGCTTACCAAGAGACTTTGGCGAATGCGATTGTGGCAGGGATTAAGCATTATTATTCTGTTTATAATTAAGCAATTGAGAGAATCTGATGGTTCTCTCTTTTTAATAATCTCACAGAGAAAACGCTTGCATAAATCAAATCTAAATGGTATATTAAAAAACGTGAAAACGTTATCAAAAGGAGTTACTATGAAAAGAAATACCCAAGCTAATAATGAAAAAGTCCTTCGTTATAGCCTTCGTAAGTACAAGTTGGGGCTGGCTTCTGTAACAATTGGAGCTGTTTTTTTGAGCTGTGCTGCTGTTCAAGTAGTCAAGGCAGAAGAAGCAGTTTCAACATCTGCAACAAGTACACAAGTAGAAGCAGCTGATTCTAGTCTCTTTGCTAGTAATCAGCTTACTGAAACGCCGACATCCTCTGTAACTACTGAGACTGAAACAGGGCCTAAATCAACGAATACAGGCCTTATGCAAGAAGAGGACGCAGTTCGTCTTGATACTGGAAAATCTGACGCGGGTGTAGAAAACACAACAAATACTGTAACAACTGATCGAGCTGTTATTCCAACATTGACCAATGCCTCTGAGGATCCTATTGCTGAAGGGACTATTCGTTTACATTTCCAAGAGTTGCCAAGTCAAGACAAGTCATCACTTGGTCTTTGGACTTGGGATGATGTTGAGACACCATCATCTCAGAAGGGCGCTTGGCCAACAGGGGCAACCTCATTTTCATCTGCAAAAGAGGATGATTATGGTGTCTATTTAGATGTGAAGTTGTCTGCTACACCTAAAAAGCTTAGTTTCTTAATTAATAATGCTGCTGGAACAAACCTTTCAGGTGACAAAGTAATAGAAATTCTTAGCCCTCAAATGAATGAGGCCTGGATTGACAAGGATTTCCAAGTTTACAGTTATCAACCTATCCCTCAAGACCACGTTCGGATAAATTATTTCCGTACGGATGGCGAATACAGTAATAAGTCTGTCTGGTATTGGGGTGACGTTAAAGATGCGCCAAGTAATTGGCCTGATGGTGTTAACTTCCAATTGAAT
Source organism: uncultured Streptococcus sp. (assembly GCF_963545685.1). Classification (GTDB taxonomy): domain Bacteria; phylum Bacillota; class Bacilli; order Lactobacillales; family Streptococcaceae; genus Streptococcus. The sequence goes on along the minus strand of NZ_CAUUKN010000001.1, from coordinate 67,214 downwards.
GGTAAGTATGGTGCCTATTTAGACATTCCTCTAACAGAGGCAGCCAAATCTATCGGATTTTTACTCTTAGATGAGAGCAAAACAGGAGATGATGTGAAAATTCAACCAAATGACTATAAATTTAGTGACTTGAAAAAATCTCGTCAGCTTTTTGTGCGAGATTTAGATCCAACAATCTATACGAATCCTTACTTTGTTAAGGATGTGCGTTTGACTGGAGCTCAGCAAATTAGCCCAAGCCAAATTGACCTTAGCTTTAGCAACTTAGATGAAGTGACGGCTGAGGACATTCTCAAAGACCTCAAGGTGACAGATAAAGACGGAAATACCGTAACGCTTAAACAACTTGATTTGGATGCCAAGCTCAAAAAAGCCGAGTTAACAGGTGATTTTGCTGCAGAAAATCTACCTTACAAGGTCACTTTAGGCAATGATAGTTTTAAAACGTCTGAAAGTTGGCAATTGAAGGATGCGCTCTACAGTTACGATGGCGAATTAGGTGCTCGTCTTGAAGAGAATGGTACTAAGGCACATATGACACTTTGGTCACCAAGTGCAGATCAAGTAGATATCATTGTCTATGATAAGAATAATCAAGACAAGGTGCTCGCTGAACATGCCCTAAGCAAAGGACCTCGTGGTACTTGGCAAGCTGACTTGCTTGCGACTGATTTTGGCCTTGAAAATTTAACAGGCTATTTCTATCACTATCGCATTAAACGTGGAGATCAGTCAGTAATTGTTCTTGATCCTTATGCCAAATCGTTGGCAGCTTGGAATAGTGACGACGCCAGCAAGGGACCTGAACATAAGATTGCTAAGGCTGCTTTCGTAGATCCTGCCAATTATGGACCAAAAGACCTCGACTATGCTAAGATTCCTAACTTTAAAACTCGAGAAGATGCCATCATTTATGAGGCTCATGTCCGTGATTTTACCTCTGATAAAGCAATCTCCTCAGAACTTAAACACCAATTTGGTACTTTTGCAGCCTTTGCTGAGCGATTGGATTATCTTAAAGATCTTGGTGTTACCCATATTCAGCTTTTGCCAGTATTGAGCTACTATTTTGTTAATGAATTGCAAAATAGTCAACGTTTAGATACTTATGCTTCAAGTAATAGCAACTACAACTGGGGTTATGACCCACAAAACTATTTCTCATTGACAGGTATGTATTCTGAAAATCCAAGTGATCCTGCTAAACGTATTGAAGAATTCAAGAATTTAGTTGCTGCTATTCATAATCACGGTATGGGTGTCATCTTGGATGTGGTATACAATCATACAGCCAAGACTGCTATTTTTGAAGACCTTGAGCCAAATTATTATCACTTTATGGATGCTGATGGCACGCCACGTTCGAATTTTGGTGGTGGGCGTCTAGGCACGACTCACTATATGAGCCGTCGTGTTTTGGTGGATTCGATTACCTATCTTACTAAGGAATATAAGGTAGATGGTTTCCGTTTTGATATGATGGGTGACCATGATGCTGAAAGTATTGAGCAAGCTTACCATGCTGCACGTGCCCTTAATCCAAACCTCATTATGCTTGGTGAGGGTTGGGTGACCTATGCGGGTGATGAAAATATCCCTGTTCAGCCTGCCGATCAGTCTTGGATGAAAGATACTGATACCGTAGCTGTGTTTTCAGATGATATTCGAAATACTCTCAAATCGGGTTATCCAAACGAGGGGACACCTGCCTTCATCACAGGTGGAAAACGTGATATTAACAAAGTTTTCGATAACATCAAGGCACAACCAACTAACTTTGAGGCTGATTCACCAGGAGATGTTATCCAGTATATTGCAGCACATGATAATTTGACCCTTTTTGATATCATTGCTCAATCAATCAAGAAGGATCCAAGCAAGTCTGAGAATAATACTGAAATCCATCGTCGCTTGCGTCTAGGCAACCTTATGGTTTTGACTGCTCAAGGAACACCGTTTATTCACTCTGGTCAGGAATATGGTCGTACGAAACAGTTCCGTGATCCTGCCTACCGTTATCCTGTGTCTGAGGACAAGGTACCGAATAAGTCTCATCTTTTAGTTGATGAAAAGGGTAATCCGTTTGATTATCCATACTTTATCCATGATTCTTATGATTCTAGTGATGCCGTCAACCATTTTGATTGGACTAAAGCAACTGATAGCCAGGCATTTCCAGAAAATACGAAAACACGCGCCTTTACCAAAGGTTTGATTGCCCTACGTAAGTCGACAGATGCCTTCAATTTCAAATCAAAAGCAGAAGTAGATGCACGTCTAACGCTATTGACAGTTCCTGGTCAGGACAATGTCGCTCAAGAAGATTTGGTATTGGGATACCAAACAATTGCTTCAAATGGAGACCGTTACCTTGTCTATGTCAATGCTGATAGCAAGACTCGTCAGTTTGATTTGAGTAAGATTACAAATGGTCTGTCCTATCAGGTTTTAGCAGATGGCAATCAAGTCAATTTATCTGGAATTAGTGATTTATCAGGTGTGACAATCAACAATCACATCTTGAACTTGGATCCATTAACAGCGACTATTATTCGTTTGACCAATGCTCAAACACCAACTGACGAAGTAGCTAAGTTTTCTGAAAAAACCGAGTCATTTGCTAGTAAAGATACAGAGGAAACTAAAACAAATGTTAAGGCCTCAAGTCAAGAGGAACTTACTGGAGATGTTGAACTTGTTAATCGTGGAAATGGTCAGGGTATGACTGAAGCTAGTGGTCAGACTGATAAGCAACTGCCATTCACTGGTGAAAAGACAAATCGTGGATTCATTTTAGCAGGTCTTCTAAGTATTCTAAGCCTAGGCTTCCTTAGAAAACGTCGTACGAAATAATAAGTGACAACAGGTTGTTTCCTGTTGTTTTCTTTTATTTAGAATCATTATTATCTGCTCTTTAGAATAGTTCTTAAATAGCCTAAAACCGTTGACAGCACTGGTTTCTTCTGTTAGTTTAGATAATGTTCTCTTACATATGAGAGATCATTATTGACTTATCATCGTTCGTTTTTTATTAACATTAAAACGACGATTCACATATATAACGACAAATGTCGAACACTATCTTGAAAATAGGAGACATTCATGAAAAAAATTAGCAAACTTGGTGTTGTTCTTTTGGCATCAGGACTTTTACTGACGGCTTGTGCCAAATCTGATAATTCAAGTAATTCAAGCTCAACTAGCTCAAAACTCACAGCCAGTGAGCAAAAGCAATTGAAGCAGGCCACAAGTGATTATAAGACTTTCGTAGAAGGTGAAATTGATCAACTCTTGAAAGATACTGAGGAATTCAGTGAAACCCTCAAGTCAGGAAATCTTGAAGAAGCTAAGAAGCAATACCCATTGATTCGTATGGCTTACGAACGTTCAGAACCGATTGCAGAAAGCTTTGGTGAGTCTGATGTGAAAATCGACTACCGTTTGGTTGATTACATGGACGAAAATAAATCTGAAGACGGTTGGTCAGGTTTCCACCGTATTGAGCGTATCATGTGGCAAGACAACACGACAGAGGGCACAGCTGCTTATGCGGATCAACTAGTCAATGATATCAAGGAACTTAAGGCTAAAATCGCAACTGTTGAAGTCACTCCAGATATCATGTTGACAGGTGCTGTTGACCTTCTTAATGAAGTAGCAACTCAAAAGATTACAGGTGAAGAAGAAGTCTTCTCACACACTGATCTTTACGACTTCCGTGCCAATATTGAAGGGGCGGAAAAAATCTTTGAACTCTTCAAGCCATTAATCCAAAAGAAAGATGCTAAACTTGTTAAGACTTTGGAAACTGAATTCAAGAATGTTAATGGTCTCTTAGACAAACACATGACTGATGAGAAAAACTATAAGTCTTATACAGATTTGAGTGAGGCAGATACTAAGGAATTGGCCGAAGCTGTAACGAAACTTGGTGAGCCATTATCACAAATGGGTGTTATCCTAGATGGGAAATAAGAAAAATGACTGACGAAAAATTTTTAGATCAAAAAATGGACCGTCGTGAATTTCTTAAAAAAGCAGGTATTGGAGGGGCTGGGCTTGCACTTGGTCTTTCTGGTGCATCTGCTTTTTTCGCTAATCAGGATAGTTCAACAAAAAAGGCCCTAGATGGGGATGAAGATATTAGCTTCTTTGGCAAGCACCAGGCTGGGATTACGACTCCTATGCAAAAAGCTTGCTACTTGGTGGTTCTGGATCTTCACACGACCGATAAAAAAGAAGTGATTCAGCTCTTTAAAGACTGGACAGATTATAGTAGTAAATTAGTAGAAGGTGAACTAGTTAAAAAGGATGGTTCCAATGCCCTTTTACCACCAAGTGATACTGGCGAAACCGTTGGACTCAATCCCTATCGCTTGAGCCTAACTTTTGGGGTTTCGGCCGATTTTCTTAAAAAACTTGGTTTGGAATCCAAACGTCCTAAGCTCTTCCGAGATTTGCCACCATTTCCAAAGGAGCAGTTGCAGGACAAGTATACTGGTGGAGATATCGTCATTCAAGCCTGTGCAGATGATGAACAAGTAGCCTTTCATGCTGTTCGCAATCTGATTCGCAAGGGTCGGAATAAAGTTACCATGAAGTGGAGCAAATCAGGTTTTGCTGCAATTGGAGACCGCAAGGAAACACCTCGAAATCTCTTTGGTTTCAAGGACGGAACTGCTAATGTTACGACAGAAAAGGAATTCGACAAGGTTGTATGGACTGATAGTAAGGATTGGATGAAGGGTGGTTCTTATATGGCTCTTCGTCTGGTACAGATGCACTTAGAAACTTGGGATCGTACCAATTTGCAGGAGCAGGAAAACACCTTTGGCCGTTACAAGGAATCAGGCGCACCATTTGGAAAGAAAGATGAGTTTGACGAAGTAGATTTGTCAAAACTTCCAGTCGATTCACATGTCCGTTTGGCTAAAGAAGTGGATCTTCCTATTTTACGCCGTTCCTATTCCTATTCAGATGGCATTGATGAGAGAACTGGTCAGTTTGATGCAGGCTTGATTTTCATTGCCTATCAGAAGGATCCAGACCGTTTTGTTAAAATTCAGACCAATCTTGGTGCTGTAGACAAGATGAACGAGTACATCACCCATATCGGAAGTGGGCTCTTTGCTTGCTTTGCTGGCGTGGAGAAAGGAGGCTACCTTGGTCAAGCACTCTTTGAATAGACTCCTCGTTTTACTAGGACTTCTGGCCTTATTCTGGGCTCATCCAGTAGCTGCTGAATCTTACAGTGATCTTTTCATCAAAATCACAGATGCGACAACAGCTGTTCAAAATAAAGATCAAACAAAAGCTAAGGAATTGGTTGGTGAGATTAAGTCTGATTTCGAAACTAAAGAAAATCACGATTCCAAGGCTGGTCAAAAAGTTAGCAAGGCTCTTGATATTAAGGGAGATGTGACAGAAGATGACTTAACTGCTATCTCGTCAGCCCTTCTTAAATTTGAAAAAGAGCAAAATCCTGTTGATTTAGACGCAGAAAAGGAAAAACTTGATACTCGCTTAAAACCTTATTTCAAGAACTTACAGGATGCCATTAATGCCAAAGATCTGACTGCGACACGAAAAACTTACGGTGAATTAAATAATGCTTGGACGCGAAATGAAGCTGTTGTCCGTGACCATAGTACTGCCTATTACGGTAAAATTGAGACCGCTATTTCACTATTGAGAAGCAGTATCGAGACAGAACCAACTGATTTCACTAACATCCAGTCATCCTATGATGACCTTAAGGGTGGGATTGATGACTTTATCAAGGGTGTTCCCCTTGATAGCACTAGCAGCAGTTTAACTCTTAAAGATGGTATTAAGCTCTTGAAAAAGGCTCTAGGTCAATTCCAAAAGGGTGATGAAAAAACGGCTACGTCAACTATGAAGAAATTCATCACGATTTGGCCAACCATTGAAGGAGATGTAAGCACAACTAATCCTAGTCTCTATACACGTGTGGAGAGTGAAACGCCTGTTATCATGGTTAAGGGGAAAGAAAAAGCTTATCAGGACAAACTGCAAGCCTTAATCACAGACCTATCTGCTATTGATACAAGTGCTTCTTATAATGCCTTTGATGCCATGTTAATTCTCTTACGTGAAGGGGTTGAAGCCCTCCTCATTGTTATGGCTCTTGTGACAACTCTTAAGGCGGCCAAGATGCGTAAGGGACTTAAATGGGTATATGGAGGAGCCATTGCTGGGGTACTCGCCAGTGCAGCCATAGCTATCGTCTTGCAAGTTGTCTTTCCTGCCGTTACCTCTGGCTCTAACCGTGAAATCATTGAAGGTGGCGTTGGCATTTTCGCAGTTGCAATGATGATTCTCATTGGAATCTGGCTCCATAGTAAGTCTTCAGTCAAACAGTGGAATGACTTTATGGACCGCCAGATGAAGACGGTGACGGCTACTGGAAGCTTTGTATCTATGTTTGCCCTCAGTTTCTTGGCTGTCTTCCGTGAAGGTGCTGAGACAATCCTTTTCTATGTTGGTATCATCCCACGTATTACGACAGCTAATTTCTTTATTGGTATTGCTTCAGCCGTTGCAGTTCTTCTTATCATTGCTGTGGCTATGACTAAGGCTAGTCACTATATTAAACCGCACCGTATCTTCTTTATTTTGACCTGGTTGATTTATGCCTTGGCCTTCAAAATGCTGGGTGTCAGCATTCATGCCCTTCAGTTGACTAATATGATGGGCAATCATTTAATTAGTGGTTTCCCAACCATCGATTGGGCAGGCATCTATCCTAGCTGGGAAGTCTTAATTCCACAACTTGTCTTTATTGCTATTATTGCCTATGTGACGGTGAAACAGCATGGCAAGAAGTAAGGATGAGATGACTATTGTTGAGCACCTGGTGGAATTTCGGAGACGTTTTATTGCAGTAGCTATTTGTTTTTTTCTAGTTTTTTGTATCACCTTGTTGTTTGCTGGGCAGCTATATGCATATTTGACCAGAGGATTTGACAAGCCTTTATTGGTTCTTGGGCCTAACGATATTCTCTGGATTTACATTAACCTAGCAAGTCTCATGGCTTTTACGGTTACTTTGCCTTTCACTACCTACCAGATTTGGCAGTTTGTGAAACCAGGTTTGAGGGACAATGAAGCGCGTGCTATCTTTGCTTATATTCCAGCATCTTTTGTCTGTTTTGTATTGGGCTTGGCCTTTGGCTATTACTTTGTGAGTCCAGCTATTTTAGAAGTGCTTTTAAAACTAGGAGAAGGACTCTTTAATACTCAAATAACAGCTCAAAACTACCTTAGTTTTTTACTACATACGACAGTGCCATTAGCAGTTCTCTTTGAACTGCCTGTTGTTGTAAGTTTTCTGACATCTATCGGCATGATAACACCAGTATTTCTGACACGCTATAGACGCTATGCCTACTTTATTCTCTTGGTTCTGGCAGTCATTTTGACACCAGCTGACTTTATCAGTGACTTGGCCATGACTGCTCCCTTAATCTTGCTTTATGAAGTTAGCGTAACTCTTAGTAAGCTCATTTATATACGTAAACAAAGAAAATATAAAGAAAAATAGAAAGGAGATTTCATGGGAATTCTACGTGATATCGGAGCTCCTGGACTTATTATTATTGTCCTAGGTGCCCTCCTCATCTTCGGTCCTAAACGCTTGCCAGAACTTGGTCAATCCATCGGTAAAATGCTTGCTGAATTTAAAGCAGCTGTAAATAAGACTGATAATAACAAAAAAGACGAAGAAGACAAGTATAAAGACTAGTATCTTTACTTAGTGAATATCTTCGACTTTCTTGACAATTATAAGCTTTTATGACATAATACACTTGTATTGAATAGTAAGTCTATATCATAGGCAAGAAAAGACCCCGCGCTAACTTCCACATAAGCTCGGGGTCTTTTTTAGCACTATCTATCCCTGTTTAGCCATTTGTCGACCAGACGAAGGATAACACCGACCACAATGGGTCCGATGATAGTTTTGAATAGTAAATCCATCATAGGCAATCTCACCTCCCTTCGTAGGCGGTGTCGAGGTGCCAAGGGATATTATATCATAGATCAATAGAGATATCTTTAACAACAGTAAGGAAGTAAAAGTTAGACTGTATTTTGATTAAAAGAAACAAAAAATCAGCTCAAGAGGGCTGATTTTCTAGATCTTATAAACTGATACGTTTTTCTGTTTCAGCGTCGAAGAAATGACCTTTAGCAACGTTGAAAGTAAGGTTAACTTTTTCACCTGGATTATGGAAATCACGCGCATCAACGCGAGCAGCAAACTCAGTTTCTCCAAGTTTTAGGTAAAGCATTGTTTCTGCACCGAGAAGCTCTGAAACGACTACCTCAGCATCAACATTGGCATCTGGATATACTTCTTGAACGATTGGACGGCTTGAAACATCTTCAGGACGGATTCCAAAGATAACTTCCTTCCCTTGGTAACCTGTTTCCTTCAAGATTTTAGCTTGACCTTCAGAAATCGCAATATCCAAACCTTCAGAGTTAGTAATACGATTGCCATCAACTTTAACATTGAAGAAGTTCATAGCAGGGCTTCCGATAAATCCAGCAACAAATTTATTGGCTGGCTCATTGTAAAGCTCTTGAGGTGTACCGATTTGTTCAATACGGCCAATAGTACCAGAACCATCAGGATTTTTAGTTGAACTCATGATAACAATACGGTCAGCAAGAGTCATAGCTTCTGTCTGGTCGTGGGTAACGTAGATAGTCGTAGCACCAATATTACGAGTAATCTTAGCAATTTCAGCACGCATTGTGACACGAAGTTTAGCATCCAAGTTTGAGAGAGGTTCGTCCATAAGGAAGACTTTAGCATCACGAACGATGGCACGTCCCATAGCCACACGCTGACGTTGACCACCAGAAAGGTCAGCAGGTTTACGTTCCAAGAACTCAGTCAAGCCAAGGCTAGCAGCTGCTTCACGTACACGTTTGTCAATATCGTCTTTTTTATATTTACGAAGTTTTAGACCAAAGGCCATATTTTCATAAACAGTCATGTGTGGGTAAAGTGCGTAGTTTTGGAATACCATGGCAATGTCACGGTCTTTTGGTGATTTGTCATTAACCACTTCACCATCAATAGAAAGTGTTCCTTCTGTGATTTCTTCAAGACCAGCTACCATACGGAGTGTTGTTGATTTACCACATCCTGAAGGACCTACGAAAACGATAAATTCCTTGTCTTTGATGTCGATACTGAAATCTTCGACAGAGTAGTGGGTTGCATTTGGGTATTTTTTATAAATTTTATCCAGTTTAAGAGTTGTCATATCATTTATCCTTTATTATTTAACTGATCCGCCGGTTACACCTTCAACATAGTATTTCTGCATAAAGATAAAGAGAAGAGTGATTGGGATGGCGATGATAATAGCACCTGCGGTAAATGGAAGGAACCATTCATTGATAGCATCTTGGTTAAGCATTTGGTAGAGTCCAAGGGCAACAGTATATTTATCTTTAACGTCACCAAGGATAACAGATGCAAAGATGAAGTCTACCCAGGGTCCCATGAAGGCCATGAGGGCAGTGTAGACAATGATTGGTTTAGAAAGTGGCAAGGTTATCTTAGTGAAGATTTGAAGACGTGTAGCACCGTCAATCATTGCTGATTCATCCAATGAGTAAGGAATGGTATCAAAGAAACCTTTTGCAATGTAGAAACCAAGAGCTGCCCCAGCGGAATAAACCAAAACCAAAGATGTCAAGGTTTGTGTCAAATTGAGGGCCTTCAAAATATAGTAGACCGCAATCATTGACATGAAACCAGGAAACATATTAAGTACAAGCGCTAATTTCAAGAAGCCGTTTCTGTGCTTAAATTTAATACGGCTAAGTGAGTAAGCCATCCCAACTGTAATCAAAGTTGAGAGGATACATGTAAATGTAGCAACGATGAAGGTATTGATGAACCATCTTCCAAAAGGATAAGCATCGCTGGTGAATAGTTTGATGTAGTTATTAAAAGTGTAAGTTTTAGGGAAGAAGTATGGTACAGCATTAGCTCCTTCACCACGGAAACTTGTAAGGAAGATCCAAATAATCGGAATCAACCAGATAACAGCTAGAACTGTCAATAGAATATAAGTACCAGTTAGGTATAGATTTTTCTTACGTTTCATTATTTAGCAGCCCCTTCCTTGAATGAAGATGATCTTGTGTAGGCCAAGAGACTGAATGTTGCAGAGATGGCAAAAATAAAGATACCGATAACAGATGCCAAGTTGTAGTCTTTAGCGCTAACAGTCAGTTTGTAGAGCCAAGTTACCAAGAGATCAGTTGAACCTGCTTGATAGAACTCAGAGTTTGTAGGTCCACCACCAGTAAGGAAGTAGATAACGTTGAAGTTATTGATATTACCGATAAATTGTTGAATCAAAGATGGTGCCATAATCAAGAGAATTTGTGGGAAAGTGATACTCTTGAAAATTTGGAATTTACTTGCTCCATCAATTTCAGCTGCTTCAATTTGCTCAGTTGGCAAGTTAATAATGATACCAGTTGCGACCAACATTGTAAATGGAATACCAATCCACATATTAACAAAGATAATAGAGAACTTAGCCCACAGTGGGTCAGTCAAGAACGGAACAGGTTCATTAGTGATATGCAAGGTTTGAAGTAAACCATTCAAAGGACCGTGATCATTTAGGAAGTTACGCATCAAAAGAAGTGATACAAATTGAGGAACGGCGATTGTGATAACGAATAGAGTACGCCATACTTTCTTGAATTTAAGGCCCTTAGTATTAAGCAAGAGGGCAAGGACAATACCGAAGAAGAAAGTAGTTGCTGTTGCAGCAACGGCCCAAATCAAGGTCCAAGTCAAAAGCGGGAAGAAAGTACCAGCCATACGACCTTGTAAAACTTCACCAAAACTTGCAAAGCCAACCCAATCAAAGAGTGATTTAGGTGCTGGGTGATTGTGGTCAAAGTTAGTAAAGGCCAAACAGATCATATAGATCAAAGGCAAAATTGTGAAGAGCAAAACCCCAATCAAAGGGACAGTCATAAGCCCCATGTGGAAGCGACCGTCAGCCAAGGTCTTGAAGTCCTCGATAAAATTAGGCACCTTGCGCCCTGATTGTTTAAGAGCCATGAGATGGCGAGCGCTCTTAAGGTTACACCAGTAAATATAAGCGAAGACTGCACAGAAGATTAATGACGCAAGTCCAAAAATCAGCAAGAGCATAGAGTTGTCTCCAGCAACCTGAACAGTAAGCTTAACACCATTAACTTCCTTAATAGTCTCACCCTGTTCTTGTGTCCCCAAGGTAATCATCCCTTGAAGTGCAGGAATAATTTGGATAACGAATGCCGCTAAAAAGGCAATCTCAGAAAGGAGGAAGAGCAATCCCTTGGTAAACTGTTTGTTGACCAAGTTTGCCAATCCCATTACCAGAAAGGATAATTTGACATCCCATGTACCTTCTTTGAAGACCTGGCGCATAGGAGTTGTGTCGTAGATTGTTTGTGACATAGGTATCTCCTCAGATAAATGTGTGATTAGTAATGGTTTCTATTTTGTCTACAAATAAAAGGTAAAAAGGCTAGGAACTTGACCTGCCTCTTTACCTTATCATTGTTAGGATTCTTATTTAGCCGCTGCCAAATCTTTATCAAATTGTTGTAATTTAGTAAGGAATTGGTCTTCCGTGATTTTACCGTTAAAAGCGTCACTCATAAGAGCAGCACTTTCCGTCCAGAAGACTGACATTTGACTAAGTTTAGGCATAACAGTTGTGTATTGTTCAGATGAACCCATAGTAATTACAGCTTGTGCAAGTGTATCATTTTGGACGGCTTCAGAAGCTTGAACTTCTTTATTAGCAGGGATGATGTGACGGTCTTCATTAGTGAATTGGTTATTTTGACTGTCTTTGCTTGTCAAAGCTTGCGCCAATTGGTAAGAAGCTGCAATACGTTCAGCGTTACCTTTAGATGGTGTTTGGTTTACTGCGTAAAGTTTTACACCCAAGAAGGCTTTTTGTTGAACATCTTGACCACCAATGTTAACTGTTGGATACACAGCAATACCAAGATTGTCTTTACCAACAGCTTTAGTAGCTGCTGAGTAGTCCCATGGGCCTGATTGGAATGCATCAACTGAACCATCTTCGAATTTAGCCATCAAATTAGATGAATCAACATTGACAAATCCTTTGTTGTCTCTTTGAGCTGCGATGAATTTAAGAACGTTCACACCGGCCTCGTTACCCCAGTTAGTACCGTTTACATCTTCACCATTAGGGCCAAAGAGCGTATTACCAACTGAAAGGAAGAGAGGAGCAGTTGCATAAGCATTAACTTCTTTCAAGTTACCACCAAATTTAGCTTTAGAAGTGATTGTTTCATATGATTTAACATCTTCTTCATTAAGTTTAGACTTGTTGTAGTAAGTAACTTGTGTTTCGATCCCATATGGGAAGGCGTAAGTTTTACCTTTGTATTGAGCACCAAGGGCAGATTGCTCAGTGTCTTGCTCAGCAATTTCTTTTGAGTATTGTTCTGGGATTTCTTGGATTGCTCCAGCGTCTACCAATTTACCGAGTTGGTCATGTGGAAGTGAGAAGACATCTGCAGCAGTAGAAGCATCTTTAGTCAAGTTTTCTTGAGCGTTTGGATCTTCCATTTCAACCATATCAACTTTGTAACCAGATTTCTTTTCAAACTCTGCCACTGTGTCTGAATAAGACTTCTTGGCACCAGTTGGAACCCAAAGTTTCAAAGTCTTGCTATCTGAACTTGAGCTCTTGCTTGAGCTTGAGCTACACGCTACCAAGAGCGAACCAGCTACAAGAAGTCCAGCACTACCAAGTAATACCTTTTGCCATTTTTTCATTTCTATTTCCTCCAGAAATTTAGTTTACGATATACATTATGCAACCGTTTCCATAATCTGTCAAGTGTTTTTAAAAAAATTTTTTAACTGTTTGCAAACGATTGCAAAAGTTACTTATTTTGTTTATAATGATTCTTGTATTTTACGACTATAAAAAAGTATTTATGAGAATGAGAGGGAAATGATGGCTACAATTAAAGATGTTGCCAAGAGAGCTGGTGTCAGCCCGTCAACAGTAAGCAGGACCTTAAAGGATAGTCCGGCTATATCAGAAGAAACCAAAGTTAAAGTAAGAGCAGCCATGGATGAATTAGGGTATGTCCCAAACTCAGCAGCACAAATGTTAGCAACAGGCTTAACACATAGTTTAGGTGTTGTTCTTCCTCCTTTAACTGACCGTGAAAAAATTAGTCAACCCTTCTATATGGAGATTCTAACAGCGATTAATGAAGAAGCTAGTTGTAATTCTCAGGTTGTCAGTATTGCTACGGGTGCCACACTTGAAGAATTAGTTAGACAGGTCGAGCTTATGCATCGTCAAAAACGAGCTGATGGCTTTATTATTCTCTATTCAGAAAATAAAGATCCAGTTAAAGATTATCTATTAAAAGAAAGAGTTCCTTTCGTAGTTGTTGGAGCAGCAGTAGATAATACTGATAAAGTAACCTATATCGATAATGATAATAAAGGACTAGGAAAAGAAGCTGTTAATTATTTAAGGACTAAAGGTCACCAAAAGATTGGTTTTGTAACAGATGATCTTTTTGGTCAAGTAGGACAAGAACGTTATCAAGGATATATTGAGGCGACTAAAGTATTTAATTTAGAGGCTTATTCAGAACTCGTTTTTTCATCTAGAAACATTGATTCATTAAAAGAGAACTTGGAATCTAATCAACTGACTGCCTTAATTGTTATAGATGACTTGATTGCCTTACGGTTTATACAATGGTTAAATAATAAAGGGGTCAGAGTTCCCGAAGATTACGCCATTATTTCCTTCAATAATTCAACTTTTGCGGAAATCATGCATCCTTTCCTAACTACCTATGACATTAATATTAAAGAACTGGGTAAGGAAAGCGTCCTAAGGCTATTAGATCTTCTTAAAAATCCTAAAACTAAGGCACAGAAAATAACTATTCCATTCAAACTCGTTGAAAGAGAAAGTGTCTCAATGAGAAAATAGAACGTTTGAGTATTTGCTTTTGGTTATTAACTTAAGTTACCAACCATTTTTTATTACCTAGGAAGTTGTTTTTCAGGAAACGCAGGAGAACTATTGAGTTAATAGAAGCACTTACAATATGAAAGCGCTTGTTTTGCGAACGTAAATTTAAAGAGAAATAAAAATTTTTATTTTTTTTGCTAAAAATTCTTGACTTATGCAAACGTTTGCATTATAATCATAAGTGAAAAAAATAATTTGAGGTAAACTTTATGAACAAACGAGCAAGCGGTGTATTGATGCACATCACATCACTTCCAGGTGACTACGGGATCGGATCTTTCGGTCAAGCAGCCTACGACTTTGTTGATTTCTTGAAAGAAACAAAGCAAACATACTGGCAGATCTTGCCATTGACTACTACAAGTTATGGAGATTCACCTTACCAATCATTCTCAGCCGTTGCGGGGAATACACACTTTATCGATTTGGATTTCCTTATTCGTGACAAATTTTTAACTAAAGCTGATGTTAAAAATGTTGACTTTGGTTCAAATCCAGAGTTTATCGACTACGCCAAAGTTTACGAAGCACGTCGTCCACTTCTTGAAAAAGCAGTCAAAGCAATCTTGGCAGATAAGAAAGAAGCTAAGAAGTTTGAAGCTTTTAAAACTGAAAATGCTAACTGGTTGGCAGATTATGCTGACTTCATGGCTATCAAAGAATACTTTGATAACAAAGCTCTTCAAGATTGGGATGATAAAAAAGCGGTTAAACGTGATGAAGCAACTCTTGAAAAACTTCGTAAAGAACTTGCTGATGTTATCACATACCATCAAGTGGCACAATACCTCTTCTTTAGCCAATGGGCAGAGTTAAAAGCCTATGCTAATAAGAATGGTATTCAAATTATTGGTGACATGCCAATCTACATTTCAGCTGATAGTGTGGAAGTCTGGACGCAACCACACCTCTTCAAACTAGATGCCGAATGTAAACCACGTTACATTGCCGGAGTTCCACCAGATAACTTCTCAGCAACAGGACAACTTTGGGGTAACCCAATTTACGCTTGGGATAAACACAAAGCAGAAAACTATGCTTGGTGGGTCTTCCGTATTCAAGAATCATTCAAACTCTATGATTACTTGCGTATCGACCACTTCAAAGGTTTCTCTGACTTCTGGGAAATCCCTGGTGGAGATGAAACTGCTGAAAATGGTAAATGGGTTCCAGGACCTGGTTACGATCTTTTCAAAGTGGTCAAAGAAGAATTGGGCGATCTTAAGATTATTGCCGAAGACCTTGGTAATATTGATGATAAGACACGTAAACTTCTTGCAGACTGTGGTTACCCAGGAATGAAGATTGTTCAATTTGGTTTCTATGATACCACTGGTAACAGCATTGATATTCCACACGTATACACACAACACTCAGTGGCTTATACTGGTACACATGATAATGAAGTAATTAACGGTTGGTATGATAACTTGACACAAGAGCAACGTGACTACACTGATGCTTACATCAATCGTCGTCAAGGTGAACCAATCACACGTGCCCTTCTTCGCACACTCTTTGCAACAGTAAGTAACACTGCCATTGCAACTATGCAAGATATTCTTGATAAACCTGAAAATAGCCGTACAAACTTCCCTAACACAGTTGGAGAAAACTGGAAATGGCGTATGCTTCCAGGTGAAATCACTATTGATAAGAAAGAATTTTTAACTGATATTACAGAAAGATATAATCGAGGTAATAAATAAAATGTCTACATTCACAAATTACGTTGAAGCAAAAAATAAAAATCTTAAAGAGCTTTCAAACGAAGAAATCTACTACCTTTTGTTGGAATTTGTAAAAGAAGCAGCTGCTCCAAAACCTAAAAATGATAGCAAACGTAAAGTTTACTACATTTCAGCTGAGTTCTTGATTGGTAAACTTTTGTCTAACAACTTGATCAACTTGGGCATCTATAAAGATGTCAAAGCTGAATTGGCTGCTGCAGGTAAATCAATCAGCGAAATCGAAGATGTTGAACCAGAACCATCTCTTGGTAATGGTGGTTTGGGACGTTTGGCTTCATGTTTCATCGATTCTATGTCAACGCTTGGCATTAACGGTGAAGGTGTTGGTCTTAACTACCACTGTGGTCTTTTCAAACAAGTCTTTAAAGATAACAAACAAGATGCTGAACCAAACTACTGGATTGAAGATCAATCATGGTTGGTACCAACTGATATCTCTTACGATGTTCCATTCAAAAACTTCACTTTGAAATCTCGTTTGGACCGTTTGGATATCTTGGGTTATAAGAAAGAAACTAAGAACTACCTTAACCTCTTCGATATCAATGGTGTGGACTATGATTTGATTGAAAAAGGAATCACTTTCGATCAAGACGAAATCCAAAAGAACTTGACACTTTTCCTTTACCCAGATGATTCAACTCGTAAGGGTGAGCTCTTGCGTATCTACCAACAATACTTCATGGTATCAAACGCTGCTCAACTTTTGATTGACGAAGCTATCGAACGTGGTTCTAACCTTCACGACCTTCCAGATTACGCTTACGTACAAATCAACGATACTCACCCATCAATGGTTATCCCTGAATTGATCCGCCTTTTGACAGAAAAACATGGATTTGAATTTGATGAAGCAGTAGCAATCGTAAGCAAAATGGTTGGTTACACAAACCACACTATCTTGGCTGAAGCCCTTGAAAAATGGCCTCTTGATTACCTTGAAGAAGTTGTACCACACCTTGTTGTTATCATCAAGAAATTGGATGCCATCGTTCGTGCTAAATATGATGATCCACGTGTTCAAATCATTGACGAAGACAACCGTGTTCACATGGCACACATGGATATTCACTTCTCTACAAGCGTAAACGGTGTTGCAGCACTTCACACAGAAATCCTTAAATCATCTGAGTTGAAACCTTTCTACGACCTTTACCCAGAACGTTTCAACAACAAAACAAACGGTATTACATTCCGTCGTTGGTTGGAATTCTCAAACCAAGAACTTGCTGACTACATCAAAGAATTGATTGGTGATGATTACCTTACTGATGCCACTCAATTGGAAAAATTGGCTGCTTTTGCGGATGATCCTGCAGTACACAAACGTTTGGCTGAAATTAAATATGACAACAAATTGTCACTTAAACGTTACCTTAAAGCCAATAAAGGTATTGATCTTGACGAAAACTCAATCATCGATACACAAATCAAACGTTTCCACGAGTACAAACGTCAACAAATGAACGCTTTGTATGTCATCCACAAATACTTGGAAATCAAAAAAGGAAACCTTCCAAAACGTAAAATTACTATCATCTTTGGTGGTAAAGCAGCTCCTGCCTACGTTATTGCTCAAGACATCATCCACTTGATCTTGTCACTTTCTGAACTCATTAACAACGATCCAGAAGTAAGCAAATACCTCAACGTTCACTTGGTTGAGAACTACAACGTAACAGTTGCTGAACACCTTATCCCAGCGACAGATATTTCAGAACAAATCTCATTGGCTTCTAAAGAGGCTTCAGGTACAGGTAACATGAAATTCATGCTTAATGGTGCCCTTACACTTGGTACAATGGATGGTGCCAACGTTGAGATTGCTGAATTGGTAGGACCAGAAAACATCTTCACATTTGGTAAAGACTCTGATACAATCATCGACCTTTATGAAAAAGAAGGTTATGTATCACGTGATTACTACGAAAAAGATGCTAACATCAAAGCAGCTGTTGATTTTATCGTAAGCGAGGACCTTGTAAAAGTAGGGGATAAAGAACGTTTGGAACGTCTTCACAAGGAACTTATCTCTAAAGACTGGTTCATGACATTGATTGACTTGGCCGAATACATCGAGAAGAAAGAAGAAGTATACGCAGCTTACGAAGATCAAGATGCATGGAACAAGAAAGTTGTTTACAACATTGCTGAAGCAGGATTCTTCTCATCTGACCGTACAATCGAACAGTATGACAAAGACATCTGGCACACAAAATAATAGCCTAGTTGCATAAAAGGAAAACAAGATCAGAAATGGTCTTGTTTTTTGCATGAAAAAACACAGCCAATAGGATAATTAACTGTGTTTACATAAATAAGATTATGTTATTTTACATGATAATTTAGTATATCATTAATATAATATATGCTTCTTTATTTGATGTATCATAAGTCTTAGACTTAGAGTATTTTAGATAATGGATTTCGTCTTGTGTAGTCCTATATTCTTCTTCTAGGTAAGAATCCGTAATAGTAATTTTAAAATTCTCGCTCTTGCCTGTTAAATCAAGACTAAGTGGAAAATTTGTAAATTCATCTGAGTAAAAGGCCATTGTTATTTACTATTATAACAAGAAAATAATTGCTCTCAAGGTATCTTTGTGTACTTTGTCACCGTTTTCCATTATAATATAAGTATCACATTACAAGAGGAGACCTCATGAAATATATCGTAAACACATCAAATGATCCTGCCTATAATATTGCTTTGGAAGCCTATGCCTTTCGTGAATTGGTAAACGAAGATGAATTGTTCATTCTCTGGATTAACCGTCCAGCTATCATTGTTGGTAAACACCAAAATACCATTCAAGAGATTAACAAAGAATATACAGATGCTCATGATATTAAGGTCGTTCGCCGTTTATCTGGTGGTGGCGCTGTTTATCACGATTTGAACAACCTTAACTATACTATCATCTCTAATAAGGCAGATGAAGGTGCATTTGATTTTAAGACTTTCTCTCAACCGGTAATCGCAACACTTGCTGATTTGGGAGTTAAGGCTGAATTTACTGGCCGTAACGACCTTGAGATTGATGGTAAGAAGTTCTGTGGAAATGCCCAAGCCTACTATAAAGGTCGTATGATGCACCATGGTTGCTTGCTCTTTGACGTTAATATGTCCGTTCTTGGTCAAGCCCTTAAAGTCAGCAAAGACAAAATTGAATCTAAAGGTGTTAAGTCTGTACGTGCTCGTGTGACAAACATTGTAGACGAATTGCCAGAAAAAATCACTGTAAATGAATTCTCAGATAAGATTTTGGAAAAAATGAAAGAATTCTACCCAGAAATGACCGAATACATCCTTTCTGAAGACGAACTAGCAAAGATTCAAGAGTCCTATGAGAAACAATTCAATACATGGGACTGGACATACGGTCAATCACCAGAATACACGGTAGAGCGTAATGTTCGTTACCCAGCTGGTAAGATTTCAACCTATGCCAATGTTGAAAATTCAATTATCAAATCTGTTAAAATTTACGGAGATTTCTTTGGTATTGGAGATGTATCTGATATTGAAGAACTTTTGATCGGTCTACCTTACGAATACGAAGATGTCTTGGCTAAACTCAAAACCATTGACACAACACATTATTTCTCACGCATGACAACCGAGGAGGTTGCAAAAGCTATTGTAGCTTAATCATTGGTTGAACAATCTGGAAAACTCCAGGTTGTTTTTTTAATGCGAAAATTATTGTAGATGATTCGTAAGTTTTAAATTATTTTAGTTATAAAGTCCCTTTATGATTGACTAAGTGAGTCATTTTGTTACAATAGGCCAGCAAACCTAGAAAGCTCTTCAGAAAAACACCTCATAACATCTTTCCGAAAAACTGTAATTTTCTTGAAAGAAAGATAAGGGTGTGATATACTTCTATTAAGTAATTATGGAGAATAAAACCAATGAAACGTGAACTCTTACTAGAAAAAATTGAAGAATACAAATCCCTTATGCCTTGGTTTGTTTTGGAGTATTATCAATCGAAACTATCGGTACCGTATTCTTTTACAACCTTATATGAATATCTCAAGGAATATAAACGCTTTTTTGACTGGTTGATTGACTCAGGTATTTCAGATGCTGATGATATTGCCTCAATTGATATCAAAACCTTGGAAAATCTAACTAAAAAAGATATGGAGTCATTTGTCCTCTATCTACGTGAACGTCCATCTTTAAATACATATTCCAAGAAACAGGGAGTCTCTCAAACAACCATTAATCGTACGCTTTCAGCTCTATCTAGTCTCTATAAGTATTTAACTGAGGAGGTCGAGGGACCTGATGGTGAACCGTATTTTTATCGTAACGTCATGAAAAAAGTTTCGACTAAGAAAAAGAAAGAAACCTTGGCTGCACGTGCTGAGAATATCAAACAGAAACTTTTTCTAGGCGATGAAACCATGGAATTCCTTGATTATGTTGAAAATGAATACGAAGTCAAGCTCTCAAATCGTGCTAAATCATCGTTTTATAAGAATAAAGAGCGTGATTTAGCCATCATTGCCTTGCTACTGGCTTCAGGCGTTCGACTCTCTGAAGCTGTTAATATGGACCTTAAAGATATCAATTTAAAAATGATGGTCATTGACGTCACTCGAAAAGGTGGCAAACGGGACTCAGTTAATGTGGCAAGTTTTGCTAGACCATATCTTGAAAATTATCTTAGCATACGTGATAAACGCTATAAGGCTGAAAAACAAGACCTTGCCCTATTTTTAACAGAATATCGAGGGGTTCCAAATCGTATTGATGCTTCAAGTATCGAAAAAATGGTTGCTAAATATTCTCAGGATTTCAAAATTCGTGTAACTCCCCACAAACTACGTCATACTCTGGCGACACGTCTTTATGATGCTACTAAGTCTCAAGTTTTAGTTAGTCATCAACTTGGTCATGCTTCCACTCAGGTCACGGATCTTTATACCCATATCGTCAATGATGAGCAAAAAAATGCTCTAGATAATTTATAATTAACTAATGATAACCATTCCGATTTGGCGTGGTTGCTTATATTTTACATAATTTTAATTATGTTTATATTATTTTGTTCTTTGGTTATTAACAGAACTAAAATTATGTAAATGATTATATACAAAAACAAACTCTCCTTTATGGAAAGCTTGTTTTGTATATTAATAATCTTTAAGAGCTGATTCAACCGCAGCTTTTTCTTTTTCAATCAAGTCTACGCGTGCAGCAATTGTTTTAATGCCCATCAAGATATTACGTTCCAAAGCTTTGTCACTTGTTTGTGGCTCGAAGAATGCAATATACTGGTCTAGACGTTCTTGTGTTTTAAAGATTCCTGCTGGGATATTAACAAAGCTATCAAAGCTCATATCACCACCAAGGGCTGCTTTAATCCAATCCCAGTTTTCTTTAGCCCAGTTCCAAATGGTTTCTTGAGCAAAAGATTTGCTGAGGAAGTTCATATACCAGAGATACAAATCTTGTGGTTTAACAACGTTTTTATCTTTAAGATGAGCTAGTACGTAGTCAAGACCTTCTTGATTTTTAAGGTATGAAAGTGCTTGAGTCAATTGACGACGGAAGTTACTGTCGTTTGTTGCCACGTATGCATTGACATACTCTTCAACAAGAGAAAGACTGTTTTCTTGTTTCATTTGGTTGATGAGGACAAGACCACGAACACTTGCTGGGATGCTTTCGATGTTTTCTTTATGAGCTTGGAAAATACTTGCAGCTGCAAGGACTGCTGGTTGATAGTCTGCTTGGATCAAGTAGCTAAGAGCAGTTTGACGGACCATTTCGTCTTCATCAGACTCCCCTTCTTTGGCGTCGAAACCAAGGCGTTCAAAGTCATTTTGGAATTGACGACGTACCAAGGCTTTATAATGTACTTCTGCTTCTGAATCTTCATCAATAAAGCGTTTCAAACCAGCAAGGATTTGAGATTTAGCTTGAGCAATCAAGAAGCTTTCTTCCTTTTCAACAAGATCAAGAAGAGCAACTAGACTTGCATATGAGATACGTCCACTTTCTGCTAGAAGACGACGTTCTTGTAAAATTTGAAGTTTACTTACAGTATCAAGGTTTGCAAAATCTTCTAAGATATCGTCCAAGAGTTGACCTTGATAGTCTGTGATGTAATGTGCTGTATTTGCTGTATTAAGACGGAGAGCTCCATTATTTTCAGCAACAAGCTGGCTATAATTTGGAATCTCAATACGCTCTTCTGAAAGTGTATCTGGAAGTCCATTCCAGTTTGTATTCAATGGGATTTCCCAGAGGCGTCCTTTGTCTTCATGGTCACCAATGAAGAATTGTTTTTGACTAAGGATAAGCGTATCATCAACAACTTCTGCACTAACCACTGGGTAACCTGGTTGCTCTAACCATGTATCCATGAAGCTAGAGACATCCTTACCTGAAGCATCTGAAAGAGCATTCCAAAGGTCACGTCCAACAGTATTGTTATATTGGTGTTTTTCGAAGTAAGCTTTAAGTCCTTTGGCAAAGGCTTCATCGCCCAACCAACGGCGGAGCATATGCATAAGACGACTACCTTTGGCATAAACGATGGCACTATCAAAGAGGGTATTAATCTCGTCTGGATGATTGACTTCCATGTGGACAGACTGTACGCCGTCTGTTGCGTCACGTTGAAGAGCATGAGGTACACCAGTTGTTTGGAAATCTTCAAAGATATTCCAGCTTGGTTCAATAGCATCCACTGAAACATACTCCATCATGTTGGCGAAACTTTCGTTAAGCCATAAATCATCCCACCATTTCATGGTAACAAGGTTACCGAACCATTGGTGAGCCAATTCGTGGGCAACAACTAGGGCAACTTGTTGGCGGCTTGCAGCTGAGCTATTTTCATCTACAAGGAGGTAAACTTCACGATAGGTAACAAGACCCCAGTTTTCCATAGCGCCCGCTGAGAAGTCAGGAAGAGCAAGGTGGTATGATAATGGGATAGGATACTTGACTTGGAAGTAGTCTTCGTAGAAGTCGATGACACGAACGGCAATATCAAGAGCGAAGTCAACGCTATTTTCTGCTTGTGCAACTGTAGCGAAGACCCCAACTTCAGTGCCATTTTTTGTTTTGGCTGTTTTACCTTGGAGAGCACCGAAGCCAAAGGCGAGAAGGTATGTGGACATGCGAGGTGTTGTCTCGAATGTCCAAACTCCAGTTTCTTCACGCAAATGACTATTGATTTCTGGCATGTTTGACAAGGCAGTATCGCCTTCTTCAGCGTCAAATTTCAATGAGAGATCAAAAGTTGCTTTTGCTTCTGGTTCATCGAC
This sequence comes from uncultured Streptococcus sp., assembly GCF_963545685.1. GTDB lineage: Bacteria > Bacillota > Bacilli > Lactobacillales > Streptococcaceae > Streptococcus. The sequence continues at coordinate 44,065 of NZ_CAUUKN010000001.1, read as the reverse complement.
AGAAGGGAAAGCTTCGCGGGCGAAATGTGATTCAAACTGTGTTGAAATAATCTCCTTCTTTTCGCCATTGTAAGTGTAATATGATGGATAAATACCAGTCATATTATCTGTGATGCGACCAGAAAATTCAATGAAAATTGTTAGAACCCCAGTTTCTGGAAGCTCAATATGAAAAGCCTCATTGGCATCATCCATTTGGAAGTTCAAGGATTCATTGTCCAAGAGAACTGAATTAATGGTAAGGTCTTTTTGGTGAAGGGAGATATGATTATCAAGGGCTTCACCTGTAATGGCAACATTCCCTGTAAAGGTCTTTTCAGAACGATTAATGTCTAAGAAAAGATTATAATTTTCAGGGATGAAACTTTCGATAAAACGAGCAACAGATGTTGTCATATGTAAATACTCCTAATCTAACTTTTCGTATCGAAACAGACTGACATATGTTTCGACTTCAGGAACTTTTACAAAAGAAAAGAGCCTGAATTATTCAATACAGACTCATTATAACATAGATTGCAATCTTTGCCTATAATTCAATGATTTTCCCAGACTTGAGGTAGACGACCCACTCACAAAGATTACGGGCATAATCACCAATACGTTCGAGGTACGTGAGTACTTGGAAATACTCTTTGGCAGCAAATGCTGCATCTGGATTTTTGCGGACACCTTCTACGGTCATAGCTTGGATATCACGGAAAAAGTTGTCAATAATTTCATCTGAAGCTGCGATTTCATAAGCACGTTTTTCGTCACTATTTAAGTAGACTTCCAGAGCTTCTTCAACCATCTGACGGACTGCTTTCCCCATTTTTTTGATCTCGGATTCAATCTCAGTTAGTCGTACTTCACCTTTAATACGGATGGTTGCTTTAGCGATGGCAACCGCATGGTCCCCCATACGCTCGACATCACTAGATGCTTTTAATGCAGTGATTACAGTACGTAAATCACTTGATACAGGTTGCTGGAGGGCAATAATTTCAAGTGATTTTTTCTCAAGTTTGGTTTCGTAGTTATTGACAATCTCATCGTTTTCAATAACTTCTTTAGCCAATTCACGGTCATGGCTGGTGAAAGCACGCACGGCTTTTTTGAGCTGTGCGGCAACTTCAGTACCCATGGCATAAAATTGGTTGTGGAGCTTTTCTAATTCTTCTTCGAAGGGTGTTCGTAACATCATAATTGTTAATGAATCCGTCCTTTCTTAACCGAATTTACCGGTAATATAATCTTCTGTTTCTTTATGTTTTGGATTTAGGAACATGTCTTTTGTTGATGAATATTCAATAAGTTCTCCATCGAGGAAAAAGGCTGTTCGTTGTGATATCCGGCTTGCCTGTTGCATAGAACGTGTAACAAGCAACAAGGTGTATTGATCTTTAAGGTTATAGAGTGTTTCTTCAATCTTACCAGCGGAAATAGGGTCTAGCGCAGATGTTGGTTCGTCAAGAAGAATAACCTTTGGTGAGGTGGCAAGTACACGCGCAATACAGACCCGTTGTTGTTGCCCACCTGAGAGTCCAAGTGCTGAGTCATGAAGTCGGTCTTTAACCTCCTCCCAGATTGAAGCTCCTTTTAGAGATTCTTCCACTGCCTTGTCAAGAACCGCCTTATCTTTGATACCATTGATACGAAGGCCATAGACAACGTTCTCATATATAGACATAGGGAAGGGATTGGGTTGTTGGAAGACCATACCGATTTCTTTACGGAGTTCAACGGTATCTGTTCGAGGACTGTAGACATTGTGGCCGTTGTAAGAAACTGCACCAGTAAGTGTGCATTCAGGATTTAAGTCCCACATTCTGTTGATAGATCGAAGCAAGGTTGATTTCCCTGATCCAGATGGCCCGATAAGAGCTGTGATTTCTTTTGGATAGAAATCCATAGTAACGTTATTAAGGGCTTTTTTCTTATTGAAATATACCGATAAATCATTAATTGAAATGATTGGTTCAGTCATAAGTGCTCCTTTCTATCCAAAGCGTCCTGATACATAGTCGTTGGTTGACTGTAGAGCAGCATCTTGGAAAATTTTCTTGGTTTCATCATATTCGATTAGATCACCAAGGTAGAAAAATGCTGTATAATCACTGGCACGCGCTGCTTGTTGCATATTGTGCGTAACGATAATAATGGAGTAATCTTCTTTCAGCTCAAACATGGTTTCTTCTAGTTGCATGGTAGCTACAGGGTCTAATGAAGCTGCTGGCTCATCCATAAGAAGGATCTGTGGTTTAACGGCGATAGCTCTTGCGATACAAAGACGTTGTTGCTGACCACCAGAGAGGGTAAAAGCTGACTTATGAAGATCATCTTTAACTTGTTCCCAAAGTCCCGCTTGTTTAAGTGATGTTTCAACAATCTCATCCAAAGTTTGCTTATCTCTCACACCTTTACGTTCATGAGCAAAGGTAATGTTTTTATAGATAGACTTGGCAAATGGGTTTGGACGTTGAAAGACCATTCCAATGTGTTTGCGCATTTCATAAACATTGATATTACTTGCATTGACATCAACTCCTTCATAAAGGATTTGTCCAGTAACCTTGGCAATATCAATAGTATCATTCATGCGGTTTAGGCTACGAAGAAAGGTAGATTTCCCACATCCTGAGGGACCGATGAGGGCAGTGATTTTATTTTTCTCGAATTGCATATCAATACCTTTGATGGCTTCTTTTTGACCATAGTAGACATGCAAATCCTTGGTTTCAAGAGCGAGCTTCTTCTCTGGGAAGGTGATAATATGACGCTCGTCCCAATTGTATTTTGTCATGATAACTCCTTTAAGCGGATGTTAATTTCTTATGGAGGTAAGCTCCCAAACGACGTGCACCAAAGTTGAAAATCAAAATGAAAATCAAGAGCACTGCTGCTGAACCAGCAGACACTGCAGTGGCGTCAGGTGTCGTACCTTCTGAGTTGACCTTCCAGATGTGAACAGCAAGTGTCTCAGCTTGACGGAAAATTGAGATTGGACTAGATATGCTAAGCGGATTCCAGTCGCTCCAGTTAGGTGCTGGTGCAGATTGCCCTGCTGTGTAAATAAGTGCTGCTGCTTCCCCAAAAATACGTCCAGAAGCAAGGACAATTCCAGTTACAATACCAGGCAAAGCCTCAGGAACAACAACGTGACAGATAGTTTCCCATCTAGACAAACCTAAGGCAAGACCTGCTTCACGTTGAGTGTGGTGAACTGTGCGTAAACTATCTTCAACGGTACGAGTCATTTGTGGCAAGTTAAAGACAGTCAATGCCAAGGCACCTGAAAGGATTGAAAATCCGTACTGAAATTGTACAACGAAAATTAAATAACCAAAGAGTCCGACCACCACTGAAGGCAGTGAAGAAAGGATTTCAATACAGGTACGGACAAAGTTGGTGAGCCGACCTTTTTTGGCATATTCTGATAGGAAGATACCAGCTCCCATTGAAAGAGGAACCGAAATAATTAAAGTAATAACCAAAAGGAAGAATGAATTGTAGAGTTGAACCCCAATTCCTCCGCCAGCTTTGTAAGATGACGATCTACTAGTCAAGAATGACCAACTGATGTGTGGAATCCCCCGAACCAAGATATAGAGAATCAAGGCTGCTAGGATTGTTACAATAATGCCAGCAATCACATAGAGCGTGCTGATTGCAATTTTATCGACTTTTTTAGCGTTCATAATTTCTCTTTCTCTCACGGGTAATAAATTTCACTAACATATTGAAACCAAGACTCATCAATAAGAGCACCAAGGCAAGTGACCAAAGGACATTGTTTGAAACGGTTCCCATGACTGTATTTCCGATTCCCATAGTCAATACAGAGGTCAATGTTGCTGCTGGTGTCGTTAAAGACGTTGGAATCACAGCGGAATTTCCGACAACCATCTGAATGGCAAGAGCCTCACCAAAGGCACGGGCCATACCAAAGATAACGGCCGTGAAAATACCTGGTTTAGCCGCATTAAGTGTAACACGCCAAATAGTTTGCCAGCGAGTAGCTCCCATGGCAAGACTAGCTTCACGATAATAACGTGGCACTGCACGAAGTGTATCTGTTGTCATAAAGGTTACGGTTGGTAGAATCATGACAAACAAGACAAAGGTACCTGAAAGGATACCAAAACCTGTCCCACCAAAAATGAAGCGAACGAATGGAACCACGACCTGCAGACCAATGAATCCGTAAACAACAGATGGAATCCCAACTAAGAGTTCAATCGCGGGTTGTAGGAATTTAGCTCCCTTGGGAGAAATCTCAGTCATAAAGATGGCTGCGCCAATGGCAAATGGAGTTGCAACCAAGGCTGAAAGTAAGGTAACCACAAATGACCCTAAGATCATTGGCAGAGCCCCAAATTTTCCTTCAGACGGTGACCAAACGCCACTAAAGAGAAACTCGACTAAGCTGACTTTATTAACAAAGAAAGTCGCCAAGCCTTTTTGAGCAACGAAAAGTAAGATCATTGCTACAATGAAAACAATCAGGGCCAGGCAAAGGAAAGTGATTATTTTACCAAATTTCTCGAGGCGTGAATTTTTAGAGGGTGAAGTTAATTGTTTCACCAATTCTTCGTTTTTCATGCTTACTCCTCACTCTTCTTTGTAACCTTACCGTCAGCATCCTTAGTAACTTTCATACTGTGAATTGGAATGTATCCCATTTTTGCAACGATATTTTCTTGAACCTCATCACTCATCATGTAGTCTAAGAATTGTTTGGTGTAGCTATCAGGTTGTCCTTTAGTATACATATGCTCGTAGGACCAAATAGGCCAATCGTTAGTCGCAACATTTTTCGCATTAGGTTCAAAACCATTTAGTTTCAATGTTTTAACAGAATCATCAAGATAAGCAAATGATAGGTATGAAATAGCGCCTGGTGTCTGAGCGACAATTGACTTAACCATTCCGTTAGAATCTTGCTCCTGGGTACGGATTGGTGATTTGCCATCCATAATCACAGCATCGAAAGTTGCGCGTGATCCTGAGCTAGCTGCACGGTTAATGATAGTAATATCCAAATCCTCCCCACCCAGCTGTTTCCAGTTTGTGATTTCTCCAGTGAAGATTTTGCGAAGTTGTTCTGTTGTCAAATTATCAACGGGTACTTTCTGATTAGTGATAATTGCAATACCTGCAACGGCAACTTGAAAGTCAACGAGCTTACTGGCATCAATCCCAGATTTTTCCTCAGCGAAGAGATCACTATTCCCAATTTCAACAGCACCTGATTGAACTTGGGAAAGTCCAGTACCAGAACCGCCTCCTTGGACGTTAACCACAATTTCAGGGTTCTTTTCAGTGAAACCATCTGCTGCTGCTTCTACTAAGGGTTGAAGGGCTGTAGAACCAACTGCTGTAATGGACTGGCCACGGTCAATCCAAGAGGCGCAACCAGTTAAGATTAGCATGGCCATTGCCAGTGATAAAATCACTGCAAGGACTTTTGTTTTTTTCATTTTTGTCCTCCGACATGTTGTAACAAAATTTAACTAATGCCTTAAATATATGCTGTTAAAAGGCACTTAATTAATTATACCAAGTCTAGGATAATTTAGTCATATTAAACTTTGATTACAGGTCTTAAATATGGAATCTCAATCCTTTAGGATAGTAGTTTTTTACAGTATTTCCAACAACCTTGGCAAAGCCAAATCCATTACCATCTACCAAAAGTTGATACCAACCGTTCGCTAACGTTTGGTCAAGTGTAATTACATTACCAGAGGCATACTGTGCAAATTGTTCTTGATTTAGCTCTATACTTGAGGCTACTTCATCCGAAGTTAAAGTAATTCCAAGTGCAAAACTTGGCTCAAAACGTTTTTTCTTGAAGATACCAAGATGCAAGCCATTGCGAGCGATTTTTACTTTGGAAAGATCTGGTAGTCCCTTGGGAAGTAGATAGAGGTTGTCGCCAAAGACTTGGAGTAAACCGTCTAGAGGCGTCTTAAGATGATTCTTAACAAAATCATCCCAGAGCTGTTTTTGCTCCTTGTTGAGGTTAGATTTTCCCTCTTTAATACGTGACTCCTCTGGCAAGCGCTTATCCTGGAATTTTGCCACAAACTGACCCTCACCTTTGAAATGGTGTGGATACATTCGAGCTGTTTCTGGAAAATCAATCCCATCACTCATCCCGTTCAATTTAGGGATTGCCACCAATTCAAGGTCAGGGTAATTCTCTAAAATCCAAGCAACAACACCTTCATTTTCCTCAGGAGACCAGGTACATGTTGAGTAAACTAATTGTCCTCCTGGGGCTAACATCTTCAAACCATCTGTTAGGATGTCCTTCTGCAATTGTGCCAGCTCACTCGGATATTCCTTATGCCAATACTGTATTGCATCAGGGTCCTTACGGAACATCCCTTCTCCAGAACATGGTCCATCAAAGACAATCGTATCGAAATAATTCTTGAAAACTTTGGCTAGTTTATCAGCTGACGTATTAGTCACAACAACATTTTTAGCACCGAATCGCTCAATATTCTCAACTAGAATCTTGCTACGCTTGGGATTGATTTCATTGCTGACGAGTAGACCGGTGTTATCCAGGTAGCTTAGGAGATGCGTGGACTTTCCGCCTGGTGCTGCTGCTAAATCTAGCACACGGCTTCCTTTTGATGGAGCTGCCACTTGAGCAACCATTTGAGCAGCTGGTTCTTGAGAATATACTAAGCCAGTCGCGTGGTCAGAAGATTTTCCTGAAATTTTACCGTAATGCCCCCAAGGTGTTCCAGAAATGGCATCAGGATAATCTTTCTGTTGCTTTTTAAGAGGGTTAGTACGGTAGGCGGAAACGGCTTCTTGATCAAAAGATGCAAAGAAGTCCTCCGCTTCAGTACCAAGTAAGTCTTTATATTTTTCTACAAAATCTGATGGAAATTGCATAGTTTCCTTTCTATCAAAAAACTGGACCAACCAAGAGAACTTGATGTTCTAATTTGTCCAGTATGGTATATGTTTTTAAGTTAATTTTCTGAGCTAAGAATATCTCTGATTTCTTCGAGTCTATCTTTAGGAACCAGCATCACAGCTTGGCGACTAGAATAATCAAGTGATTCTCCAGTAATGGTTTCAAGTTGGTAGCCCAATTTTTCTCCCATAATGCTTGCTGCAGCGTAATCCCATGGGTAAATTACTGAAAAGTAAGCTAAAATTTGACCAGAAAGAACCTTAGACATACTTAGACCAGCACCACCATAAACTCTAACACCCAAAGTTTTGTCAATGAGCTCTTTTAAGCCATGGTAATTGTTAGCGTACATAGCAGCGTTACTACCTACTAGACAACGATCCAAAGGACGTCTCTTATATACTGGAAGCAATTTATCGTTGCAGTATACATCAAACTGACCCCCACCATAGAAAAGCTTGTCAGCCATAACGTTGTATATTAGGCCAAATTTTCCCTGCCCCTCTTCGTAGTAGGCAATCATGACACAAAAATTATCCTGTTGAACGATAAAATTGACTGTACCATCAATAGGATCCAAGACCCAGACGTTCCCGTCTTTGATATCATGAACCATGCCATTTTCTTCAGCAAAAATATGGTCTGATGGGAAAGCTGATTTGATGTGCGCTACCAGTAAATCTTGCGTTTGTTTATCAATATTAGTTACTAAATCATCGAAAGCAGACTTTTCCTCTACCGTGATTGTTTTACTCAAACTTTCTTTAATAAAGGCCCCAGCTTCCTTGATGATTTCTTTGGCAAAAACAAGTTTATTTTCCAAGTGTTACAAATCCTTTTTCTTTTGCTTTAGCGGCTTTGACAGCTTGATAGGTTGAAAAACCACTAGCTTCTTCGAAGGCCTTGTCTAGTTGCTTTTCAGGTGCTTTTCCTGGAACAACTGTTTTAAACGCCTTATAGGCCTGCAAGAGCTGGTCACGGTCAACTTTACTCTCGTATGCTTTTTCTACCTGACTCAAAAAATGAAGCACTGTGGTAATTTCCTCAGTGCTCCATGATGGATCGAGTGGGTAGGAATAATTTCCTTTAGTCATTATTACCCTCAATTTCAGCACGAATGGTCGCTTGACGCAGTTCTTGCTTTCTATAATCACGAGGCAAAAAGGCACGAATTTCATCTTCGTTAAAACCGATTTGCATACGTTTGTTATCCATAATGATAGGTCGACGAAGAAGATTTGGATATTCAGAAATCAATTGAATGAGTTCCTTAATTGTCAAATCATCCACATCGATATTCAATTTCTGAAAGACTTTGGAGCGAGTTGAAATGATATCTTCAGTACCATTTTCCGTATAGGACAAAATCTTCATCAACTCATCGTGAGTTAATGGACTCGTGATGATATTGTGTTCGTCAAAAGCAACTTCATGATTGGTCAACCAGGCTCGTGCTTTCCTACAGCTGGTGCAGCTAGGTGATAAAAATAAAGTTACCATGCAAACACCCCTTTCACTTTAACATTCCTAAACATTATACATTATTTGATTAGTTTTGGCTACGCTTTCTTAAAATTTTTCTGCGATTTTTTTATCCGCTTCTAGTTGGTCGCATAGCTCATCTATATTATTGAATTTGATCATATCACGGATATAATCTAACCAGAAAACTTCGATTGTTTTTCCATAAATATCACCTTCAAAATCAAAGATATTGGCTTCAAGACGTAACTCTGTACCACCAAAAGTGATATTTTTTCCTAGGCTAGTCATGGAACGATAGCGTTTACCATCAATTACGACATCGGCGACATAGACACCATCTGCTGGTAGGAAGGTCCTATCGATAGGTGCTAGATTTGCTGTTGGAAAACCAATAGTCCTACCACGCGCATCACCATGTACCACGATGCCTCGCGTAGAGAACTCATGGCCTAAGAGATTATTAGCCTCTTTCACATTGCCTTCTCGGATTAATTGACGAATGCGCGTTGATGAAATCTTTTCGCCATCACTTTGTTGTTCCTCAATGACATGAACAGTACCAGAAAAATTACGGGCTAAATAGTCCGCATCAGTTCGATGGTGTCCGAACTTGTAATCGAAGCCTACCACAATCTCTTGAGCTTTTAGACGTTTGATATAACGTGCAATAAAGTCATCTGAACTTGTTCGAGCAAAATCACTATTGAAATCTGTTAAATAAAGTTGGTCTGTGCCATATGCTTTAAAAAGATCGCAACGTCTTTGAGGTGCTGTAATATGCAGAAGGAGATCATCTGTATAGCGTTGGAAAGTCAGTTGAGGACTCTCGTTAAAGGTAAGGACAGCTACTTCAAGCTGTTTTTCATCAGCAATCTGGCGCGCCTTATCAAATAGGACCTTGTGACCACGATGAAGAGCATCGAAATACCCTAAGACCAGGACGGTTTCCTTATCCTGATGGATATCTTTATAATCGTTTATCGGCGTTACTTTCATTGACTTAATACTTTTCTAGGTTTATAGACTTGATTTCGTTTTTCCATAATAGCTAGAACTTTGTCGCCCAAAAAGGCGGCAACTAAAGGCTCTTTGCTATCGATTGCAATAAAGCGCCCAAATGAGATTTCTTTGGCATCTTCTTCAGTGATTTGTACAGCTGGCAGGTCCTGAACACCAAATTCGATAGGGAGTAGGAAGGACTGGTCTCCTGCTTCTACCATTTCTGAAATTTGTGACAGGCTTAGGGCTGAATCTAGTGTTAAACCTGCAGAAGCTGTCCGACGCAAAGCAGACATATGGCTAGCATAGCCTAGTTTAGCACCCAGATCGACAGATAAGGTGCGGACATAGGTTCCCTTACTACAAGCAACACGGAAGGTGAATCTTGCAGTGCCGTTTTCTAACTTAATAGGTGAGGTACGAACAAACTCGGTAATCTTTACCTGACGTTGAGGACGTTCGACTTCTTGGCCAGCGCGTGCATACTCGTAAAGTTTCTTACCATTGACCTTTACCGCAGAGTACATAGGTGGAATTTGTGTGATTTGGCCCTCAAAAGTCTCCATGACCTTGTCAACAGTTTCTCCATCTAGTTCTGTTATCGGTGTTATTTGGACGACTTCACCACTAGCATCCTCGGTAGTTGTCGAAAATCCAATAGTAATTTCGCCTTCATAGACTTTACCTGCTTCAGTCATGTATTCAATAACACGAGTAGCTTTTCCAACTGCTATTGGTAGAACACCAGTAACATCTGGATCAAGAGTTCCGCCGTGTCCAATTTTTTTCTCATGTAATATTTTGCGTAGTTTAAAAACAGCATCATGACTGGTCATTCCAGCCTCTTTTTTTAGATTAATAATTCCTGAAATCATACTTTTAATTATATCAAAAGCAATCCTAAAGAGCTAGGTAGAAACATAAAGAGGTAGAGAGCAAAATCTCTAACCTCTTATAATTTATAATGATAAGCAATCGCAGGACTTCTTGTTCTTTTTAATCGATATCTCTATTTAGATCACTTTCCAATTCAAAGAAAGGTTGAATATCTTGCACATATTCTAAGACACCTTGAAAATCCCCCTGGTCATCCCTGACAGCAGCATAGGTAACGTAGACAAATTTTCCTAAACGTTCAGACTTGAACCACATTGGTACTTGGTCACGCTCCCCACTTCTAAGTAAGTCAAAGATTTTCTTGACCTTATCAAGTACTTTTGGTGGATGACAAAGCTCAACATTTCGTCCAATTTGACTAGGTGTTCGTTTAAAGACCATCTCATCTGCTGGGACATTATCATTGTAGTATTGGAAAACATCATCTTTATTAACAAAAGTAATTTCCAAAGGGAGATGATTAAGAATGAGATTAGCCTGTTCCACAGAAAGGTAACCATTACCAAAGGGCTGAGTGGTTTCTCTATTGACGACAGATTCATTTTTGGTTTTTGGTGTGAAGGTGATAGTGAATTGACCCTCAGGGGTATCGATAATTCTAGTATTTCCTGTATTCTCATCAGTCTTTGTCCTAGACTGTTCTTGAGAAGTCTCCGTATTGTCCTCTTCAAAACTCTCACGCTTAGGTTTCCAGACAGCTGAGGGTTTTATAATTGCATATCCGTAGGCATCGCTTTCCTCGGCAATCGAAAGCCAATCATCTTGCGTGAAGGTTTCAAGCAGAATCATTAGTAAGATAGCCTCTTCTTTGAAAATCATGGCTTCAAATTCTTCCGAAAAAGTTTCGAATGCTTTTGAGAATTCTTCAATATCTGCGTCCGAAAGTTCTTGAAGTTTAGCCTCTGCATCTCGAAAGAGTTTTCGGATATCGTCATCTACTCCCCACATAACCTTTGGAGGTGAATCATGACCATAACGCTCCATAATAGGAAAGAAAAGCTTTTCTTTACGCGTATAATGATTATGGAATTGCCCAAGTAAAGTCATCTGATGTTTAAGTCCGTTGAGTAAATCAGATTTAAAGGGCTCATTTTCAGGTTTACTGATGTTTTCTATGATACGACGGATACGAAGTATGGCTGAACGAAGTGCTAGATTTTCCTGCTTGAAAACATAGACAGGGTGGCCTTCTTGATCAGCATCTGCCACTTCGACATCTGCAATTGCCCCTTTAAATAAGTTAGCATGGACATTACAGAGACTCATTACATCTTCGAAAGTAACCCCATCTTCAGATGCCATCAGTTCATGCTCCATCATAGAGATTTCAAGAGCTGATACACCCTTGAAGTGTTGATTGAAGCGCTCTTGAACACTTTCGGGACTAGCTCCATGATGCAAATCTAGGAGAATTTCTTTAAGTATTTGAATACGATTATTTTCCATGTTAGTCTCCGATGACGTCATAACCATTGAACAGTAAGGTTTGCTTAATTTTAGATAAGGGAATATTTGCTAACTTAGATCCAGCCTTTAGACTTGTTACCTTACCGACAGTATTTAGCATAGCTGGGTTGGACAAGGGCTTGAAACCGAGGTCAATCAGTAATTCCTTAACCTCTGGATGCTCTTTAATGATTGTTGCAACAGGTTGTGATAAATCTATAGTGTTGGTAGTCATAACGACCTCCTAATAACATATTTACTACTACCATTATACACGAGAATAATGAAAAAAAGACCAACAAATCTTAGTTTGTTGGTCTTTGTTAATTCCCAAATAGGGCTTCTGTAACATTTTGCTGGATATTTTCCCACTCCTGCTCTGCCCGAACCATCTTACGATGGTAATCGGCACGACCACGTAAGTAGGCAGCAATCTGATAATCTTGCTTAACAATTGGTATCTCAGGAATTTTAATATCCAAGAGGTCAGCTGTTGACAAATTTAGAACAGCCTTTCCCTTATCAGCATAATCTAAATAGGCACGCCCAATTTCAGTTTCAAGAAAGAATTTGATGTAGAAACCACGGAGTTTCTCTTTGGGACGAAGCACTGTGATATTTGATGAAGCGACGACTTCACGCTTGCCTTGATCTTCGAAAACAGCAACTTTCTGAACCGTTCCCTTAGAAGCAATAAGGACATCACCGTCTTCTAAAAGAAAGCGTAATAATTTTCGGCGTTCTTCAGAAAACGTCTTTAGGTTATCGTAGGCAATGCCATTGGTTGTCATATCCGATAGGTTAATCACTGCAAATTCGCCAGGTTCTGCCTTAGCAGGAACGGCTTTTCCTTTAAATTGATCGACAACATCGCCTAAACGAACGAGTTTGTCTGTATTATCTTCGTAATCGATAATAAGTTGAGGTCTTTCTTTTTCAGACATTGAATCTCCTTTTTTTATATTTCAGTATCTATATTGAGTATTGCTATACAATAATAGCAAGAAGATAATACTTTTGCAAGGAAAAACTGTAATAAAGGCAAAAAAAGAGACCTAAGTCCCTTAATTACAAGCTTTTAACAGCTGCCACTGCTGCTTCATAGTTTGGATCTGAATTGATATTGTCCAAATACTCAACATAGGTAATCTTGTTATCAGCATCTGCAACTAAAACTGCACGCGCTAACAAGTGCCATTCTTCGATTAGAACCCCATAAGCTTTTCCGAAACTATTGTCATAGTAGTCAGAAAGCATGATGGCATTTTCAAGACCCTCAGCACCACACCAACGAGCTTGTGCAAATGGCAGGTCCACTGAAATAGTAATTACAACGGTATCATCCAGTTCTGACAATTCCTTGTTAAAGGTACGTGTTTGCGTTGAGCAGATACCAGTATCGATTGATGGAACGATAGAGATAACTTTTTTCTTACCGTCGAATTCTGAAAGTGATTTTTGACTCAAATCTGTAGCTGTTAAGTTAAAATCTCGCAAGCTATCTCCAACTTGAAGTTGTTTGTCTTCAGCTACTGTTACTTGTTTTCCTATAAATGTAGGCATACTAGTCCTCCAATACTTTTTTAACTATTGTACTGTAAATATTGAGATAAGCCTAAGCATTTGTTTAGAATTTTTCAAACAGAAGTTTTATTTTTTCAGCAATTACTGTATTATCTGCTGGAATGATTTCATCCGCAAAGTCTTTTAGGTAGGGAAAATCACCAACTTGCACACCATATATAGCATTCTTGAAAAGAGGAATATCATTTTGGTCATTCCCAAAAGCTACAAAATCCTTACCGAAATGGTTAAGAACAGTACTTGCCTTGGTAACTCCCTTAGGATTAATGTAAAGACATCTTTCGATATCATGATAACTAAGATCTAAACAATCCAGTTTGTTTAGATTAAAGATTAGGTCTTCACGTAGATCTTCGTGCTCTACAAGTGGGATGACAACTTTGATCGGCTTATTAAGTTCTTGAACTGGTAAAATAGTTGCTTTATTTAAAGGGTCAACATTTGATAAGAAAGGGATTTGCTCAGGATTTTGAATAGCATAATTAAATGTATCATCAATAAAATAAGGCAAATTAAAAGTGTTACAGTAATCAACGATTGTCGTAAGAGCTTTTGTTGGGATAGTGTATTGCGATACTAAATAACCATCTTGAAAGACTTCTCCCCCGTTTAGACCCACTACCGTTAATTTATTTAATTCTCCTTCTAAAATGCTAAGACAGTCTCTATAGGAACGTGCAGTTGCAAAAATAATATCATGTCCATACTTAGGAGCTGTTAAAAGGACCTTTTGTAGCCTTTTTGACATAGTCATGCCATCAAAACACAGTGTTCCATCTAAATCAAAAACAAATTTCATAGAGATAGTATAACAAAAAAACCAGCTAAAGTGCTGGTTGAAATCCAAAGTATTAAAATACTCGTTAAATTTTATCAAGAGCTAGTTTTAAATCTTCAATCAAGTCATCAGCATTTTCCAATCCAACTGAGAGACGAATTTGATTTGGAGTGATACCACATGCCAGTAAATCTGATTCCGCTAATTGTTGGTGAGTTGTTGTAGCAGGGTGAACAACCAAAGATTTTGCATCAGCAACGTTGGCTAAATCTGAGAAGATTTCAAGGTTATCAATGACTGTACGTGCTTCGTCTTGTCCACCTTTAACATGGAAAGTGAAAATAGAACCTGGTCCTTTAGGGAAGTATTTTTGCGCTAAGTCATAGTAAGGACTTGAAGGTAATCCAGGATAGTTAACTTTTTCAACCTTAGGATGATTTTCCAAAAAGTCCACAATTTTCTTAGTATTTTCTACGTGACGTTCCACACGAAGTGAAAGTGTCTCGAGGCCTTGTAAGAGTAAGAATGCATTAAAAGGTGCCAAGGCGGCTCCTGTGTCGCGCAAAAGTTGGGTACGAAGGGCAGTTACAAATGCTGCTGCACCGACATCACGCGTATAGCTGATATTATGATAAGATGGGTCTTCATCGACTAATTGTGGGAATTTACCTGATGCTTCCCAATCAAATTTCCCAGAGTCGACGATGAGGCCTCCGATAGTTGTTCCATGTCCACCGATAAACTTAGTCGCAGAGTGGACCACGATATCTACACCATGAGAGAAGACATTGATAAGATATGGAGTTCCAAATGTGTTGTCAGAGACCAATGGAATCTTATGACTGTGAGCAATTTCAGCAATCTTTTCGAAATCAGGAATGTTGATGAGTGGATTACCCAAAGACTCAATCAAGACAAATTTGGTATTATCTTTGATGGCAGCTTCAACTTCTTCAGGTTTCTCAACATCTACAAATGTTGTTGTGATACCGTAGCGTGGAAGTGTTTCTTTTAAGAGATTGAAGGTTCCGCCATAAAGGGTTGTCGCAGCAACAACATGGTCGCCAGCATGAGCCAAGCCAAGGATGGTATAGGTGATAGCAGCCATACCTGAAGCTGTAGCCAAGGCACCAACACCACCTTCAAGAGCTGCAATACGTTCTTCAAGTACTGCTACTGTTGGATTAGTAATACGGGTGTAAATATTACCAGGCTTTCTAAGGGCAAAGAGATCTTCTGCCTCTTGGGCATCATCAAAAACATATGAAGTCGTTTGATAAATCGGAACAGCACGTGATTTTGTTTCCTTATCAGGTGCTTGTCCAGCGTGTAATTGTAAGGTTTCAAATGAAAATTCTCGTGACATAAGGGAGTCCTCCAAAACAAATGTTGCCTTCATTCTACACCGAGTAAAACTAGCTGTCTAATAGATATTTTTTATCAAAGTGATAGGTAGGGCTTATAAAAAGGACCGAATGGTCCTTTTCTATTTCTTTTCGATAGGTGCTACGCTTGCCAAAACTTTTTTAAGTCCCACTTCTGAGAATTTAATCTTAAGTTCTTGCGTTTTTCCGCTTCCAGTTACTTCTAGGACTGTACCATCTCCCCACTTCTTGTGGTGGGCAATATCTCCGATTTCCCAATCTGTAGTTGTGTTGCCAGAGTCTGGAGTTTTTCCAAAAGGAAGTCCGCCAATAGCTTTTGAACCTGGCTGAACAGCAGTGGCTCTTTGAGGTTGTGCATTTGCTTTTCTAGTTTGAAGAGCTTGTTGTAAGCTCATGCCTTGGCCAAATTGTGTAGGTTCTTCCTTCGTAAAACGAACGCCAAAGGATGAATTAGCAGGACGTGCCAAACCTTGATATTGCAATAAATCATCTGAAATCTCTCGCAAGAAACGACTTGGACGATTGTAATTAGTCTTACCAAAAAGGGTCCGAGTATTGGCATTGGTTAGGAAAAGAATCTCTTCAGCTCGTGTAATCCCTACGTAAGCCAAACGACGCTCTTCTTCGAGTTCATCTGGCTCTTCTGAGGCACGAGACAAAGGGAAGACGCCTTCTTCCATACCAATTAGAAAGACAACTGGGAATTCAAGCCCTTTGGCGGCGTGGAGGGTCATTAAGGTTACTTCTGCTGCTTCGACATCACTATCGTCTGTATCAGCAATCAAAGCCAAATCGTTCAAGAAACGGCCTAAACGGTCAATGCCTGTCTCGTCTTCAGTTTCATCTGTATTAGTCTCGTCGAAATTCTTGGTTACGGACATGAACTCTTCGATATTTTCAATGCGTGCTTGGCTTTCAAGCGTTTGTTGCATGGACAGAGCATCCAGATAACCAGACTTGTCTAAAATAGCTTCTACAGTCTCAGTAATGCTTAGTCCATCCAACTGATCACGTAGGTTCAGAATCGTGTTAGCGAAATCGTAAACGCCTTGTGCTGCTTTCCCCTTAATAGGTGACAACATAATATTAGCTGAAGCATCCAGGAGACTCATGTTTTGCTCATAGGCAAAGTTACGAATCTTTTCGAGTGTGCCAGGCCCAACTCCACGTTTAGGTTCATTGACGACACGTTCAAAACTAATATTATCCGCAGGATTGGCAATCAAGTTCAAATAAGAAATAACATCACGAATCTCTTTACGGCTGTAGAATTTTGTCCCTCCAACCATTGTATAAGGAATATTAGACTTGAGCAAGGCTTCCTCAATAGTACGAGACTGAGCATTGGTACGGTAGAGGACAGCGAAGTCTTTAAAATTCTTGCCTTCTTCACGGACGACATTATCTATTGTTGAAGCTACGAATACAGCTTCATCACGCTCGTCATTAGCACGGTAATAAACGATTTGTTCACCGTCATCATTTTGAGTCCATAGTTTCTTAGGTCGACGATTGCGGTTGTTCTTAATCACCTCGTTAGCCGCTTGGAGAATTTTCTTGGTAGAACGGTAATTTTCTTCCAAAAGGACAACCTTAGCTTCAGGATAGTCCTTCTCAAAATCAAGAATGTTCTGCATATCTGCTCCACGCCAACCATAGATTGATTGGTCGGCATCACCCACGACACAGATATTCTTAAAGCGAGAAGCAAGGAGTTTCACCAATTGATATTGAGCATGGTTGGTATCTTGATACTCATCTACGTGAATGTACTGATAACGTTGCTGATAATAAGCGAGCACATCAGGATTTTTATCAAAGAGACGAATAGTCATCATAATCAAATCGTCGAAATCCATGGCCTCACTACGACGAAGTTCTTCTTGATAGGCCTTGTAACATTTGGCTACGATTTGCGTATACATGTCACCAGCTTGATGCTCATAAGCCACCTCATCCAAGAGGTCATTTTTGGCGTTAGAAATGGTCCCTAAAATGGCACGTTCATTCCACTTCTTAGGATCTAAGTTGAGATTCTTGAGAATACGCTTCATCAAGGTACGTTGTTCTCCTGGATCTACGATAGTAAAGTTTCTGTTGTAGCCAATATGATCCGCTTCACGACGGAGGATTCGCACACACATGCTATGGAAGGTCGCAATCAAGGTTTCTGAAGTTGCAGGATTTAAAGCCATTGCACGTTCACGCATTTCACGGGCAGCCTTATTGGTAAAGGTAATGGCCAAAATATTCCAAGGATTGATCATTTTTTCATCGATAAGGTAGGCAATGCGATGGGTAAGTACACGAGTCTTACCTGATCCTGCACCAGCCATAATCAAAAGAGGACCTTCAGTCGTTTGGACTGCTTCGGCCTGTTTATCATTCATACCAGTTAATAATGGGTTCATCATATTCTCCATTCTCAAAAATAAGCTCTACTATTTTATCATTTTTCAGATGAAAATGCAGAGTCTATTCGCAATAGAAAGAAAATATTTGAGTGGAAAACTGTTTGTTTATGCTATGGGATCAGCTTAATAAAAAGGGTGATATTACCTGCTTTTTGAGAGATTGAAAACTATAAAAAATGATAAATTGAAAGCTAAATATTCGGATTTTTATGGTGCATAATGAAATTATATGTTGACAGTGTTCGGTTTTTTCGATAAGATAGAAACACAATAAAATAAAAACCGAGTGATGTCATCAGGAAGACTGGTGATTGACGGACTTCTGGAGAGATCTTGAAGCAGCCTTAGCTGTAAACAAGACACCGAAGGGGCAAGGGATAATACCCGAAACTCTCAGGTAAAAGGACAGAAAGCATCGCAAGTTTTTTACTTGTAGTAATAGCTTTGTATTCTCAGAGGTCTGGTTAAGCCAAACCTCTTTTTTGACGTCTCGGTTAAAGGAGATTGTTACATTCATGTTAGACTTTTTTACTACCATTGATGATTTTGTCTGGGGTCCACCCCTTTTGGTCCTTCTTGTAGGAACTGGGATTTACCTTACGCTTCGTCTTGGACTTTTGCAAGTCATTCGTCTTCCTAAAGCTTTTAAACTTATCTTTGCTGAAGATAAAGGGGAAGGTGATATTTCTAGTTTTGCAGCCCTTGCGACAGCCCTTGCCGCAACTGTCGGTACTGGTAATATTGTTGGGGTTGCAACAGCCATTAAGACTGGTGGACCTGGTGCCCTTTTCTGGATGTGGATTGCTGCCTTCTTTGGTATGGCAACTAAATATGCCGAAGGACTTTTGGCTATCAAATTCCGTACACTTGACGATCAGGGGAATGTCTCTGGAGGTCCAATGTACTATATTACCAATGGTTTTAAAGGGAAATGGCAAATAATTGCTAAACCCTTAGCTTACTTCTTTGCCTTTGCTGGTGTGCTTGTGGCATGGTTGGGTATTGGTACCTTTTCTCAGGTCAACTCAATTACTGCCTCACTTCAAAATAGCTTTGATTGGTCACCGAAAATTGTTAGTATCCTATTAGCCCTTATCACCGCTGCTATCATCTTTGGTGGTATCCAATCAATCTCTAAGGTTTCTGAAAAAGTTGTCCCATTCATGGCTGCAATCTACATCTTGGCAGCTCTTGTCGTTATCTTTACAAACTTTAACCAGCTTCTTCCAGTGCTCGAAATGGTCTTCCAATCTGCCTTTACTGGAAAAGCTGCGGTAGGTGGTTTCGCTGGAGCAACGGTTATGGCCGCTATGCGACTAGGTATTGCGCGTGGGGTATTCTCAAATGAGTCAGGTCTTGGGTCAGCTCCTATCGCCGCTGCAGCAGCTAAGACAGAAGAACCTGTTGAACAAGGTTTGATTTCTATGACTGGTACTTTCATTGATACGATTATCATCTGTACACTTACTGGCCTTGCTATACTTGTTACTGGTCAATGGTCAAGTACCCTTGAAGGCGCACCATTAACACAGGCGGCCTTCTCATCTGTTTTCGGAACTTTTGGTGAGATTGCCTTGACAGTTTCTTTGGTACTCTTTGCTTTCACCACTATTTTAGGTTGGTCATACTATGGTGAACGCTGTTGCGAGTTTATCTTTAAATCAACTAAGTTTCTTCCACTCTATCGCCTTGTCTTTGTAGTCATGGTCGCTCTTGGTGGTTACCTAACACTTGATGTTGTTTGGAAAATTGCGGATATCGTAAACGGCTTGATGGCATTGCCTAACTTGATTGCCCTCCTAGTCCTTTCACCAATTATTTTCAAAGAGACTAAATCATATTTTGAACGTCATAAATAAAGAAAAGAGCCCAGGCTCTTTTTTCTTGTCTTTAACAGCACCAATCCTTGCTACTACTGCTTATTTGAGTTACAATGAAATTAAATCATTTTAAAACTTGTAAAGAATAAATCCAAAGGAAAAACTATGTCAATTACCAAAGAATTTGATACTATTACTGCTATCTCAACTCCCTTAGGTGAAGGTGCTATCGGTATCGTCCGCTTGTCAGGAAGTGATGCTATTGCTATTGCTAATAAGGTTTTCAAAGGAAAAAATCTAGAATCTGTTACTTCACATACTATCAATTATGGCCATATCGTCGAAAATGATGAAATTATTGATGAAGTCATGGTCAGTGTTATGCGTGCACCAAAGACCTTTACACGCGAGGATGTCGTGGAAATCAACACACATGGTGGTGTCGCTGTTACCAATGAAATCCTTCAACTCCTAATCCGTTCTGGTGCTCGTATGGCTGAACCAGGGGAATTTACCAAACGTGCCTTCTTAAATGGACGGGTAGATTTAACCCAGGCTGAAGCTGTCATGGATTTGATTCGTGCTAAAACTGATAAGGCTATGGCTGTTGCCGTCTCTCAGTTAGATGGTTCACTTAAAAATCTCATTAACAACACTCGCCAAGAAATCCTTAATACTTTGGCACAAGTCGAAGTAAATATTGATTACCCAGAGTATGATGATGTTGAAGAAGTTACCACAAATCTAGTCCGTGAGAAAACTCAAGAGTTCCATGCTCTCTTGGAAAATCTTCTTGCAACTGCAAAACGAGGGAAAATCTTACGAGAAGGTCTTTCTACGGCAATCATTGGTCGCCCAAATGTCGGAAAATCAAGTCTGCTCAACAATCTCCTACGTGAGGAGAAAGCCATCGTTACTGATATTGAAGGTACTACCCGTGATGTTATTGAAGAATACGTTAATATCAAGGGAGTTCCTCTTAAGTTAATCGATACCGCTGGTATTCGTGACACAGATGATGTGGTCGAAAAAATTGGTGTTGAGCGTTCTAAAAAGGCTCTTGAAGAAGCTGATTTGGTCCTTCTTGTGCTTAATAGCTCTGAACCACTTACCGATCAAGACCGTACCTTGCTTGACATCAGCCAAAATAGTAACCGAATCATTCTCTTAAATAAGACGGACCTTCCACAAGCTATCCAGCTTGAAGAGCTTCCTGAAAATGTAATCCCAATTTCAGTCCTCAAAAATGAAAACATTGACAAAATCGAAGATCGCATCAACCAACTCTTCTTTGATAATGCTGGCTTAGTGGAAAAAGATGCTACTTATCTCTCAAATGCACGTCATATTTCACTCATTGAAAAGGCGCTCGAAAGTCTTGAAGCCGTTAATCAAGGTCTTGAATTAGGAATGCCTGTTGACCTACTACAAGTTGATATGACTCGCACATGGGAAATTCTTGGCGAAATTACAGGTGACGCCGCACCCGATGAGCTTATTACTCAACTCTTTAGTCAGTTCTGTCTCGGTAAGTAAACGTAACTTAAATTATGTAAAAAGATAGATTGCTATCTTTTTATTTTATGCTGATATGGTACAGAAATTTATTTATGTAAATTTAATCTGATTAATACCATATAATGATTTTCCCATGCTTTTCGAAAAAGAAAATGCTATCATGGTACTATTCTATGATTTTGAAAGGTTAATGATGAGTCAACAAGCTACTGATACTGATTTTAAACATTTGATAGATTTTGATGATAATCTTCTTCCTTTTAGACTAACTGAAACTAAGGTTGAAAACGGACGTCCTGACATTCTTTTTCATTGGCACCCAGAACTTGAAATTCAATTCGTCTATGAGGGGACAGCTCGCTATCACATTGATTATGACTATTTTGATAGTCAGCCTGGAGATATCTTTCTAATTCGTCCTAATGGACTCCATTCTGTCCATCCTATTGATAATCAGTCGCACCATACTGATACACTTCATTTTCATTTAGATATGTTAGGGCAATCTCTAGTCGCCCCTCTTAGTCTCCGTTATCTACAACCCTTGCAAAATTCTAATTTCAAGTTCAAACAATGTTTAAAACCAACTGATGAGGGTTATTCTGAAATTAAGGGAGCTCTATTTGAGATTTTTAAGATTATTCGTCAAAAAGATAGACACTACGAGATTTTACTAAAGTCCAAATTGGAGGAACTCATCTATCTCTTCTACTACTATCGTTTGGTAGAACGAAAGACTTCCGATGATCATTATCGTAAAAATGAAAAAATTCGAGAAATCATTGATTACATTAACAAGCATTATGCTGAGACGCTTACTATTGAGCAATTGTCTGAGCTTATGGGTTACAGTAAGACGCATTTTATGACCATGTTTAAACAACATACAGGTACCTCTTGCACCGAATTTATTATTCAGGCTAGACTGAATGCTGCTTGTGAGGAGCTTCGTAATAGCGTAAAACCAGTTTTAGAAATTTCTACGAGTGTTGGTTTTAACAACCTCTCAAACTTTAATCGCCAATTTAAGCATTATTATGCTCAAACACCAAGTCAGTATAGGAAGACACATATTAACAAGAAAACAAATAAGAGTTAGCCATTGGTTAACTCTTATTATTATTACAGAAAAGCTATTTAATTTTTCTCTTTACCTTTGTGTTTGCCGCCAAGTCCAAACATTGTAAGCAACATGCCTAGTCCAAGGAGACCTGCATGTGAGCCATTATCACCTGTTGTTGGAAGTTCTTCGGTTTGGCGAGGAGTTTCAGTAACTTTTTCGGTTTCTTTAAGCGTTTCGTTTGCAGTTGAAACAAAGAAGACTTTACCGTTAGGTGTTGTTACTACCTTAGATACCACTGGTTTAGTTTTTTCTGAAACTTTAGAAGCTACAGATGAATCAACTGGATTCACTGGATTAACCGTTGGATTTTCAGCATTATCTTTCTTATTCAAAGCAGCAAAATCGGCACTTGAGATAGAAATCGTACGTGAATTAGGATTAATAACTGCGTATTTAGTAAGATCTGCATTAGTCAAGTAATCAGCAAAAACTGTATCGAGTGAAGGACCTTCTTCACGAGGACCACCTAGCATTGTGAAGCCATCACCACCAGCAGCCAAGAAATCGTTTGTTACTAGATAATAAGTTTCAGTAGTGTTGAGTGGTTTATAGACACCAGTTTCTGGATCCAAGATGTCAATTGATAAGATACGTTTTTCAGCTGGAAGAGTTGTGTCATAATAGACATGAGCTCCAGCAACTTGGAGGAAGCCACCTGAAGGTTCAAGAAGTGGTTGACCATTTTCGTCAAAAACGTTTTTACCACTTTCATCAACTTGGAGAATTGATCCAAGAGATTTCACAAACATATCATAGATGTTTTGCCCAGTTACTTGGATTTCGGCAACAGAGTTACCGAATGGAAGAACGGCTATAATGTCGCCTTTAGTAATCGGTCTGTCTTTAGCAATTGTTTCGCGAAGACCACCACCGTTAGTTACTGCAAGATTAGACTTATGTGTAAACGCAGACTGACCATAATCCAAAAGTGCGTCCGCAACCACATTACCGAGGTTTGTTTCACGAACACGAACGTCCATGCGGTCACCGCTAAGTTTTACAGGACTATTTTCAATGACAACTTTAGAAGATTCTGCCTTGTACTTAGCTTGAATCTCATCAAGCATAGCTTTAACTGTAGGATTAACTTGATAATTTTTCTTAGCTTCGTCATGTGTAATCACTCCATGTGACAAAACACGATCAGAATTATAGACAACACGTCCGACATTATTAAGGTAGCTACCTGTTTGATTGTAAGTGACGTTATCACCGTAAGTTGCTGTGTGAAGGGTATGTGAGTGACCATCAAGGACAAGGACACGTTTACCTTTCAAAGGCGCGTAGTTTGATAGAGCTTCTGCCAAAGTTGATCCACGCCATTCTACTGGTGTTGTTGTATCGATGCCCAAGTGTCCAATAACAATATAAGTCTTGTATTCCTTACCTTCAGCTCGAGCGTTTGATTCTACTTGATCAACCACAGCCTTAACTTCAGTAATGGGATCAGTGAAAGAGACACCAGTAAGGTTACGGGGATGTGTTTTAGTAGCTGTTTCAGGTGTTGTAACACCGATAACGACTACTTCATCTCCATCAACACCAGGCGTTTTGTCAATAATTGTCGATGGTTGGAAAAGACGAACACCATCGACATAAACATTAGATGTGATGATTGGGAAATTGATTTGTTTGCTCAAGCGACGCAATTGATCAAGCCCAAAGTCAAACTCATGGTTACCAACTGTCATGGCATCATAACCAACCGCATTCATGACAGCAGCCATATCCTCACCCTTAGAACTATTTGAGATTGGAAGACCTTGGAATGAGTCACCAGAATCAAGGACAATGGTCGTTCCTTTTGAACGAGTGTCATTTACGATACCTGACAAGAATGCATCACCAATGACTCCGTTACGGTCATCCTCTACCATACGACCATGGACATCGTTAGTGTGGAGAACAGTTACAGTATCATTATTGTCACTTGTGCTAGCGTTTGTCACAACTGCCGGTGTCGCTGGACTTGCAGCTGCAGTTGCTGTCTCATTGGCCGTAGCAACTGGTGCTAGGCTAGTTTCAGCTGTTGAACTTGTAATAACTGATGTTGAACTAGCTACAGGTGTTGCAGACTCGTTTGATGCAGTTGTTGCTACAGTAGATGTCACATCGGTAGTTGCCTCTGTGGCTACTACTTCTGTGCTTGGTGCTGTCACAGCTGCACTAGTTTCCACCTCGTCAGCTTTAACAGCATTAGCCAAGATAGCCGTTGAGACGAGTAGGGTCGATAGGGTCGTTGCAACGATTGTTTTCTTTTTCATCACTAAAAAACCTTTCAAAAAATATCATCAATATTATACCACAATTATATGTAAGCGATTAAAATATTAAAAAAGTCTAAACATTGAGAAAAAAACAGACCAAGATGCTTATCACGGTCTGTTTTACGATTAATATACTGTTAAACGTTTTTCGACTTGTCCTTGAAGAAGTTCTAAAATGAAACTGAGCACCCAGTAAATAAAGGCAATTAAGATATACATAGACATGTAGTCATACTCACGCCCACCAATAATTTTTGCGTTTTGAAAAATGTCAGGCACTGTAATCATAGCAGCCAATGAGGAACTCTTGACCATATCGATAATGACATTGCCAAGTGGTGCTACTGCAATACGCAGGGCTTGAGGTAAAATGATGTGACGAATAATTGGTTTTTGAGGAAGTCCTAGAGATCGAGCAGCTTCCCACTGTCCCTTATCTACAGCAGAAATGGATGAACGGAAAATCTCTGCCATATAGGCTGCACTTACGGTAGAAAAACCAATTAGAGCACATAGAAGGGCGGGCAGCTGAATGCCAACATAAGGCAGGCCAAAGTAAAGAATGAAGAGCACGACCAACATAGGAACCCCACGCATGAGGGAAATGTAGATACGGGCTGGATACTTTAACCAAGGCTTTTGTGACATCCGCATAAAGGCAAGAAGAATAGCAAAAAAATTTCCAATGATAAAACTCAAAACTGAGATTCCTAAGGTGTATGGCAGACCTGTTAGGACATAGGGAATGCTTTTTAAAATCAGCGAAAAATCAATAATCATAAGTCTATCTTTCTAAACATTACTTTAGCAAATAAGCGATCCACTTGGATCGCTTATCTTATTCGATATCAGAGATATCAATCTCAGTGTAGTCAACTTTAGTTTTCTTAGTAACATCTTGACCAGCAAAGAATTTCTCTGAAATCTTGGTAAGAGTACCATCTTTCTTCATGTCTTTGATGGCTTTATTGACCTTTTCTTGAAGGGTTTTATTTTTCAATGAGAAGGTGAAGCTAGTTGAGTAAGGGTTACTGTAGATACCATCGTTGATTTTTACAGGATATTTATCTTTAACCGCTGCTACAGCCATTTTTTGCAAGTAATAATCGTTGACAATAACGTCTGTACGACCATTAACCAAGTCTTGCATGTAAACATCGTTGGTAACATTGTCATAAACGACGAGTTCAGCGCCCATCTTCTTAGCAATCTTCATGTATTTGGTACTTGCGGCACCAGCTGCTTTTTTACCTTTGAGGTCCTTCCATGAAGAAATTCCTGAGTTATCAGATTCGCGAACTACCATAGAAGTGAATGAATACTTATATGGTTCAGAACGCAAGAATTTTTTAACGTTCTTATTGTCATCTTCCAGTGAGTAGTTAGCGATATCTACTTGACCACTATTTACAGCGGTAAGCATACCATCGACACCCATCTCAGTGAAGTCGATTTTCAACTTAAGACGTTTCCCTACTTCTTTAAGAATTTCAACATCGTAACCAGTCAGATTGTTATCATCGTCGTGGTAGGTTTGTGGGTAAAGAGTTCCAGCAGTCGCAACCTTAATACTACCACGCTTCTCAATCTTTTCCCAGTTCTTATCAGCTGAACTTTGTGATGAGCAAGCAACCAAAAAGACCGCAGCCAAGATTAGGCTAAAAACGGCGAAAAATCTCTTTTTCATCTATATATGTCTCCTTAAAACAAATAATGAAGTTAAGTTAAAAACTTATAATCTTAGACTACACTATTTGAAAGGGTTTTACAAAAAATTTAACCGAGAATAAGTTTACCTAGCTAAAAACCGAACCTTCTTCCATTTGCTTGGATAACTGTAGCAAGAGGTCCTCCCTTCCCTTGGCGGCTGTCAGTTGAACACCAAGCGATAACCCTTCTGCATTACGAAAAACAGGTAAAGAAATCGATGGTTGTCCCGTCAAGTTAGCTTGCTGCGTAAAGGGTGTCCAATCTAAACTATCCGCAAACATGTCCCAAATAAGTTCCTGTTGCTTTGGCCAATCAAAATCAGCCATATGTTTGAGTTGATCTTGTAGGCTTCCAGAGAGTGCAAATTGTCCGTGTTTAGGTGCCACATCCGAAACTGTAGGTGTCAGAAGAATATCGTAAGCCTCATGAAAAACTGCCATCTGATGGCTATACAGGTCCCACTGAGCTAGGATTTTAGAGTAGACTTTAGCTGGAATCTTTTGACCCGATTGAAAAATGGCCCAAGTCATTAACTCCATATCTTCAATTGTCATCGAACGTCCCAAACCAGCCTCTATACCATCAAACATGGCAGCTGTCTCCACACTATTCATAATGTAGTAAGACTGCATGGCTTCAATCCCATTTAATGGCTGGTCGCTGATTTCATACACATGATGACCTAGATTTTCCAATGCTCTGGCAGCCTTTTTTGTTGCCTTAATAGCAGATTCTGACACCTTACCACCAATAGGAGATGCCGTCGAAAAAGCAATTTTCAAAGGTCTAACTGCTTGTTCTAAAGACACTTTGCTGAGCTTTGGCAAGATAAATGGACTTTCCATCTGACAAGTCTGCATGTGATCGAGCAAGCGAGCCGTATCTCGAACAGTTTTAGTCAAGGCGAATTGGACGGAGGCCCCTTGCCAGCCACGGAAAGAAATAGGACCGACTGGGATCCGTCCTCTGGTAGGCTTGAGACCAATAAGTCCGTTAAAGGAAGCTGGGATACGAATAGAGCCACCACCATCACTAGCTGGAGCCAAAGGAGAAATACCAGAACTTACAAGAGCTGCCGCACCCCCACTTGACCCGCCAGCATTCCGTGTCATATCGTCAGGCAAATTGACAGAACCATGAGTCTGGGCATCACTAATATTTTTGAAGCCAAACTCAGGAGTGCTAGAACGCCCTAAAATAATGAAACCCAGTTCCTCAAGCTTCTTGACATAGTTATCTGTCTCTTTGGCATAGTAACTTGTAAATAAGCGAGAACCTGCTGTTGAAGGCTCCCCGGCTTGCTCCTGACCTAAATCTTTTAGGAAAATCGGTACACCAGAAAAAGGCTTGTCAGAAAAATCTCGACTTTCTGCTTCTACCAATGCTTTCTCGTAACGTCGACTGACGATAGCATTGATTTTGGGATTCATCCTCTCCGCTTCACGAATAGTAGCTTCCACTAGTTCTCGGGGACTGACAGTCTTATTTTGCACGGCTTCAGCCATAGCTGTCGCATCTGTCCACTCATTTATTGTCATCACATAATCTCCTGCTTCTATTATCCTCTAAATTATACTAAAAAAAGCGAAACGCCTAAAACGTTCCGCCTTAAATCTTGATAATTAGTCTTGCCAAGTTTCTTGGTTTTCTTTGAATTTCTTCAAGAGTTGAAGTCCGTCTGCCGTGATGTAACCTTGAACTTTAGCAACCTTAATCAACTCAGTGTAGTTTGAAAGAGTGACCAATTTCACGCCAGCATCTGCGAAGTTTTTCTCAGCTTTTGGCAATTCGTAGGTGAAGATAGCTACAACACCGATAACATCAGCCCCTTCACGCTCTGCAGCTGCTACCGCATCAAGTACTGACCCACCAGTTGAAATTAAGTCTTCAACAACAACCATTTTTTCGCCTTTAACCACACGGCCTTCGATTTGGTTACCAGCACCGTGATCTTTTGGTTTGCTACGGATGTAAGCAAATGGAAGGTTCATCTTGTCAGCGATGATTGCACCGTGAGGAATACCTGCAGTTGCAGTACCAGCAATAACTTCTACTTCTGGAAACTCTTCTTTAATTTTTTTCACGAACCCGTTTTCGATAAGTGTACGTGTTTCAGGATAAGACAAGGTAATACGGTTATCCGTATAGATTGGTGATTTAATTCCTGAAGCCCATGTAAATGGTTCATCAGGTTTAAGGTAAACAGCCTTAATATCGAGTAGGTCTGAAGCAATTTGTGATGCTAATGTCATAATTATGTTCCTCCGTAAAGCGTTCTCTATAGTTTATTATAACCTAATTCATTCTATTTTTCTTAAGAAATCAGGTATTTTTGAAAATTTATTGACCATTCCATTGGGCCTTGATGTCGTGATAAGCTGCCACTGGATCATCAGCTTGAGTAATTGGGCGACCGACAACAATGTAGTCTGAACCAATTTGACGGGCATCGGCAGGTGTCATAACACGTTTTTGGTCACCAACCGCTGCTCCTGCTGGACGAATACCAGGTGTCAAACAAACGAAGCCTTCATTTGTTGCTTCTTTGATTTTGGCTACTTCGTGTGCTGAGCAGACAACACCATCGAGACCTGCTTCAGCAGTCTTCTTAGCATAATGAACCACTGATTCTTGAAGTGTGGTTTGGATATTTTGGAAATCACGCATCTGCTCTTCAGAGGTAGAGGTCAACTGAGTTACAGCAATCAAGATTGGTCCATCGCCCAAGCCTTCACGCGCAGCCTTCATCATCTCCACACCACCAGCCGCATGCACATTAGTCATGTCAACGCCAAGGTTAGACAAGACACGCATAGCTGACTTGACAGTATTTGGAATATCGTGAAGCTTAAGGTCAAGGAAAACACTATGGCCAAGCTCTTTAACATAGCGCACAATCTCAGGACCAGCCGCATAGTAAAGTTCCATACCAATCTTCACATAAAGCTTTTCATCGGTAGGAAACTTAGCAAGGAAAGCCTTCACATCCTTAAAAGTTGGGAAATCAAGGGCAATAACAGGACGATTTTCTCTCATTTCTTATATCCTTTCACACAAAAAACCTCCGCCAGTCAGCGAAGGTTGCACGAAAACAGGGCAGTCCCTACCCTTTAGTGATGCCGTAGCATCTCAGTACACCTTTCTCGCCTCTCTGGACTCGATTAAAGGTTCAGTTCAATTTGTTTTATTATAGCGCTTTTATATGGGAATGTCAAAGGGGGATGACACCCAAATATCTATTCAAGCATCTTTATAAGCTCTTCATTTTGTTTGTCATAATAGTTAAAATAGCTTGAATCAATACCCAAACAATCAACAAGAAGCAATCGCAAGTTCTCAGAAAGTTGTTTTAACTTCTTACGACTTAATAATCGCGTATCAATTTCTGACAAACCGTGAGCAACTTTATTTCGTTCACCATTCAAACTTAAAATGCCATTAATCGCTGTCTGAAGCTGAGAATCATATTCATAGAACTCAAGGATATTCAAGTAAGATAATAGATTAAGTGTAGATTGTACTGAAAAAATGCGTTCTTCAGTGTCTTCAATACCCCTAGATTTTTTCATTTTCTTATCAATATCGTCTAAAATTGCCTCACAATCAGGAAAACTTGGATTAAGTTTTGGCAGATTGCCATCAAATACAATTAAGCCCTCATGATATTTTTTGATGGTTTCTTCGATGACAAATTCAGCTAGTGATTTTGCTTTAATCAAGACATCAGCAATATGCTCACGTTCTTTTAAAACATCAATCATCAAATAGTAATTCAATGCCTTCTTTTGGGAATCATCGAGAGGAAGCGATAGGATATCTGAAAGAATCGACTGGTTTTTGAAAACACGAGAAAAATCGTTTAGTTTCTCACGAATATAAGCAATCTTCTTTTTAGAAAGTAACTTATTGTATTCTTTTCGATTGATTATCGCTTCTGCGGCTTGATAATCAAAGGAAGCAATTAAACTTCTAAGATGACGTTTGACTAATGCTTGAGTAAATTTTTCAGATTTATCTTTAATACTTCGGTCAACAAAATCTAGACTATTATCTTGATTCTCAACAATAAGAGCCTCTATCTCAGAGTCTGTCAAATCTTTGTACTCTCTATTTGCTCCATTTTTGGGAGTAGCAACCTGAATAGCTTGAGTGTTATAGTCATTGATACGGTTAAGGGCAAAGAGAGCTGAAATAATTTGTGGTGTACCTGATGATAAGTTCAAAATGATTTCATCATCGTCATTAGTATACTTTTGAACAATCAGCCCCATAACTTCATACATTTTATCAAAAAGAAAGACCTCATCGTTATTCAAGATGGTAGAGTCAATTTCAATGATAGGATTATAGCCTTCGATTGAGAGCAAAACCTTATTTATCAAATCTTGTTTGACTAACATTTCTTGACTATATACAAGGACAATCTTGTCAGGTCTATAATTTCTTGCGATATGAAGTAATGCTGCATCGTGATTATTACTTATAGGATCAGTTGTTCCCACAGCTGAGATTAATATTTTCAATTTGAATCACCTCTTTAGTTCAACTTAGTCAATAATTTCTTATTCAAATCCTGATAAAAATTAAAATCACTCTGGCTAAAATGATATTGTTCTCTAACTAGAGTTTTTAAGGTTTTCATAGCTATACCTAATTGTTTAACTGCGTCTGAATCCAAAGGGCTTAAGCTGTGGGCAACCTTATTTCTAGAAGAATTCATTTCGATAATTGGAGCGATTGTTCTTCTAAGTTCAAATTCTCTCGTGAGTTTTAAGAGTTTACTATAATCAAAGAGACTTAGGTAATATTTCTGAATATCTTCACAATAATCATCTATTAAACCTGGGTATCTTTTTTCAAAATAGTCTTCCAAAATAAACTCAGTTAGGTTCTTAATTCGTATGAAGCTTTCACTAACGTTCCCACGTTCTCTTTGCAGTTCAATGGTCAAATAGGCATTAAGAATCTTTTGTTCTTCTTCGTTCAATTTTTTATGCCGTAAACCTTGTGGAACATCTTGTTTTGACAGACAATTAACAACATCACGGATTTCTTCTCGAACACTTTTTAAATTCGGGAAATCTGATAATTGGTCTAGAATGTCTAGTGCCGCCTTATAGTCAAACTTCTCAATAAAATCTCGAGCCGTTTTCTTCAATAAAGCCTGACTGAATTTTTCAGCATTATCTTCAATCGTTCGGTCAATAAAATCGACTTTATTATCTTCATTGACTTCGATGAGTTCGTCAATGTTTTCATCATTATCATGACCGATGTTCTCGTTTGAAGCATGTTCAGGACTCGAAACTTGAACTGCTCTGACATTGATGCCATTTAAACGGTTAATCACAAATAGAGCAGATTTGATTTGAGGTGTCGCACTAGAAAGGTTCAAAATAAATTCGTCCTCTTTAGTATAATATTCTTGTAAAATATCAGAGAAACGTTGAAACATCACATCAAAAATATGAACCTCATTATCACTAATAATCGAATCATGAATTTTGAGCTCGGGCTCATAGTCAGGAGCAACAGAAAACAAGGCTTTTTCAATATTACCTTGTTTTTTCGCAGTATGCTCCGAAAAAATCAATACAACTTTTTCGGGACGATATTTTCTTGCAATATGAATTAAGGCGCCATCATGAAAATTTCTAAAAGGGTCTGTGTCACCTACAGCTGATATAAGTACTCTCATTTTTCAATCTCCTTAATCAAGAAATTAGCTTTTCCCATTTCATAAAAAGACTCGTGGTTCTTGATTAATGAATGATTACCAGATGGAATCTTAACCGTTTTAAGAGGTGCTTTTGTGAGCTTCAGAACCCCTTTTTTTACCATTTTAGTTGTCATTCTACTATATCGTCTTTGTAGAATACCATCAGCTTGCTTAAATAGAGTCTTTGTCCAAGCACCGCTCCCTGCACCTAAATAAATTGGGTATTGTAGATTGGCTTGAATCTTATCATCAGGAAATTCAGATAGGAAAAATGCTTTATAGTCTTTATAAAACGCTTGTGCTCTCTTACCTAATTCTTCAATCAATCTTCCAGCTTCATCAGTGGTTGTTGTAATCTCAAACTCAATCTTTGTAAAAGGTGAAATTGATTCTCTATACAGAGGGAGTGGCTTAGCTTTATTGGTTTTTGCTGAATAATCCCATTTCTGCACCAAGATAAGACTCTTATTATCAAAAGGTTTACTATCACTCACACGAATTGCATTAAACAAATCATCGTATTCTTTTCCTTTTTTTGGTCCCCAAGGGATAAGGTTCTTATTCTCTTTTGGAAATCTTCCAAACTTATTTACAGCATTTTCATTATTCCACTTAGGGGTAGTGTTCATTAAAATGGTACGAATAGCACCTTTTAGTGAGCTACCAGGAATGTAGGGATTTCCAAAAGCATCGCGAATAAACTTATTAACTTCGTTAATAGCTCCGGCTGAATTAGAATTTTTGTCCAATTCCCAACCTGTTTCAGAGATACTATAGCCACCAAAAGAACGCTCTGCAATTCGGTTATCATTTAAGAAAGAAATTAGACGATTATTACGTGAGTTTGGACGAGTTTGAATTAGAAATGCTTCAAACTTTTCATCAAGCCTCTTCTCTATCATTTTATTATAGAATTTCCCCATGTCAGGAAAGTAAAACTTCTTATTTTCATAGATAAATTCTCTAGAGGTATACTTCTCTCCATTGCCAATATGAATTGGAGCAAGTGTCAGGAGGCTTAATCTAAATGTTCTATAGTCATTTTTCATTTTTATACCTCCAATTTAAAAAAGAGTGGTTTAGCGTAATTTAAAACAGCATGTGGGAAATCAAGTGGTCTCACATCAACAATTTGACCTTCAAATGTTTTACTAAAAGTTGAACCAGAAGCAAATTTGTAAAGATCTTGCTTACGATAATTCTCATTAGTAGCATGACTAAATGCAAAACCACTTGATTTAGTCAATAGATAATGACCATGTTCCATTGCTTCTTCAAGGTCAGTATCTACAGGAAGTGCTGTGGTGAGTGTCATCACTTTATCGGAATGTTTCTTACTAAGTCTATT
Source organism: uncultured Streptococcus sp. (assembly GCF_963545685.1). GTDB lineage: Bacteria > Bacillota > Bacilli > Lactobacillales > Streptococcaceae > Streptococcus. The sequence goes on along the minus strand of NZ_CAUUKN010000001.1, from coordinate 10,650 downwards.
TGATAATTCTAGTGGAATATTTTGAATATCTAACTCGAAACGACCATAACCACTTGAACGCTTCCCACCAAGACCTGAATACTGAAGACTTGTCATCAACTCATTAAGCAAATCAGATTCGTTGGCGATAACGTAAAGCGACGTATCATTTGAAAATCTGGTTGAAGCAACCTGATAAAGATTGCCGTCCGTATGTGGTTGATTTTTTGTCACCGTATCAATGACTGCATGCTCTTCATTTTCAAATAAAGCTCCATTGAGATAATCGTCAACATTTTCTAAAGCAAGGAATTGCAGTTTCTTTGATAATTTTGCTTGACGGCGAACCTCTTTCACATCAGCTGATTGATCAATTTGGTCATATTTGGGATAACCAATAGGCTTGGGCAAAAAGGGACCGAATTGATATGGAAAGGCATCTGAGAGCGTGAAATCGTCTTGGTTTGCTTCGGCAAGAAATGCATCGAGTTTTCCAATTTTTAGGGCTTCTAGCACTAGTGCTGAGAAGATACGGTCTGCTGAGAATGTTAATTTTGAGCTATCAAGAGTGCCCGAACCAAAATGAGCATTCTGAAAGGTCATGAGATACATTTTATAGGTCATATTAGACCTCCGCAGTCAAAAGTTCATTCAATGTGTCAACATCATACTTTCCAAATACGGTAGTAGCTTTGAGGTTTTCAAAAGCAACCTTACCGTAACCTCGAGATCCAGACCCTCCAAGATAATCGAGTTCAAGAAGTTTTAACCCATCTCGAATCACCTTGAAATCTTCCTCAACCTGATTTTCATTTTCGTCTGTAATCTCATAAATTAACTCAAAGTCAAAAGTACTGTTACGAATGGCACGTTCAATTTGTCTAGGAGTGGCTTCAGCAGTGATTCGATCAATTGTATTTTCAAATTTTACTTCTGTATAACTTTTTACACCAAGAGAGTCTAACTCATCAGCGTTTGACAAGAAGGCATCACGAAAAATCAAGCGTCCCATTTTGAATCGTTTATCTTCACTATTTCCAAATAAACGGCTAAGGACATCACTGTCTTGACTAGGGTTCTTGACAATTTCTTCGTTATACACTTTAGCAAGAAGCGTTCTCATTTTTCCTTTGAGACTCGAACCAGGAATGATTGGTAGGTTGGTAATAGGATCTTTAATAACAGGTGAATCGATAGCACCAATGGCCGCAAAAGCATTACTAGCCCCAATATGAAGGCCTGTCTCTAAACGAATTTGAGCTGAAAATTTAATCTTAGCGAATGTCATTAATCTTTACCTCCATAAAACTTGAAATAAGCTACTAAAGCTTCCATATATCTACAAAATCTTTGAAGCGTCTCTCTATCTTTAATTTCTTTAAGAGCCTCAAGAATTTGAGCTTTTTCTACTAAATCTTTAACAGGGAAGAACATCTGTCTATTAACTTTTACAGAGTTTCTTCCAGACTGATAGACAAATTGTACTCTTAAATAGGACACATCATTTATTAATTCGTCAAACTTTCTTTCTTTACTTCTATCATATAAAGAACTACATAAGGACAACAAATTTCTGATTTGTGACGTTGTTAGTAAATAATTCCCTTTATTATCCTTTTCAAGTAATGAAATAGCACGTTCTGCTTTATCTACATAATTCTCATCAGTTAAAATTGCCATGTATTAATCCTTCCTAATTTCATAGACATAGAGAAGCAAGGCTAATTCCGCCTCTTTACGCTCTGATTCATTGTTTGTATACCATTTGAAGAATAATTTCTTGAATTGTTTGAATTTATCTCTTTCATCTTTGTCTGTTAACTCTTCAAGTCGTGTCAAATAGTAGGCTAATCGAGCAACATTCATCTTTTCTTCACTATCGTAATTTCGAAGCAATTCAATCAATTTATAAATGAAATTCTTACCTCGTTCATCTTGGTGATTAAAGAAATAACGAATTTGCTCTAACTTATCGTCGTAAACATTAGTGATAAACTGGTCAAATTTAAATGTATAGTCTGCACTAAAGAGTGAAATACTATCTTTCTCATTGCCCTTAGCTGCTTCTTCTAGCTCCCCTGTTTGATGTGCCATCAAGCTAATAGGGGTCTTATCCGCAAATAGACCGATACCTGCTGAAAGTGTTAGCTTTCCATTTGTCCATTTAATGAAGTTCTGACGGAGTTCAATGGTAAAGGCAATAATATCTTGCCAAGAACCAATGGCAAAAACATCATCCCCACCGGCATAGATGATAGAGAGCTTTTTATCACGAGCGAATTGGTTAATATAAACCTTGAAGAAAAGACTCATGCTTCGAGAAAAAGTGGCTGAACGTGATAAGGTACTATATTGCCCATTTCCCTGTTGAGAGAATCCTGCCATAAAGGCTGCTCCCAAATCATCTACGTCAAGACGAACAACAGCTAAACGTTTAATACCTAAACCATTTTCATTTTTAGATAAACCAGCATAGTTGTATATTTCATCACACTGGTAATCTCCAACAAAAACATGCGTTGCCTTAACCGTACCAGCCTTGTAGTCGTTTTTGACATAAACACGGGAAAAAGCTTCATGGCTTAGCTCTTCAAATGCAACACCTTTAAGACATGCGTTCGGTCCAATAGGAAGTCCCCCATTTTCAGTGATAATGAAATGATCATGGGTAATCTCTTTAGAAAATTGATACAAGCCTCGACAAATGTCACACACTTTCTGGTCATGATAAGAAACTAAATTTTCAACGGAATGACAAATCTCACACTCTCTTTCAGAAGATTTTCCTCCCCTGTTCAACAAGATAAGGGTTTGATAATCATATCTTGAGATTTTTTTCTCAGAAATCATGCGACTAGCCTTTTGGTAGACCTGTCTATAGCTTTCAGGCGAGTTCAGTTCGCTCATGATATCCTTAGCTGCGAAGCTTCCCCAACCAAAGGCAACATATAATCTAGTTTGGAAATTAGCCAATAAAAATTGATTGAAATCTTTTTCAAATTGAACAAGTGTTTCTACCGTTTTTTCAGTATTGGCAAGGATAAAGTAAGCATGTCCCCCACCAACATAGAGCAAGTTAGCCCGATTAAGACCTAGTTTATCAAGTACACTATCTGCTATATACTCACTCATAAAGTCAAGATATAAAGATCTAGCCTTCAATTGCTTAGCAGCACCACTCGTAGCTATATTATAGATAAAGTCTTGGATACCTGATAAGTCAAAACTAGCTAGGAGAAAAGCTTCTTCCTCATAAAAAGCTGATGCTTTCGTAAACAAGTCCTCTTTATAGTTATGACGACCGTCATTTTCCAAGTAATCATAGATAGCTAACGCAAAAGCTGCCGTAAGACGGCTATGCTCAGCAAGTGAAATATCAGCGATTTCCTTAGTGTTAGTTGAAGAAGGCACAAAAGAGAGGGTCGCTTCAAACACATTTAACAAAGAATCAATTTGTGCTTGGTTAAACTCAAATTTTGTCAATTCATTTTTGATACGAGTCGCAATCGCCGCATAATCACCTTTTGAGAAAGGTTCATAGGTTGCTGACGCAAAGTTAGGTTCAGATTTCAAGTTTAGAACCGTCGGTTTAAAATAGCGTTCATCCGTTTGAGGTCCAAAAACGTTAAAAATATCAGCCTGGTTTGTATAGGTATCCCAAATCTTAGCTGATGCTTCCTCATCGCTCTCCTCGTTTGACTGTCTTCTGTCGACACCAGAGGCGATATTATCAGCGATATAAGTTATGTAAGCTAGATGGTCATTTCCAAGTTTGTCACTCTGGTAGTTAGCCATGTGATATCTAATTTGATCTGAAATGACCTGATTATCAGCAATTTCATCAAACCAATCCGCGCCGACCAAGGCGTGTTTTTTTCGTTCTCCTGTCGCCCTTTGAATGACCTTACCGATATCATGCAAAAGTGCTCCGTAAAATAAATCAATCTTTTCTTTCTTCAAGCTTTATCCCTCCCATACCGAGACTCGTTTTCATGCCAAGACCTGAATATTCACCGAATGTTAGAAGCATTCTGACATAAGCTTTTAGAGTTTGAGCACCTTGTACTTTAAAGGTTAGCCTTCCTCTAAAGGCTGGAATTCTTTGCCCGTGCACCCGGAAATAACTCGTCTCCAAGCGATAATTCGTAATGCTGCTGTGTTCAGATAGGTAATCTAAGGTATCCTCTTCAATTTCAGGCTGATTTTCAACCAACCTTCCATACTTTTGCATTAAACTTTGAAAAATCAAACGCATAGACGGGAAGATGACGTAGGAACCTTGAGATTTGAAACCTGTCGGAGTTTCGAAAATGATTGAAAAGTAGGTTTGATTGTCCTCACTATTGAAAATCTCCAACAGTTTATCTGCCCCCAACTCTTGAATCTCAACTTTTTCGACACTGAGTTTAGGCAAGTCGTTTAAGGACACCTCTTTAATCTTTAATAAGGTCATAAACACTTTATCCTCGAGGTCATCTGTAAGTAAATGCACGACCCACTGTGTGTCTTCTCTTCCTTGAATTACCTTGGTTGCATAGGGATTTGTTTGCTGCTGATGCAGATAATCAACATAGTCACTATCCAACTGCTCCATCAAGAAGCCATGAAATTTAACAGCTAAATCTTGTGCAGGATGGTCGATCCTTTTAAAAGTAAATACTAATTTTTTCATTCGACTCCTTCATCTTTGTATGAAAAAACCCCAATAGCTGAAAGTACTTTTCACCTCATTGGGGCGCCCTTAATGTGCTTTTAGTCTAACACTTTCTGGAAGCGGTGTCAAGACTGTTTTCGAAATTTTCAAAAAAGTCCCCTCTCGAGGTATATAGGTTTATATCGGTAAGAGACAAACACTATTGAACAAGTTTTTATAGTGTTACCGTCCCCTCGCGAGGTGAATAGGTTTATATCCAACTTCAAAACCAAGCTACAAGAAATCAAAAGCCTATGTTTCCGTCCCCTCTCGAGGTATATAGGTTTATATCAAACACAAACACAATCAACTTGGGGCTTATCGCAGTGTTTCCGTCCCCTCTCGAGGTAGATAGGTTTATATCACAAGACAATACAATTATTGATATGATGAATGATCCGGTTTCCGTCCCCTCTTGAGGTAGATAGATTTATATCACAAACAAAATTTATCCATCAAACAGCTTCTAAAAACGTTTTCGTCCCCTCTCGAGGTAAATCGGCTTATATTCAACAGAGATTAATTTGTTCGAGGAGCTGAAAACAAAAGTTACCGTCTCCTCGCAAGGTTGATAGGTTTATATCCGCATACTCGTATGCACCTATGTCAGCTATCAAAGAGTTTCCGTCCCCTTACGAGGTAGATAGGTTTATTTCGATCACACTAAGCCAAGTGATGTTGTGATCTCGACTCCGTTTCCGTCCCCTCTCGAGGTAAATAGGTTTATATCAAACTGGTTAAAGAGGGTCTTGAAAAAGTCCCAACGTTTCCGTCCCCTCTCGAGGTTGATAGGTTTATATCTGATAAAATTTGTAGCAACAGTAGTGGCTTTGACTGTTTCCGTCCCCTCTCGAGGTTGATAGGTTTATATCTGTTTATTCAGAATTGTATGCAAATTATACTAAAAAGTTTCCGTCCCCTCTCGAGGTTGATAGGTTTATATCTTCCACAAGCCAAAGAGTTTAAACGTTGGGTTACATCAGTTTCCGTCCCCTCTCGAGGTTGATAGGTTTATATCCTAGACAAAAATATCCAAGGAGATTATACCATGAAAGTTTCCGTCCCCTCTCGAGGTTGATAGGTTTATATCAGTAGGTGGCACGGTTTCGGACGTTGATAGACCGTATAGTTTCCGTCCCCTCTCGAGGTTGATAGGTTTATATCATTGTGGACGCTTTAACATTAATATTACCGTCAGTAGCGTTTCCGTCCCCTCTCGAGGTTGATAGGTTTATATCTGAAATGGGTGTTCTTGCACTTCTTGCTGGCTGGACATTGTTTCCGTCCCCTCTCGAGGTTGATAGGTTTATATCTGAATGGGCAAGCGAGCATAAAGCTGAAATTATTTCAGTTTCCGTCCCCTCTCGAGGTTGATAGGTTTATATCTGTTTATTCAGAATTGTATGCAAATTATACTAAAAAGTTTCCGTCCCCTCTCGAGGTTGATAGGTTTATATCTCAGACAGGACAATTAAACAGTTTCTCAAAACGAGTTTCCGTCCCCTCTCGAGGTTGATAGGTTTATATCCTTATTTTACATGTCGGTAAAGATATGAATGGGGAGGTTTCCGTCCCCTCTCGAGGTTGATAGGTTTATATCCCCATATCTTGTGCTCCAGACAGTGGTTAGAGACACAAGATATGGGACCTACTGGAAACACTTACCTATATTGTACCATATGATTGAAAGCCTATAAAGGTCTAGAAGAACAGAATGTCGTCTAATTTTTCGGCGCTATTGTAAGGGCTGAAACTAGTTACCTCTTCTTTGGTTGTCACGTATACGATTATGCTATCTTCTTCATCAGCCTTGTAGAAGCTTTCAATCTCCTTAAGGAGAGACTGGTAATCGTTTCTTGACAAATCCACCTCGAAACATGACTTTTGTACCCTCACGCCATAACCCTCAAGTAATTTGGAGAGTTTAAGTCTACGTTTGTTATTTCGGATATCATAAATAATCAGACAAAACATGGTTTTTTGTTTTGCAAACTCACGCTCTTCTTCACTGAGATTAAAGTAAAGTCCCATTAATGCCCTCCTGTGTAACTTGTCTCATACAGACTAGGGTCGAGTTCTCTAAAAGCCCTAATCAAACTCTTGATTTGCCTATCAGCTGTATAAAGAAAAGAATAGCGTTTTTTGTCTAACTCAATATACTGATGGACTTCTAATATTCTTGAACGTAAAGCCCGTGCAAAGATTTCTCTGCCTTCATCGGTGAGTATGAAGTCTTGATCCCTACTTTCAAAATGACTTAAAAGAAGTTTGCCATTTCGAATTAACTCCATAAGCGTATTATCGACGATGATAGGTCTCCATTCTTCCATTAAATCACTGGCTAAGATCGCATGATGCTGATGATGCTTGTGAATGACCCCAAACCCCAAGCTTAGCCCGTTTTTCTTAATCAAGCCCATAAAGCAGGAATATAAGATACTATAGCCAAAATTTAGGGCACTGTTAAAACAATCCTCTGCAGGCCGTCTACTCCTACCATTAAAATGGAAGTCATCAGGAACGAGTAAATTCAGATAGTAAAAATATGATTTCGCTATCCGACCTTCGTAACCCATAATTTCAGTAATAGAATAAGCCTTTTGAATATCATTGACACTATCTTCAAATCTTGAATAATCTGAAGTATCCAGTAGATTATCCGAATCAAACTCTCTAAGTAAGGCAATTTGATGCCTTACCTTGGTCTTGGCAATACTCCGTGCAACTTCTAAACGGAAATCCTCTTCAAAATAAGCCTTAGCTTGAGACTCTTGCTTTTGAAATTCGTCCTGCCTGTGGGATTCAATACTCGAAATAAATTGCCCAACATTTGAGAAATAGTAAACATTTACCTTGTTCTTTGACAAAGCTTTAATAAGTTGGGTGGTTAGTTGTGCATTACCAAAAAGTAACAAATTATCAACTAGTGAGATGGAGACTTCTTTGACAATCTCTTTATTATCATTTTTTATGATAATTCTTTGCTCGGATAAGGATAGGTAATAATTGGACCTTTGAATATATAAATCGCTCATAAGCTACCTCTGGGTATTTTATGGCATATATTATATCACCGAAACTCTAATTGTCAATATATTCTAATGCTATGTATATAAAATAAAGCCCTAACAATAGGACTTCGTCTTATATTAATCGTAAAGACATTGCTTTCCTTATTTCCCCAACAACTCTGTTCGAACTTCTTTGCGTAAGTCTTCGAGTGTTGTGATGCCATACTTGTCCATGACTTCAGGGAGGCGGTCGATGATTTTAGGGCAGGCATATGGATCTGTGAAGTTGGCTGTTCCAACACCGATGGCTGAGGCACCAGCGATAAACATTTCGATAGCCGCTTCGGCACTGTCTACGCCACCCATACCGATGATTGGAAGGTCTGACGCAAGTGCTACTTGGCGGATGAGTTTAAGGGCTACTGGGAAGACAGCTGGCCCTGACATGCCACCTTGACCATTGGCAATGATTGGTTTGCGAGTCGCCAAATCATAACGTGTACCAACCAAGGTGTTAATCATAGTGAATCCTGTCGCACCGGCATCTTCGACTGCCTTGGCAACACTAGTGATGTCAGCTACGCTTGGTGTTAGTTTGACATAGACGGGCACATCAGAATGAGAAACACTGGCTTTTACGGCTTCATAGGCAAGCTCAGGGACTTGTCCGATGAGAAGACCGTTATTGCCATGGTCCACGTTTGGACAAGAGATATTAAGCTCGATTGCCTTGACGTTACTTGCTTTGGAAATCTTGTGAGAGACTTCCGCATATTCTTCGTTAGAAAATCCTGCCACATTGGCAATGATTGGCAACTCAGGATAATGTTCCTGCAACCAAGGGAGTTTTTCAGACAAGACAGCATCAACACCTGGATTTTGCAGTCCGATGGCATTAAGCATGCCTGATGGTGTCTCCGCCACACGTGGCGTAGGATTCCCAAAACGAGGGTTGGCAGTCGTTGCCTTAATCATGATGGACCCTAGTTTGTCCAAATCATAGTACTTGGCATACTCTTGACCAAAACCAAAGCAACCAGAAGCTGGGATAATGGGATTTTTCAAATCGAGCCCTGGAAGGCTAATAGCTAAACGATTTTCTGATTTCATCTCTGACATGGCAACCTCCTAGACAATGACTTTTCCGGTAGGAAAGACTGGCCCCTCCTCGCAGACACGAAGATTTTTGGCATCCGACTCTCCTTTCACGTGAACCACACAGGCATAGCATGCTCCCATACCACAAGCCATACGAGCTTCCATAGAAACATAGGCGTGGGGATGATTTTCAAACTTGCTGTCGACATATTTGAGCATGCCTGGAGCTCCGCAACTGTAGACAGCATCTGGTGTCCAGTCCAAGTTATCAATGACTGTCGAAACGTAACCCTTAATACCGTATGAACCGTCATCAGTCGTCACGTAGACATCCCCACAAGCCTTGAGTTTATCCTCCAAAATAACGGCATCTTTAGTAGCAAAACCAATTACAGATACGACTTCCACTCCCTTTGCTTTCAACTGTTTAGCCGTCTCAACCAAAGGTGGCACACCGATACCGCCACCAACGAGGAGAGCCTTCTGCCCAGCCTCAATAAAGGAAATGTCAAAACCATTTCCCTGAGGGCCCATGGTGTCAATAGTTTGACCAGCTACCATCTTAGAAAGGATAGCTGTCCCCTCACGTTCAACACGATAGACAATGGTTGCCTCTTTTTTGTCGTAGTCAATCTCTGAAATGGAAATCGGACGACGAAGGAGCTTGCTTGGGTCTGGCACTTTGAGGTGGACGAACTGACCAACCTGCATATCCGCAACCATCTCTCCCTTGAGCACCATCTCAAAAATACGAGGTGCAATCTCACGCTGACTCACAATGGTTAAATCTTCAATTAAAATCATGACAACCCTTTCTATACTGCAAAATGTTATCAAAAAAACCTCGCCACATGGCAAGGTCGCACAAAAAATCACAGGAGAACCCTGCTGTTTCACTCTGTCCGACCTTTTAAGCCTCTCTGGACTCATTTAAAGGTTATTTTGTGATTATTATAACCGTTTTCAAGAGAGATGTCAAAGCAGAAAAGAAAAAACTAAAGCTCTTAAAACTAAGCTAAGGTCTCTCCAGCCTATAACTAGGCTCTCTGTATGATACGTGCTCTATCATTTCATAAGATGATAGAGCATGTCAATGTTTCTAACAATATGTATTAGGATTCTTGAACAAAACTCTCAAAATAAGATTATTTAAACAATCTGTCGTAGACCATAGTATGAGCCAACTGTTGACCATCACCACCCAACAAATCAACCAAGGCATAAGCAAAGGCTAATGCTGTTCCGGCACCACGGCTAGTGACAATATTGCCATCCACGACCACTAAGTCAGTTTGATGCTCGCCTGATGCAATTTGTTCCTCTACACCTGGGAAACAAGTAAATTTACGCCCCTCAAGCAAGCCTGCACGTTCGAGAACAATTGGTGCAGCACAGATAGCAGCAACATATTTTCCAGCTTTAGCAGCTGCTTGAAGAGAGGCAATCAAGGCTTGGTGATCGCGTAAATTAGTTGAGCCAGGCATACCTCCAGGAAGGACCACCAAGTCGTAAGCCGCAAAATTACCATCAAATACGCCATCCATAGCGACTTGAATCCCATGAGAGCCAGTCACTGACGCACTTTCAAGTCCTAACATGCTACAGTCAAATCCTGCACGGCGGAAGACATCCACTGGGCTCAAGGCTTCGATTTCTTCAAATCCTTCTGCAAATACTACTGCTACTTTTGTCATGATATACCTCCAATTTAGTTATCACAAGATTCTATTACGTCTTAAATTATAGCAGTTTTAGAAACAGGAAACAAACCATAAAAATGGACTTTGAGCACGAAAAAAGACAGCACTAGGACTGGGCACTGCACCCTTATAATGGGACACAAGAAAAACACATTCATGAGGCCAGTTT